>NZ_JBVHVI010000003.1:511879-546590 GCF_055564915.1 Streptomyces sp. NPDC028928
TCTTCTTTCTCTTGTGGCAGACAGAAGGCTTCGGCTGCGCTCCCCCTCCTCTTCGTGGCGTCTCCGCTGATCCTTGTTCGCCCCCCGCCCACCCCCCCCCCGCCCCCCCCCCCCCCCCCCGCCGCACCTGACGCATCACGCGGGCACTCTCCGGCTGCGCGCCGGCACTGCCGCGTCCGTAGCGCGGGCCGCGGTTGTCGTCGGACCATCCCTCGGGCCAGTCATTCATGCGCCCCAGTGTGCAGGGCGCCGATATGTGCTCGACAAGGGATGTCGGAAAATCAGGGCCCCGCTGTTGCGAACCCGACACAAATTCCGCGAATGCGCCGTCGGCATAGGGTGGAGGGCATGACAGACCAGGCCACGGACAGGGATCCGGACATGGAACCGGACATCCCGGGCAAGCCCACGTCCGCTTCGCGCACCACCCTCAGCCACATCATGACCCACAGCGACACCAACCTGCTGGGGACGGTGCACGGCGGGGTGATCATGAAGCTGGTCGACGACGCGGCGGGCGCGGTGGCCGGCCGGCACTCCGGCGGTCCCGCCGTCACCGCGTCCATGGACGAGATGGCGTTCCTCGAGCCGGTCCGCGTCGGTGACCTGGTCCACGTCAAGGCGCAGGTGAACTGGACCGGCCGGACCTCCATGGAGATCGGCGTCCGGGTCCTCGCCGAGCGCTGGAACGAGTCGAACCCGGCCACCCAGGTCGGCTCGGCCTACCTGGTCTTCGCGGCCGTCGACGCCGACGGCAAGCCGCGCCGCGTGCCGCCGGTCATACCGGAGACCGACCGCGACCGCCGCCGCTACCAGGAGGCCCAGATCCGCCGCACCCACCGCCTGGCCCGCCGCCGGGCGATCAGGGAACTGCGGGAGAAGAGGGCGGCGGAAGGCTTCGAGGACTAGGGGGTTGCGGAGCGGTCCCTCAGCAGACCACCTCGTTGCCCCGCACCACGCTCTCCTCCGGCTGTGCCGGATCCTCGAACCGTACCTTCCGTACGTTCTTGAAATCCGCGCCCGCCGTGACCTTCAGCAGCGGCCCCTGCCCCGGCACCGCCCGCAGCTCGCTGCCCGGCAGGGCCGCGGCCAGGGAGCGGGCCGAGCGGTCCCAGCGGGGGTCGTAGAAGATCACCGTGCGCGGCACATGGGCGGGCGCGGTCACCGGCCGGCGAGTGGTGGCGAAGCCGGTCGCCGCGAGCGCCGCGTCGACCCGCTTGGCCAGCCCGATCGTCCCGGTGCCGTTCGCCACCTGGACCCGGATGGTGTCCGGGGCCACCTCGACCGGCACCGGGACCCGGGCCGGGTCGCGGTGCGGCCGGTCCACGCTGAGCGGCTTGTCGTCGCGCAGCGACCGGAACAGCTGCTCCGACTTGGCCGGGTCCCACTTCAGGGTCGAGCCGATGCCCTTGACCTGGAAGTTCATCTGTCCGATGGGGACGGTGGTGAACTCGGACGAGGACGGCGCGAAGTTCCGCATCGCCCGGCCGAGGTCGAGCAGCTCGTCGGTGCCGAAGCCCGCGTCGGCGCGGACCGAGCCGAGCACCGCCCGGGTCACGTCCCGGAACCGCATCGGGTTCAGCAGCACCCCGGAAGAGGTCGCCTTGTCGAGCAGCGCGGCCAGGAACCGCTGCTGCCGCTTCATCCGCCCCAGGTCGCTGGCGCCGTCGAGGTGCCGGGCCCGCACGTACTGCAGCGCCTGCCCGCCCCGCAGGGTGTACGTGCCGGGCGCGAGGTCGAGCCCGGTGTACTTGTCCTTCAGCGGCGTCGGCGTGCACACCCGGACCCCGCCGAGCACGTCCACGGTCCTCATGAAGCTGGTGAAGTCGACCTCCAGATAGTGGTCGATCTTCACGTGGGTCATGTTCTCGACGGTGCGGATGGTCAGCTGGGGGCCGCCCTCGGCGTAGGCCGCGTTGAGCTTGACCGGGTGCGGGCCGTGCCGCCGCCCGGAGTTCTGGTCGACGTGCGCGGGCATCTCGGCGTAGGAGTCGCGCGGCAGGCTCACCACGGTGGCCCGCTCCCGGTCCTCCGAGATGTGCACGATCATCATGGTGTCGGTGCAGTGGCAGGGCTGCCCGCCCAGCCGGTAGGCGCGCCGGTCCCGCTCGCTGATCTTGTCGCGGCCGTCGGTGCCGACCAGCAGCAGGTTCATGCCGTGGCCGGCCTGGGGCCGGTTCTTCATGTCCTTGAAGGCGTCGATCCGGGCGATGCCCGCGTCCAGGCTGGTGACGACCGCGTGCCCGATCCCGGCGGAGGCGAGCACCACGACCGACAGCGTGGTGACCGCCCGCATGGCCCAGCGCGGCCGCCGCGGCGGCCGGACGGACCGCACCGGCCGCTCGGGCGGGCGCGGCACCCGGCGGGGCGGCTGCGGGCGGCGCCGCGGCCTGGGGGCGCCTGCCGCGCTCTTGCCAGTGGGGGAGGGGGACCGGGGCGGGCTGGGCAAGGAGGACACCTCCGGACGAGGCCGTGCGTGGGATCCGTGAGCACAGTAGGCCGATACGATCTCCAGCCCGCGCCGCAGGCCCGGCGGCGCGCATCCGTGTCCCCCGTTCGCGGTAACGTGAGGCTCCTATGAACGCCAAGCCCGACGTGCGGCTCCCCGCCGTGTCAGTGATCATGCCCGTCCTCAACGAGGAGCGGCACCTGCGCGGGGCCGTCGAAGCGATCCTCGCGCAGGAGTACGCCGGCGAGATGGAGGTCGTGATCGCCCTCGGTCCGTCCACGGACCGCACGGACGAGATCGCCGCCGAGCTGGTCCGTGAAGACCCGCGCGTGCACACCGTGCCCAACCCGACCGGCCGCACCCCGGCCGCGCTGAACGCGGCGATCAAGGCGTCCCGGCACCCCATCGTGGTCCGGGTCGACGGCCACGGCATGCTCTCGCCGAACTACATAGCGACCGCCGTGCGTCTCCTGGAGGAGACCGGCGCGCAGAACGTCGGCGGCATCATGCACGCCGAGGGCGAGAACGACTGGGAGCACGCGGTGGCCGCCGCGATGACCTCGAAGATCGGCGTCGGCAACGCGGCCTTCCACACCGGCGGCCAGGCGGGCCCCGCCGAGACGGTCTACCTGGGCGTCTTCCGCCGCGAGGCGCTGGAGCAGCAGGGCGGCTACAACGAGGAGTTCATCCGCGCCCAGGACTGGGAGCTGAACTTCCGGATCCGTGAGGCGGGCGGGCTCATCTGGTTCTCGCCGGAGCTGAGGGTGTCGTACCGGCCGCGGCCGTCGGTGCGGGCGCTGGCCAAGCAGTACAAGGACTACGGCCGCTGGCGGCACGTCGTCGCCCGCTACCACTCCGGCTCCATCAACCTGCGCTACCTCGCCCCTCCGACGGCGGTGTGCGCGATAGCGGCGGGCCTGGTCGTCGGCGCGGCGCTGACCCCGTGGGGCCTGGTGATCCCGGGCGGCTATCTGGCCGCGATCGCCGCGGGCTCCGTCCCGGCCGGCAAGGGGCTGCCGCTGAAGGCCCGGCTGCAGATCCCGGTGGCCCTCGCCACCATGCACATGTCCTGGGGCTGGGGCTTCCTGACCAGCCCCAAGTCCCTGGCGAGGAAGGTCATCGCCTCCCGGCGGCCCGCGGTCCTCGACACCGTCTGACGGGAGCCGCGAAGGGCCCCTCCTCGGACCGAGGAGGGGCCCTTCGGCGTACGCCGGTCCGTCAGTGCCACTGGTAGGGCTTGTACACGTCCATGCAGTCCCCCTTGTCGGAGGCGTTGACCGCGTCGGTGCCGTCGGGCAGGTCGCCCGCCTTCGGCTTCGACGGCTTGGGGTAGGCGCTGCCCGTGCGCCAGTCCGCGCCGACGACGACCGTGACCCCCGACACGTCGGTCGACTTCTGCACCTGGCTCATCGGGATCCCGAGCGCCTTGGCGACGGCCTGCGCGTCACCCTCCAGGTCCGCGCTCGGATACCGCACGACCGTCTTGTCCTCGGCGAGGCTCCCCGAGGTGTCGGCCTGCGCCCGGGCGTAGCCCTTCCGCACCAGCTCCTGGCCGATCGCCGAGGCCCGCTGCTGCACCGCGGCCTCGGTGGAGGTGCGGGTGGCGTTCTGCACCAGCACCCCGAGCCGGGCCGCGTCGAGCGAGGGCTTCTTCGACGGCTCGTCCTTGTCCGAGTCCTTCTTCCCGTCGGACTTCCCGCCGTTCTTGTCGAACGCCACGTCGTCCTGGAGCATCTTCCACAGCTTGTCGGCCTTGGCCTCGTCCGGCACGACGTGGTTGCCCGGGTCCTTCGGATCCGGGATGTTGGGCATCGTCACACTGGTGACGCGGTCGGTCGGGACCGACTTCATCTGCATGCCCAGGCCGTACAGCTTCTTGACGGTGGCGACCTCCTCGGAGACCTTCAGGGACTTGGTGGCCGCCTCGGCCAGGTCCATCAGCCGGCCGGTGTCCGTGAACACGTTCTGCTGCTTCAGCGTGCGGACCATCGAGTTCAGGTACATGTGCTGGGCGCGGGCCCGCATCAGGTCGCTGCCCCAGGCGTGCCGGGTGCGCAGCCACTTCAGGGCGTCCTCGCCGTAGACCTTCTGCCGTCCGGCCTTCAGCTTCAGCCCCGAGCCGCCGCGCTGACTGGCCGTCGAGCGGTCCCAGACGTTCTGGTTCACGCAGACCTCGACACCGCCGATGGCGTCGGCCATGCTCACCACGCCCGCGAAGTCGATCGTCATCCAGTGGTCGATGTAGACCCCGGTGAGGTTCTCCCAGGTGAGCAGCGTGCAGCCGGCCCCGCCGCGGGCCAGGGTGACGTTGATGATGTCGTTCGTCGGCGGATAGACCTTGCCGGTCTCGGGGTCCGTGCACTTGGGGATGTCCACCCGGGTGTCCCGTGGGATGCTCACCATGGCGGCGCTCTTGCGGTCCGCCGAGAGGTGGATGAGCATCTGCACGTCCGCGAGCGGCGGGTCGCCGACGTGGTCCCTGCTGCCGCCGAGCTTCAGGTTCTCCTTGGAGTTCCGGCTGTCGGAGCCGATCAGCAGGATGTTGAGCGGGGTCTGGCCGGCCGCGTTGGGAGCCGTCCGGTGCGCCTTGGAGTCGTCGCCGTTGGCGCGCTTGCCCTTCTGGATGTTGCTGTTGAGATGCTGGTAGTACAGATATCCGGCGCCCGCGGTGCCGAGTATCACCACCGCCAGCACGGTCGCCGACCAGCGCAGCACGCGCCGTCTGCGCCGTCGTCGGTCGACCTTGGGACCGCCTGCCCGCCGCCCGCCGCCGCGCCCGCCTCCGCGCCCGCGTCGGCCGGACCGCGCCGGCGCGTCCGTGGTCGTCGGCGTGAGCGACATCGTGTCCTCGACCGCCGGAGCCTCCCCGCGCACCTCGCTCTGCGCCAAACTCCCTGCCCTCCCCACCCTTGCGCCAAGCAACGGGCCCGTCCCGCGTCGGGTTAGACGCACGACGGGCCCCTTGGGTTACCTACGAGGCGCACTTCACCTTGTCCGCCGTGGACTTGTCGACGTCCGGAGCCTTGGCCGACGGTGTGAGGGAGACCCCCGCACCCTTGAAGTCCTTGCCCAGGGTCAGCGTCATCGCCGGCAGCCCCTGGGAGTTGGTCACGCTCTTGCCCGGTTTCAGCGCGGCCCCGGACAGGCCCATGATCGCCGCCAGCCGGCGCGCCTGGGCCGCCTGGTCGGGCGCGTACTCCAGCGTGGTCCTGCTCAACTGGGCGGGCGCGTTGCCCGCGTTCTCCGACTTGGTCACGCCCTCGTCGTTCTGCAGCCAGCTCAGCACCGCCTGCGCGCTGCCGGCCGCGGCCCCGCCGTTGAGGATGCGCACCCGCACCTCGGAGGCCGGCGCCTTGGAGCCCTTGAGCCGGGCGGCCTGCGCGTCCTTCGCCGCCTTCTGCTTCTTCTTCACGTCGGTGAAGGAGACGTCGTTCTTGATGGCGTCGAAGACCGCCGGGGCCTTCGACTCGTTGAGCACGACCGTGCTCTTGACCTTCTCCGCCGGGTTGTCCACCACCGGCACCGTGGTGAAGGTCAGGTTCTTCGGGTTGAGCTTGCCCAGCTCCAGACCCAGGTCCTTCAGTTTGCCGATGCTGTCCAGCTTGTCGTCCACGGTCAGCGCCTTGGTGCCCGCCTCCGCCAGCTTCACCATCTTCGTCGGGCTGCTGAGCGTGTCGTTCCCCTTCAGCTTGCGCATCAGCGCGCTCAGGAACTGCTGCTGGAGCCCGATCCGGCTCAGGTCGCCGCCGAAGCCGACGGAGTGCCGGGTGCGCACGAACGCCAGCGCCTGCTCACCCGAGATGTTGTGCGTGCCCTCGGACAGCTTCAGGTGCGAGTCCTTGTCGTCGATGTCCTTGGCCAGGCACACCTCGACCCCGCCGACCGCCTCGGTCAGCGTCTTGACCGCGTTGAAGTCGGCCACCATGAAGTCGTCCGGCTTGATCCCGGTCAGCTCGGTCACCGTGCGCATGGTGCAGCTCGGCGTACGGTCGTCCTGCCCGAGGCTCGTGTTGAAGCGGACGCCCTCGGAGCCCGGGATGACCTTCTGGCTGCCGTCCTCCTGCTGCGTCGGGCAGTCCGGGATGTCCACGATCAGGTCACGCGGGATGCTCAGCGCGGTCGCGTTGGACCGGTCCTTGGAGACGTGCAGCAGGATCGTGGTGTCGGCGTGGCCGACGCTGCCCGAGTCGCCGTAGCCCTCGTTGCCCTTGCCGGTGCGCTTGTCCGTGCCGATCAGCAGGATGTTGATCGCCTCGTCCTTGCGGAAGCCGCCGGTGCTGGCGCCGTCGTCGGACACGGACGTGATGTTGTCGTTCAGGTGCTTGATGTAGAGGTAGCCGGCGGCCGTCACGGCGACCAGGACGAAGGCCATGGACCCGCCGGTCCACAGCAGTATCTTCTTCGCCGTCGACTTCTTCTTCACCGGCCGCCGGGACGCGCGCCGCCCCTGCGGCGCCTCGGGCTCGGCACCGCGGCGCCGGGCCGAGCGCGGTGCCGGCACCTCGGCGCCGCGCGCGCGGGACGGCTGCCGGCTCTCCCCGGCCGGCCGCCGCGTACGCCCGCCCGTCGCACCACCGTCCCGGGAGGACGGTCTGCGCGGTCCGGGAACCGGCGACTGCGCTGCGGAAGGGCTCAGTCGCAGTTCGTATTCGCCGGTGTTCGGATTGAGTACCCACTGGTCTGCGGGGTCGATGTTGTCCGCCCGCCCACGGCCTTGCGCGTCCACGGTTGTCCGAATCCTCCGTCGGGGCCACGCGGCGCCTTCCCCCTCCAAGGCGCTCGGGTCTCGGTGAATCAGTGCACGGCCCCGACTAAGCCCGTCGGACCTCGCGGCCAGGTGCACCGGACCGCTCACACTATCCGCCCAGTTCAGCGTCGAGCGACGCCGGTGACAAATTCCACCTGCCTACAACCGGGCAATCCCCCTCATTTTCTGAACGGAAGTTCTTCCTTCAGGCCGCGCGCCTACGCACAGGTCTGCTCGGCGGCGGTGTTCCCGCGAAACGTCGGCGCGGGCGAAGGGCCGTCCGGGCCGCCCGTCCCTGTGTCGCCGCCGGGAACTTTCTGTGAATTCTCCTGGCTCACCACCACCGGCTGGTCGTCCCGCAGCCGTGCGAACAGCTTCTCGGCCTCCGGCTCCACGAGTTGGTCACGGTTGGCGTCGTAGACGTACGACTCCCTCGGCACCGTGAGGAACTGGGTGCGTTCGGTGGGGATGTCGCGCAGTCCGCGCACCAACTGGTACAAGCCACGCAGACTGGCAAGTTCCGGATCGGTGGTCAGCGCGGAGGTCGCCGCGTCCAGCACCGGGTACAGCTTCACCGGGTTCAGCAGGACGTCGTTGCTCTGCACCTTGTTGACGAGCGCGCCGAGGAAGCGCTGCTGCCGCTCCATCCGTTCGGTGTCGCTGCCGTTGCCGAGCGACTTGCGGGCCCGTACGAACCCGAGCGCCTGCTCCCCGTCGAGCGTGACCCTCCCCGCGGGCAGCCGCAGCTTCGCCGCCTTGTCGTCGATGGGCTCCTTCAGGCACACCTCGACGCCGTCGACGGCGTCCACCATCTCCTTGAACCCGTGGAAGTCCACGACCATGTGGTGGTCGACGCGGATGCCGGTCAGCTTCTCGACGGTCCGGATCGTGCACGCCGAACCGCCCACCTGGAAGGCATGGTTGAACATCGCGAACACCGGGTCGCTGCGCCTGCCGTCCGCCTGCCGGCAGCCCGGGATGTCGACCATCAGGTCCCGGGGCAGCGAGACGGCGGTGGCGCTGTGCCGGTCGGCGGCCAGGTGCAGCAGGATCGTGGTGTCCGACCGCTCGCTGCCGAGGTCCCTGCCGTACTTGGCGTTGCCGTCCCCGGCCCGGGTGTCGGACCCGATCAGCAGGATGTTCTGCGCGTCCTTCACCAGCGCGGTGGGCCGCTCCCTCTCGTACCGGGCGAGTTCGGCGGCAGCGGCGTCGTCCGCGGTGATGTTGGCGCTGAGCTTGGCGTACACGGCCCAGCCGGCACCGGCGGCCGCGACGAGGACTACGGCCGCCCCCAGCGCGCAGCCGTGCAGCCAACGCCGCTGACGACGCCGCATCAGCCCGTCGCCGGTGGCCGAGGCCCCCGCTCCCGGACCGGGACCGAGGGGCCTGCCTGCGGTGTCGGTCACGGTGGGGCCATCCCCTCATGGCGTACGAACGTCGCGTCCTGCACTTACGACGATGGCGGGGGAGGGGGCCCGGGAGCGCCCTTTGCTACTCCGAACGGGGGACCGGCGTCCGTGCCGTCGGGCTTACCGTCGTACCGCCGTCACCCTCTCGCTCTCGATCCGCTTGGCGAGGCCTTCCTCGTCCAGCCGGTCGAGATTCCGGCACAGCACCACGGATCCGCCCACGGCCAGGGGCGAGAACAGCCCCGCGCTCAGCCCCTCCCAGGTGTCGTACGGCAGTCCGGACAGCAGCCTCGACCCGGGCCCCGTCAGGTCCAGCGAAGCCGCCTGGGCGGAGGCCCGCTCCACGACCTCCGTGCCGCTGAACTCCCGCCCGGCGACGATGAGCGCCGGCTCCTCCGGATCCACCGGGGCGAACGGGGCGAACCGGTCACCCTGCCCCGGCACCTCCACGGCGTAGTCGAGGAAGCCCTCCGGCGTCTGCGGGAACCGCCCGCCCAGCGGCCGCAGCGCCAGCGCCACCCGCTCGCCGGTGCAGGCGCGCGCGGCGTCCAGCGCGTCCGGCCCGCTCACCACGACGTCGGCCGCCGCCGGATCCCCGGCGACGTCCGCGACCGCGCCCACCGAGGAGCAGGCCAGCAGCCACACCGCCGTCTGCCAGTGCGCGGGCAGCAGCAGCGCGACCCGGTCGCCGGGCCCGGCGGAGAGGTCGCCCTGGAGGAGGTTCGCGGTCTTGGCCACCCAATTGGCGAAGGTGGCCACGGACAGTTCGACACGTTCGCCCGTGGCGTCGTCGTAGAAGGTCACCAGCGGGCGGCCGGGGTCCGCGGCGAGCGCGGAAGTCAGCAGGTCGGCAGGGGTGCGATCGGTGGCGTTCACCCGGGACAGGGTACGCGCGGGCGGGCGCGCGCGGCGGGTGGCGGTGCCACCGGTTCGGCGGAACGTTTCCCGACACACCGTCAGTTTCCTGATGGACAGATATGTATGACTATGTCCAAGATCATGCACATGCGTGGATTCCTCACCTCCTGCCCCGGCGTCTCCCCGCTCGCCGCCTGCTCGATCGGCGTCACCCTCGCCGCGGTCGTCGCACTCGCCCCGGCCCCGCCCGCGACGGCGGGTACGCGGGTCCCGTCCGCGACGGCGGGTACGCGGGTCCCGTCCGCGACGGCCGGTACGCCGGCCGGGTCCGCGGTCCCCGGCAGCACCCGGTCGCTTCCGCTCGCCCCGCTCTCCCGGGAGCGCGTCCTCGGCGCGGCCCCGGAGCAGGGCCTGTACCGCACCGGTCTCGCACGGTTCGCGCTGGTCGGCGTCGTCTGGGACGACCCGGACACCGAGCTGCACGGCCAAGTGCGGGTGCGCACCCGGTCCGCCGCGACGGGGGAGTGGTCCGGCTGGGAGGACGTCGAGACGCACAACGCCGACCACGGCGCCGACGCGGGCACGGCGGAACGCTCCTCCCGGCGGCTGCGCGGGGCGACCGCACCGCTGTGGGTGGGCGACTCGGACGGCGTGGACGTACGGGTGCGCGCGGACGGCGCCGGGGAGACCCGAGGGGCGCGTGCGGGCGGGCCGCGGTCCGCGCTGCCGTCGGGGTTGCGGCTGGAGCTGGTCGATCCCGGCGGGGACACGGGGGAGACGGAGCGGACGGAGCAGATCGCGGAGGGGAAGGCGGTGCCGGAGGCGGGGGAGGCGGTGCCCGGGAACCTGCCGGCCGACGACCCGCCCCGCACCGCCCTGGACACCGAGGCCGCGCTCGCCGCCTCGGCCGCCAACGCGGACATCACCGACTTCGGCTCCTACGCGATCCCCGAACTGGACCAGCGGGCCACCGAACGCGAGCTGGCCCGGCTCCAGGGGTCCGGGCCCCAGGACCCCGCGCGGGCGAAGCCGTACATCGGACCGCGCCCGCGGATCGTCACGCGCCGGGGCTGGGGCGCGGACGAGTCACTGCGCGAGCACGGGTTCGTCTACACGAAGGGGATCAAGGCGGCCTTCGTCCACCACACCGCCACGGGCAACACGTACACCTGCGCCCAGGCCCCCTCCGTCATCCGCAGTATCTACCGCTACCACGTCAAGAGCATGGGCTGGCGGGACATCGGCTACAACTTCCTCGTGGACAAGTGCGGAACCCTCTACGAGGGCCGGGCCGGGGGCGTCGCCAAGGCGGTGCTCGGCGCGCACACCCTCGGGTTCAACACGAACAGCATGGGCATCGCCGTGATCGGCACGTACACCGCGAGCACGCCGCCGGGCGGCGCTGTGACGGCCGTCGCCCGGCTCACCGCGTGGAAGCTTGGGCTCTATGGGGTCGATCCGCGCGGAAAGACATACCTCACGTCGGGCGGTGGCAATCTCTACCCCAAGGGGAAGAACGTACGACTGAACGTGATCTCCGGCCATCGGGACGGGTTCGCCACCGAGTGCCCCGGCAAGCGGCTCTACGCCAGGCTCGGCACGGCCCGCACCAGCGCGGCGAAGTACCAGGGGCGCTGAGGCGGGGGCCCGCGTTCACCGCCGTCGGGAGGGCGGGTGGGGCGGCTCGGGGGAAACCGCACGTCGATCTCGCGGGACACCGCGCGGCCATCGAGGGCGTCGTCGCACGGTCTGCATACACTGACCGGCCGAAAAGAGTGCGACGAGTAGTTCGGCCGGTCCCGGCAGGAAGCAGAGACGACAGGTGACAGAAGCGATCCTCCTGGTCGGCGGCAAAGGAACCCGGCTGCGACCGCTCACGGTGCACACGCCCAAGCCGATGGTCCCGGCCGCCGGGGTGCCGTTCCTCACCCACCAGCTGGCCCGGGCGCGGGCGGCGGGCGTCGAGCACATCGTCCTCGCGACCAGCTATCTGGCCGAGGTCTTCGAGCCGTACTTCGGCGACGGCTCCGGGCTGGGCCTGCACATCGAGTACGTGACGGAGGAGGAGCCCCTCGGCACGGGCGGGGCCATCCGCAACGTCGCCTCCCGTCTGCACTCCGGTCCCGACGACCCGGTGCTGATCTTCAACGGCGACATCCTGACGGGGCTGGACATCAGGGCCCTGGTGGACACCCACGAGTCGACGGGCGCCGATGTCTCGCTCCACCTGACGAAGGTGACGGACCCGCGTGCCTACGGCCTCGTCCCCACCGACGACACCGGTCGCGTCCTGGCCTTCCTGGAGAAGCCGCAGACGCCGGAGGAGATCGTCACCGACCAGATCAACGCGGGGGCGTACGTCTTCCGGCGCTCGCTGATCGACATGATCCCGGCCGGCCGTCCCGTCTCGGTGGAACGCGAGACCTTCCCCGGCCTGCTGGCCGCCGGCGCGCATCTGCAGGGCATGGTCGACTCCACCTACTGGCTGGACCTCGGCACCCCGGCCGCCTTCGTCCGCGGCTCGGCCGACCTGGTCCTGGGCCGGGCCCCGTCCCCGGCGGTCCCCGGCCGCTGCGGCGACCGCCTCGTACTCCCCACGGCGACGGTGGCGCCGGACGCGAAGCTGACGGGCGGCACGGTGGTGGGGGAGGGCGCGTTCGTGGCGCAGGGCGCGCGGATCTACGGCTCCACCATCCTCCCGGGCGCCGTCATCGAACCCGGCGCCGTCATCACCGACTCCCTCATCGGCACCCGCGCCCGCGTCGGCGAACGCTCCGTCCTCACCGGCACGGTCATCGGCGACGGCGCGATCGTGGGCGCCGACAACGAACTCCTCCAGGGAGCCCGGGTCTGGTGCGACGCCCGCATCCCGGCGGGAGCGGTCCGCTTCTCCTCCGACCAGTAACCCACCCGGGGGGCCACACCCCCAGCCCCCCATCGCCCCGTCAGGTGTCGCGTTGCGTCTGCGATGCGCGCCCGGTCAGCCGTCCGCGCCCCGTCAGATGTCGCGCCGCCTCTGCCACGTGCGGCCCGTCAGCCGTCCGCGGCCCGTCAGATGTCGCGCTGCGTCTGCCATGCGCGCCCGGTCAGCCGTCCGCGGCCCGTCGAGGGTTGCTCGCGCAGTTCCCCGCGCCCCTTCGGGGCGCCGGCAGCCGCCCGCAGTCACGCCGCCGTAGCTGCGAGCGGGCGTGCTGCTGGGGCAGTGGCCATCCGGCAGTGGGCTGTCTTGCCGTCGTAGCTGCGCGCGGCCGCGCAGCCGAACCGGCGTAGCTGCGGGCAGCCGTGCCGCTGGGGCGGCGCCCACCCGGCAGCGGGGCTGTCTTGCCGTCGTAGCCGCGGGCGGCCGCGCAGCCGAACCCGCGTAGCTGCGGGCAGTCGTGCCGCTGGGGCGGCACGGGTGGGCGCAGCGGCACCCCGTCAGCGCGGGCGAGCGTTCCAACCCCCGCCCAGCGAGAGCCCCCCGCACCTGTCAGCACCGGTGAGCGAACCCGCCCCCGCCCAGCCCAGCGCAGCGCCCCGCGCCTCACAGCAACCCGATGTCCACCCGCCGCATCTTCGGCGCACGCCGCCCCGGCACGGACCCGCTCAGCAGGATCAACCGAGCCGCCCGATGCCGCTGCCCGGCATACGGCTCCAGCAGCCGCAGCATCTCCGCGTCGTCGGCGTCCCGGTCCCCCGCCAGCGCCCACCCCACGATCCCCGGCAGATGCAGATCCCCGACGGTCACCGCATCCGCCGCCCCATGACTGCGCTGCACCACTTCCGCCGACGTCCACGGCCCCACCCCCGGCACGACCTCCAACCGCGCCCGAGCCTCGACCGCCGGCATCCCCACACCCTGCTCCAGCCGCGCAGCGACCCGCACGGCCCGCAGAATCGTCGACGCCCGTTTGTCGTCCACCCCGGCCCGATGCCACTCCCAGGACGGAATCAGCGCCCAGGTCCGCGCCGTCGGCATCACCCACATCGGCCGTTCGCCCACCCCCGCGGGCCCCGGCGCCGGCTCCCCGAACCGCCGTACGAGCCGCCGCCACGCCCGGTACGCCTCGTCGGTGGTGACCTTCTGCTCCAGCACGGACGGAATCAGCGACTCCAGCACCAGCCCGGTCCGGGTCAGCCTGAGTCCCGGCCGCCGGTGCCGCGCCAGCGCCACCACCCGGTGCCGCGGCACGAACGCCTCGGGCTCGTCGGCGGCACCGAGCAGTTCCGGCAACTGCTCCAGCAGCCACTCCGCACCCGGCCCCCACGCCTCCCCGAGCACCTCACCGCCGTAGGCCCGCACCCGCAGCGTCCCCGGCCCGGCGGGCGTACGGCAGGCCCGCCACACGGACCCGTCCGCCGTGGCCCGGAACGTCGGGTCGGCGGGCCCGCGCCGCAGCGGCCCGAGGGTCAGTCCGAGGTCCAGCGGCCCGTCCGGCACCCACCGCCGTACCCGCGCGGGCGCCGAAGCCTGCCGCGGTATCCCGCCGACGGCCCCCGCGGGTACGGCGACATGCCCGCCGCGCACGGTCGTACGCGTGGGCCGCTGGGGGAAACGTCCTGCCACGAATGAGTCCTAGCGAATGAGTCCCGGAGGTACCGGTGCCGCCCTACGAGACTAGGCGGTGCCCGGAGTGTTTCACCGCACTTCGACGAACGCCCCCGCGTCCCGCTCGGCCCGCGGTCTCGGCTCCTCCGCCGGGCAGCCGACCGCCACCGCGCCCATCGGGTCCCAGTCCGCCGGCAGCTCCAGCACCTCGCGCACCACGTCCCGGCAGAACATCGTGGACGACACCCACGCCGAGCCCAGCCGTTCCCCGGCCAGCGCGACCAGCAGGTTCTGCACGCCCGCGCCCATCGCGACCACGAACATCTCCCGCTCGGCACCGTCCCGCCGGGCGTCCCCGTAGGTGTGCGAGCCGTCCATGACGAGGCACGGCACGATCAGGTACGGCGCGTTGCGCAGCACGTCACCGCGCCGGACCCGCTTGGCGATGGACTCCTCGCTCTTGCCGTCCCGGCGCAGGTCGGCGATCCAGGCGTCCCGCATCGCGTCGAGCAGCCGTACCCGCGACTCCTCCGACTCCAGCAGCACGAACCGCCAGGGCGTGGTGTGGTGCGGCGCGGGCGCGGTGACCGCGGCGGCCACCGCGCGGCGGACCGCGCCGGGGTCCACGGGGTCGTCGGTGAACGCCCGCACGGTGCGGCGCTGGGTCACCGCCTCCCGCACCGCCTCTGAGGTGCCGAGCCGGAACATGTCGTCCTGCGCGCTACGCACCAGCGCCCGGGCGCCCGCCCCGTGCTCGTCGGCCACGACGTGGGGGAGCCCGCGCACCACGGCCACCGGCCGGCCCTCCGCCTTGCCCTTGACCAGGTCACCGGCGGCGGCCAGCTCGTCCGCCGTGGCCACGACGGTCGCGCTGAGCGGATTGCCGTACGCGTCCGTGCCCCCGCGCAGGTCGTCCAGCACGCGTACTCCGGCGGCGCCGATCGCCACGTCCGTGAGCCCGGCGCGCCAGGGCCGCCCGAAGGTGTCGGTGACGACGACCCCGACGTCGACGCCGAGGGTGTCGCGCAGTCCGGCCCGGATCGCGCGCGCGGACGCGTCGGGGTCCTCGGGCAGCAACAGCACCGTCCCGGCAGGGGTGTTGGAGGCGTCGACCCCGGCGGCGGCCATGACCAGACCCTGCCGGTTCTCCACGATCCGCAGCGTGCCGCGCCGGGCCACCACGCGGACCGTCTCGGCGTCGATCGCGGCCTCCCGGTCGGCGGCCTGCACGACCCGGCCCTCGGCCTTGGAGACGATCTTGGACGTGACGATCAGCACGTCCCCGTCGGCCAGGCCCGGCTCGGTCCCGGCGATCAGCTTGGCGATGTCGTCGCCCGGCTGCACCTCGGGGATCCCGGACAGGGCCCAGACCCGGTACTCGGGCCGCTCGGCCGCCCCGGCGGACGCCGCTCCGCTCACGCCCCCCGCACCTCCTCGGCCAGCGCCAGCGCCTCCCGGGCCATCCGCGCGGTCGCGTCCACGTCGGTCATCATCAGCGGTACGGCCCGGCAGCGGATGCCGTCCGCCTCGACCCGCTCGACCGCGCCCGCGTCGACGGTGTCGACCAGCCAGCCGTCCAGCAGCCCGGAGCCGTAGTGCTCGGCGACCGCGGCGGCCGTCGACTCCACGCCCACGGCGGCGAGCACCTTGTCGGCCATGCCGCGCACGGGCGCGTCCCCGACGATCGGGGAGAGGCCGACCACCGGCACGCCCGCGTCGGCGATGGCCTCGCGGATGCCGGGCACGGCGAGGATGGTGCCGATGGACACGACCGGGTTGGACGGCGGGAAGAGGATGACGTCCGCCTCGGCGATGGCCTCCAGCACGCCCGGGGCCGGCTTGGCCTGCTCGGCGCCGACCGGGACGATCGCCTCGGCCGGGACGGAGGCGCGCAGCTTCACCCAGTACTCCTGGAAGTGGATCGCCTTGCGCTCACCGTCCAGCTCGACGGCCACATGCGTCTCCACGCGGTCGTCGGACATCGGGATCAGCCGCACGCCCGGCTTCCAGCGGTCGCACAGCGCCTCGGTGACCGCGCTCAGCGGATAGCCGGCGCCCAGCATCTGCGTCCGCACGATGTGGGTGGCGAAATCCCGGTCCCCCAGCCCGAACCACTCCGGGCCCACGCCGTAGGCCGCCAGCTCCTCCTTGAGGTGGAAGGTCTCGTCGCTCCGTCCCCAGCCCTGCTCCTCGTTGATGCCGCCGCCCAGCGTGTACATCACCGTGTCCAGGTCCGGGCAGACCTTCAGCCCGAAGAGGTGGATGTCGTCGCCGGTGTTGCCGATGACCGTGATGTCCGCGTCCGGCGCGGCCCGCTTCAGACCGCGCAGGAAACGGGCACCGCCGATGCCGCCTGCCAGAACCACAATGCGCATGGAGCCAGTCTTGCAGGCGGGTCCGACAACGCGTCAGACGACCACCGGACGTGCTTCGCAGTGCGGGGAGGCGTGCATGGGCATCTGGGTCAGGCCGGGGTGGTACACGTGCAGGCTGACCGCCGGCTCCAGCGCGTCGTTGACCACCTCGTGGACGTACCCCGGAGCGAACACCCGCTGGGCGCCCGCCGCCAGCGCGCGCGTGCCGCGCCCGGTGCGCTCGGTGAGGGTGCCCTCCAGGACGGTGAGCACGCCGGAGGAGGGCCCGTGGTCGTGCAGCCCGCTGCCCTGACCGGGCACCCAGGACAGCAGCCACACCTCGTAGCCGGGGCCGGTGCGCAGCCGGTGGTACCAGCGGGTGGTGGCGTCGTAGCGGACGAGGTGCGCCCACTGGTCGCGGTCGGCGGCGATCGAGCGGGCGAGCCCCACGAACTCGGAGACGGTAGCCGGGTGCTCGCGCGGCGGCTGGAGCAGGTGCGGGACTTCGAGGATGTCGCCGGCGATCTGGAGGTCGTTGTCGCTGTTCATCGGGGTTCGGTGGTCCTCGGTGAAGAGTGGGGGCTGGAGCTGGGGGTGTGGAGCCGGGGTGGCGCGTACGGTCCGCCCGGGTCACGGGCGGGCGGGGTGCCCTGGATGAGGGATCACGCAGCGGGAGACGCGACCGAGCCGGGATGGACTCGGGAACAGCCGGAGCGGGCTTGGCTCAACAGCTGGAACAGCAACAACAGCTACAGCGCGCGCGGGCGGCACCGAGGGACCCGGCGGTGCGGGTCGAGGTGGGTGCCAAGTTCGCGAGCATGCCCACTAGGGCATCGGTTCACACCCGCACTGTCAACTCGACGCCCGGTATGTGGGACATGTTTCACCTCATCCGGGTCACCTGAGCGGCGAAAGGTTTGCTCACGAGGGAGCCGGGACACATGGGGCACATCCGAGCGCTCGAGGCTCGCGGAACGGGATCGAACACGGAGGCGTCCTTCTCCGTACAGAGATCTGTACGGGGTTGCGGCCGCCCCGCGGGTCCGTCTGCGTGTCAAGGTTTATGGCGATTTGAACACTTTCCGCACGGCCTTGGTTCCGCAGAGTGAATAACGGGCCCAATAGCAGATCTCGGCTTGACTCGCCCGGAGCAGCACACTTGTAATTTCACTCGTGTCGTTCAGCCGAAATCGGTAACGGCTACGCACGGGGACGCGAAAGACAGACGAGGGGCGCACATGACCGAGCTGGTGCAGCAACTGCTGGTCGACGACGCGGACGAGGAACTCGGCTGGCAGGAGCGCGCGCTGTGCGCCCAGACCGACCCCGAGTCCTTCTTTCCCGAAAAGGGCGGCTCCACGAGAGAGGCCAAGAAGGTCTGCCTCGCCTGCGAGGTCCGCTCCGAGTGCCTCGAGTACGCCCTGGCCAACGACGAGCGCTTCGGCATCTGGGGCGGCCTGTCCGAGCGCGAACGCCGCCGGCTGAAGAAGGCCGCCGTCTGACCGGCCGCCTGACCATCCGTACGGCCCGTACGACCACAAACGTCGCGAACGGCCCGTCGCCCGTGGGTTGTCCACAGGCGGCGGGCCGTCGTCATGGCCAGCCGATAGTGTGGTCGCTCGTCCGAGACGCCCCGCTGCCCCCTTGACGCATCCCGCGCACGAGGAGGCACAGGCGTCCACCGCAGTCCATCGAACCGGGGCCCGTACCTCGATGTCCGTGCACAGCCATCCGGCGGCCCACAGCGGCGCCACTGCTGCGTTTGACCCGACCCGCCCGCCCGAGTTCCCGCGTCATGTGGTGACCGCGGTCCTCGTCTCCCACGACGGCGCCCGCTGGCTGCCCGACGCGCTCGCCGGGCTGCTCGGCCAGGAGCGCCCCGTCCAGTACGCGGTGGCCGCCGACACCGGCAGCTCGGACGACTCCGCCCAGCTGCTCACCGAGGCCCTCGGCGACGCGAACGTGCTGCACCTCGCCCGCCGCACCGGCTTCGGCCAGGCCGTGGAGGAGGCGAGCCGCACCGCGCCCGTCCTCACCCCCGAGGAACTGCCGTACCTCAAGCGCCCCAGCGGCTGGGACCCCGTCACGCGCACATGGCGCGACGACACCTACGACCTGCCCGAACTGCCGTACGGCGAGCCCATCCAGTGGCTGTGGCTGCTGCACGACGACTGCGCCCCCGAACCCGACGCCCTCGCCCAGCTGCTGCGGGTCGTCGACAACGAACTCGAACTCGGCCGCGACGACGTCGCGGTCGTCGGCCCCAAGCTCCGCGGCTGGTACGACCGCCGGCAGCTGCTGGAGGTCGGCGTCTCCATCGCCAACTCCGGCCGCCGCTGGACCGGCCTGGACCGCCGCGAACAGGACCAGGGCCAGCACGACCACGTCCGTACCGTGCTGTCCGTCTCCACCGCCGGCATGCTCATCCGCCGCGACGTCTTCGAACAGCTCGGCGGCTTCGACCGCCGGCTGCCCCTCATGCGCGACGACGTCGACCTGTGCTGGCGCGCCCACACCGCCGGCCACCGCGTCCTGGTCGCTCCCGACGCGGTCGTCCGGCACGCCGAGGCCGCCTCCCGCGAGCGCCGCACGGTCGACTGCGCCGGCCGCACCACCGCCTCCCCGCACAAGGTCGACAAGGCCGGCGCCGTCTACACCCTGCTCGTCAACACCCGTACGGCCGCGCTGCCCTGGGTGCTGGTCCGGCTCGTCCTCGGCACCGTCCTGCGGACCCTCGCCTACCTCGTCGGCAAGGTCCCCGGCCAGGCCGTCGACGAGATCCGCGGCCTGCTCAGCACCCTGCTGCGGCCCGAGCGGATCATCGCCGCCCGGCGCCGCCGCGGCCCCGCCCAGATCGACAAGGGGGAACTGCGCGGGCTGTTCCCGCCGCCCGGCGCCACCGTCCGGGCCACCGTGGAACAGATCGCGGGCAGCTTCACCAGCGGCACCGACACCGACACCTCCTCGGCCGGCCGGCACGGCGGCGCCGTGGAGTCCGGGCCCGGCGGCGACGACGCCGACTTCCTGGAGGTCGAGCAGTTCGCCCGGCTCAAGCGGATCGCCCGCAGACCCGGCCCGGTGCTCTTCCTCGCGCTGCTGCTCATCTCCTTCGCCGCCTGCCGCGCCCTGCTCGGCGGCGGTGCCCTCGCCGGCGGCGCCCTGCTGCCCGCCCCGGCCGGCGCCGGCGACCTGTGGTCCCGCTACCTGGACGCCTGGCACCCGGTCGGCACCGGCGGCACCCCGTCCGCACCCCCTTATCTGGCCATCGTCGCGACCCTCGCCTCGATCCTGTTCGGCTCCACCGGACTCGCCGTCACCGTCCTGCTGGTCTGCTCGGTGCCGCTCGCGGGCTTCACCGCCTACTTCGCCTCCCGGCCCCTGGTCACCTCCCGGCTGCTGCGCGCCTGGGCGGCCATCGTCTACGCCTTCCTGCCCGCCACCACCGGCGCCCTCGCCGGCGGCCGCATCGGCACCGCCGTCCTCGCCGTGCTGCTGCCGCTCATCGCGCGCGCGGGCATCGCCGCGAGCGGCCTCGCGAGCCGCACCGGCGCCCGCGGCAGCTGGCGCGCCACCTGGGCGTACGCCCTGCTGCTGACCATCACCACCGCCTTCACGCCGGTCGTCTGGCCCATCGCGCTGCTGCTCGGCCTCGGCGTCCTGGTACTGCGCCGCGGCGACCTCGTCGCCCACGCCCTGCGCTTCCTCGCCCAGCTCGGCACCCCGCTGCTGGTCCTCGCCCCCTGGTCGCTGACCCTCCTGCCGACCGGCTTCTTCCAGGAGGCCGGCCTGGAGTACGGCCCCTCGGCCGCCTCCGCGCTCGACCTGCTCGGCGCCTCCCCCGGCGGCCCCGGCACCGTCGACGGCCTGATGCTCATCGGCGTCGTGCTCGCCGCGCTCGCCGCCCTGCTGCGCTCCGAACGGCAGCTCGGCATCCGGACCGCGTGGGCCGTCGCCCTGGTAGGCCTCGTCTTCGCGGTCCTGTCCAACAAGTCCGCCTGGGCCGGACCGGCCACCCTGGTCTACGGCATCGCCCTGCTGGCCGCCGCCGCCCTCGGCGCCGACGGCGCACGCGCACGCGTGGCCGAGCAGAGCTTCGGCTGGCGCCAGCCCGTCGCCGCCCTGATCGCCTTCGCCTCGGCCGCGGGCCCGCTGCTCATCGCCGCCGGCTGGATGATCGGCGGCGCCGACGGCCCCCTGGAGCGCCGTGACCCCGCCCAGGTGCCCGCGTTCGTCGCCGAGGACTCCACCGGCGGCGACCAGGCCCGCACCCTGGTCCTCGACAGCGACTCCACCGCGCGCGTGCGCTACACCCTGGTCCGCGGCTCCGGTGCCCGCATGGGCGACGCCGAACTCGCCGCCACCGACGGCGAGAACGCCCGCCTGGACAAGATCGTCGCCAACCTGGTCGCCGGCTCCGGCGCCGACCAGGCCGACGAACTCGGCGGCTTCGCCGTGCGCTACGTCCTCGTCCACAAGGGCGCCCCCCGCGACCTCACCCGGGTCCTCGACGCCACCCCCGGTCTGGCCCGGCTCAGCCAGCAGAACGGCAGCGCCCTGTGGCGCGTCGGGCAGGAGGTCGCCCGCGCGGCCATCGTGCCCGCCTCCGGCTCGGGCAAGGCCCAGCCGGTCCCCGCGGGGCCGGTGGAGGTCCACACGACGATCCCCGCCGGCTCCGGCAGCCGCGTCCTGCGCCTCGCCGACAGCGCCGCCGACGGCTGGACGGCCACCCTCGACGGCAAGCCGCTCACCCGCACCACGGTCGACGGCTGGGCCCAGGGCTTCCAACTCCCCGCCGCGGGCGGCCGGCTGGACGTCACCTACGACGCCCCGGTCACCCGCACCGCCTGGCTCTGGGCGCAGGGCGCGCTCGCCCTCGTCCTGGTCGTCCTCGCCCTGCCCGGCCGCCGCCGCGACGTCGACGACGACCTGCCCGAGGAGCAGCCTCTGCCCGCCCAGGCCACCGCCGGCGAGGGCCGCCGCGCCCGCCGCCTGCGCGCGCAGGCGGAGGAAACGCCCGCCGAGGAGCAGCCCGGCACGCCTCCGCAGCCCGAGCAGCCCCCGGCGGCCGTACCGACCCAGCCCTCGTACGACGAGTGGGACCCGGCCACGTACGGAACCGCCGCGTACGGCACGGACCCGTACCAGACCGCGACGGGGTACGACCAGCAGCCGTACCAGCAGGCCGACCCCTACCAGGCGGCCCCGTACGACCCGTACGCCTACGGCGGCAGCGCCGACCAGATGCCGTACGACCCGGCCGCCTACCAGCAACAGGGCCACGACCCGTCGTACGACCCCGCCCAGCAGGGCTACGACCCCGCCCAGCCCCCCCACGGCAGCCAGCGCCCCGACGGGAGCCAGCAGTGAACCGCACCACCCTGTCCCTGATCGCCGGTACGACCGCGCTGGCCGCCGTCACCGCGTTCGCCGCGTTCGACCCCCCGTCCGCGTCCGGCGCCGCCGCCCCCCAGGCGGCCGCCCAACTGCCCGTGCAGCGCACCAGTCTGCTGTGCCCGGCACCGAGCATGTCGGACATCGCGGACACGGCGTACACGTCGTTCACGCCGGTCACCAAGGGCGCCGCGAGCAGCGGCAAGGCCCGACTCCAGGCGGCCGCCGCGCAGTCGTCGGACGACACGGACAGCAAGGACGGCGGCAAGGGGAGCAAGGCCGGCAAGGGCGACGCGAAGAAGGCCGGCGAACCGGCGCTCACCCCGAAGGCTCCGGGCACGCCGGCCACCGGCGAGACCTCCGGCGCCGAGGCGCCCGCGCTGATCGGCACGGCGGACGGCAGGTTCGCGCCGGGCTGGACCGTCCAGGAGACCACCGAGGTCGCCGTCGGCACCGGCCGGGGCCTGCTGGGCGTCAACTGCACCGGTGCGGACACCGAGTTCTGGTTCCCGGGCGCCAGCACGGCCGCCGGCCGCACCGACTACGTCCACCTGACCAACCCCGACGACTCCGCCGCCGTGATCGACATCGAGCTGTACGGCAAGGACGGGGCGATCAAGTCCCCGCTGGGCGAGAACCTGACCGTCGAGCCGCACGCGAGCGAGCCGATCCTGCTCTCCACGCTCACCGAGGAGCGGCAGGCCGACCTGACCGTGCACGTCAGCGTGCGCAGCGGCCGGGTCGGCGCGGCCGTGCAGGCCCTGGACGACAAAGTGGGGGGCGACTGGCTGGCAGCCGCCGCCGACCCGGCCGGCAGCCTGGTCCTGCCCGGCATCCCGAAGGACGCCACCGACGTCCGCCTGACCGCGTTCACCCCCGGCGACGACGACGCCGACCTCAAGATCCGCCTGGCCTCGCCCGACGGCCTGATCACCCCGGCCGGGAACGAGACCCTGCACGTCAAGTCCGGCATGTCGACGACGGTCGACCTCGGCGACGTCACCCGGGGCGAGGCCGGTTCCCTGGTCCTCACGCCCACCGACCAGACGGTTCCGGTCGTAGCGGCCCTCCAGGTCGTCCGCGGCAAGGGCGACAAGAAGGAGACGGCGTTCATCCCGGCCACGGCCGCCGTCGGTACGCGGGCGACCTCGGCCGACAACAGCGCCAAGGGCACGACACTCGCCCTGACCGCCCCCACCGGCACGGCCACGGTCAAGGTCACCGCCTCGGCCGGCAGCGAGGGCGGAACCCCGGTCACGAAGACCTACACCCTCAAGTCCGGCACCACCCAGAACATCGACGTCCCCACCCCGGCAGGCTTGAAGGGCACCTACGCCCTCACCGTCGAACCCGTCTCCGGCGCCCCCGTCTACGCCTCCCGCACCCTCGCCGCCACCGAGGGAGGCATCCCCGCCTTCACCATCCAGCCCCTCCCGAACGACCGCGGAACCGTATCGGTACCGCAGACAGAGCAGGACCTGTCGATGCTCCTGAGATAACGCAGCCACGGCCTGCGGCGGGCCCCACCGCCGCCGCCACGGCCAACGAAGACGCCGACCCCGGGCAGCTACGCGTACCTGCGGGCCGTCATGGCTCGGGGCGGTGCCCACCCAGCACGGGCCACCGTGCCGCCGAACCGGCTCAGCTGCGGCCAACCGCGGCGCCGGACCCGCGTAACTGCGGGCCGTCATGGCTCGGGGCGGTGCCCACCCAGCACGGGCCACCGTGCCGCCGAACCGGCTCAGCTGCGGCCAACCGCGGCGCCGATCCCGCGTACCTGCGGGCAACCGCGGCGCCGATCCCGCGTAGCTGCGGGCAGTCGTGCCGCTGGGGCGGCACGGGTGGGCGCAGCGGCACCCCGCCAGCGCGGGCGAGCGCCCCAGCCCCCGGCCGGCGTCAGCACGCGGCACCCCGCCAGCGCGGGCGAGCGCCCCGACCCCCGGCCGGCGTCAGCACGCGGCACCCCGCCGGCGCGGCCCAGCAGTCCAACCCCCGCCCGGCACCAGCACGCGGCACCCGCAAGTACAGGCCCGGCAGACCCCCGCCCACCCCACCACAGGCCGTCCCAAAAACCGGCCTAATCCTCCCCGTACCGAGGATCCACCGTCTCCGGCGTCAGCCCGAGCAGCTCGGCCACCTGCTCCACCACCACCTCATGCACCAGCGCGGCCCGCTCGTCCCGCCCCTTGGTCCGGATCTCCACCGGCCGCCGGTACACGACCACCCGAGCCCGCCGCCCGTCCCGCGCGGGAACGATCCCGCCGAGCGGCACCGCGTCGTCCCCCCACACCACCTGATCTCCCCGCCCCTCCAGCCGGGGCACCTCCAGCACCAGGAAGTCGATGTCGGCCAGCTGCGGCCACCGCCGCTCAAGGCGCTCCACGGAGTCCTGCACCAGGTCCGCGAACACCTCGGCACGGCTTGCCGCGAGCGGCACCTGCGGCGGTGCGATCGGCCCCCGCATGCCCCGCCCGTGGCGGTCACGGCGACGGGGCCCAGGGCCGGCGGCACGGGGCGGTACACGGTTGTCCATCACTGATGAAGCGTAGTCCCCGCACCCTGCGCCCGTCCGGCTCCACGCGGCAACCGGCCCAACGCCCCCATGTCGCAGGATGACCATTCCAGCCAAGGTCTGGCTCGTTTCCGTAACTCTCCAAGACCGCCAACTCAAGGTAATTGACGGTGTTTGCACCGGCTCATGACCGTGCGCGGTCCCGCCCGACCCCCGCCACAACCCCGTCCGCGCAGGTCAGCAGGGGCCACTCGATGGGGTGTGTGGGGCGTTTCACAGCACGACACGGTGGAGTGACCTGGTGGAGAGTCGTCGCGGCCCGCTCAAGAGTGCGGTACCGTCCAACGTCGTGAGCCCTGTACGTCGCTGTTCGCGCACCGCCTGCGGCCGACCCGCCGTCGCGACGCTGACGTACGTCTACGCCGACTCGACCGCGGTCCTCGGCCCGCTCGCCACCTACGCCGAACCCCACTGCTACGACCTGTGCGCCGAGCACTCCGAGCGCCTCACCGCCCCGCGCGGCTGGGAGGTCGTACGACTCCTCGACGGCTCCGCGCCCGCACGGCCCAGCGGAGACGATCTGGAAGCGCTTGCCAACGCCGTACGCGAGGCGGCCCGCCCGCAGGAGCGCGCGGCGGAGGCGGGCGGCGGCGGTACCCGCGGCGCGGACCCCATGGAGGTCGCCCGCCGCGGTCACCTGAGGGTCCTGCGCTCCCCGGACAACTGACCGCCACCCCACGCCACCCCCGCCAGGCGTGACGATTCGCCTCCCGCGGGCGTTACGGCTGGGGGTCCACAGAGGGCCACAGAAGGGCCCCACCTGGTGTCCGCGCACCCCCCACTTACCCCGGACGGGTAGTTTGTGGGCACCCATAGGACTTCAGGAGGGTTGGCCGTGACTGCTGATCTGTCGCAGATCGTGAAGGCGTACGACGTACGCGGAGTGGTCCCGGACCAGTGGGACGAGGCACTGGCCGGACTCTTCGGCGCCGCCTTCGCGGAGGTGACCGGAGCGTCGGCCATCGTCGTCGGCCACGACATGCGGCCCTCGTCCCCCGGCCTCTCCCGCGCCTTCGCGCGCGGCGCAGCCGACCGCGGTGTGGACGTCACCGAGATCGGCCTGTGCTCCACGGACCAGCTGTACTACGCCTCCGGCGCGCTGAACCTGCCCGGCGCGATGTTCACCGCCTCCCACAACCCGGCCCAGTACAACGGCATCAAGCTGTGCCGCGCGGGCGCCGCCCCCGTCGGCCAGGACACCGGCCTCGCGCGGATCCGCGAACTGGCCGAGCGCTGGCTGGCGGAGGGCGCCCCGGAACCGGTGGACCGGCCGGGAACCCTCTCCGCCCGCGAGACGTTGGAGGATTACGCGGCGCACCTCCGCTCCCTCGTCGACCTCACCTCCATCCGCCCCCTGAAGGTCGTGGTCGACGCCGGCAACGGCATGGGCGGCCACACGGTCCCCTCGGTCTTCACCGGCCTGCCCCTGACCCTCGTCCCGATGTACTTCGAACTGGACGGCACCTTCCCCAACCACGAGGCCAACCCGCTCGACCCGGCCAACCTCGTGGACCTGCAGAAGCGGGTCCCGGCGGAGGGCGCCGACCTCGGCATCGCCTTCGACGGCGACGCCGACCGCTGCTTCGTCGTGGACCAGAACGGCGACCCGGTCTCCCCGTCCGCGATCACCGCGCTGGTCGCCGCCCGCGAACTCGCCCGCAACGGCGGCAAGGGCACGGTCATCCACAACCTGATCACGTCCCGCACGGTCCCGGAGGTGGTGCAGGAGAACGGCGGCACCCCCGTCCGCACCCGCGTCGGCCACTCCTTCATCAAGGCGGAGATGGCCCGCACGGGCGCGATCTTCGGCGGCGAGCACTCGGCCCACTACTACTTCAAGGACTTCTGGAACGCCGACACGGGCATGCTGGCCGCCCTGCACGTCCTCGCCGCCCTCGGCGGCCAGGACGGCCCGCTGTCCGCCCTGGTCGCGCAGTACGACCGCTACACCGGCTCCGGCGAGATCAACTCCACCGTCGCCGACCAGACCGCCCGCCTCGCCGCGATCCGCACCGCGTACGAGGGCCGCGCCGACGTCACCCTGGACGACCTCGACGGCCTCACGGTCGCCGCGGCCGACTGGTGGTTCAACGTCCGCCCGTCCAACACCGAGCCGCTCCTGCGCCTGAACGCCGAGGCCAAGGACGAGGCCACCATGACGAAGATCCGCGACGAGGCACTGGCGATCATCAGGGGCTGAGCGGCCTGCCCATCAGCGGTAACCTGACCAGGCGTAACCACAAAGACAACACCGCCCTCCGAAGGGACACCCCATGGCGCTCGAAGCCGGCCTCCTGGAGATCCTCGCCTGCCCGGCCTGCCACGCCCCCCTGAAGGAGCAGGACACCGAGCTGATCTGCACGGGCCAGGACTGCGGCCTCGCCTACCCGGT
This sequence comes from Streptomyces sp. NPDC028928, assembly GCF_055564915.1. Classification (NCBI taxonomy): domain Bacteria; kingdom Bacillati; phylum Actinomycetota; class Actinomycetes; order Kitasatosporales; family Streptomycetaceae; genus Streptomyces; species Streptomyces sp. NPDC028928. The sequence continues at coordinate 538,580 of NZ_JBVHVI010000003.1, forward strand.
CCGCGACGGCATCCCCGTCCTGCTGGTGGACGAGGCCCGCCGCCCCGAGTGAGGAGGCCCCTCACCTCGTAGCACCCCAGGATCCCCGGCGACCGGAGGCTGCCGCCCATGCTGGACGAATCGCTGCTCGACACCCCGGAGGGCCTCGCCGAGGCCGACCGCCGAGGTCTGCTGCGCGGGGCGGCGGAGGCCGGCGCCCGCGTCCGCACCGCCGTCCGGCACGCCGCCGAGGCCGGTATCGGCACCCTCAAGCCGGACGGCCGCCCCCGCGCGGTCCTCATCGCGGGCCCCGGCGCCGCCGCCACCCACACCGCCGACCTCCTCGGCACCCTGGCCGGCGCCGGCAGCCCCGTCGTCCGGCTCGCCCCCAGCGGTGTCGCCCCGGCCGCGGGCGCCCTGCGCTGGGAACTCCCGGGCTGGGCCGGTTCCGTGGACCTGCTGCTGATCGCCACCCCGGACGGCTCCGAACCGAGCCTGTCCCTCCTGGCCGACCAGGCCTACCGCCGCGGCTGCACGGTCGTCGCCGTGGCCCCGCCCCGCACCCCGCTCGCCGAAGCGGTCGCCGGCGCGCACGGCCTGTTCGTACCGATGGCGACGGCCCCCTACGACCAGGAGGAACCGCTCGCCGCGTCCTCCCCGGGCGTCTTCTGGGCGCTGCTGACCCCGCTGCTCGCGCTCCTGGACCGGATCGGTCTGATCGACGCACCGCCGGACGCCCTGGACAAGGTCGCCGACCGCCTGGACCAGATCGCGGAGCGCTGCGGACCCGCCATCGCGACCTACAGCAACCCGGCGAAGACCCTCGCCGCCGAACTCGCCGACGCGCTCCCCATGGTGTGGACGGAGGGCACCTCGGCCGGTCCGGCGGGCCGCCGCTTCGCCGCCGCCCTCGCCGAACTCGCCGGCCGCCCCGCCCTGGTCGCCGAACTGCCCGAGGCGCTCGCCGCGCACAGCGCCCTGCTGGCCGGCCCGCTCGCCGCCAGCGCCGACCCGGACGACTTCTTCCGCGACCGCGTGGAGGAGCCGCCCGCGCTGCACGCGCGCGTGGTGCTGCTCCGCGACCGCCCGATCAGCGGCCTCACCGCCGCCCCCGCCGCCCGTGACGTCGCTCTCAGCCACGACACGCCCGTCAGCGAACTCGAACCGGAAGAGGGCGGCGAACTGGAGACCCTCGCGGAACTGATCGCCGTCACGGATTTCGCCGCCGTTTACCTGGCGCTCGCTTCCAGGGCCTGATCTTGCTCCGGGCCGGACCACCCGCGCCCGCCACCGGTGCCGCGACCGGCCCAGCCGTCGGCGCCGGCCGAGCAGCGTACGTACGGAGACAGAGAAGACACATGGACCGCCTCGACAACACCGTCCGCCCCTACGCCTGGGGTTCTCCCACCGCCATCCCGCACCTCCTCGGCGTGGAGCCGACCGGCGAACCCCAGGCGGAGATGTGGATGGGCGCGCACCCCGGCGCCCCGTCGCGCACCGAGCGGGGGACCCTCGTCGAGGTCATCGAGGCCGACCCGGAGCGCGAGCTGGGCCCCCGCGCGGTCGCCAGGTTCGGCCCCCACCTGCCGTTCCTGCTCAAGATCCTCGCCGCCGGCGCGCCCCTGTCCCTCCAGGTCCACCCCGACCTGGAGCAGGCCAGGGAGGGGTACGCCGACGAGGAGCGGCGCGGCATCCCGGTCGACGCCCCGCACCGCAACTACAAGGACGCCAACCACAAGCCCGAACTGATCTGCGCGCTCACCGAGTTCGACGGCCTGTGCGGCTTCCGCGACCCCGTCCAGACCGCCGACCTGCTCGACGGACTCGGCGTGGACTCCCTCAAGCCCTACGTCGACCTGCTGCACGCCCACCCCGAGGACGCGGCCCTGCGCGAGGTCCTCACCGCGGTCCTCAGCGCCGACCCGGAGGAGATGGCCCACACGGTCGCCGAGGCCGCCGCCGCCTGCACCCGCCTCGGCGGCGCCTACGCCCCCTACGCCGACATCGCCCACCACTACCCCGGCGACCCCGGCGTCATCGCGGCCATGCTGCTCAACCGCGTCCGGCTGCAGCCCGGCGAGGCCCTGTTCCTCGGCGCCGGCATCCCGCACGCCTACCTCAGCGGCCTCGGCGTCGAGATCATGGCCAACTCCGACAACGTCCTGCGCTGCGGCCTGACCCCGAAGCACGTCGACGTCCCCGAGCTCCTGCGGATCGTCCGCTTCGAGCCGAGCGACCCGGGCGTGCTGCGGCCCGAGGCCTCCCCGGAGGGCGAGGAGGTCTACGAGACGCCGATCGACGAGTTCCGGCTCTCCCGGTACGTCCTCCCCGAGGGCGGCGCCGCCCACGACCTCACCCGGGACACCCCGCAGATCCTGCTCTGCACGGCCGGCACCGTCCGGGCGGGCGAGCACGAACTGGGCCCCGGCCGGTCGGTCTTCGTCCCGGCCGGCGAGAAGGCGGAGATCTCGGGCGCGGGCACGGTCTTCCGCGCCACTGTGATCGTATGACCGGGGTTGTGGATACCTGAGACGGCGAGGCCCGGCCGGGCTGCAAGAATGGCCCACCGGCAAAGGCCGGGCAAAGCCGGGCACACGCCTGGACGGACGAATCAGGGCCAGGCCGACAGAGGCGAAGGGACAACGCGGACACATGAGCGCGTCAGGCGGTACCAAGGCGATCGTGGCGGCACTCGGCGCCAACCTCGCGATCGCGGCATCGAAGTTCGTGGCGTTCGCGTTCAGCGGCTCCTCCTCGATGCTCGCCGAGGGCGTCCACTCGCTCGCCGACTCCGGCAACCAGTTCCTGCTGCTCGTCGGCGGCAGGAAGGCACAGCGCGAGGCGACCCCGCAGCACCCCTTCGGCTACGGCCGCGAGCGGTTCATCTACGCCTTCCTCGTGTCGATCGTGCTCTTCTCCATCGGCGGCATGTTCGCCATCTACGAGGGCTACGAGAAGATCCGCCAGCCGCACGAGCTGGAGCACTGGTACTGGCCGGTCGGCGTCCTCGTCTTCGCGATCATCGCCGAGGGCTTCTCCTTCCGCACGGCCATCAAGGAGTCCAACGAACTGCGCGGCCGGCTCTCCTGGAAGGAGTTCATCCGCCGCGCCAAGGCCCCGGAACTGCCCGTCGTCCTCCTGGAGGACTTCGGCGCGCTCATCGGTCTGGTCCTCGCCCTCGGCGGCGTCGGCCTGGCCGTGCTCACCGGCGACGCCGTCTGGGACGGCATCGGCACCCTCTGCATCGGTGTCCTGCTCGTCCTGATCGCCCTCGTCCTCGCCGCCGAGACCAAGTCGCTGCTGCTCGGCGAGGCCGCCGGCATCGAGGACGTCAAGAAGATCGAAGCCGCGATCGTCGACGGCGACACGGTCACCCGCATCATCCACATGCGCACGCTGCACCTCGGCCCCGAGGAACTGCTGATCGCCGCCAAGATCGCCGTCCAGCACGACGACACGGCCACCGAGGTCGCCGACGCCATCAACGCCGCCGAGGCCCGCATCCGCGCCGCCGTCCCCATCGCCCGGGTCATCTACCTGGAGCCGGACATCTACAGCGAGGTCGAGGCCGCCAAGGGCCCGGACCCGGAGGCCACCCCGGGCGGCCCGGCCCCGCACGCCGCCGGTCACTGACGTCCGGTACGGCGGCCGACCTCGGACGGGTCGCACGGGCCAGGGCGCCGACGACACCACCGGCGCCTGCCGCCGCCGTACCACCAGGAAGCCGATTCCCAGTCCCAGCACGAGCACCGTGCTCCCCCACGCCCGAGCAGAGCGGCCACACAGGGTTCCGTGCGGGCCCCCGCAGAGGCCCGCACGGAACCCGTCGGCCCGTCAGCCCCGCCGGCTCAGCCCACCTCGGCCAGCACGTCCAGCACCGCCCGCTCGTCCGGGGCCGCGAGCAGCCGCGCCCGGAACCCGGCGTCCATCAGCTTGCGGGACAGCAGCGCGAGGATCCGCAGATGCTCGTCGCCCGCGGCGGCCTCCGGCACGGCGATCATGAAGATCAGCCGGGCCTTCGTACCGTCCAGCGAACCCCACTCGACCCCCTCCGCCGACCGTGCGAAGCCGACGACCGGAGCCGTCACCGCGTCCGTCTTGGCGTGCGGGATCGCGATCTCCTCGCCGAGCCCGGTCGTCCCCTGCTCCTCGCGCCGCAGCGCGGTCGCCACCAGCTCGGCCACATCGGCGACCCGCCCACTGCGCGCCAGCAGCTCCGCCATCTCCCGGATGACGGCCTCCTTCTCCACAGCCCCGAGCGCCACCCGCACGGTCCGCTCGGTCAGATGCCCGGACAACACCTCGGGCACCGCCTCCCCGGCCGCCTCCTCCACGGCACCGGCCCCGGCCGTCGTACCCCGCGCACCCGGCCCCCGCACGTCCTGCACCCCGGCGGCACCGGCCCCGACCGGTGACAGCTCCCGCCCCGCCTGCCCCGTCACGACCGCCCCGGCACCCGCGCCCGTGAGGACCGCCCCGGCAGCACCGGCACCCTCTCCGGCCACCGCAGCCCGGCGCCCGCTCAGATCGACCAGCGCCACCGTCGCCAGCGCCGTCACCACCGTGCCGATCGCCACGGCCACGAAGAACACCGGCACCCCGCTCACCGCGCCCAGCACCGCCACGATCGGCCCGCCGTGCGGCACCGCGTCCTTCACCCCGGCCAGCCCCGCGACCGCGCCGGCCACTGCACCGCCGAGCATGTTGGCCGGGATGACCTGCGCCGGCCGCGCCGCCGCGAACGGGATCGCACCCTCCGAGATGCCGAAGCAGCCCATGAACAGGGCCGCGAGGCCCGTCTCCCGCTCCTGCTCGGTGTAGAGCCGCCGGCGGATCAGCGTGGCCAGGCCCTGACCGAGCGGCATCACCGGGATCGCCGCCGCGCACATCCCCATCACCGTCTGGTTGCCGCTCGCGATGAGCCCCGCGCCGAACAGGAACGCCGTCTTGTTCACCGGCCCGCCCATGTCGAACGCGATCATCAGGCCCAGGATCGCGCCGAGCAGCACCGCGCTGGTGCCGGTCATCCCGCCGAGCCAGCTCGTCAGATGCTCGAACACCCAGGAGATCGGCCTGCCGATGACATAGACGAAGAACAGCCCGAGCGCCGTCGTCGCCACGACCGGGATCACGATGATCGGCATGATCGGCTGCACGAACTTCGGCACCCGGACCTTCTTGATCCACAGCACCAGGTACCCGGCGAGGAACCCGGTCACGATCGCCCCGATGAAGCCCGCACCGGCCTCGGAGTCGTACAGCGCCCCCGTGTTGGCGATCCAGCCGCCGATCATGCCCGGCACCAGCGCGGGCCGGTCGGCTATGGCATAGGCGATGTAGCCGGACAGGATCGGGATCATCAGCTGGAACCCGATCCCGCCGATCGCGTTGACGTGAGCCCAGAAGGTGCCCTCCGGGATCACATAGCCCTTGGCCGTGGCATGACCGCCCAGAGCCAGCGAGACCGCGATCAGCAGGCCGCCGACCACGACGAACGGGATCATGTACGACACGCCGTTCATCAGCGCCTTGTACACCGCCCCCCGCTCCTTGCCCCCGCCCGCCGCGGACGCCGCCGAGCCGTCGCCCGCCCCGTCCGCCCGGTGCACGGGCGCCGACCGCACCCGCTCGATCAGCTGCTCGGGGTGGTGGATTCCTTCGGCGACCCCGACCGTGAGCACCCGCTTTCCGACGAAGCGGCTCAGGTCCACGTCTTTGTCGGCGGCGACGATCACACCGTCCGCACTTCTGACATCGTTGTCATCAAGGACGTTCTCGGCCCCGATGGATCCCTGTGTCTCCACCTTCATCTCGATGCCCCGGCTCGCGGCGGCCCGCGCGAGCTTCTCCGCCGCCATATAGGTGTGCGCGATGCCGGTCGGGCAGGCGGTCACCGCCAGCAGCCTCAGCGGCTGCCGCTCCTCATCGCGGCCACCCGTGGCGGGCGGCCCGGCCGGACTGGTCACGTCGGTCTCCTCACGTTTCGTCGCCCGGGGTGTCGTCCCGGACACCCCGCGAGCGGAACCGGAACTCCCGGTCCCCTGCATCCTGCACCACCCCACCTCCGGCCCAAAGACGCAAAAGTCCCTGTTCACCCCGGTCCGTCGGCACCGACTCCACGGTTTCCCCACAACCGCAGCCACCCGCTGCCGCCCCCCGAACCGCCCGGAATACGACCCCACGAACGCGCAGACGGACTGGGGCCGACCGGGCCGTCCGGTGTAGCTTGGGACGGAGCCAGACGTCGCTGCTGATGGCGGTCGGGCGGTCCCACGCGGACCGACCGAGGGAGAGAGGGCCTCCGACGGACTGCGCTGCGCGTACGTGGGCATGCCTGTGTCCTCTTCTCGGGCACCCCTGTGTCCGCCGCCGCGCAGACCAGCCGTACCCACCTCGACCCAACCCCGAGGAGCAGCTCGTAATGACGACTGTCGAGAACCGACAGGACTTCAAGGTCGCCGATCTCTCGCTGGCCGAGTTCGGCCGCAAGGAGATCACCCTCGCCGAGCACGAGATGCCCGGCCTGATGGCGATCCGCAAGGAGTACGCCGAGGCCCAGCCTCTCGCCGGCGCCCGCGTCACCGGCTCTCTGCACATGACCGTGCAGACCGCCGTGCTCATCGAGACCCTGGTCGCCCTCGGCGCCCAGGTCCGCTGGGCCTCCTGCAACATCTTCTCCACCCAGGACCACGCGGCTGCCGCCATCGCCGTCGGCCCGAACGGCACGCCCGACAACCCGCAGGGTGTCCCGGTCTTCGCCTGGAAGGGCGAGACCCTGGAGGAGTACTGGTGGTGCACCGAGCAGGCGCTGACCTGGCCGGACAGCCCCACCGGCGGCCCCAACATGATCCTGGACGACGGCGGCGACGCCACCCTCCTCGTCCACAAGGGCGTCGAGTACGAGAAGGCCGGTGAGGTCCCCGCCCTGGAGACCGCCGAGTCCGACGAGCACCGCGTCATCCTCCAGCTGCTGCACCGCACCCTGGGCGAGAACCCCCAGAAGTGGACCCAGCTGGCCTCCGAGATCCGCGGTGTCACCGAGGAGACCACCACGGGTGTCCACCGTCTGTACGAGATGCAGCGCGACGGCGTCCTCCTCTTCCCGGCGATCAACGTCAACGACGCCGTCACCAAGTCGAAGTTCGACAACAAGTACGGCTGCCGCCACTCCCTGATCGACGGCATCAACCGCGCCACCGACGTCCTGATCGGCGGCAAGACCGCCGTCGTCTGCGGCTACGGCGACGTGGGCAAGGGCTGCGCCGAGTCCCTGCGCGGCCAGGGCGCCCGGGTGATCGTCACCGAGATCGACCCGATCTGCGCCCTGCAGGCGGCGATGGACGGCTACCAGGTCACGACCCTGGACGAGGTCGTCGACAAGGCCGACATCTTCATCACCACGACCGGCAACAAGGACATCATCATGGCCTCGGACATGGCCAAGATGAAGCACCAGGCGATCGTCGGCAACATCGGTCACTTCGACAACGAGATCGACATGGCCGGTCTCGCCAAGGTGCCCGGCATCGTCAAGGACGAGGTCAAGCCGCAGGTCCACACCTGGACCTTCCCGGACGGCAAGAAGATCATCGTGCTGTCCGAGGGCCGCCTGCTGAACCTGGGCAACGCCACCGGCCACCCGTCGTTCGTGATGTCCAACTCCTTCGCGGACCAGACCCTGGCCCAGATCGAGCTGTTCACCAAGCCCGACGCGTACCCGATCGGCGTCTACACGCTGCCCAAGCACCTCGACGAGAAGGTCGCCCGCCTCCACCTGGACGCGCTCGGCGTGAAGCTCACCAAGCTGCGCCCGGAGCAGGCCGCCTACATCGGCGTCGAGGTCGACGGCCCGTACAAGCCGGACCACTACCGCTACTGAGCCGGTGATCCCGTAGCCCCGCCTGCCGGGGGGGGGGGGGGGGGGGGGGGGGGGGCCCCCGCCGAGGGACACCCCCCGGAAGAACCCGCCCCCCCCCCCCCGGGGGCTGTCCCCCTTTGGGGGGGGGGGAGAGGGTTTGGGGGGGGGAGGGGC
>NZ_JBVHVI010000003.1:546600-550319 GCF_055564915.1 Streptomyces sp. NPDC028928
CCCCGCCGTGTCCATGTCGCTCCATTCCCCCCCGTGGGGGGGGAGCCCGGCGCCCCCCCCCCCCCCCCCCCGACAGCAGGTCCTCCGAGGCAGGCCCCCGCACCCCCGTGCCGGGGGCCTGCCCCTTTGGCCCCCCGACCTAGGGCTTCCGGCCGGACCAGCCCGTCACGACCCAGGACCCCCATGCCCCGCGGCCGCTATTCGCTCCACGATCCGCACGATCACACCCCCCTCGGAGAAGAACACTTCCAGTGCGCCCCCGGCCCGTCCGGCTGGCGCTATGTCTCCCGGCTGACCGGCCCCGCCGGCGATCACCGGGGCTCGGTCGACCTCGCCCTGGACGACCTCGGCCGTCCCATCCGCCTCGAACTCCACGCAGGCGACTGGCAGGTGCGCGGCGCAGCCCTCGACGGCGTCACCTGGGTCCGCACCGATCCCACCGGCACCCATGCCACCGAAGGCAATGTGCGCGCCCACGCCTTCACCGGCACGTCCCCCGCGTTCCTCGTCGCCACCGCCCGGCTCCTGCGCCTCACCCCCTCCTCCGCCGCGACCCGCGTACGCCTCGTGGCCTTCACCGACCCCGTCCTCGCGCCCCGGACCGTGGACCAGTCCTGGGCTCTGGTGAACAGCGAAGCACACGCCACTGACAACGGCCCCCTGGCTGTGGACGAATACCAGGTCACAGCCCTGGACACGGGCGAGCAGCACACCGTCCACATCGCCGGAGACGTCGTCCTGGCCGCGCCCGGGATCGAGCTGGAGGACCTGGAATCACCGCCGTCGCGGTTCGACTGACCCGGGCACCGTCGGCACTCCCGGCCCCGCTTCGGCCACTCTTGTCACGGCTGCACCACAAGCACCGCGAGCACCACTGGCTGCGGCCGCGGTGACCCCCGATCCCTGTCCGCCTTACATCCGCCCTACGCGGGCGGAGCGAACCCCGTAGCCGGCCGCTCGGCCCGTGGCTCGTCGCCCGGTGCAGCGGAGGGAGGAAGAGGCGCCTGAGGTTGCGGTGCCCGGTCCTGGGCCGGCGCCGGCTGAACGGAACCCTGGGGCTGGTGGAAGGCCGACGGCTGATAAGCGGCGGGAGGCTGGTACGACACCGGTGCCTGAAGGGAGAGCCCGGCCTGGGCAGAGCCGCCGGACGCGACCCCGCCGTGACCGAAGGCCTGCCGCGCCTCGCGGGACTGGCGCTCATGCACCACGGCCGCGAGAAATGCGGCCGGGGGGAGATCCCGGGGCACCGGCGCCCCCGTGCGCCCCGCGAGATCGGCGGCCAGCCGCTGGGCCATCCCCGCCGACACCTGCGGATCGAGCTGCTGCATCCGGGTCAGGTACTGCCGGACGGCAAGCCACAGCCCGTCCGGGACCCCCGACAGGTCCAGCTCGGCGAACCGCCCCACGAGCCACGGCGGCGGAGGCGGGACGAAACCGGTGCGCCCGGCCGGTATCCGCTCGCGGACGACCAGGGTGCCCGCGAACACGTCCCCCAGCCGTCGACCCCGTGCCGACACCAGCGAGGCGATACAGGCCACCACCCCGAACGTCATCAGAATCTCGACGACCCCGATCGCGCCCCGTACCAGCGCGTGGCGGAAGCGGATCGGCCCCCCGTCGTCCCGCACCACCCTCAGCCCGAACGCCAGCTTCCCCAACGAACGCCCGTGGCTGAGCGTCTCCACGGCTATCGGCCCGCCGACCAGCACCAGCAGAAACGCCGCGATCGACAGCGCCACCTGCGCGGCCTCGTCCAGCGAGGCCGTCGACGCCACCAGCACCATGATCACGACGATGTACGCGACCATCGCCACCACCAGGTCGAGCAACACGGCCAGCGCCCTGCTCGGCAGCTTCGCGGGCCGCAGTTCGAGCGCCACCGCCTCGCCGGTCACCAGCTCACTCACGCCCGCCGTCCTTCCCTGGTCTGCCCCCTGAACCGCAAGTCTGCCAAGCTGTGGGCGCATCGCGCCCCAGTACGACAAGCTGACAGCAATGACGAGCATCCACGACGACCGCGACGGGCCGTGGAGGAGCAGCCGAGGAGCAGGCAGACCCGATGGACCTGGACGTCTTCGTCTCCGTACATCGAGCCGAATGGGACCGGCTCGATGCGCTGCTCCGCCGTCGGCGCCGGCTCACCGGTGCGGAAGCAGACGAACTCGTCGCCCTCTATCAGCGCACCGCCACCCACCTGTCCCTCATCCAGTCCAGCGCACCGGACCCTCAGCTCACGGGACGGCTCAGCCAGCTCGTGGCACGCGCGCGCAGCGCCGTCGCCGGCACCCGCCGCGCGTCATGGCGTGACGTCACACGCTTCCTGAGCCGGGGCTTCCCGGCCGCCGTCTACCGTGCCCGCCACTGGTGGGTGCCCACGGCACTCGTCTCCACCGCCGTCGCCGTCCTCCTGGGCTGGTGGATCGGCACGCACCCAGAGGTGCAGTCGTCCATCGCGGCACCCAGCCAGCTGCGCGAGCTGACCCGCCCCGGCGGCGAGTACGAGACCTACTACTCCAGTCATCCCGCAGCCGCCTTCGCCGCCCAGGTGTGGACGAACAACGCCCAGGCGGCGGCGATGTGCCTGGTCCTCGGCGTCTTCCTGGGACTGCCTGTCCTCTGGATCCTCTTCCAGAACATGCTCAACCTGGGCGTCGGCTTCGGCCTCATGTCCTCGGCCGGGCGCCTGGACACCTTCCTCGGCCTGGTGCTCCCGCACGGCCTGCTCGAACTGACCGCGGTCTTCGTCGCCGCCGGCACCGGTCTGCGCCTCGGCTGGACCCTGATCGACCCCGGCCCGCGCAGTCGACGCACCGCGCTCGCGGAAGAGGGACGAGCCGCCGTCGGCATGGCGATCGGACTCGCCCTGGTCCTGTTCGTCTCCGGCGCCATCGAAGGCTTCGTCACCCCCTCCGGCCTGCCCACGTGGGCCCGCATCGGTATCGGGATCGCGGCCGAGCTGGCATTCCTGGCGTACGTCTACGTCCTGGGCGGTCGCGCGGCACGCGCAGGCGAGACAGGCGATCTCGAGGCGGCGGACCGCAGCGCCTCCGTCCCCACGGCCGCCTGACGCTCGCCGATGTGCACTCGACCCCTGTGAGCTGCTAGTCTCCTCTTCGCCCCGCGAGAGCCGTTGACACGGAGGGAGTGGGGAGGTAGATTCAAACAGTTGCCTGGAGGTGGACAGATCCACCCGGCAGCCGATAGAATCTAATCGCTTCTTCAGAAGTCGTGAACGACCTTCCGAGAAGCACCTCCGATTACTCAGAAATGAGCGGCCGGTCAGACCGGCTGAGAACTTCTGATAAAGTCGGAACCGCCGGAAAGGGAAACGCGAGAGCGGGAACCTGGAAAGCACCGAGGAAATCGGATCGAGAAAAGATCTGATAGAGTCGGAAACACCGAAGGGAAGCCCGGAGGAAAGCCCGAGAGGGTGAGTACAAAGGAAGCGACCGTTCCTTGAGAACTCAACAGCGTGCCAAAAGTCAACGCCAGATATGTTGATACCCCGTCCGTCGGAACAATCCGATGGTCGAGGTTCCTTTGAAAAAACACAGCGAGGACGCTGTGAACAGTCGGACTATTCCTCCGACTGTTCCGCTCTCGTGATGTGTCACCGGATTACCGGTAAACATTCACGGAGAGTTTGATCCTGGCTCAGGACGAACGCTGGCGGCGTGCTTAACACATGCAAGTCGAACGATGAACCTCCTTCGGGAGGG
>NZ_JBVHVI010000004.1:0-11700 GCF_055564915.1 Streptomyces sp. NPDC028928
CGCTCGGGGTCCGGGATGCGGCTGGCCTCGGTGAAGTCGAAGCCGTTGACGGAGTCGCCCCGGTACACCGGCAGCGTCACCCCGTCGCGGGTCTCCGTCGGCTTGGAGCGGGGCTTGGAGTACTGGCCCGCGATCCGGCCGACCTTCACCACGGGCACCGAGGCCGCGTAGGTCAGCACGGCGCCCATCTGGAGCAGTGTCTTGAGCTTGTTGCGGATGTGGTCGGCGGACACCGCGTCGAAGGCCTCGGCGCAGTCGCCGCCCTGGAGGAGGAACGCCTCTCCCTTGGCGACGGCCGCCATCCGGGCGCGCAGCTGGTCGCACTCGCCCGCGAAGACGAGCGGCGGATACGACTCGAGGTCCGCGATCACTGCGCGCAGAGCCTCGGGGTCGGGGTACTCGGGCTGCTGCGCCGCGGGCAGGTCTCGCCAGGAGTACCTGGCCTGAGCGGCCTGCCCCGTGGTCGGGACGGCCAGGTCGGCGAGCACGCCCGGCGAGTGGTCGAGCACATGGGGGGTCACCTCGGGTCCTCCCCTGCCTGGAAGAGATGGTGGCGCTCCCCGATGGCGACGATCGTGGGCAGGTCCTCGGCCTCGGGCGGCGGGGGCGGGGTGCCCGGCACCGGGGGCGAGCCCGCCTCCAGGAAGAAGCGGTCGACCCCGGAGGGGCTGAACAGCAGCAACTGGCGTGCCGTGTGGATGCCGTTGTTGCGGAACCGGTGGGCGGTGCCCTTGGGGATGAACACGAAATCCCCGGGGCGTACGGCGTAGGTGCGTCCCCGAGCCGTGATGTCCAGCTCGCCGGAGAGCAGGTAGAAGGCCTCGTCGGCGTCCGCGTGGATGTGCAGGGGAGGTCCGCCGCCGGGCGGAACGGAGGCCTCCAGGAAGGTCAGGGACCCGCCGGATTCCTCGTGGGTCAGCTTGACCGTGTAGACGTCACCGCTCAGCCACACGGACCGGCCCTCGCCCGCGGGGATGTGCAGGACGTCCCGGGCCGGCTGCTCGTGGTGGTGGCCGTCGTGGCTGTGCGGGGCGGAGGTCGTGCTCTGTGACACTGTCCTGTCCTTAGAAACTAGACGGGTGGGACCGCTCGGCTCGGGGAGCGCGGGCCTGTCAGAAGAACGGGCTGCGGGACTCCCCGCCCAGCAGGACCTGCCCGGTCAGCTCCAGAATCGAGTCCTGGGCGACGGCGTGCTGGCACATGGTGTGGGCGTCGCGCAGCCAGCGGTCCAGCGGGGACGTCTCGCGGTAGATGGACGAGCCGCCCACCAGGTCGAACAGCGAGGAGACGATCGTCCGCGCGGTGCTGAAGGCGTGGTAGCGGGCGAGCGCGGTCGCGGTACGCTGCCGGGCCGTGGTCTCGTCACCCCGCTCCAGGGCCGCCCACTGCTCCTCCAGACTGCGGTAGACACCGGCGCGGGCCGCGGCCAGCTCCATCTCCGCCCGAGCCAGGGTCGACCGCACCCGTGCGCTGTCCGCCCAGGGGGTGCCGCTCTCCCGGTCGATGCGGGTGCCGGCGAGGTCGCGCACGTGGTCGATGGCGGCGCGGGCCATGCCCAGCGGCACGCCGGACATCTTGCGGAGGATGGCGTCGGGTGTGGCGTGCAGCGGGCCGGTGCGGCGCGGCACCCGGAAGGAGAAGGAGTGCTCCTCCGGCACGAACAGATCGGTCACCTTGTAGTCGCAGGAGCCGCTGCCGGCCAGCCCCGTGGTGTACCAGGTGTCCACGATCTCGTACTGGTCGGGACGGGCCACCATGACCCGCCAGTGCACGGGGTCCCCGGTCACGGGATCGGTCTCCGGCTCGCCGTCCTTGAAGACCCGGCACCCGGCGACCAGCACCTCGCAGTGGGTGGAGCCGCTGCCGAACCGCCAGTGCCCGGAGACGCGGTAGCCGCCCGGCACGCGTTCCGCGCGGCCCTGAGGGTGGATCCAGCCGGAGTTGGGGGTGTCCGGGGCGTCGTAGAACTCCCGGATCGCGGCCTCCTCCAGGTAGCCCGCGTAGATGCCCGAGTCCATGCCGATCATGGCGCACCAGGCGGTCGAGACGTCACCGGTGGCCAGGGTTTCGATCAGCTCGGTCTGCTCCATGGAGGTCAGCTCCGGGCCGCCGCGGTCCTTGGGGACGGCGGCGCGGAACACGCCGCCCCGGCGGAGCAGGTCCACGACGTCCTCGGGGAGCCTGCGGCCCGCCTCGATCCCGGCGGCCCGCTCCCGGAGGAACGGCACGGCCTCCCGGGCGTGGCGCAGGATGTCCTCGGCGGTGTTGGGTACCTGGGCGGACGTCTGCGCCTGGGTCGGTTCGATGATGGTCACGTTGTCCTCCGTGGGGGTCAGGCGTACCGGCCCGGTGCGATGACCTGGCGCGGGTCGAGGGTCTGCTTCAGCCGGCGGACGAAGGCGCGCGCGGCGGGATCGACGGAGAGCCGGTCGACCCACTGGTGGTGGTCGGAGTCGAGGCGGTAGGGGTGGAAGCCGGCCTCGGCGAACAGCTCGTACGTCCGGTCGAGCGCGCGGTGCGCCCGTGCGGCGTCGGCTTCGGTCCGCGGGAAGCGGAAGGAGACCACCAGGTCGATCACGTCCGGGTCCAGGGCGTTGATGGTGGAGCCCGCCTGCACACCGGTCTCCGCGTGCACCTGGGCGAGGAGTTCCTGGGCTCGGGCGACCTCGCGGCCGGTGAAGGGGATCAACGGCAGGAAGAACAGCCAGCCGCCGCCCTTGGCGTCGACCTGGTCCGCCTCCTGGCCCACGGCCGACCTGAGCATGGTCTCGTTGCGTGCGGGGTCTCCGGCGTAGAGCCGTTCCACGGCACGCGCGACGAGGTCGTCGGCAGCGGGGGGATGCTCGTCCGAGCGCAGGACGGAGGTGAACAGCCCGCTGTGGGCGGCCTCCTCCTCGATGACACGGGTGACGGCGGCGACGGACCGCTCGGTGCCGTCGACACACAGGTGGGCCACGTAGGCGTCACCGAGACCGCCGTAGGAGTGGGTGGAGACGGTGTCGTAGACCTTCAGCACTCCGGAGACCAGGCCCTGCGCGGTCCACCGCCGCAGTTCGTCGATGGCCTCGGACAGCCGGTCGCGGCCGAAGCCGAGACGCAGGACGCGCTGGGCCTCGGGGCGGGGGAGGAGCCGTACGACGCCGGCCGTGACGATGCCGAGGTCGGACTGGGTGAACAGGGACAGCGGCGAGGGGCCGAGGCCCTGCGGGTTGACCGCGCCCGGCCGCTCGCCGTGCGGCCACCAGCCCACCCGGATCAACTCGCCGTCGGGCAGGACCACTTCGAGTCCGGCGAGGTCCAGCGTGCGCTGCCGGCGCAGGCCGACGCCACGGTCGATCATGTTGCCGAGGACGCTGGTGTGCCCGGAGGAGGCGGTGACGTTCAGCATGCGGTCCGTGTCGGCGAGTAGTTCGGCCAGGCGCAGCTGGGTCACGCCGGGCTCGATGACCGCCCAGCCCCCTTCGACGTCCAGGTCACGGACCGCGTCCAGGCCCTGGAGTTCCAGGGTCACCACCCCGTCGCGGGCCGGTTCCCGGGACCCGAGGCCCCAGTTGCGTCCCGTGCTCAGGGCCTGGAGCCGGGGGCCGCTCTCGGCCTGGGCGAACGCCCTCACCACGGCGCGTACTTCCTCGACCGTGCGCGGCCGTACGACGCCGTAGACGTCACGGGGACTGAACATGCTGACGTTGGTGCCGGGCGGCAGGGGCTGGGACCGCTCGCCGACCGCCCGTATCGCTTCGGCGGGAATTCCCGCGGGAAGGACAGACAAAGGACACCTCACTGATGTTTGGTTCCGAGGGTTCCGCGATGGAAGAGGAGCGGCTCGCCGTTCTCCTCGCCGTGCCCGATCGACTGAACGCGGCTCAGGAAGAGGCTGTGGTCACCGCCCTGGAACACCTCCTCGACGGAGCACCACAGCGTGGCGAGCGCGATGGGCAGTACCTCCTGCTCGACCATGGTTTCCAGGTCGGGACCGCACGGCTTGTCCCGGGAGGCGAACAGCCCGGCGGTCGCGGCCTGCCGGTCGCTGAGGAGGTGGATGGTGAAGGACCCGCTGTCGCACAGCACGGGATGGGCGCGGGCCGTGTGCAGGACGCTGACCAGGATGCGGGGCGGTGCCAGCGACACGGACATCAACGCGTTGATGGTCATGCCGACCGCCCGCTCACCGCTGCCGGTGCACAACAGCGCGACACCGGTCGGGAACAGCCGCATAGCCGAGCGCAGATCCACGGCGCCGGCCGCCGGATCCGGGACATCGATACGGTGGGAATTGCTGTAAACCGTCGTGGACACTGGCACTCGATTCACTCGGTAGCCGGACCAGAAGCTCTGAGAAACAAGCTAGTTAACCCACCCGGGGCATGGCCACTGATAACCCGGGTAATCGTGCGGCGACTTTGCCTACTCGGATGAGTAAGTAACACGGTGGGCAGGCGGAAAAGAAAGCGCGCCACCGGAGACCGGCGGCGCGCTGGAAAGAAAGAGAAGTCGGGAAGGGAAAAGGGGGGAATCAGGAGAGGGTCAGTACCGCCTTGCCCCGCACCCGGCGGGCGACGATGTCCTGGGCCACCTCGCCGGCCGACCGCCAGTCGGCCACCCGGCTCGCGCTCACCCGCAGCCGGTCCTCGGCCACGAGACGGGCCAGGTGGTGGAGGTCGGCGCCAGTGCGCCCGCCGGCCTGGATGCCGATGAGCGTCAGCCGCTTCTCCACCAGCCGGTAGGGCGCGAGCGGCGTTTCGAGGCCGGAGGCCGCCCCGATGGAGATCACCGTCCCGTCGTCGGCCATGCGTTCCAGGAGCCGGGCGAGCAGGGGACCGCCGACCTGGTCGAGGAGGACGTCGACCGGGGCTTCGATCCGCTCCGGGTCCGTCACCACCTGCCCCGCGCCCAGCTCGGCCAGGCCCGCCCCGCGCTCCGGGCCGCCCACCACGGCCACCACCTCGGCGCCCTGGAGCCGGGCGAGTTGTACGGCGAAGTGCCCCACACCGCCCGACGCGCCCGTGACGGCGACCCGGTGGCCCGGCGCGACCCCGGCCCGGCGCAGCGCGCGCAGGGCGGTGAGGCCGGCCACGGGGAGCGCGGCCGCCCGCACGAAGTCGACCTCGTCCGGCAGCACCGCCAGCTCGTCGCAGCGCACCGCGCGCAACTCCGCCCAGCCGCCGGACCAGCCCCACGTGACGACGCGGGCACCGGCGGCGGGTCCGGCGCCGGAGGCGGCGGGCCGCTCCACGGTGCCCGCGGCGTCCCAGCCCGGGACCGTGCCCTCCTCGGCGGCGGCGTTGCCGGTCTGGGGCAGTTCCCCGTGGTTGAGGGAGGTCGCGGCGACCCGTACCAGGACCTCGTCGGGTCCCGGTACGGGGTCGGGGACATCCGTGAGCCGGAGTCCGCCGGGGGCGGTGCGGTCGATGACGAGAGCGCGCATGGTGTGACCCACTTCGGTCGCAGGGCTGGCGGGAGGGCTCCGCGCGGGGAGCGGTCAGAGGTTGGATCCGCCGTCCACCGCAACCGAGGCTCCGGTGACGAACGCGGCCTCGGGGGAGACGAGGTGAGCCACGGTGTGGGCTATCTCGTCGGCGGTGCCGTAGCGGCCGAAGACGTTCTGCGAGCGTTGGTAGTCGGCGGAGGGACCGTCCGCCGGGTTCATGTCGGTGTCGATGGAGCCCGGGGCGACCTCGTTGACGGTGATCCCGCGCGGCCCCAGGTCACGGGCCAGACCCAGGGTGAGCCCCCGGACCGCGGCCTTGCTCATGGCGTACACCGTCATGCCCGGGCCGGGGACATGGGTGGCCAGGCAGCTGCTGACGTTGACGATCCGTCCGCCCTCGCCCATGTGCCGGGCGACGGCCTGCGCGGTGAGGAAGGCACCACGGGTGTTCACGTCGAGCGTGCGGTCCAGGACCTCCAGCGGGGTGTCCTCCAGGGCCGGCATCGACATGTCCATGTAGCCGGCGTTGTTGACCAGGATGTCGATGCGGCCGAACTCGCGGGCCACCGCGTCCACCGCCGCGCGGATGGCCTCCGGGTCGGAGGCGTCGGCGGCCACGGCCAGCGCGCGGACGTCCGCCGACCGGCCGATCTCCTCGGCGACGGCCTCCGCCTGGTCCTTGTTCCGGGCGAAGGTCAGCGCGACATCGGCCCCCTGCGCGGCGAGCCGACGGGATATCGCCGCTCCGATGCCCCGGTTCCCCCCGGTGACCAGAGCGGTCCTGCCAACGAGATTCCTGACGATATTCATGCGCTACAGACCCGTTCCCTTGATGTGGTGGCGCGGATTCGAAAGGCACCGTGGTGGTGGATTCGTCAGCCGCGGTGCGTGCCGACCCTAGAAGGGGTGCGGAAGAGTACTCAAGGAAATCCGGCTGCGCGGGCTGTTTTCTACCCGACCCGGTAGGGGTGGGTAGCGGTCGACTACTCGCGTCATCAGTGGTATTCGGGCCGGGACACCTCTAGCGTCTTCCCGTGCCCCGTCCGGCCGCCGTTCATGCGTGGTCCTTTCTCCCGGCACGGGTCCCAGCTTCACTCCAGCCAAGAGGTGAACCATGTCATCTGCACGTCTCGGCCGCCGGTCCGTTCTGGCGGGCGGTGCGGCCGTGGCCGGCACCGCGGCGCTGACGGTCGCCGCGCCGCCCGCCGCCGCGGCCGGTTCGGGGGCCGGCACCGCCGCCGGCGCCACGGTCGTCGCCGCCGACCCCCGCTACGAGATGCTGACCACCGGCATCAACAAGCGCTTCGTGGCCCACCCCGAGTACATCAGGATGATCCGCTCCTCGGCCGACGCCGCGCGGGCCCTGCGCGAGGCGTTCCGCGCGGGCAAGCGGGTGTCGGTGCGCAGCGGCGGGCACTGCGTCGCGGACTTCACCTGCAACCCGGAGGTGGAGGTCATCCTGGACTTCTCCGAGATGAACGCCGTCGGGTACGACCCGAAGTTCCGCGCCTTCTACGTCGACGCCGGCGCCCGCCTCTACAACGTGTACGAGGCCCTCTACAAGGGCTGGGGCGTCACCATCCCCGGCGGGGTGTGCCACAGCGTCGGCGCCGGCGGGCATGTGTCGGGCGGCGGCTACGGGATGCTGTC
This sequence comes from Streptomyces sp. NPDC028928, assembly GCF_055564915.1. Classification (NCBI taxonomy): domain Bacteria; kingdom Bacillati; phylum Actinomycetota; class Actinomycetes; order Kitasatosporales; family Streptomycetaceae; genus Streptomyces; species Streptomyces sp. NPDC028928. Next base: position 7,079 of record NZ_JBVHVI010000004.1, read on the forward strand.
CCGGGCCTACGGCCTGGTCGTCGACCACCTCTACGCGGTGGAGGTCGTCGTTGTGGACGGGCGCGGCCGGGTGCGTACGGTGGTCGCCACGCGGGAGGAGGACGACCCGAACCGCGACCTGTGGTGGGCGCACACCGGCGGTGGAGGCGGCAACTTCGGCCTGGCGACCCGCTACTGGTTCCGCTCGCCGGACGCCACCGGCAGCCGGCCCGGCGACCAGCTGGTCAACCCGCCCGCACGCGTGTGGACGAGCGCCCTCGACTTTCCCTGGGAGCAGCTGGACGAGGCCTCGTTCACCCGGCTGATGAAGAACTTCGGCTCCTGGCACGAGCGGCACGGGGGCCCGGACGACGAGTACCGCCACTTGAGCAGCCTGTTCAACGTCAACGCCAAGGCTTTCGGCCGGCTCAGCCTCTACACGCAGATCGACGCGACGATCCCCCGCTCCCGGGCGCTGCTCGACGCGTATCTGGAGGAGCTGCTGGAGGGGACCGGCATCGAGCCGGTTCCGATGGAGCGGCCCAGCGGTGAACTCGCGGCCATGCCTGGGCAGTTCCGCCCGATGAAGCTTCCGTGGCTGGCCGCGGCGCGGATGCTGGGCGCACCGGACCCGGTGGGGGCCAACCCGGTCGCCCGGGTGGGGCTGAAGTCGGCCTACTTCCGCAAGAACTTCACCGACCACCAGGCCGCGTCGCTGTACCGGTTCCTGGCCGACCCGGAGCTGGACAACCCGGACACCACGCTGGTGCTGCTGTCCTTCGGCGGCCGGATCAACTCGGTGCGGCCGCACGCCACGGCCAGTGCTCAGCGCGACTCCGTGTTCAAGGTGATCTTCCAGAACATCTGGTCCGACCCGAAGGACGACGCCCGCTACATGCGGTGGATCCGCGACTGGTACCAGGATGTCTTCGCCGAGACCAACGGCGTCCCCGGGATCGACGGCGTGACCGACGGCTGCTACATCAACTACCCCGACCCGGACATGGCGGACCCGCGCCAGAACCGCTCGGACCTGCCCTGGCACTCGCTCTTCTACAAGGGCAACTACCGCAGGCTCCAGCAGATCAAGGGCCGCTGGGACCCGTCGAACTATTTCCACCATTCGCTCTCCGTCACCACAGGGCGCTGACGCGACGCCGGCGAGGGGCGCGGCCAGCGACGGCCGGGCCGCCTCGCCGGCGGCGACCGGAGGTTGAGCAGCAATGACCGATTCAGCGGTGATCGACATACGGCCCGTCACCGAGGACGACCTTCCCGCTTGGACCCGCACCTGGGGCAACGGATATCTGCGCCCCTACACCGAGAGCAGTGTCGACGCCATCCGGTCGACGGCCGGCCGGGACCGGCTCATCGGTGCCTTCGACATGGACCGGTGCGTCGGCACGTACCGCAGTTCCGCCCAGGAGCTGACCGTGCCGGGCGGCGCCTTCCTGCCCGCGTCCGCGATCTCCAAGGTCAGCGTCGCGGGCACGCACCGCCGTCGCGGCCTGCTGAGCCGGATGGTGGCGATGGACCTCCAGGGCGCCTTCGAGCGCGGTGAGCCGCTCGCCGTCCTGGACGCCGCCCAGTATCCGCTCTACGGCCGCTACGGTTTCGGGCCCGCGACGGCGATGGCCTGGTTCGAGATCGACGTGCACCGGGCGCGGCTGGATCCGCGGCGCGCCGCCGACGTGTCGGGGGTGGTGCTGGTGGACGCCCGGGAGTACCTGAAGGCGGCGCCCGCCGTGTACGACCGGCTGCGGGCCGTCCAGCCCGGGGCGCTGCTCCGGGACGAGCAGTGGTGGCTGGACGCCACCGGGCAGCGCTCGACGGCCCCGTCCGACCGTCCCGAGCCGTTCTTCGCCCTGTACCTGGATCCGGACACCGGCGAGACCGACGGACTGCTGTGCTTCAGCGCCGAGGAGACCTGGGGGAGCATGCTGCCCCGGTCACCGCTGTGGATCCGGGACCTGATCGCGGTGTCCCCGCAGGCGGAGGCCGCCCTGCTGCGCTACGCCGTGACGGTCGACTGGGTGACCACGGTGCACCTGCCCTACCGGGCCCCGGACACCCTGCTGCCCCTGTGCCTCGGCGACCCCCGGGCGGCGCGCGTCAGCGCCCTGAGCGACTACATGTGGCTGCGGATCCTCGACGCCCCCCGGGCGCTGTCCGCCCGCACCTACGGTGTCGAGGGCGGCCTGGTGCTGGAGGTGGCCGACGCGGCCGGCTACGCCGCGGGCAGATGGCTGCTGGAGGGCGGGCCGGACGGAGCGTCCTGCGTCCGCACCGGGCGCGGCCCGGATCTGCGGCTCGATGTCCGGGACCTGGGCGCGCTGTACCTGGGGGACGACTCGGCCACCCGGCTGGCGGCCCTCGGCGGCACGGAGGAGCTGCGGCCCGGCGCGCTCGCGCGGGCGGACGCGATGTTCCGTACGGGGCGGCGTCCCTGGTCGCCGCGCGCCGTCCTGGGTCCGCGCTATCAGGCGGGAGCACCGTGACCGACCGCCCCGAGCTATTGGACTGACCTATCCAAAATCTGCTACGGTCGGAGCATGGCTCGACCGAGGACCTTCGACGAGGACCGGGCCCTGGACGCCGCGATGCGCACATTCTGGGAGAAGGGCTACGAAGCCACCTCCACGCAGGACCTGTGCGAGGCCACAGGGCTGGGGCGCAGCAGCATCTACAACACCTTCAAGAGCAAGCACGACCTCTTCGAGCGCGCACTGGCCCGCTACATCGACACGATGACGAGCGCGCATCTGGCCGTCCTGGAGGACCGGCGGCTCACCGCCGCCGAGCGCATCCGCACCCTGCTCGCCATGGTGGTCGACGGCGAGACGGAGCACCGGGCGGGCGGCCACAGCCTCGGCTGTCTGACCGTGAACACCACGGTGGAACTGGCCGCCCGGGACTCCCGGGCGGCGGGGATGCTGGAGCGCGACACGGCGCGCCGGCTGGCCGCCCTGCGCGCCGTGCTGGAGGAGGGCCGGCGGGACGGGAGCGTCACCTCCCGCCGGGACCCGGGGGCGCTGGCCCGCTTCGTCAACGCGGCGATCGGCGGCATGCGGATCTCCAGTCAGGGTGGCGCCGACCGGGCCGCGCTGCAGTCCATCGCCGACGTCACCCTGGACGCCCTGACCGCCTGACGGCGAACGCCGCCGGGGCCGGACGGGGCCTCCGCACGCCCAAGTTTTGAACTGACCGATACATAACCGACACATACACCACGAGAACGAGACGCCGTACGGCCATGCCGCCGGACGGCACCAACCCCCGAAGGAGACGGACACCGTGCCTCGCGCCGTATACGTCCTGGCCCTCGGCATCTTCGCCATGGTGACCAGTGAGTTCGTGGTCGCCGGACTGATGCCGCAGATGGCCGACGGCCTGAACGCGACCATCCCGCAGATCGGATACCTCATCACCGCCTTCGCGGTGGCCATGGCGGCCGGCGGGCCGTTCCTGACCGTGGCCGTCATGAAGCTCCCGCCCCGCACCGCGCTGATGGTGCTGTTCGTCATCTTCCTGGCGGGCAACGTGCTGGCCGCCACCGCGACCGGCTACGCCACGATGATGGCCGCACGCATCGTCACGGGTATCGCCTCCCAGGCCTTCTTCGGGGTGGGCATCTCCATGTGCGCCCAGATCACCCGGCCCGAGGTGCGCGGCCGCGCGATCGCGGTGGCGATGAACGGCCTGATGCTCGGCACCCTGCTGGGTCTGCCCATCTCCACGCTCGTCGGTGAGCGCTACGGCTGGCGTGCCGCGTTCTGGGCCATCACCCTGATCACCGTGCTCGCCGCGGTGGCGACCCTCCTCGGCGTGCCCCGCATCGAGCGGGCCCAGGGCGGCGGCAGCTTCCGCGAGGAGGTCGGCGTCTTCCGCAAGCCCAAGCTGTGGCTGGTGCTGTCGACCAGCACGCTCATCATCGGCGCCACCTTCTCCGCCTTCAGCTACTTCAACCCGATCCTCACCGACGTCACCGGCTTCTCCACGGGCACCGTCCCCCTCCTGCTGATCGCCTACGGCGCCGCCACCGTCATCGGCAACAACGTCGTCGGCCGCTTCGCCGACGGGCACACCGTCCCGGTGCTCGCCGTCGGCCTGGTGCTCAACACCGTCTTCCTGGCCGGCTTCGCCCTCCTCGCCGACCTGCCCGTCCCGGCGGTCATCTGCATGATGGGCATCGGCCTGGTCGGCGTCACGATGAACCCGGCGATGGCGACCCGCGTGCAGCGCACCGGCAACGCGGGCCCGCTGGTCAACACCGTCCACTCCTCCTTCATCACCCTCGGCATCATCCTGGGCTCCTCCATCGGCGCCGTCGTGATCGACGTCTGGGGTCTGCGCGCCCCGCTGTGGCTCGGAGTGATCATGGCCGTGGCCGGTCTGGCCACCGTCCTGCCGGACCTGGGCCGGCGTTCCGGCGCCCCCGAGCCCGCCCCTGCCGTCGCGGCCACCGGCACTCCCGTCAAGGCCGAGCAGGTCTGACGCCCAGCGGGACGGGGGGGGGGGGGGGGGGGGGGGGGGGGGGGGAAGCGGGGGGGGGGGGGGGGGGGGGGGGGGGAAGGAGGGGGGGGGGGGGGGGGGGGGAGTGCGGGGGCAGGAGGCAAAGGGAGGAGGGCAGAGGTCTCACGTCG
>NZ_JBVHVI010000004.1:11710-82746 GCF_055564915.1 Streptomyces sp. NPDC028928
TCCCCCCCCCCCCCCCCCCCCCCCACCCCCACCCCCCCCCCCCCCCCCCCCGCCGCCCCCCCCCCCCCCCCCCCCCCCCCCCCCCCCCCCCGACCGGGTGATCGTCAGGTGTCCCGCCGTCCCCCCTGCCGGGGGGGAGGGGAACGCTACCCGCGCCCCGGCTCCGCCTCGTCCAGCGTGACCGTGCAGGAGAACACCTCCTGGCCGTTCTGGCGGCCGGTCACGGACAGCCGCGTACGGCCCACCGTGTCACCGGCGCCGCGCCGGGCCTCGATCCAGGCGGGGGCGTCCAGTTCCGCGTAGCGGTGGAACCGGGTGTCCATCGCCGTCACGCAGCCCGCCGGCCGGCCGCAGGCCGCGTGGGCCGCCTGCTGGGCGGCTTCCAGGAGCAGCATGCCGGGAACGTGATCGACGGGGTGGTCGAAGAGCACCGTGTGCTCGGTGTCGACCCTCAACTGCCACCGCCGGGCCGTGTCGGTGGGCGCCAGGACGACGTCGTACGCGTCGTCGCGGCCCACGGAGCCGGCGGGCACCGCCGGTGGCACCGGTATCGGACGTATCGCGGCCGGGTCGGCAGGGGTGCCGCGCAACCGCCGGTAGACGGCCGGGGCCTGGATCGTGAAGCGGCTGCTCGCGGCGGCCAGGGGTATGCCGTCCCGCAGGACGTCGTAGGTGAGTGACAGCAGCGCCACGGCGTCCCGGCGGCGCACCACTTCCCGGGCCCGCACACGCAGTTCGACGTCGGCGTCCGGACCGTCCGCGCGCAGGAGCGCGGGGTCGAGGCACCACGTGTAGGTGTCCCAGACCAGGTGGTGGCCGAAGGGGACGCCGTATGCCTCGTGCGACAGTAACGGGAAGCTCTGCCGGATGGTCTCGCTGAGGAGAAGCGGGCGGTGCCGGGAGCCGGGCGCGGTGTAGAACGCGTGGTTCCCGGGCCAGCGAGCGGTGACCACGAAGTGGTCCTGCCCGACGCTCCGCCAGCCGGTCAGGAGTACCTCGGTGGCATGGTGTTTGTGAACCGACTGCCGTGCCACTCGGGGCGGGTTCGGGACGGTGGGGTCAAGAGCCGATGGCTTGGACAACATCACTCCCTGGACTAAGCGTCAGTCGTCTGTGAACATAAAAGATGTTCTTTTTCTTGTCGAGGAGGGTTGAGGCAGAGCGATGGCTCCACCGACCCAGGAGAGAGCCCTGCGCACCCGCGAAGCACTGCTGTGGGCAGGGGCGGAGGTGTTCGACGAGTTCGGATACGCGGGTGCGGGCATCTCCCGCATCCTTGAACGGGCGAAGGTCACCGCCGGCGCTCTCTACTTCCACTTCAAGTCCAAGGAAGGGCTGGCGCGCGCCGTGATGAACGCCCAGGCCCAGGTGATCGAGCCGAAGCTGAACTCCCACGGCCTGCAGAGGCTGGTGGACATCACCTTGGTGTGGGCCTGGGAGCTTCAGACCAACGCGCTGCTGCGCGCGGGTGTGCGGCTCTCGGTGGAACAGGGCGGCTTCGGCCTGCGGGACCCCTCCTCCTACCTGGGCTGGAAGGAGATAATGGCCGATTGCCTGCGCTCGGCCGTCGACGAGGGCGAACTGCTGCCCGGAGCCAGGCCGGAGGACACGGCGGAATTCCTGGTGGCCGCGTGCACCGGCCTCCAGCTCTACTCCCAGATGGTGAGCAACCGCGCGGACCTGCCCCGACGCACGGTCATGATGTGGCGGGTGCTCCTGCCCGGTCTCGCCCGGCCCGAGACCGTCGCGCGGCTCGACCTGGACGCCACGAGGGGCAGGGCCGGATGAGCGCGTGCATCGCGGTCGCGGGCGCCTCCGGCACCGTCGGGCGCCGCCTGACCGAGCTGCTGCATGACGACCATGCCGTGCGATCGCTGACCAGGTCTCCCGAGCAGGCCGCCCGCCGCGGTGTCCGAGGCCGCCTCGTCCACGCGGACTTCGGGCGCCGCGCCGGCCTGGAACGCGCCCTGGAAGGCGCCGACGCCCTGTTCGTCGCCACCATCGATCCCGTCGACCCCTGTCACGACGCGCACCTGGCCGCCGCGGCCAGGGCAGCAGGAGTGCGTCACGTGGTCAAGCTGTCCGCCCTCGCCGTCACCGACGCGGACGCGCAGGACCTCATCACGCGATGGCAGCGCGAGTGCGAACACCTCTGGCAGACCTCAGGTCTGACCTGGACGCTCCTGCGGCCGCGCGCCTTCATGTCCAACTGCCTGAGCTGGGCGGGAGCCATACGTGCCGGCGAGCCGGTGCGCGCGCTGCACGGAGACACCCCCAACGCGTGTGTCGACCCGGCGGACGTGGCCGAGGTCGCTGCCCGCGCCCTCACCGGCCCCGAGCACCGCGGCCGCGCCTACGCTCTGACGGGGCCCCACGCCATCTCGGCGCGAGAGCAGGTGGCACAGCTGGCCACGCTCCTGGGGCGGCCCGTCCCCTACCGGGACCTGACCGAGCGGGAAGCGCTGGAGCGCTCGCGCACGCGGTATCCGGAGCCCATGGCCCGGGCGGTGCTGGAGATGGCCGGGCGCCAGGTCGCCGGGGCCAAGGCCGCCGTCACACAGGACGTGCTGCGGGTGACCGGCCGCCCTCCGGGCACGTTCGAGGCATGGGCCCGCAGGAACCTCGCCGAGTTCCGCCGGGCGAGCCACCCGGTCGGACCCTGACACACACCCCTGGGAGCTGCACCTCCATGCTTTTGCAGAGCAAGACCATCATGATCACCGGATGCTCCAGCGGCATCGGAGCGGCGGCGGCCCGGTTGTTCGCCGCGGAGGGCGCCAACGTCGTGCTGATGGCCCGGCGTGAGCGGCTGCTGCGGGAGCTGGAGAACGAGATCGCCCGCGCGGGCGGCTCGGCGGTGTCGGCACCGGGCGACGTCACGGACGAGCGGGATGTCGCCCGGGCCGTCGAGATCGCGGTGCAACGGTTCGGCCGGCTGGACGGGGCCTTCAACAACGCCGGCTGGGCATCGGTCGGAAAGCTGCTGCACGAGACCGACCAGGCGGACTACGACCGTGTCATGGACGTGAACGTGCGGGGCGTATGGAACTGTCTGCGCCGGCAGGTACCGGCGATGCTGGCCGACGGGCAGGGCGGTTCGATCGTGAACACGTCCAGTGTGGCCGGGGTACTGGCCCCCGGGTCGGGCGCGCCGTACGTGGCCGCGAAGCACGCGGTGCTGGGCCTGACGCGCGCGGCGGCGGCCGATTACGGCGAGCAGGGCATCCGGGTGAACGCCCTGGTGGTCGGTAGTGTCAGAACCGAGTTGATGGACGAAGTACTCGGCAAGCAGCCGGAGTTGGAGGGTCCGTTCGTGCAACGTTCGTCCCAGAAGCGCATGGCGGCGCCTCGCGAGGTCGCTGAGGCCGCGGCCTGGCTCCTCGGCGACCGGGCGTCGTTCGTCACGGGCACCGCCATGCCGGTGGACGGGGGCTGGACCGCGGCCTGATCCACCGGCTCGCCGGTGGGCCCCATGGGCGCGCGCCCGCAGCCGGGACCGTCAGGCGCTCAGGCGCTCGCTCGTACCCGACCGCAGGCGCCGGTAGGCGTACGCGGCGGACACCATCGTCATGTGGTGGTGCCAGCCGGGGTAGGACCGTCCCTCGAAGTCCGTGAGGCCGTAGTCCTCTCCCAGCGTGTGCAGGGTTTCCCGCACCAGTCGCTGACGGTGCATCAGGGAGAATGTGTACCCTATGTCCCTTCGGCGCAGCGTGCTGAGCCAGAACTGAGGCTCCTCGGCCTCGCCGGGGAAGGAGAGGGAGAGGAGCCGGTAACGGCGGGGGGAGGCGCCGGGGTCGCGTTGCCCGGGCAGCCGCACCAGCGCCGAGCGGACCTCTACCGGTCCGGACCCGTCGTCGTACAGGGACAGCGCCGCCCGGGAATGCACTCCCCCTTCTCTGGTCGCGTGCTCCGCGGTCGACACGACGGGGGACAGGGGGGAGCCCGTACCGCGGGTGGGCTCGATCACGGGGTGGTCGGGGCGCACCCGGACGAGGAACTCCCTGCTGCCGAGGGCGGGCACGCCGGGGTCACGGGCCAGATCCCCGGTCGTCGTCAGGTCGGCGACGAGCGGCGCGCGCTCCATCCCCCGTACCGCGCCGGAGGTGGCCGCCATCTCCAGGGCACCCGTCCAGGCTGATCCCCCCTCGACGGTGTCGGGAATCCGCGCCCGTCGTCGCAGTGCCGCGTCCTCGCACCACCTGCCGTCCAGTACCAGACGCCAGTCCACGGGGATCGCCTCGGTGCGCGAGGCGAGGAACAGGCCTACTCCCACCTGGCAGTTGACCGTGCCTCCGGTGCCGGGCACGAAACGGCGGTGGACGCCGACCGAGTGGCCCCCCTTCTTCTCGGACACGAACGTGCCGGCGACCCACGCGTGATCCGGGAGGTGGCCCGCCGCCAGGCGGGCGAGGACGGAACGGGGTGCTTGCCAGTCCCAGGGGCTGGAGGTGATGAACTGCTGGAGTGCCTGGCCGGCACTCGGTTCGGCGCACATCTGCACGGCCAGGCGCTTCATCGTCTTGCGGCCTGGCGTGCTCAGCAGTCCGCGCAGGTACACATCGGCCCAGCGCCGTTGGTCGGCGCGGGGCAGGGCCCTGAAGACGGTGCGGACGAAGTCGGTCAGCGGCCACGCGGTGCGCGCGAACGGCGAACCGGCAGGGCAGGTGGTGACCATGGTGTGTGCGTCCCCCCTTGGTGTGTCGGTGATAACCTCGACCCCAAAAACATAGCAGACGTTCTCTTTGTTTTGGCAGGGGAACCGGTCGGTCGGCGGCGAGGCGCCCAGGGGGGAAGGAGGTCGGCGAGCAACTTGACCAAGTAGGCGAGAGTTGAACGACCATCCTTGTGTCAACCGGAGCCGCGGGTGACCGTTTATGCCAGGTGGCGGTTCCCATGGCAACGGCGCCGGCGTGCGGCTCCCAGGTGGCGAGGTCGTCTCTCGTACGCAGCCACTGACCTCTCCGCCTCTTGCGGATCAGAGGTGGAGCCCTGCCACCCAGTTGTCCCCTCTGCTTTTCATCCCCACGCTGACAGAAGGTGACAGGACGTGAACACAGTGCTGGAGGCTGGAACTCATCCCCTGCACGGTCGAGTCTCGGAAGTCTCCACGCTCAGACAAGCGATTCGTTCCGCGCATCGGTCCGGAAGCCTCCGTATCTCCTTCGAGGGGCTGCCGGGTATGGGCAAGTCCCGTCTGCTCGCCGAGGCCGCCTCCGTGGCCGAGGCGGCCGGCGCGACGGTGCTGCGAGGCCTGCGGGAGGAAGCCGGATCCTACGACCGCGCCGTCGTCGTCCTGCTGGACGACACCCACTGCTCGGACGGAACCGATGTCAGGGCACTGGAACGGGTGTGCCGGAAGGCCGCAGGGCAACCGGTCATCTGGTGCACCAGCCGGCGCTGGGGCCGACCCAACAGCCCACTGGACCTCGCCCTCGCCTCCCTGGCCGTGCCCCGCCGGCTGTTCCGGCTGCGGCCGCTGGACGACGACGCGGCCCAGCGGATGGCCTACGACATCCTGGGCGCGGAACCGGACCAGGAGCTGGCCCGGTTGGTGTCCTCGCTGTCCGGACACCCCCAGGCACTGCAGATCCTCCTCGAAGGGCTCATGGACGAGGGCGGGGTGACCGTCGATGTGAGGGCCGGGCTGAAGACCGACTGCCTGCCGGAGGAGTTCAAGGGGTTGGTGCGGCTCTATCTGCAGGACTGCTCCCCCTCGACCACCCATCTGCTCCTCGTCGCTTCCGTCCTGGGCACGCATCTGATCTTCGGAGAGCTCACCGAGGTGCTCGGGCAGAAGGCGTCACAGCTGTTGCGGGACATCCAAGAAGCCGTCACCGCCGGGTTGTTGAGCCAAGACGGCAAGGACGTGCGGTTCGCCAACCCCCTGTTCCGCCGTGTCATCCGCGACTCCATGGCCGTCTCGGCACAGCTGGCCATACGGCAGCAGGTGGACGAGTACCGGGCCCGTCAGTTCGGCGCGGCCCTCGACGGGACCGGGGGGTTCTTCACCGCGCCCGCCCCGCAGGCTCCCGAGCGCCCCGGCGCGGCCGACGCCGACCCCGCCGGACGCGCGCCCGCGGCGGCCGGTCCCGGCACCGCGCCGCGCGTCGCCGGGTGGGACCGCCTTACGGAAAAGCAGGTGGCCATCGCACGGCTCACCGTGCAGGGGCTCACCAACAAGGAGATCGCCGGGCGCCTGTACGTGTCCCCGCACACGGTGAATTACCACCTGCGCAAGATCTTCCAGGCCCTGTCGATCCGCTCTCGGACCGATCTGGTGCGCCTCGCCCACACCGCCGTGGTCGATGATCCCGGACCCGTGGGCGTCACGGAACACCGGACCGGAGGCTGGGCGAGCGGCAGGAACTGACGTTCCGCCGTTCGCGTCCTTGTCACCGCCGGAGTCGGTGGCGACCGGCGGCCTGTCGGCGGTGCTGGGCGCGGCCGCGCGGCAACCGGGCCGCCGTCGGTCGCCGTCCGCACCCCCGACGGCACGACGACGACCACGCTCACCCACCACTGTCCGCCCTCCCCTGGGTGAGGAGTCGTCGTGAGCGGACCGCCGTCCTACGCCGGAGCGGTGTTCACCAGCCGGACGGCCACCTCACCGAGGTCCGCGAGCAGGCCGGAGGGTTCCTGGTCCAGGTCCAGGGCGTGCTGATGGATGACGACGCCGGTGTGCCGCACGGTGTGGGCGGCGTGCGCGGCGTTCCCCTTGGCGTACACCAGGTGGCCCTCGGGCAGGCCGAGGGCGGTGCAGTACGCGAGCATCTGGTAGAGGTCGGCGTCCGGGAAGCCGTCCCGTTTCTGCGCCTTGTACTTGGCGTCCACGACGGCCCGTACCGCGCCGTCCGGTCCGTACAGCACGAAGTCGGGCTTCATACGGATCGCGGCGGCCACGTCGAGGTGGTGCGGGTCCTGGAGCCGCGCCAGATGTCCGTGCGCACGGCAGGCCTCCCGCAGGGCCGTTGTCACGAAGTCCTCGAAGAGCTTGTTCATGTCGAACAGGAAACCGTCGACACGGAGTCCGCCGGGGGCGTGCTCGAACGAGGTGTCGTCCAGCACGGCGTGGGCCAGGCGCAGTGCCTGGTGGTACCGGGAGTTCAGACGTGTCGGCCGCCACGCCGGAAGCGGCCGCCCGCGTGCGATCACGTCGACGCCGGCCAGCCGGGCACGCTGGTGGAGGAGCCTGCGGCGCACCTCGCCCGGCACACCGGGCAGCCGCAGCAGGCGTTCCACGGCCGTGCGCAGGATGCGGTTCTCCGCGATGTCGGTGGTGAACTCGTCGTAGGCCACCTCGACCGGCAGCACGGACCCGAACCGCCGCCGTATCTGCTCGGTCTCCCGGATCCGGCCGCGCACCACGAGGGAGGACTCCTCCGTCGTCCGGTACCCCTGGAGAAGTCCCTGGCGCAGGGCCCGGTCCACCTGCCGCTCCACGGCGTGGGCGAGGGCCGGCAGGAGATCGCGGTGCCCGGCGACCTCGACGTCCCCGTCCCGCCACATGCCCTTCGGGTTCAGGGTGTAGCCGAGGAGGAAGAACAGGCGCGCGATCGGAACCTTCGGCGCGATCCGCACCGTGAACGAGCCGGCCCCACCCGGCGCCGTGACGGCCACCGCACCGACCTTGCTGCCGGCCCGCAGGGACCAGCGTCCGGGGGTGTACGGATCCGGAGCCGCCTCCACGACGCCCCCGGACGCCAGCGCACGCCCGACGGGGTCCGGCAGAGCGACACCGACGGCGGGCGCGTGCTCGACCAGGTCGACCGCTCTCGTCACCCGAGCGACTCCCGGAGAGCGGCGAGACCGTAGCGCTTCTCGATGTCCACGCCCTCGCCGTAGTGGTGCTCCTCCAGCAGGGGGAGGATCCTGGTCCGCCAGGTGCGCTCCAGACCGCCCTCCCGGTAGACGCCCTTCTTCATCAGGTACGAGGGCCCGATGCGGAAGTCCGGGTCCTCGATACGGGAGTTCAGCGCGTCCAGCAGGTCGGCCGGCTCGGCGTCGCGGCCCTCGCGCAGCAGCCAGCGGCGCAGCAGTCCGCTCGTCGGCTCGGTGCGCGGAGAGAGCTCCACGAAGGCGAAGCGCCGCCGCATGGCCGCGTCGACCAGGGCGATCGAACGGTCGGCGGTGTTCATGGTGCCGATGACGAACAGGTTGGGCGGCAGTGCGAAGTCGTCGCCGGAGTAGGTGAGCCGCACCGACTTGTTCCGGTACTCCAGCAGGAAGTACAGCTCGCCGAAGACCTTGGCCAGGTTGGCGCGGTTGATCTCGTCGATGATCAGGAAGTGCGGGATGTGGTGGTTGCCCTCGCGGGAGGCGAGATCGGCCAGTTCACGCAGCGGGCCGGCGGTCAGCCGGAAGGCGACCTGCCGGGTCCGCGGGTCCTCCTGCGGCCGGAAACCCTCGAAGAAGTCCTCGTACGCGTACGACGGATGGAACTGCACGAGCTTGACCTGCTCGGGACCGCCGCCGAGGAACTCGGCCAGTTTCAGGGCGAGATACGTCTTGCCCGTGCCCGGCGGACCGTAGAGCACCAGCTGGCGCTCGTCGCACAGCAGGTCGCGGACCTCGCGGAGCCAGCCGACGTCGTGGACGAGGAGTTCAGCGGCCAGCTCCTCCGTGGGGACGGGCAGCTCCGGTTCCCGCCGGGCGGTGAGGGCGGGGATCTCCGCACTCGGGTCCCGGTCGGCCGCCTCGGCCTCCTCGACCAGGTCCTCGTCGCTCATCCCCAGGCCGTCGACGAGGTCCTTCACCGCCGTCAGGTCGATCACGTCGTGCTGGGCGGACAGCTTCTGCTGCAGTGCCTCGGGCAGCTCCTCGTACGGGTGCCCCCGCTCCGCCCAGTCCACCGGACGGCGCAGGTCGGACCGGCTGTCCTCGGAGGCGAGCTGCTCCGCGTCCCCGGTGATCTCGCCGACGTGGAGACGGCCGCCCGAGATGGTGCACACGGTGTCGCCCGGTCTCATCCGGGAGAGGAACATGTGCAGTTCCTCGACCAGCTGCACCTTCTGGTTGTACGTCGCCGTGGAGGCGTAGTCCTCCTCCACGGCCGCCCGCAGACGTTCCTTGCTGACGCCCTGCTCGACACCCTGCCGCAGATGCCGGGCCTGCAGGGTCACCAGTCCCTCCGGCAGCCACAGCCGCCGCACGAGGTCGAGACCGGAGACGTTGGATCCGCGGACCAGCCAGGCGCGGCTGCGGCCCCACCACACCTGGTCGAGATAGTCGGAGAGCGGATGGCCGTCCGCCGACTTCCACTCCAGCCAGCCGTTGGCACTGCGGCCGACCAGGATCTCGGCGGCGGCCGACGGCGAGTTGCACTCGACGTCCCGCGTCGTCTCCAGCCAGCCAGGCCAGGTGGCCGACCGGGTGAGGACCCCCTCGTCGATCAGCCGCTGTCTCAGCCGGTACGAGGACGGCATACGGGCCGGAAACGACGGCACCACCTCCGGCCGGCCCGGAGACCCGGCCAGGACGACGAACTTCTGGCTGCCGTTCGTCCCCTTCTCCGTCAGCAGCCGCCCCCGGGCCTCGGGACCGCCACCGGGCAGCCGCAGCCGGAACTCCGGGTACGCGTCGGCCATGGAAATCGCCCCCCTGTAGATGCCGTTCCCCTCTGCCCCGCAGCGTACTGGCCGGCACGGACAACCCCGTGCCGGCCGACCCGGCACCGCTCCTAGGATGATCACGACGGGACGGCATGCGGAGGGGGACACATGGCGGACGACGGACGCGACGGCCCGGCGGCCGAAGCCTTCCGGCGAGCGCGCTCCCGGTGGCTGGAGGGCAGGATCCGGGATCTCGCCGCCGTCCTGGAGACCACCGCGCCCGGCCTGTACGGGCTGCTCCCCGCCGACCTCGGTGACCGGCGCACGGCAGCCGCCGTCACCCTGGCGAGGATCGCGGCCGACGAGGCGCGGGCACAGCCGGTGGCCGAGTCCGTCGGCTGGCTGGAGCGGCTGATACCCGGCGGCTACCGGCACGACCTGGCGGCAGACGTCCGCGAGGTGCGGTCGCTGATCGCCGACAGCGGCGAGCCCGCCCTGTGGGCCTGGAACGCCGAGGGCTGGGAGGAGATGCTGCTGTGGTGGTGGCGCCGCCACCAGCCGCGCACCGGTGACCCCGAGCGGGACTTCGCGGAGTGGCGGGCGCGCTGGTCCGCGGAGGTTCCGTGGAACGGCGACATCGACCGGCCGGAGTGGGCGCCCCGCCGGCACGGCCGCGCCCTCGTCACCCCCGCGGAGTTCCTCGCCCGCGAACCGGAGCCGCTCCGCCTGCTGGCCCGGGCGGTCATCAGCGCGCCCGGCACGGTCGCCGCGGTGGAGGACGCCGTACTCCTGCGCGAGGAGCACCTCCAGGGCGCCGGGCATCTCAGGTGGCTGGCCGAGCAGCAGGCCGGTGTGGAGCAGGTGGAGGCCTGGCGGCGCGTACAGCAGAAGACCGGCTCCGAGGCCACGCGGGCGTTCCTCGCCGAGCTGTCCGAGGCGGTCAAGCGCTACATGTCGCTGGTCCTCCAGCCCGTGATCGACGCCCTTTCGCCCTGCGAGCGGGCCCTGTTGCACGACAGCAGGCCCGGGGCCCGGCGCACGGCGGCCGACTACCTGGAGACGTTCCTCGACTGGTACGAGCAGCCGGACGTGGACGCCTGGGAGGACGACGGCCTGGGGTACGACATCGCCTGGGAGGCGCGCGAGCGTCACGAGCGCCACGAGACCACGTGGCAGGGCATGCTCGGCACGATCCCCGTCTGGTACCACATCGTCCGGTCGCCGCAGGAGAGAGCGGCCGCGCTGGCCTACTCCGGGCGGCCGTCGACGTCGGTCGTCCGCGTACGCACCGGCGACGCGGAGGCGAGCACGGGCTTCGACCTGTGGGACGAGGAGCTGTGGGACGAGGAGCCGGGGGACCAGGACGAGGAGACGGCCGACTGGTACCCGGAGCCCGGCATCACCGTCCGCTACGAGCCGTACGACGCCTCCGGACTGTGCGCCCTGCTCGCCACGGCCCAACTCGGCCACGCGCGCCTGGAGTTCCTGGTCGCCCGGGCCGACGGCAGCATCGGCCGCCTCCGCACGGTCCGTGCCCGGGTCCGCCAGGACGACGCGGACGCCTGGCGGCGCTGGGCCCTCGCCGCACTGGCCGGACTGGCGCCCGACCCGGAGGACCTGGCCGACCTGATCACCGGGTCGGGGCAGGACGGAGCCAAGGAGCGGGAGGGGCGGGAGGAGCGGGAGGAGCCCGCGCCGGACGCCGCCCCCGGTCCGGACGCCACCGGTCCCACCCGCAGGGCGATGTCCCCCGAACTGCTCACCAAGGTCAAGGCGTTGCTGCGCAAGGCGGAGGACCGGGGAGCGACCCAGGAGGAGAGCCGTGCCTTCCTGGACAAGGCCATGGAACTCATGGCCAAGTACGGGATCGAACGGGCCATGCTCGACGACGTCGGCGAGCCCGCCCGGCCCACGGACAGGATGATCGACGTGCACCCTCCGTACGCCAAGGAGGTGCGCCGGCTGCTCAGCCGCATCGCGCAGGAGATGCGCTGCCAGAGCGTGCTCATCGACACCCGCGACAACCGGCGCCGGCTGCACCTCTTCGGCTACGAGTCCGACATCCAGGCGAGCGAAGTACTGTTCGCCAGCCTGCGTTTGCAGATGCTCACCGGCGCGGACGACGCCGGCCGGCGGCACCGCCCCGCGGGCGAGGACGCCCGCGCCTACAAGCGCTCCTGGATGCTCGGTTTCATCAGGGAGGTCACCGCACGCGTCGGCGCCGCCCAGCGCGCGGCGAGCGAGGCCGCGGGCCAAGGGGCCGCGGCCGGCGGGACGAGCCCGTCCGGACGCAGCGTCGAACTCGTCCTCGCCCACCGGTCGGCCGAGGTCGAGGCCCAGCTCAACCAGCGCTACCCGAAGCTCGGGCAGGCCCGCCCCACGAAGTTCAAGGGCTCCGGCTACTGGCAGGGCATCGCCGACGGCCGCCTCGCCGACATCGGCGGCCCGGCGTTCACCGACGGGGAGGCCGACCCGCAGCTGACCGGCTGAACGTCCACAACATCCGGTGCTTCCGGGCAGCCGCTCGTGGCTGCGTGGAAGCATCCGCCTGAACAGCTGTGCACCATCGCAAAGTGACGAAAGTGCCACCGGAATGCCACGCGTGGGCCTAGTCTGCGGAATCACCGCAGGCCGGGCTGGGGAGGCTCGTCGTGCGGCGGAGGTGTCATGGGTGGGGACCCGTACGTATCAGCAACGGTCGGCGAACGTGGGCGGACCGGGCCGTCGGTGGTGTGTCACGACGGGGCGGAGGTGCCGGATCCGTACGGCGACCGGGCCCTGCTGACCCCGGCGATGACAAGGGGCTACGACGCCGTACCCGGCCAGGAGCGGGATCGGCTGCTGCGCTATCTCGAAGCGGTGGTCGCGGCCCGCTCGGCGCCCGTGCACACCACCGTCGCGTTCAACGCCGTGTACTTCGGGTACGACCTCGGCGGCGACGGTTACGGCGGCAGCCCGCTGTCCCTGGACGACTTCCCCGTGATCACCTTCGGCGAGAGCGCTCCGGTGCTCCCGGTCGGTGCCATGGTGTGCGTCACCACCGGGTCGGACCCGCTGTACGCCGAGATCGTCTACCGGGAGGGCGCCCACCCGGAGGTGAGCCCGCTCGGTGATGTGCCGGCCTGGGTGTCCGGCGCTCCCGCGGGCGCCGAGGGGCCGGGCAGTCCCGGCAGCGGCGCGGCTCCCCGGCGGAGGGAGCTGCTGGTCCCGGACCTCGACGCCTTCGGCCCGGCCCTGAGCCTGTCACCGGCCCAGCTCCACCGCTTACGCACGCGCCGGCGCTGGATCGACGGGGACGGTCATGTCGTCGTGGACGTCCGCTACCCGTCCCGGGAGGCGGCCCGGTGCGACGACCTGACGGCGTACGCCGACCACCTCCTGACAACGGCGCGGAAACAGCTGCTCAGCCCCTTCGTGCCCGTTTCCCTCGCCGAACTGGTGGGCGGCACTCACGACGACGACCTCAGGTCCGGTCTGCTGGGTCTCCTCGACACGGTGCGGGGCGTCCTCGAGTCCAGCGGGAAGCTGCGCACGTGGGGTCACTACGCCATGACCCGGACCTCTCTCGCGGAGTGCTGGCGCGACACCGGACCGCTGGGCGGCGACGACCTCAGGTCCCTCGCGGCAGCGGTGGAACACGCGGCCACCCCGACGAGGCGGCGACACGGCCTCACCTCCCCGGTCACCGTGTACACGGCGGTCGGACCGCGGCTTCGCGGGTTCCCCGGGGCGGCGGAACCGCTGGGGGGAGTGGGGTACGCCGCAGCGGTGTGCCGGGCCAACGTGGCGCTCGCCGATGTCGTTCAACGGGACAGTGACCAAGGCCTGTTCGAGAACGGGTCCCGGATCACGCTGGACGACGCCTTCGAGGGCGGAGGCGTATGGCGGTCCCACCACCCCGGTGACGCGGAACCGCCCGGAGACCCACTGGCGCCGGCCGGACGCGGGTGGGCGTCCACGGCACGTACGCCCTCGCAACCGGAGCCGGAAGCGGAGGCGGATCCGGAACCGGAGGCGGAGCCGGAACCGGAGGTGGAGCCGGTCGATCTGCCCCTCGCCGACGACGCCTCCCTCGGGCCCGGCGAACTCCTGCGCAGCGACGCGAAGGACGTCGTCTGGCGGGCGCCCCTGCGGCTGGCCCATCTCATCCACGGCTGGTTCCCCCTGCACCCGTACGTCGCGCGGGAACTGCGCCGGTCACACGGCCGACGCCCTTCGATACGCCTCGAACTCCGCCACACCGCGCTGGACTTGGTTCCTGAGGCCGGAGGCGAGGCCGTTCAGGTTGTCGCCGCCGAACTCGGTGACGACGGTGACGGCACCGGCCGGCTGACCGGGGTGGACTGGCCCCGCGACTTCTTCCCCGGCCTGGTGTTCGAGCT
This sequence comes from Streptomyces sp. NPDC028928, assembly GCF_055564915.1. Classification (NCBI taxonomy): domain Bacteria; kingdom Bacillati; phylum Actinomycetota; class Actinomycetes; order Kitasatosporales; family Streptomycetaceae; genus Streptomyces; species Streptomyces sp. NPDC028928. The sequence continues at coordinate 25,641 of NZ_JBVHVI010000004.1, forward strand.
GAGCTGGCCCCGCGGGGGCACGGTGATCCGCCTGGCCACGACACGGCTCCAAGAACCGGTGCAGACCGGCGACCGGGTGGTCGGGCACTGCTTCGACCCCCGTGTGCTCACCCGGGAGGACGCTCCGGGCAGTGACCGCGAGGGTGACACGGCGGCCGGTCTCGGCCCCCGCCAGCTGGTCATGCGCACCGCGCGCCGCTGCGGGCTGCTCACCCTGGACGGCCATGCCCTGCTGGACCGTTCGGTCCTGCCGAGCGCGGCCTACGGGCGTCGCCCGGCCCCATCCCAGGCGGCCGCCCTGGAAGCGGCGGTCGCGGAACTGCTCGCGGAACGGCTTCTGGAGCCGGCCCTCGGCAGCCGCGACCCCTGGGGGCAACCGCACTTCCCGGCACGTCCGGGAGAACCGGCCGTCCCTCTCATCGGCTACCGCCCCGTCCGGCCACGGGTGATACGCCCCTGGGGCGGCACGGAACCGGGCGGGGGCAGCCTGCGCGTCGCCCAGTTCGTCCCCGGCCATCTGCGCCGCCTGCGGCCGGGCTGCTCGCCGAGCCAGGCGCAGCGGGCGGCCTTCCGAGAGCACTGCCGCAGGCTCGGCAAGGCGGACGGCTGGGAACTGCCCTACGGATACACGTTCGTCACCGAGCACGTGCGCGGCCGCTGATCCCCACCTCTGCTGTCTCCTCGGGCTCCTCGGCGTCGAGTGAGCCCATCCCGCGAAACCAGCCACAGAAACGGAGCATGTGTTCATGCACGACCGCTACCGCGTCGTCACGGGGCCGCCGTTGTCCCCGCCGAACGTCTCGGCCGAGAGCCTCGAAGGCCTGGCCGACGCGCTCAACGCCTTGGAGAACCCGGCCGCCGCCGCCCTGAACGACCTCACGGTCGGCATGGTGGAACTCGCCTTCAACTCCCTGCCGCCCAAGGACCGGCAGGGGTTGCTCGGCAGCCTGGGAATCCGCATGGCGGCCCCTCGACGGGCGGGCAGCGCCCTGTGCCGGGACGTACTCGCCAGACTGCGGCGCGAGTCACGGCAGCACCACTGCGTCTGCGGGGTCAGGGAACTCACGCTCACCGTGATGAGCCAGGTGGGCAGGTTCGTCTTCGCGCAGGACGACGAGACGGTCTCCGACCCCGTGTCCCGGTGGGGGACGACGCTGGTCCGGGCCGCGGTGTTCGCCTGGTGCAACGCGTCCGTGGCCGACGCGTCCGTCCTCGCCTGGGCGGCGGACCAGGACTGGTTCGGGGCGACGGCCGACGAGGAGGAGACCGCACGGCTCGCCGCCGTGGCCGACGCGGCGCGGTCCGTCATGGCGGCGTACCCGGACTTCGCCCCCGGCCCCGCGGACGAGCGGGCCTTCGCACCTGACCCTGTCGCCTCCGACGACGTACCCGCGACGGCACCCGACGACGACCGTACCGAGACGGTGACGGATCCGGAGGCGGCTTGCCGCCGGCTGGAGTCGGCCCTCGCCGAAGCCCGGCGAGCCGCGGAGAACGTGACCGGCGCGGTCACGGACGGCCGCCCTCCGCAGGACGAGGACCTGGCTCCGCTTGCCGGGCTGGGCGCCGCCTTCGACAGCGCCGACGCGGTGTTCCGAGCGGTGGGGATCGAGGGCGTACCCCGCCGACTGGAGGACATGACGCGCGCCGTGCACGCGCACCGGGCGGCGTACGAACGTGATGTGCGGGCCCGGGAGCCGCTGCGGGAACTGCTGGACCTCGCTCCCCGCCCGGACAGCTCCGCCGCTGCCGCCGCTGCCGCCGAGGCCGCGCGCGGCGCGGCCCGCCGCCTGCTGGACGCACCGGTGTGGGAGGAGCCGCAACGCGAGGAGAGCGCCGCGCTCGCCGCCTTGGCGCGGCTCGTCCGGCTCGGCCGGCAGGCGGACGCCGCGGCGGAGATCCTCGCTCTGCAGCAGCAGGTCGTGCGGGTGCTGCCCGCGTGTGCCATGGCGGCGGTCATGGCCCCTGAACTGGCGCTGGCACGGCCGGACACCGGGCACGGTGAGCCGGCCGTGCGGACGGAGGCGAGCGCGACCGAGGAGACCGCCGGTCACCCGGACGAGGCGGCCGAGCCCCACCCCGCACCGGAACCGGAAGCCGCCGCACCGGAACCGGAAGCCGCCGCACCGGCCCGGACGCCGGACTCCGGCCCGGACCACGCGGCCGACGACGCGCAGGCCGCCACGCCCGCCGACAGCGACCCGACGCCGCCCACGGACACGGACACCGAGCCCCCGGCCGCATCGGAGCCGGTGCCCGCGCCCGCGCTCACTCCCACCGCATCGCGCGAGGAGGACGAACCCACCCCGGAAACGGCCGCCGCCCCGACGACCCCGGCCCCGGCCACGGACGACGACTCCGACGAGGACGCGGCCGAGCGGACCCTGGTGCAGCTGGTCGTGGAACGCCGCTTCGGGCTCGCCCACCACGTCGCGGGCGCCGCCGGGCACCCCGGGCCGCAGGTGACGGCGCTCCGCCTGGCCGGTGCCGCCGCGCTGCTCACCTCCGGTGACAGCCAGGGCGCCCGGCTGACCGCCGACCTGCTCCAGCAGTACGGCGGACACGCGGGCCGGGACGCGGAGGGCAGCGAACTCCTCCTCCTGCCCGCCCTGCTGCGCACGGCGCTGATCACCGGCGACCATCTGGCGGGCGCCCAGCTCAAGGCCCTGGTGCCCCGGCTGCCGGACCGGCTCGCGGAGGCGGCGACCGCCGTCGCCGACCGTGCCCTCAGCGGAGTCCTGATGACCGCCTCCCCGCTGCTCGTCATCGCGGACGTATCCGAGACGGAGGCCCGGCTGCGGGAGCTGCGCGAACAGTGCCGTGCCCTGCTCGCCCCGCCGAGGCTGCGGTTCGCACGGGCGACGGAGATCGCCAAGCGCTGGCTGGCCCCCGAGGACGGCATGCTCGGTTCGCTGCTCACGACCGTGGTGCACGACCGCCGCGACGCCGTACCGCAGGCGCGCGAGCAGGCGGAACGCCTGTCGAAACTGACCGAGATCAACAACGAGATCGACCGCATGGACCGCAGGCACCGCTCGTCCAGCGGCAAACCGCTCCAGGGTTCCGGGCGGCAGGACCTGGTGCACCTCGTGGAGCGAGCCGCCGGCCTGGCCAAGGAGTGGTGTCTGGCGGTCGACGGCATCCGCCGCGGCGACCGCTCCGACGGCAACCGGGCGGTCAAGGAGATCTCCTCGCTGCGCCAGTCCCTGCTGGACGGCAAGGAGGCCGTACTGGCCGAACTGGAGCAGCTGGCGCGGCGCTCCGGCGCCCTCGCGGCCGCGACGGCGTGGGCGGCGCGCGCCTCGATGGAGGAGCTGTTCGCCCTGCTGGCCGGTGACCGCGCGACCACCCGTCCCGGCGGTTCCGTCTCCCCCGAACTGCTCCTGGACGCGGAACTGCTGAAGGTGTGCGACACCCTGGACGAGCGGCCGTCGCTCGACCGGCTCCTCACCGCGGCCGACCGGAGCTGGCAGGACGCCCTCGCCGAGCGGCTGTCCCGGGACGCCTTCACCGCGGCGCGCACCATCGTGGAGCTGGCCGCACGCGGTGTCCTGCCCGGCGCCCGGGCCGGGGAGTTCACCCCGCCCCCGGCCGCCGAGATCGAGGAACGGGAGGCCGCCCGGCGTACGCGGCTGCGGCGGGAGCACGACGAACTCGTCGCCGAGCTGCACCGCGCGCAGGCCGACGGCGCCGTGACCGACGACCAGGACCTGCGCCTGCAGGAACTGCTGGCCGACGCCCGCGACCGCCTCGACGGCACCGACACCCACGACCTGCTGGACGTACGGCGGGCGCTCGGCACCGTACGCGACGACCTGCCCGCCTTCCGGCAGCAGGCGGCCGGCCGGATCCGGGCCCGGCTCGACGCCCTGGACCTCACCGCGGAGGAACGCGCCCAGGTCCTGCGGCACCTGGACACCGGCGGTCTGGCCACCGCCGCCGACCTCGTCTACTTCCTGGAGATCGGCGAGCCCGTCCCGGAGATCGAGGCCGGCGAGTCCCACCTGACCGAGTTCTTCCCCGCCGTACCCGACAGCCTGCCCAGGGGCATCGACCGCGACCTCGTCGACCTCGTCCGCTCCGGCGGCAAGCACCCCACGGTCCCCGTCCTGGACTACGGCGCCCTCTCCGCCGACGAGGCGGCACTGGCGGCCGACGCGCTGGACGAGTGGCGGCAGCTCGGTGCGACCGAGCGGAAGGACCGGCTCGACGTGTCCGCACGGCGGCAGCTGCTCCCGGCCCTCAAGCTCCTCGGTTACGACGCCAAGAGCGCGAAGCCCCTGGACGAGCGGTCGCCGCACCGGCGCGAGTACCGCTTCTTCGAGGTGACCGAGGTGGAGATCAACGGCAGGGCGAAGGCACCCGCCTTCGGCTCGCAGCTCAGCGAGCAGGGCGGCAGCCTCCGCGTGCTGATGGTCTGGGGCCGTCCGCCCGCCGAGGTCGTCATGAGCCTGGCGTCGCGTGACACCAGCGGTGCGAGTCTCCTGGTCGCCTACTTCGGCACGCTGGGCCGGGAGGCCCGCGTCGAACTCGCCGCCGGTTCCCACCGGCTGCAGCCGCTGCTGGTCGTGGACGACTCCGCCCTCGCCTATCTCGCGGCCCGGGGCAACCGCCAGGTCAGCACCGCCACGCAGACACTGCTGCCGTTCTCCGGCGTCAACCCGTACATCAGGGAGAAGCGCGGCCGGATCGGCGGCGAGATGTTCTACGGCCGTGACGCCGAGCGCAAGAGCATCCTCGACCCGCGCGGCACCCAGGTCATCTTCGGCGGCCGGGGCCTCGGCAAGTCGGCCCTGCTCGCCGATGCCGGGGAACGGTTCACGGAGCAGCGCCCCGGCTACCACCAGGCGGTGTACGTCAACCTCGACCAGGAGAACATCGGCAAGGGCAGCTCGCTGGGGCCCGAGGCGCTGTGGAGCGTCCTGAACCGGGAGCTGACCGCGGCCGGAGTACTCGGCCGGCCGCAGGGCCGCAGGTCGCGGCAGGACATCTCCGACCGGGTGCGGGCCGCCGTCCGGGCCTGGCTCGACGGGGACTCGCGCCGCCGGCTGCTGATCCTGCTCGACGAGTGCGACCAGTTCTTCGAGGCGGACGCCCCCCGTTTCGACCAGACCAAGAAGCTCAAGGGTCTCGGGTCCGACACCAAGGACCGCGCCAAGGTCGTCTTCGCCGGGCTGCACTCCGTGCAGCGGTTCTCCAAGCTCGCGAGCAACGGACCGTTCGGCCATCTCGCGCAGACCCCGAAGGTGATCGGCCCGCTCGCTCCGCAGTTCGCCGCCGAGCTGCTGGTCGAGCCGATGCGGGCGCTCGGCTTCGAGTTCCAGGACATGGACCTCGTCAACCGGGTGCTCGGCTACTGCTCCTACCAGCCGTTCCTGCTCCAGATGTTCGGCCACCGGCTGGTCGAGCTGCTGCACCGCAAGCGGTCGCGGCGCGGAGCCGAAGGGCCCCCGTACCCGGTGGAGCTGGCCGACATCGAGGTCGTGGAGTCGGACGCGGGACTCAGGGACAGCATCTCGGCGGCCTTCAAGGACACGCTGAGCCTCGACCACCGCTACGACGTGATCGCCAACGTGCTGGCGTACCACGCCCGCCACCACGGCCTGGAGGTACGGCTGAGCGACGCCGAACTGCGCGAGGAGTGCGAGACGTTCTGGCGCAAGGGCTTCGAGCAGCTGGACACCGAGGGCTTCCGCGCCTACCTCTCCGAGATGGTGGGCCTCGGCATCCTCGCCCCCAACCACGACGGCCAGGGCTGGCATCTGCGCGGCCCCAACGCCCTGCGCATGATCGGCACCTCCCACGAGGTGGACGCCCGCCTGCTCAGGGCCGAACAGGACTGCGAACTCCAGGAGAGCATCGTCCAGGAGGGCCGCCCCGAGCTGCCCGACGGCCGGCCGGCTCCGCTCACCATCACCCAGCTGGACGACCTCCTCGGCGAGCGGTCCAACCAGACGAGGGTCGTCCTCGGCAGCTCCGCCACCGGCGCCGCCGACGTCGGCGACACCCTGCGTACGGTCGCCGGACGCATCGCCGACTGGAAGCTGCCGCCCGTCGGCAAGCCCAGCGTCTACAAGCAGGAACTCACCGGCGGACGACCGCGGGAACGCCGCGTCGTCATCAGCGACTTCGCCCGCTACCCGGTACGGCCGGAGACCTGCCGGGAGGCCGTCGACCTGGCCGAGACACTGCTGCCCGCCACCCCGGGCGTGACCCGCGCGGTCGTCCTCGTCACCGACCCCACCCAGCTGGCCCTGTGGCGCACCCTGCTGACGGGCGGCGAACCCACGTCGGCCGCCCCCGTGGTGCTGCGCCGCCACGACCGCCGCAGCCTGCGCGGCTGGGCCCAGCGCGTCGAGATGTTCCACACCGAGGACCGACTGGACCGCCTCCACGAGCTGACCAGCGGCTGGCCGCTCCTGGTCGGCCGGGCCCACCGTCTGCACACCGAACTCGGCGACCCCGACGAGGTGCTGCGCCGCCTGGCCGGCCTGCGCACGGACCGCACCGAGGCCCGTGCCTTCGCCGAGGCGACCGGCGTGTACACGGACCCGCTCCTCGCCTCCGGCTACCGCGCCCTCGCCGACGAGTTCGGGGACAGCGCGTTCGACCTGGAGAGCGCGGTGACCGCCGTGGCGGTCCACATCGACGACGAGGACGAGGCCCGCTGGATCATCACCTGCCTCGACGCCCTCCAGGTCTTCGACCGTGAGACCACCCAGCTACGCCTGGAACCACTCCTGCGCGCGTGCGTGGCACTCCACGTCTGACACCTGATCATGGTCCGACGCGCACCTGGTCGCGGGGCGTGGCGGGCAGGTAGACGTACGCGCCGAGGATGTCGGCCGGTTTCTGGGCCGTGACCGACAGGCCGCGGACGATCTCGCCGGAGGCCGACCGGACCCTGCGGTGGGCGGCGTCCAGTTCGGCGGCCAGGTCGTCGCCGTGTGCCTCCAGGTGTGCGTGGACCTCGGGGAGCCGGCCGAGGATGCGGGTCATCGTCCGCTCCCCGAAGTGCGCGTCGGTGTTCTCCGACGCCGTGGCGTCGAGCAGGGCCGCCGCGCGCTCCCGCGGCAGCCAGACCGCGTTCCTCGGCGCGCCCTCGAACGCCAGCAGCTTCACGTCCTCCGCCACCAGCTGCCGTTCGCCGTTCCGGGACGGGAGCGTCAGGTGGAAGCGGTAGCGGACCAGCAGCAGGGTGGTGCGCGTGGTCACCGCGTCCGTGGTGACCACACCGCAGCGGCGTGCCGGGCGGGCGCCCTCCGCCCGGGTGTCCAGGGCGGCGTTCAGGACGTGGGACGCGAGGGCGCCCACCACCGGGTCCGTGCGGACCAGGGCCGCCTCCCCGCGCGCCACCGCGGGGTCGCCGCGGAACGGGATCGCGCGGTCCTGCTCGATCACCTCCGCGCCCACGGTGGACGCGAGTGCGTCCCGAAGGCCCAGCGGGGTGCCGCCGACCTGGGCCGTGAAGTCGTCACCGTGGTCGCGCAGCACCGCGCCCAGCGCGTCCAGGGACTCCCGTACGAACGTCCGGATCTCGCCCGCGCCGCCGAGTGCGGCACGGATCGAGGCGACCTCGCGGGCCACCTCCTCCGGGTGGATCGAGCGCTGCGCGAAACGGGAGCGGGAGGTCCGCTCGCGCTCCGCCGCCGAGTTCCAGTCGTTCTCCAGCCTCTCCTTGCTCACCTTGAACCCGTCCGCGCTGAACAGCGCGTCCTGGTCCTCGCGGCCGCGCATCAGCAGCCACTCCACGATCGCGTCGGTCACGCCCGTGGACAGCTCGTCCGGGACCGACACGGAGATACCGAGGTCCTTCTTGATCTGGCGGTGCTTCTTGATGAGCACCTCCAGGACCTTCCCGTCGATGCCGTTGTCGTCGCCGTACAGGGTGACGACCCGGACCTCGTCGCGGCGCTGGCCGTAGCGGTCGACGCGGCCCTCGCGCTGGTCGTGGCGGGTGGGGTTCCAGGCCAGGTCGTAGTGGACGACCGCGTCGAAGTGGTGCTGGAGGTTGACGCCCTCGGAGAGGCAGTCCGTGGCGATCAGGACCCTGCGGGCCGCCGCGTCCTCGCCGGCCTCCGCCGCCAGCGCCTCGATCCGCTCGATGCGCTGCTGCGGCGACAGCTCACCGGTGACCGCCTTGACGACGGTCCTGGCGCCGAGCGGGCCGCGCTTCTTCTTCTCCGGGTCGTTCCCCAGCCGCTCGGCCAGGTACTTGGCCGTGGGGATGTAGCGGCAGAAGACGATCGGGTGGTAGCCGTCGGCCAGCAGCGCCTTGAGCTGCCCGATGAGCGCCTTCAGTTTGAGGTCCTGCTCCGGCCCCTCCAACTGCCGGGCTCGCTCGGCGAGTTCCGCCAGGCGCGACTTCGGCGCCCCCTCGTCCGTCTCCGCGCCCGGCGCGACGTCCATGCCCTCCATGGCGTCGCTGTCGGCCGCGTCGCTGTTCAGCGGGGCACCCAGCTTGTCGGCCTCCTCCGCCGATGCCGCGATCGCCGCAGCCGAGCGGGTCGTCAGGGTCTGCGCGGCGGCCCGTGGCGACGACACCAGGGACCGCAGCAGCGCGATCGCCGACCACCAGGCGATCCTGGCCTCCCGCTTGCCCCGTCCGCCCGCCTCCTCGACCCGCTCGCCGGCGTACGCGATCGCGTCGTCCAGCAGGGCCCGGTACTCCGGGGACAGCTTGTACGTCTCGTCCCTGAAGTAGCGGTCCGAGGGGAACGCCGTGCGCTCGGCGAGCGAGTCGTCGGCCAGGCCGTCCTCCTTCGTGAGGTACTGCCGCACGTCCGCCCGCTTGCGCGCCACGAAGTGCCGGGCCAGCAGTTTCCGGCCCGCCTCCGACTCCAGATCCACGTGCGCCAGCTCCGGTGCGACCAGGCCGAGCAGGTTGCGGAACGCCGACTCCTTGCCGCTGTGCGGGGTCGCCGTCACCAGCAGCAGGTGCCGGTCGGCGTCCTCGGCGACGCGGCGCAGCAGCTGGTGGCGCAGCTGGCTCTGGGCGCTCGCGGCGGTGTCGTCCGCGGCCACACAGGTGTGCGCCTCGTCCACGATCACCAGGTCGGGGCAGTGGCGCACGAAGTCGTCGCGGTGGCGCGGGGACTTGATGAAGTCCGTGGAGACGATCACGTTCGGGTACCGGTCGAACAGGGACTGACCCAGGTCCAGGCCCCGCTCCAGACGGGACACCGTCGAGGCCAGCACCAGCTCGGCGTCGATGGCGAACTTGATCCGCAGCTCCCGCTGCCACTGCTCGGCCAGCGCGGGGGAGCACAGCACGGCCAGACCCGTCGCCTCGCCCTGGGCCAGCAGCTCGCTCGCGATCAGGCCCGCCTCGACCGTCTTGCCGATGCCGACGTCGTCCGAGATCAGCATGCGGACGGTCTTCTGCCGCAGGGCCATCAGCAGCGGTACGAGCTGGTAGGCGCGCGGCTCCACCGAGATGCCCGCCAGGGAGCGGAACGGGCCCGCGCCCGAGCGGAAACCCACCCGCAGCGCCGTGCGCAGCAGACCGGCCGCCCGCTGGTCGCCGAGGTCGGACGGCTCGGGCGGGGCGAAGCGGGCCTCCTCGACGGGTTCGAACGGGAACACCGCCGCGATGTCGTCGTCCGAGCCGCCCAGCGGGCGCAGCACGAGCAGGTCGGGCTCGCTCTCGGGGAGCACCACCCACTCGCGGCCACGGGCCTTCACCAGGGATCCGGCGGAGAACGTGAATGCCATAGTGATCGTCAAATCCTCAGCTGAAGGGGTCAGTTCGCGGCCGGGGAGCCGAAGTACCGCGCGTTGGCCCGCGCGACGGCGTCCCAGTCGGCCCCGTGCGGGAAGCGGACGACGTCCCAGCTGGCGTCGTACAGTCGCTCCTCGGCGTCGGCGTCGCGCAGGGCGCCCTCCTCGGTCGACGGGCCGTCGACGAACACCGCGACGTTCACGCCCGGGAGCCGGTAGACGAAGTCCGGTGCGGCGTTCGCCTCCGTCAGGAAGACGTCCTTCTCGTCCGGCAGCCGCAGCCCCCGCGCCTTCACCCAGCCCAGGAAGTCGCCGCGCGCGGCCGGTTCGGCGGCGGACCGCTCCACCGGCGTGGGCTCGCCCGTCGCGGCGGAGCCGGTGAGCAGCCGCCGGTACTGCTCGGAGCGGGACTCGCCCCGCTCCTCGCGCCGGGCCGTGGCCGACGCGAACCGGACCAGCAGGGCCGCCACCGTGCGCCGGTCGATCTGCGCGTGGTCGAGCTGGTTGCCGTAGGTGAGCAGGCACTCGTAGCAGCCGCGGGCACAGGGGCGTCCGGGGCGGTGCGTCTCGCCGCCCCGGTCCTCGCCCTCGGGGGAGAAGTGACAGATCTCCAGCGCGCGGCGGGCCGCCTCGGCGAGGGCGTCGTCCTCCGCCTGGAGACGGCGCAGGACACCCGCGCCGCCCTCGGCTGCCTCCATGAAGAGGATGCGGCGCCGCGGGCCGTCGTCCGGCGGCAGCAGCTCGCCGGCCAGTTCGGCGTCCTCCAGCTCGAACGCGGCCTCGATGCCCCGTTCCAGCGCGTACATGAACGTCAGCGCGACCGGCTCGGGCAGCGCCTCGTCGAGGGTGACGACGAGGATGTTGCGCCGGTCCTCCACGTACGGGATGACCCGCTTCCTGCGGCGCCGCTCGTTGCCGTCGGCGTCCACCAGCGGCAGCTCACCGGAGTCGCCCGACGCCTGCGCCGCGTCCTTGTCGTTCATCCAGCGGCCGTCGGCGAGGTCCAGCCAGTAGCCCGGCGGCTCGTCCGTACGCGCGCGGACCCGGCCCGTGTTGGTGATGCGGACGGTCGCGGAGTCGCCGTAGGCGATCCGGGCGAGCTGCCCACTGCCGTCGGCGACCGTGGCGTTCAGGCGGCCCTTGCGGGCGCCGTGGTCGTGGAAGCGGTACGACGTCTGAAGCCGGAAGCCCGCGCGGCGCCGCTCCTCCTCGTCCGAGGAGATCCGCTCCCGCCGGCTGGTGTACACCGTGTGCAGCTGCAGCAGGCCGTAGGTCGCCGCGCCGAGCGGCTCGTCGCAGAACCTGCAGCGGTCCTCGCGGTCCTGGGGATCGTGGTGGTAGCCGCAGTGCGCGCAGCGGCGGGCCTCGCCGGTGGTCAGCTCGCCCGAGGAGTCCGGGGGCAGCTGGACGCGGGTCACCTGGTAGCGGGCGCCCTCGTGGTAGACGAGCGCACCGGGACCGAACTCGCGGATCGCCAGGAAGCGGGGACGCTGGAGGTAGTCGCCGTCGCCGCGGCGGCGGCCGGCCGTCGGGATGTACGCGGCCAGCGGCAGGCGCGGGAAGCTGTAGCCGGGCAGGAACCCCTCGGAGGCCAGATAGCGGTACGGGTTGAAGTCGGACAGCACCGACCTGCTGTCGACGCTCTCGTTCATCAGCAGGTTCAGCTGCGTCTCGGCCTCGCGACGGCGGGCGTTGGCGCGGTTGCGGTCGCCCTCGGTGAGGCTGTAGTCCAGGCGCCGCTTGTTCTGGACGTACTGGTCGTGCAGAGCGGCCCGGAACAGGTCGCGCCAGCGGTCGAAGGCGCGGTCGAAGCGCTCCGCGACCGTCCGCACCCTGTCCTCGATCCAGTCGTCGTGCCACCACGTGGTGTCGGCGAAGTCCCTGAACAGCGGGCCGAGAACGCGCAGGGCCGCGTCCACCGTGCGCCGCTGGGCGCCCTCGTCGTGCGCCGCCGCCTGGACGTCGGGCAGCAGGCGCAGGGCCGGGTCCGGGCGGTCGCCGCTGTCCGGGTACGACACGTCCAGGACGTCCGGGACGGAACGGCCCAGGCGCAGGCCCGCCTCGGCGATCCAGAGGCCCTGCAGGTGGGACAGGACCAGGTCCTCGTTGGCCAGGTCCAGGCGCGGCGGGGCCACCGAGCCCGCCACCATCCGCTCCGAGCGGCGGAAGTAGTACTGGTCGTGGCTGTTGCCCGTCGCGCAGTACGTCGTCACCAGCGCGGGCTGACCGCTGCGGCCGGCGCGCCCCGAACGCTGGGCGTAGTTGGCGGGCGTGGGCGGCACGTTGCGCATCATCACCGCGTTCAGCTCGGAGATGTCGACGCCCAGCTCCATCGTGGGGGAGCAGTACAGGAGCTTCAGCTCGGCCTCACGGAACGCCTTCTCGCGCGCCTCGCGCTCCTCCGGCGACACCTGCGCCGTGTGCTCGCGGGCGTACAGGCCGGACAGGGCGTCGGCCGTCTCCCGGTACAGCGCGCGGAAGAACGTGTTGATGCGGGGTCCGTCGCCGCTCTGGTACGTGCGGGTCAGCGGGTCGTGGGCGCCCGACTCGCCCTTGCCGGCCCGCCACACCAGCGACTGGGCGGCCACCCGGTACCCGGTCGTGGTCGCGGACGAGCCCCCGCGGTGGCGGCCGGCCCGCCGCGGCGCCGCCTCCACCTCCTTGACCAGGCTCGCCCCGGCCAGCACCGTCAGCAGCTCGGTGATGATCAGCTGCAGGTCGTCCTGGTCGAGGTCCCGGAAGGCGCGGTCCGCGCGCCGCAGGTACTTGCCGAACTTGCCGCGCGCCGACAGGAACAGGCCCGACCGGTCCATGCCCGGCCGTGACGGGTGCGGATAGGCGGTGCCCACCCGGGGCTTGTCCGCAAAGGACAGCACCCACGGGTCAACCAGCCGCTCCTCGCTGGCGCGCTGCAGCGAGTCGAAGGTGTCGTCGCGGAAGTACGACACGTCGATGGCCAGCGAGCGGCGCATCTCGTCCAGCAGCGTCTTCGTGATCTCGGCCCGCAGCGCCGGGTCGGCGTCCCGCAGCGCCCGGTGCGTGCCGTCCCAGCGGTCCTGCTTGGCGGCGACCCAGTGCAGGTCCTCGTAGTCGATCTCCAGCAGGCCCGTCTGCTCCAGGTTGGGCATGGTGATCCGCCAGCCGCGCTCCAGGTCGAGGTAGAGCCGGAAGGCGACCACGTCGCGCAGGGTGCGGGCCGCGTTGCGGGCCAGCGACGGCGGCAGGTCGGCCTCGCCCGTGCAGTCGGCGGGGGAGACGGCCAGCGTGCCCGTCACCGCCGAGGCCAGTTCCTCGTGGTGCAGGCCCTCCTCGCCGGCGTCCAGGGCCGCCCGGTACAGCGCCCCGCGCAACTGCGTGATCTGCACGAAGTCGTTGAAGTGACCGGCCTGCAGGGAGGCGTCCTGCCGGTTGTCGACGAAGGTGAGGAGCTTGCGGGCCCTCTTGTCGAGGGCCTCCTCCGGCACCGCCTTCAGCGAGCGGACGATCGACGCCGAGACCAGCGAGGTCGCGGAGGAGCGGCCCTCCTGGTCCAGCGTGGCCAGCTTGGCGAAGTCCCGGCCGCGCGTCTGCTCGTAGGCCACCCCGCAGTGCAGGCAGAACAGGAACGGCGACGGGATGAACGCGGCCTTCAGGTCACCCCGGCCCTCCTGCCCGAACGGGTCCACGGTGACGGCCCTCGGCACGCGGTCGCGGTAGGCGCGCTTGACCACCTCCTGGCCCCTGTCGTCCAGCTCCAGCCAGGACTCGGGCAGCCGCCGGTCGTGCACGGCGTACTGCACGTCGGACGGCCACTCCCGCTCGTGGTCGACGTAGAGGTAGCCGTCGCCCTGCCGGCCGCCCGTCGCCGAGGTGTCGCGGCGGGCCTCGTAGCGCACCTCGCCGTCCTTCTCCGTGCGCCACACCGTCGGGCTGTTCGAGCTGGTACGAGCGGGTGAGGTGACGGGAGGCCTTGTCCTCCAGGGTGACGTACACCGTGTCGCCCTTGGACAGGAACTGGTGCAGGCGGAACGCGAACAGGGGGCGCTCGGTGCGTGGGTCGCGCGCCTGCGACCCGGCCTCCAGGGTGTCCCGGATCGCCTGCGCGCACCTCTCCTCGTGCACCCCGGACAGTTCGTGCAACTCCCGTGCGGCGACCTCGACCTGCGTCGGGGGCCGGCGCACCAGGCGGCCCGTGGCCGCCTCCTCGGCCAGCCCGAAGCGGTCCTCGATCCAGCGGGCCAGCGGATCGCGCACGAGGTCGTCGTAGCCGCGCGGGGCGGGGGAGGTGAGCCGTTCGGCGGGTACGGTGGCGGGGGCCTCGCCGGTGGCCCGGACCAGGGTCTCGCCGATGACGTGCTCGGGGCGGACCGTCGTACCGAACAGCGTGCTCGCCACGCGGGCGACCACCTGGCGCCGGTCCTCCGGCGTGCCCTCCGTCGACATGGTCGCCGAGGTGCCGATGCACTGGAGGTGCTCGGCCCCGCAGGCCTCACGGACACGGCGGATCAGCAGGGCGACGTCGGCGCCCTGGCGGCCGCGGTAGGTGTGCAGTTCGTCGAAGACCAGGAACTCCAGGCCGCGGGCCATGCGGATGAGGCTCGCCCGGTCGGCCGGGCGGGTCAGCATCAGCTCCAGCATCACGTAGTTGGTGAGCAGGATGTCCGGCGGGTTGTCGCGGATCTCCCTGCGCTTGCGGTCGTCCTCCTGGCCGGTGTAGCGGGCGAAGGTGACGGGCTCCCGGCCCTCGCCGTAGCCGTCCTGGAGGAACTTCCTCAGCTCCTCCAGCTGGCTGTTGGCGAGCGCGTTCATCGGGTACACGATGATCGCCCGGACCCGCTCGGGAGCGTTCGGGCCTTCCTCGTCGCGCTGGTGGAGCACCCGGTTGACGATCGGGACGATGTAGGAGAGCGACTTGCCGGATCCGGTGCCGGTCGTCAGGACGTACGAGGCGCCGGACGCGGCGGCGTCGATGGCGTCGCGCTGGTGCCGGTGCAGGGTGAGGGGGCGGCCGTCGCACACGGTGCCGCCCTTGGTCTTCCCCGCCTGGAAGACGCGGGCGCACTCCGGGTGCAGCACTTTCTGCCGGGCCAGCTCGGCCACGGAGCCGCCGCCCTGGAAGAAGGGGTTGAGCGACAGCCAGGGATTCGGCCACTGGGACTTGCCGTCCAGGTCCTTCGCGACGTACGCCTTGACGCGGTCGTCGCGGATGACGGTGCCGCCCTCCGTGAAGGAGCGGTAGTCGCGGATGAGGGCCTCGTGGACGCGGAAGACGTCCATGCCCGCACCGGACGCGGTCACGGGAGCCGGCTGATCCGGCGAGGGGGCCCGGACCGGTGCCGGTGCCGCCCGCCGCAGCGGCCGCGTCGGGTCCAGCTCCTCCCAGGCGGGTACGGGGCTCTGCTCGCCGGCGGGTACGGCGAGCGGGAGCAGCGCGTCCCGCACGGTCACGGCGTCGGCCGGGCGGTCCGCGGGGTTCTCGGCGAGCAGCCGGTCCACGAGGCGGGCCAGTTCCGCGGGAAGGTCGGCGCGGATCCGGCGAAGGGGGGCCGGCTCCTGGTGGACGTGCCGTTCGGCCGGCTCGTACGCGGACTCGCCGGTGAACGGCGGGGCCCCGGCCAGCATCTCGTACAGCACGCAGCCCAGCGCGTACAGGTCGGCGGCCTGTGTCACCTGCTTGGCCCGGCACTGCTCCGGCGCCATGTAGCGGGTCGTGCCCACGCCGACGCCGGTGCTGGTCGGCCGCGTCCGGTCCGGGTCGTCCACGATGCTGCCCATGCCGAAGTCGAGCACCTTGACCGTGCCGCCGCGGGTGAGCATGACGTCGGCGGGCTTCAGGTTCCGGTGGACCACGCCCTGCGCGTGCGCGGCGGCGAGACCCGCGGCGATCTGGGCGCCGACGGCGGCGGCCCAGGCGACCGGCAGCCGGGACTCCTCCTCGACCAGGTCGCGCAGCGAGCGGCCGTCCAGCAGTTCCATGGCCAGGTAGGGCAGGCCGTCGCAGTCCTCGGCGATGCCGCCCGCGACGAGCCTGGTGAGGTTGGGGTGGTCGAGCCGGCGCATGAGGGTGACCTCGCGGGCGAAGCGCTCCACGGCCTTGGTGTCGCTTCCGGCGGCCACGCGTGTCCCGGTGCGGCGGCGCAGGATCGTCCTGACGGCGACCGTACGCCCGGCAGCCCCCTCGGGAGCCCGCAGATCCTCGGCCTGGTGGACCTCCCCCAAGGTGCCCCTGCCGATGGCACGCCCGATGCGGAACCTGCCGTCGATGAGCTCGTGGCCCACTGCCGCTCCTTCGCCCTCTGCCGCCTACCCGCCGCCCATCCTGACACCCGCCGGGGCGAGGACGAGGCCGGGGCGGCGGGTGCGGTGGGCGGACTGCAGCCGCACACCCTCCGGCAGGGCTCCGAGACCGTGTGTGATCCATGCCTCAATCAGAGCCAGTCGCTCCAACTCGCTTTTATGATCATCGAGATGAACGGGGGCAGCGGAGTGGGCATACGCGCACGCCGCGGTGAGGAGCGGCCTTGAACAGGTTCCGCTCGCTGACCGCGAGGAAGTCGCACGGCCGGGCACTGGTCGCGACGCCGGAGGGTCTTCCCGCCGGCGTGCCGGTCACCACGGAGACGGTGGCGGACCACCCGGCGCAACGGCGGTCGGGCCATGGTTCCGGTGCGCGGGGAACGTTCGAGCGGGAGTTATCTGGCTTCGACCGCTCGGTGTCACCGTCCTGCCCGTTCGCGTTCTTACCGTCCGGATCGGCCCCGGCGGCAAGGCCGTTACGAAATACGACACGACGCATCGAGGCGTACGCCCCGACCTCCGTGTCCGTGACCCACGGAGCCGGGCACTCGGTGACCGAACTCCGGCAGGTCATCGGGGTGCCCCACCCCGAGAGCTTCACCCACGCGCGTGAACTCGTCCGCCTGATCAGGACGCCGGGGAATTCCAGCGCCGGTGTGGCGGCCTTCCCCGAGCCCCATCCGAGGTCGCCGGAGTGCGACCACGAGATCCGGCACCGCGTCGCCAGGTGCCGCACGGGCGCCGACCACCCCCTCACCCGGATGTTCTCCCCCACGGGGGACTGCCCGCGGCCGCGCGACCACGTGGCCGGCGCGGACTGCGACATCCCGGTCATCCCGGTCATCCCGGCGCTCACGCCCGCCACCGCCCACCGCACCGGCGCGCAACACGCCACCGCGCCGAGCCGGCGGCTGCTCACGGAAGGCGCACGGGGGCCGCACTCCCTTCCGCGCAACCGGTCGTCCGCCGCGCCCGGCATCCACGAGCACCTCCTCCCGCACCACACACCGGCCCTCCGGCCGGCCGCCCTGTCCCTCACCGGCTGACCGCCGAGAACACGAAAGGTCGCGTTCCCATGGACAGCGGACACACCGCGGCAGACGCCAGGCCGTTCCGTGCCGAGGACACCCCCATCGCGGTCGTCGGCGTCTCCTGCCGGCTGCCCGGGGCCTCCTCACCGGACGCGTACTGGCGTCTGCTGACAGGAGGAGTGGACGCCGTCGTGCCCACACCCCCCGAGCGGTGGGGTACCGGGCACGGGGGTTTCCTCGACTGGTCCGCCGTCACCGGGTTCGACGCGGCCTTCTTCGGGATCGGCCCGCGCGAGGCCCTGGCGATGGACCCCCAGCAGCGGCTGATGCTCGAACTGGGCTGGGAGGCCCTGGAGGACGCCCGCATCGTCCCCGGGCGCCTCGCGGGCAGCCGCACCGGTGTGTTCGTCGGCGCCATCTGGGACGACTACGCGACCCTGTTACGCCGGCAGGGCACCGACGCCGTCGGCCGGCACTGGCTGACGGGACTCCAGCGCGGCATCATCGCCAACCGCCTCTCCTACGGCCTGGGCCTGCGCGGGCCGAGCCTGACGGTCGACTCGGCGCAGTCCTCCTCGCTGGTCGCCGTGCACCTGGCCTGCGAGAGCCTGCGCCGCGGCGAGAGCGAACTCGCCCTGGCCGGCGGGGTGAACCTGGCCCTGGCCGCGGAGAGCGCCGCCACCTCGCAGGCGATGGGCGCCCTGTCCCCGGACGGACGGGTCCGCACCTTCGACGCCCGCGCCAACGGCTACGTACGCGGCGAGGGCGGCGCCCTCGTCGTCCTCAAACTTCTCGACCGGGCCCTCGCCGACGGCGACCCGGTCGTGTGCGTGATCCGCGGCAGCGCGACCAACAACGACGGCGGCGGCGACAGCCTGACCGCCCCCGACCCCCGCGCCCAGGAAGAGGTCATCCGGCAGGCCCACGCACGCGCCGGCACCCACCCCGACGACATCCAGTACGTCGAACTGCACGGCACGGGCACACCCGTCGGCGACCCGGTCGAGGCCGCCGCGCTCGGAGCGGCCCTGGGCCGGGCCCGCACCGCGGACACACCCGCGCTGCGGGTCGGGTCCGTCAAGACCAACATCGGCCACCTGGAAGGCGCCGCGGGCATCGCCGGGCTGGTCAAGGTGGCCCTCAGCCTGAAACACCGGCAGCTGCCGCCGACCCTCCACCACGAGACCCCGAACCCCCGCATCCCGCTGGACGAGCTGAACCTGCGCGTCCAGACCGAGCTGACACCGTGGCCGGACGAGCGACGCGACCTCGTGGCGGGCGTCAGCTCCTTCGGCGTCGGCGGCAGCAACTGCCATGTGGTGCTCGCCGAGGCCCCGTCCGCCGCCCGCCCCGAACCGGAGCCCACGCCCGGCCCGCGCGCGGCGGTCCCCGTGCCCTGGGTCCTGTCGGCGCGCACCAGCGAGGCGCTGCGCGAACAGGCCGCGCGTCTCGCCCGCTTCGTGACGGACCGGCCCGGCCTCGACCCGGCCGACGTGGGCCACTCCCTGGTCACCACCCGGTCGTCGTTCGAGCACCGCGCGGTGGTCGTGGGCACCGGCGCCGAGGAACTCCTCGCGGGACTCACCGCCGTACGCGAAGGCCGGTCGGCCAGGAACACCGTCGTCTCCACCGGTCCCGCCGCCCACGGCCGGACCGTCCTGGTCTTCCCCGGCCAGGGCTCCCAGTGGGCGGCGATGGGACGCCGGCTGCTGACCGACAGCGAGCCCTTCGCCCGGCGGATCGCGGAGTGCGAACAGGCCCTGTCCCCGTTCGTCGACTGGTCCCTGACCGAGGTGCTGCGGGAGGAACCCGGCGCGCCGTCGCTGGAGCGGGTCGACGTCGTGCAGCCCGTGCTGTGGGCCGTCATGGTGTCCCTCGCGGAGGTGTGGCGGGCCCACGGCGTGACGCCCGACGCGGTGGTGGGCCACTCCCAGGGCGAGATCGCCGCCGCCCAGGTGGCCGGCGTGCTGACGCTGCGCGACGCCGCGAAGATCGTCGCGCTGCGCTCCCGCGCCCTCGCCCGGCTCGCGGGCACCGGCGGGATGGTCTCCGTGCCGTTGCCCGTCGCCGAGGTCGCCGACCGCATCGCCCCCTGGAGCGACCGGCTCGCCGTCGCCGCCGTCAACGGACCGTCCTCCACCGTACTGGCGGGCGAGAGCGCCGTACTCGACCAGCTGCTGGCCGCCTACCAGGCGGAGGGCGTACGGGCACGGCGCATCGACGTCGACTACGCCTCCCACTCCCCGGGCGTCGAGGCCGTACGGGAGGAACTCCTCGACGCCCTCGCCGACATCACCCCGCGGCCCGCCGCCGACACCGCGTTCTACTCCACCGTGACCGCGGCCCGCGTGGCGGACACCACGCAGCTCGGGGCCGAGTACTGGTACCGCAACCTGCGCCGGACCGTCCGGTTCGAGGAGACCGTCCGCGCACTCCTCGCGGACGGGCACCGGCTGTTCGTGGAGTCCAGCCCGCACCCCGTGCTCGCCGTGGGCGTCCAGGAGACCATCGACCTGACCACCACCCCGGACGACCCGGCGGTGGCCGTCGGCACCCTCCGCCGCGACCAGGGCGACCTCGCTCGGCTGCTGACCTCGTTCGCCCAGGCCCACGTGGCCGGGGCGACCGTGGACTGGACGCCGGTGTTCGGCGGAGCCCGGACGGTGGACCTGCCGACGTACGGGTTCCAGCGGCGGGTGTACTGGCTGCCCGGCGAGGCGGCCGCGGACCCGGCGACCCACACGGCGACCGACACGGCGACCGACACGGCGACCGAGGCGCCGTTCGCCGGCTCCCGGCCGTCGCTGGCGCAGCGGCTGGCCGCGGCGGCCGAGCCGGAGCGGGAGGCCCTGCTGCTGGGGCTGGTCCAGGAAGAGACCGCCGCCGTGCTGGGCCACGACGCCGCCGCATCGGTCGACACCCGGCAGGACTTCAAGGCGCTCGGCTTCGACTCCGTCGCCGCGGTCGACCTGCGCAACCGCCTGAGCGCCGCCACCGGCCTGCGCCTGCCCGCCACCGCCGTCTTCGCCCACCCCACCCCGCACGCCCTGGCCGCCCACCTCCGCGCCGAACTGCTCGGTACCGCCCCGGCCGTGGCACCCGTCGCCGAGCCGGTCCCCGTCCCCGCCGACGACCCCGTGGCCATCGTGGGGATGGCCTGCCGGTTCCCGGGCGGTGTCGAGGGCCCCGACGACCTGTGGCGGCTGGTCGCCGAGGGCCGGGACGCGATCACCCCGTTCCCGGACAACCGGGGCTGGGACCTCGACGCCCTCTACGACCCCGATCCCGCGCACCCGGGCACCTCGTACACCCGGCACGGCGGCTTCCTGCACGACGCCGACCGGTTCGACGCCGAGTTCTTCGGGATGTCCCCGCGCGAGGCACGGGCGACCGACCCCCAGCAGCGGCTCCTCCTCGAAACGGCGTGGGAGGCGTTCGAGCGGGCCGGGATCGACCCCGCCGCCCTGCGCGGCAGCCGCACCGGTGTCTTCACGGGCCTCATGGCGTCCGACTACGGACCCCGCCTGCACGAAGCCGGGGACGGCACCGACGGCCACCTGCTCACCGGCACCGCCGGGAGCGTGGCCTCCGGACGGCTGGCCTACGTCTTCGGTCTCGAGGGCCCCGCGGTGTCCGTCGACACGGCGTGCTCGTCCTCGCTGGTCGCGCTCCACCTGGCCGTGCAGGCGCTGCGCCAGGGGGAGTGCTCGCTCGCCGTGGCGGGCGGCGTGACCGTGATGCCCAACCCCGGCACCTTCGTGGAGTTCAGCCGCCAGCGGGGGCTGTCGCCGGACGGGCGCTGCAAGGCGTTCGCGGCCGCCGCCGACGGCACCGGCTGGGGCGAGGGCGTCGGCGTCCTGCTCGTGGAGCGGCTGTCGGACGCGCGGCGCAACGGGCACCGGGTGCTCGCCGTGGTCCGCGGCTCCGCGATCAACCAGGACGGCGCGAGCAACGGACTGACCGCGCCGAGCGGCCCCGCCCAGGAACGGGTGATCCGCCAGGCCCTCGCCGGAGCCGGACTGACCGCCGCCGACGTGGACGCCGTCGAGGCGCACGGCACCGGCACCCGGCTCGGCGACCCCATCGAGGCCGAGGCGATCCTCGCGACGTACGGCCGGGAACGCCCGGCCGGCCGGCCCGTGCTGCTCGGCTCGGTGAAGTCGAACATCGGGCATCCGCAGGCCGCCGCGGGCGTCGCCGGTGTCATCAAGATGGTGATGGCGATGCGGCACGGCCTGCTGCCCAGGACGCTGCACGTGGACGAACCGACGCCGCAGGTGGACTGGTCGGCCGGCGCGGTGGCGCTGCTGACCGAGAACACCCCCTGGGAGAAGGCGGACGGCCCGCGGCGGGCGGCTGTGTCCTCCTTCGGCATCAGCGGCACCAACGCGCACGTGATCCTCGAGGAGGCGGAGCGCGAACCGGAGCCGGTCTCCAGCGGGCTCGCGGAGCCGGTGGATGCCCTGCGCATGCCGCCGCTGGTGCTGTCGGCGAAGCACCCCGACGCGCTGCGCGAGCTGGCCCTGCGGATCTCCCGGCACCTGACGGCCGATCACCCGCCGCGCCTGATGGACGTCGCGTACACACTGGCCACCGCCCGGTCCCTGTTCGAGCACCGGGCCGTGGTCCTGGGCAGCCGCCGCGAGGACCTCCTCGCGGGCCTGGCCGCGGTGGCCGGCGGCGCCCGGGGCGTGGTGGCGCCGGGGGCGGACGAGGGCGCCGGTGCCGTAGCCGGGCTGGTGGCGTCCGCCGCCGAGGACGTCGTCCAGGGCGTCGGCGTGGACTGGGACGTCCTCTTCGCCGGCAGCGGCGCGCGCCGTGTCGAGCTGCCCGTCTACCCCTTCCGCAAGGAGCGGCACTGGCTCGACACACCCGGGCCACGCACCGCCGGCCCCACGCCGGACGAGAGCGAACAGCGGTTCTGGGCAGCCGTGCAGCAGGGCGACCTCCAGACACTCGCGGAGGAACTCGGCCTCCACGATGCGGGCACAGCGGACGACCTTGGCGGGTTCGGTGGCTTGGGTACGTCGGGTGGCGTCGGTACGTCGGGTGGCGTCGGTACGCCGGGTGCCCCCGCCACGTCCAGCGCCCTCGGCACGCCGGGCGCCTCCGACACGCCTGCCGAAACCGGCACGCCGGGCGCCTCCGGCACGTCTGCCGAAACCGGCACGCCGGGCGCCTCCGGCACGTCTGCCGAAGCCGGCGCCCCCGCCGATCCCAGCGCCCCCGCCGTAGCCGCGCTGACCGCCGCCCTCCCCCTGCTGTCCCGTTGGTACGGCCGGCGGGAGGCCGATGCCGGGGTGGACGGGCTGCGGTATCGGGTCGGGTGGCGGCGGGTCGGGCCCGGGCCGGTTGCCGCGGTCAGTGGGAGCTGGCTCGTGGTTCTGCCCGACGGTCCCCCGCCCGGCCCGTGGGGCGAGGCGGCGGTGCGGGTCCTCACCGCGCACGGGGCCGACGTACGACGGGTCCACCTGGCCCCGGACGCCGACCGGACAGTCGTCGGGGAGCTGCTGCGGCCCCACCTGGAGGCGGGACGGCCGGCCGGGATTCTGTTCCTGCCGGGGCTCGCGGCCGGACGTTCCGGCGGGCACCCGCATGTGCCGGCCGGGCTGGGCTCCCTCCTCGCCCTCATCCAGGCGCTCGGTGATCTGGAGGTGGCCGCCCCTCTCTGGTGTGCCACCACCGGAGCCGTCGGTACCGGCCCCGACGATCCGGTGCGCGACGCCGAGCAGGCCCAGCTGTGGGGAATGGGGCGGATCGCCGCGCTGGAGCATCCCGAGCGGTGGGGCGGTCTCCTCGACCTGCCCGAGCACCCCGACGACGCCGCGGCCGAGCACCTGGCCGGCGTGCTCGCCGGCGCGGCGGGCGAAGAGGACCAGCTGGCGATACGGCCGCACGGCGTGCTGGCCCGCCGCCTGGAGCACGCGCCGGCCCGGGCCGCCGCCCGCCGACCCTGGCGGACCCGCGGCACGGCCCTGATCACCGGCGGCACGGGCGCGCTGGGCGGGCAGGTCGCGCGGTGGCTGGCCGCGGCCGGCGCGGAGCACCTGCTGCTGGTGAGCCGCAGCGGTGAACGGGCGCCGGGCGCCGGGGAGTTGCGCACCGACCTCGAAGCGCTCGGCGCGCGTGTCACGTTCGCCGCGTGCGACGCCGCCGACCGTGACGCCCTCGGCGCCGTACTCGAGGCGATACCGGCGGACCTGCCGCTCAGCACCGTGGTGCACGCGGCCGGGCAGCTCGACGACGCCCTGCTCGACACCCTGACGCCGGCCCAGCTGGAGCGGGCGCTCGCCGCCAAGGCGACGGCGGCCCGCAACCTGGACGAGCTGACCCGGGACCGGGACCTGGCCGCGTTCGTCGTCTTCTCCTCCGTGGCCGCGACCTGGGGCCTGCCCGGACAGGGCGGATACGCGCCCGGCAACGCCTTCCTCGACGCCCTCGCCGAACAGCGGCGAGCCGAGGGCCTGCCCGCCACCTCCCTCGCCTGGGGTGCCTGGGACGGTGCCGGAATGGCGGACGGCAGGGCCGTGGCACAGGAGTTCGCGCGGATCGGTCTGGGGCGGATCCGCCCGGAGGAGGGCCTCGCCGCGCTGGGCCGGGCCCTCGCGGGCCAGGACGTCTGCGTCACCGTGGCGCGGGTCGACTGGGACACCTTCCTGCCCGCCGCCGCGGCCGCCCGTCCGCGCCCCCTGTTCGACACGCTCCCCGAGGCCCGCCGGGCGGCCGCCGCCCCCCAGCCCTCCGCCGCCGACCTGGCACGGCGGCTGACCGGTCTCGGTGCGGCGGAGCGCGAGGAGGAGGTGGCCGCCGTCGTCCGCCGGACCGTGGCCGCCGTGCTCGGCTTCGACTCCACGCAGCGGATCCGGGACCGGCGCACCTTCCACGAACTCGGCCTGACCTCCCTCACGGCGGTGGACCTGCGCAACCGGCTGGGCGCCGCCACCGGGCTGAGGCTGCCGACGACCCTCGTCTTCGACCACCCCACGCCCAAGGCCGTCACCCGGTTCGTCCTCGGCCTCCTCACCGGCGAGGACGGCACCGCCCCGGAGCGCTCCGCGCGCCCGGACGCCCCGCGCACGGCAGACCCCGCCGAGCCGATCGCCATCGTCGGCATGGCCTGCCGGTACCCGGGCGCGGTGACCTCGCCCGAGGAGCTGTGGGAGCTGGTCGCGTCCGGAGGCGACGCGATCGGCGGGATGCCGCGCGACCGCGGCTGGGACCTGGACCGGCTCTTCCATCCGGAACCGGGCCGGCCCGGCACGACGTACACCCGCAGCGGTGGATTCCTGTACGACGCCGCCGACTTCGACGCCGAGTTCTTCGGCATCAGCCCCCGCGAGGCGCTCGCCACGGACCCGCAGCAGCGCCTGCTGCTGGAGACCAGCTGGGAGGCCGTCGAGCGGGCCGGTATCGACCCCGCCGCCCTGCGCGGCACGGACACCGGCGTCTACGTCGGCGCGTCCGCCGGCGAGTACGGCCCGCGCCTGGCCGACCCGGCCGGCGGCGCGGACGGCTACGCCCTCACCGGCGGCGCCGCCAGCGTGATCTCGGGCCGGGTCGCCTACACGCTGGGCCTCGAAGGCCCCGCGGTGTCCGTCGACACGGCGTGCTCGTCCTCGCTGGTCGCGCTCCACCTGGCCGCGCAGGCGCTGCGCCAGGGGGAGTGCTCGCTCGCCCTGGCGGGCGGTGTCACGGTCATGTCCGGCCCGGGTGTGTTCCTGGAGTTCTCCCGGCAGCGGGGGCTGTCGCCGGACGGGCGCTGCAAGGCGTTCGCGGCCGCCGCCGACGGCACCGGGTGGGCCGAGGGCGTCGGCGTGGTGGTGCTGGAACGGCTGTCGGACGCCCGGCGCAACGGGCACCGGGTGCTCGCCGTGGTCCGCGGCTCCGCGATCAACCAGGACGGCGCGAGCAACGGACTGACCGCACCCAACGGCCCCTCCCAGGAACGGGTGATCCGCCAGGCCCTCACCGGAGCCGGGCTGACCGCCGCCGACGTGGACGCCGTCGAGGCCCACGGCACCGGCACCCGCCTCGGCGACCCCATCGAGGCGCAGGCGATCCTCGCGACCTACGGCCGCGGCCGCAACCCCGCGCAGCCCGTCCGGCTCGGCTCCCTGAAGTCGAACATCGGCCACTCCCAGGCCGCCGCCGGTGTCGCGGGTGTCATCAAGATGGTGATGGCGATGCGGCACGGCCTGCTGCCCAGGACGCTGCACGTGGACGAACCGACGCCGCAGGTGGACTGGTCGGCCGGCGCGGTGGCGCTGCTGACCGAGAACACCCCCTGGGAGAACGCGGACGGACCGCGCAGGGCGGCCGTGTCCTCCTTCGGCATGAGCGGCACCAACGCCCACGTCATCCTGGAGGAGCCCGAACCCGGGCCCGCGGACGCACCGGCGCCCGCGCCCCCCGGCGGCCCGGACACCGTCCCCTGGATGCTCTCCGCACGAACCCCGGGCGCGCTGCGCGCCCTGGCCGCCCGGCTGACGCACGCCCTGACGCGGAGCCAGGACACCGTGGACCCGCTCGCCGTCGCCCGCGCCCTCGCCACCACCCGCTCGGCGTTCGAGCACCGGGCCGTGGTCCTCGGCAGCCGCCACGAAGACCTCCTCGCGGGTCTGGCCGACGTCGCCGCCGGCGCCCAGGGTGTGGTGGCGTCGGCCGCCGAGGGCGGCGTGCCCGCACCCGGACCGGTGGCGGAGGCCGCCGCGGACTTCACCCGGGGCGGCGAGGTGGACTGGACGGCGGTCCTCGGCCGCGCCGACGGACCGCCGGCGGAGCTGCCCACCTACCCCTTCCAGCGCAAGCGGTACTGGCTGGACGCCCCCGTCGCCCCGGCCGCGCCCGGCGCGGGCCGGCCGCTGGACCACCCGCTGCTCTCCTCCGTCGTCCACCTGGCGGGCACCGGCGAGCACGTGTTCACCGGCCGCCTCCTGGACCGGGCACAGCCGTGGCTGGAGGACCACCAGGTCGCCGGAACCGTGCTGCTGCCCGGCACCGCCTTCGTCGAACTGGCGCTGCGCGCCGGCGCCCACCTCGGCTGCGAAGCCCTGGACGAACTCAGCCTGACCGCCCCGCTCCTCGCCCCGCCCACCGCCGGCATCGCGCTCCAGGTGTCCGTCGGGACACCCGACGAAGCGGGCCGCCGCCCCGTGCGGATCTTCTCCCGGCCCGAGGACGCGGACCCGGACCAGCCCTGGATCCAGCACGCCGACGGCCTGCTCGGCACCGCCACGGACACCCACGACGACACCCCGGACCTCGGGGCGTGGCCGCCGCCCGGCGCGTCCCCCGTCGACGTCGGGGACCTCTACGAGCGGCTGGCCCGCCGCGGCTACGGCTACGGCCCCGCGTTCCAGGGCCTGGTCCGGGCCTGGCGGCACGGCGACGACATCCTCGCCGAGGTGGCCCTGGCCGACACCGAAGCGGCCGAGGCCGACCGCTACGGGCTGCACCCCGCCCTGCTCGACGCCGCCCTGCACACCATCGGGCTCGCGGCCGGCGACCCGGACGACGCCCCCGCCGTACTGCCCTTCGCCTGGCAGGGCGTGTCCGTCACGACCCACGGACCCGCCGCCCTGCGGGTACGGCTGGCGATGACCGGACCGGCGCGGGCCGCGCTGACCGCGTACGACGAGGAGGGGCGCCGTGCGGCGGCCATCGGCTCCGTCGTCCTGCGCCCCGTACCCGCCGACCTGACGACCGGCCGGCCCGCCGGCGCGACGGCGCTGTACCGCCTGGACTGGCCGACCGCCACCCTCGCCCCCACGCCCGACGGGGACGCCGTACCCCGCCCGGTGCTGATCACCCCGGACGCCGCCCCGCTCCTCACCGCCCCGGCCACCGGCGCGCCGCTACGCCGCTACCCCGACCTCACCGCCCTCCGCGCCGCGATCGACGCCGGCGAACCGATCCCAGACCTCGTCGTCGCCGACGTGCGGCTGGACGGCGCCGGTGCCGAGGGGCTCGCCGGCGTGGGGCTGGACGGCGCCGGTGCCGAGGGGCTCCCCGGCGTCGCGCCGGATGCCTCCCGCGCCGAGGCGGTTTCCGGTGTCGCGTCGGACGCTTCCCGCGCCGAGGCGGTTTCCGGTGTCGCGTCGGACGCCTCCCGCGCCGAGGCGCTCGCCGACGTGCGGCCGGATGGCGCCGGTGCCGAGGGGCTTGCCGGCGTCGGGCCGGACGACTCCCGCGCCGAGACGCTCCCCGGCGTTGCCCCGGACGCGGTCCCCGGCGAGGCGCTCCCCGGCGTCGCCCGGGACGCCGTCCCCGCCGAGGCGCCCCCCGGTATCGCCCCGGACGCCGTCCCCGGCGAGGCGCTCCCCGCCGTCGCCCCGGACGCCACCCCCACCGAGCCGCTCCCCGGCGCTGCGGCCAAGACGGTCGTGCGGGCCCTCTCGTTCGTTCAGGACTGGCTTGCCGACGACCGGCTGGCCGGTGCGCGGCTGGTGCTGGTGACCCGGTCGGCCGTGGCGGTGTCCGCGGCCGAGCCGGCCGACCCCGCCGGGGCCGCCGCCTGGGGGCTGCTGCGCTCCGCGCAGACCGAGCACCCGGGGCGCTTCGTCCTCGCCGACGTGGACGGCACCGAGGCCTCGGCGCGCGTGCTGGCGTCCGCGGTGGCCGGTGACGAGCCCCAACTGGCCCTGCGCAACGGCACCCTGCACGTGCCCCGCCTGGTCCGGCACACCGCCCCGGCGCGGCCGGCCGCCCCGGTGTTCGACCCGCGCGGCACCGTCCTCGTCACCGGCGGCACGGGCCTGCTGGGCCGTCTCGTCGCCCGCCACCTGGTGACCGAGCACGGCGTACGCCACCTGCTGCTGGTCAGCCGGAGCGGTGAGAACGCCCCCGGCGCCGAGGAACTGCGGGCCGAACTGACCGGGCACGGCGCCCGGGTGACCGTGGCCGCCTGCGACCTGGCCGACGGCGACGCCCTGGCGGCGCTCTGGTCGGCGCTCCCGGCCGGGCATCCGCTGACGGCCGTGGTCCACGCCGCCGGCGTGCTGGACGACGGCCCGGTCGCCTCGCTGACGCCCGACCGCCTGCACCGCGTGCTGCGCCCGAAGGCCGACGCGGCCTGGCGCCTGCACGAGCTGACCCGCAGCCTCGACCTGTCCGCCTTCGTGCTGTTCTCCTCCGCCGCCGGGGTGCTCGGCTCGGCCGGCCAGGGCAACTACGCGGCGGCCAACGCCTTCCTCGACGCCCTCGCCGCACACCGCCGGGCCGAGGGTCTGCCCGCCACCTCGCTGGCCTGGGGGCTGTGGGCGGAGCGCAGCGGGCTGACCGCGGGACTCGACGCGACCGATCTGCGGCGCCTCGCACGGACCGGGGTCCGGCCGCTGACGACCGAGGACGGGCTCGCGCTCCTCGACGCGGCCCTGGCCGCCGACGAGCCCGCCCTGGTACCGGTGAACCTGGACCGCGGCTCCGGGGAAGCCGCGGCCGGCCCGCTGCCGGCACCGCTGCGCGACCTGCCGCGCCCCGCCGCGGCCCGGCGCCCGCGGCGCTCCCGGCGTACGGCCGCCCCGGCCGGCGCGCTCGCCGAGCGGGTGCGCGCCATGACCGAGACCGAGCGCCTGCGCGTCCTGGCCGGCCTGGTGCGCGAGGAGTCCGCCGCCGTGCTGGGCCTGGACCCGATGGACGAGACGCACGACACGCGGGCCTTCGCCGACCTGGGGATGGACTCCCTCACCGGGCTCGAACTGCGCAACAGGCTGGCCGCGCTGACCGGGCTCACCCTCCCCGCCGGGCTGGTGTTCGACCAGCCCACACCGGGCGAGCTGGCCGGCTGGCTGGCAGCCGAACTCCTCGGCTCCGACGCCCCCGAACCCGGCCCGGTACGGCAGCCCACCCGGGCCGCCGACGACGAGCCGATCGCGATCGTCTCCATGGCCTGCCGCTACCCCGGCACCCCCGACACCGGCGACATCACCACGCCCGACGCCCTGTGGGCGCTGGTGGCCGCCGGAGCCGACACCGTCGGCGACATGCCGGACGACCGCGGCTGGAACCTGGAGGAGCTGTACGACCCCGAGCCCGGCCGCCCGGGCCGGAGCTACACCCGCCGGGGCGCGTTCCTGCGCGGTGCCGCCGACTTCGACGCCGACTTCTTCGGCATCAACCCGCGCGAGGCCCTCGCCATGGACCCGCAGCAGCGGCTGCTGCTACAGGCCGGCTGGGAGGCCGTGGAACGGGCCGGCATCGACCCGGCCACCCTGCGCGGCACCCGGAGCGGGGTCTTCGCCGGGGTGATGTACCACGACTACGGCTCCTGGACGCGCCGCGTGCCCGAGGAGGTCGCCGGGTACCTCAGCTCCGGTACGGCGGGCAGCGTGGCGTCCGGCCGGGTGGCGTACACCCTGGGCCTCGAAGGACCCGCCGTGTCGGTCGACACGGCCTGCTCCTCCTCGCTGGTCGCGCTGCACCTGGCGGTGCAGTCCCTGCGGTCGGGCGAGAGCGACCTGGCGCTGGCCGGGGGCGTGACGGTGATGTCGACCCCCACGCCCTTCATCGAGTTCTCCCGCCAGCGCGGGCTCGCTGCCGACGGGCGCTGCAAGCCGTTCGCCGCGGCGGCCGACGGCACCGGCTGGGGCGAGGGCGTCGGTGTCCTCCTCCTGGAACGGCTGTCGGACGCCCGCGCCCACGGACACCCCGTGCTCGCCGTGGTCCGCGGCACCGCCGTCAACCAGGACGGCGCCAGCAACGGCCTGACCGCGCCCAACGGCCCCTCCCAGGAGCGGGTGATCCGCCAGGCGCTCGACGCCGCCGGGCTGACCGCCGCCGACGTGGACGCCGTCGAGGCGCACGGCACCGGCACCTCGCTGGGCGACCCGATCGAGGCGGAAGCCCTCCTCGCGGTCTACGGCGAGGGCCGCCCGCCGGAGCAGCCGCTGCTCCTCGGGTCGGTCAAGTCCAACCTCGGCCACACCCAGGCCGCCGCGGGCGTCGCCGGCGTCATCAAGATGGTGATGGCCATGCGGCACGGCGCACTGCCCAGGACCCTGCACCTCGACGAGCCGACACCGCACGTCGACTGGTCCTCCGGCGCGGTGCGGCTGCTGGACGAGAGCGTGCCCTGGCCGGCGACGGGCAGGCCGCGCCGGGCCGGTGTCTCCTCCTTCGGCATCAGCGGCACCAACGCCCACGTCATCCTCGAACAGGCCCCGGCGGAACCGGCCGCCGCCCGCCGCCCGCAGCCCCCGCAGCCGGTCGCCAGCGAGGCCGTGCCCTGGCTGCTGTCGGCCCGCGACGCCGAGGGGCTGCGCGCCCAGGCCGAGCGGCTGCGGCAGCGCCTGGCCGAGCGCCCGGACCTGCGCCCGGTCGACGTCGGCTACTCGCTGGCCACCGGCCGTACCGCCTTCGAGTACCGCGCGGCACTCGTCGGCGCCGGCCGCGAGGACTTCCTGGACCGGCTGGACGAGCTGTGCTCCGGGGACACCGCACCCGGACAGGCACAGGGCCGTACCACCGGCGGCGGACTGGCCTTCCTGTTCGCGGGACAGGGCAGCCAGCGCCTCGGCATGGGCCGTCGGCTGCGCACCCGGTACCCCGTCTTCGCCGAGGCGTTCGACGCGGTCTGCGCGGAGCTGGACCGCCACCTCGCGCGGCCGCTGCGCGAGGTCGTCGACGCCGAGGACGACACGGAGGAGTCGGCGCTGCTCGACACCACCGAGTACACCCAGCCGGCCCTGTTCGCGGTCGAGGTGGCCCTCTTCCGGCTGCTCGACCACTGGGGCGTCCGCCCGGACGTGCTGGCCGGGCACTCCGTCGGCGAACTGGCCGCCGCCCACGTCGCCGGTGTGCTGAGCCTGCCCGACGCGGCCGCTCTGGTGGCCGCCCGGGGCCGGCTCATGCAGTCCCTGCCGCCGGGCGGGGCGATGGTCGCGGTGGGCGCCCCCGAGGCGGAGGTCCTGCCGCTGCTCACCGAGCACGTCGCGATCGCGGCCGTCAACGGCCCGGCCGCGGTGGTGCTGTCGGGGCGGACCGAGGAGGTCCTCGCGGTCGCGGAGCGGCTGGACGACCGCGGGCACCGGGTCACCCGGCTGCGGGTCAGCCACGCCTTCCACTCGCCCGAGATGGAGCCGATGCTCGCCGACCTGCACGCCGTGGCGAAGGGCCTCACCTTCCACCCGCCGCGGATCCCCCTCGTCTCCACCGTCACCGGGCTTCCGGCGACGGCCGAGGAGCTGACCTCACCGTCGTACTGGACCGAACAGGCACGCCTGCCCGTCCGCTTCCACGACGCGGTACGGCGACTGGTGCGGGACGGCGCGCGGACCCTGCTGGACGTCGGGCCCGACGGCTCGCTCGCCGGCCTTGCCGCGGGCGCCGGGGACCCGGCCGTGGCGGCCGTCGCCGCGCTGCGCCGCGACCGGCCCGAGACGGAGACCCTGGCCGACGCCCTGGGCCGGCTGTACGTCCGCGGGGTCGCGGTCGACTGGGAGGCGTACTTCACCGGGACCGGCGCCCGACGCGTGGACCTGCCGACGTACGCCTTCCGGCCGGAGCGGTTCTGGCTGCCCGCGACGCCGGAGCCGTCCGGTCCCGGCCTGGCGAACTCCGGACTGGACGCCCCGGACCACCCTCTGCTGGGCGCCTGCGTGGAACTCCCGGACACCGACGAACTGGTGCTCACCGGCGCGCTGTCGGCCGACACACACCCCTGGCTGGCCGGTCACCGGGTGCGCGGCGAGATCCTGCTGCCCGGCGCCGCCTTCGTGGAACTGGCCCGCCACGCCGGAGCCCGGCTCGGCCGCGGCCACCTGGCCGACCTGACCCTGCACACCCCCCTGGCGCTGCCCGGCCACGGAGCCGTGCACCTGAGGGTGCGGGTGAGCGGGGACGACGGCGACGGCCGGCGCCGGCTCACGGTGCACGCCCGCCGCGCCGGCGCGCCCCAGGAGCCGTGGACCCTGCACGCCACCGGCCTGCTGACCCGGCCCGCGGCCGCGGGGAACCGGCCGCCCACCGGCGCCTGGCCCCCGCCCGGCTCGGTACCGGTACCGGTCGAGGGCCTGTACGACGAACTGTCCGCGACCGGGGTGGAGTACGGCGACCCCTTCCGCGGACTGCGCGCGGCCTGGCTCCACGACGGCGACGTCCTCGCCGAGGTGGCGCTGCCGGAGGAGGCCGCCCAGGACGCCGCGCTGTTCGGCCTCCACCCCGCCCTGCTGGACGCGGCCCTGCACGCCGCGGCCCTGCTCGCGCCGCGCGGCACCGCCGCCCCCGTCCCGCGCCTGCCGTTCGCCTGGAGCGACGTGGCGCTGCACACCGACGGCGCGGACCGGTTGCGGGTACGGCTCACGGCACGCGGCGACACCCTCACGCTCCACCTCGCGGACGCCGCCGGAGAGCCTGTCGGCACCATCGGCTCCCTGCTGCTGCGCCCGGCCGCACCGCCCGCACCGGAGCCGTCCCTCTACGAACTGCGGTGGCCGCCCGTGCCCCTCGGCCCGCCCCCGGCGGGCACGAGCACGGCCCTGCTGGGCACCGACCCGACGGACGGCCTCGACGCCGTACCGGGCGCCGTACGGTACGCCGACCTCGACACCCTGCTCGCGGCGCTCGACCGCGGCACGGCCGCCCCGGACCTGCTCCTCGCGCCGATGGTTGCCGGCGCCCCGGACAACGCCGTCACCACACGCACCCGCACCGCGCTGAACGCGACCGTCGGCCTGCTGCGCCGCTGGTCGGCCGAGCCACGCCTCGCCGCCACCCGCCTGGTACTGCTGACCCGCGGCGCGGTCACCGTCGCGCCCGGCGACACGGCACCCGACCCGGCGGCCGCGGCGGTGTGGGGACTCGTCCGCTCGGCACAGAGCGAACACCCCGGCCGCATCGTCCTCGCGGACACGGACCGGCACCCCGTCTCGGTCGCCGTACTCCCCGGGGCCGTCCGAACCGGCGAACACCAGATAGCCCTGCGCACAGGCACCCTCACCACCCCCCGCCTCACCCCGACACCAACCGAACCCACCCTGCGCACAGGCACCCTCACCACCCCCCGCCTCACCCCGACACCAACCGAACCCACCCCCGCACCAACCGCTCCCCCCGCTGCACCGGCCGCTCCTGCATCGGGGCCGGCCGGGTCTGTGCCTGCGTCGGCCGGGTCTGCCTCGGGGTCGGATGAGCCTGCCTCCGCGTCGGCTGGGTCGGCGCCTGCGTCGGCTGGGCCTGCCGCGGGGTCGGCCGGGTCTGTGTCTGCGTCGGCCGATCCTGCTTCGGCGTCGGCCGGGTCCGTTCCCGCGTCGACCGGTCCCGACTCGGCATCGGCTGAGGCTGCCTCCGCGTCGGCTGGGTCCGTTCCCGCGTCGGTTGGGTCGGCGCCTGCGTCGGCTGGGCCTGCCGCGGGGTCGGCCGGGTCTGTGCCTGTGTCGGCCGATCCTGCTTCGGCGTCGGCCGGGTCCGTTCCCGCGTCGACCGGTCCCGACTCGGCATCGGCTGAGGCTGTCCCCGCGTCGGCCGGGTCCGTCCCCGCGCCGGCCGGCCCTGCCCCCGCTTCGCCCAGGTCCGTCCCCGCGGCGGGCGGTTCCGTCGTGCCCGCCCCGGTGTTCGACCCCTCCGGCACCGTCCTGGTCACCGGCGGTACCGGGGGGCTGGGTGCCCTGGTCGCTCGTCATCTCGTCTCCGCGCACGGTGTACGGCATCTGCTGCTCGTCGGGCGGCGCGGGCAGGCGGCGCCGGGGGTGTCGCGGCTGGTCGGCGAGTTGGCCGAGTCGGGGGCCCAGGTGCGGGTCGCCGCCTGTGATGTGTCCGACCGGGGCGCCCTCGCCCGGCTCCTCGACTCCGTGCCGGCCGACCGGCCCCTCACCGGCGTGGTGCACTGCGCCGCGGTGCTGGACGACGGGGTGCTGGAGTCGCTGACGCCCGAGCGGGTCGACCGGGTTCTGCGGGCGAAGGCCGACGCGGCCTGGCACCTGCACGAGCTGACCGCGGACCGGGAGCTGAGCGCGTTCGTGCTCTTCTCGTCCGTCGCGGGTGTCCTGGGCGCCGCCGGACAGGGCAACTACGCGGCCGCCAACGCCTTCCTCGACGCCCTCGCCACGCTCCGCCGCACCCAGGGCCTGCCCGGCACGGCGCTGGCCTGGGGCTGGTGGGGAGGCGAGGAGGGCATGGCGGGCGGACTCGGCACCGCCGACCGGGCCCGGCTGGCCAGGACGGGCGTCACCGCCTTCGAACCCGCGGAGGCCCTCGCCCTGTTCGACACCGCCCTCGGGCGGGACGCGGCGGTCCTCGTCCCGGTCCGCCTGGACACCGCCGTCCTGCGCGAGCGGGCCCGGGAGGCGACGCTCGCCCCGGTCCTGCGCGCACTGGTCCCCGACCCGTCACCGGCCGCCGAAGGCCAGGCGCCGGCCGCCGAGAGCCGGCCCCCGTCCCCGGCCGGGCGGGCTCCGGAGACCGCGCCGTGGCGTGAGCGGTTGCGGGACACCGGCCCCGAGCAGCGCGAGGACGTGCTGCTCACCCTGGTACGCCGTGAAGTGGCCAGGGTCCTCGGCAGGCCGTCCCCCGCGGGCGTGGACGCCCACGACCGGCTG
This sequence comes from Streptomyces sp. NPDC028928, assembly GCF_055564915.1. Classification (NCBI taxonomy): domain Bacteria; kingdom Bacillati; phylum Actinomycetota; class Actinomycetes; order Kitasatosporales; family Streptomycetaceae; genus Streptomyces; species Streptomyces sp. NPDC028928. The sequence continues at coordinate 60,199 of NZ_JBVHVI010000004.1, forward strand.
CTCGACCTGGGCTTCGACTCCCTCACGGCGGTGGAACTCCGGAACCGCCTCGGTGAACTGACCGGCCTGCACCTGCCCGCCACGCTGGTCTTCGACCACCCCACGCCCGCCCGCCTGGCCGGTCACCTGTCGGCCTCCCTGGCGGACGTCACCGGCCCCCGGTCCGCCGGACCGGACCCGGTCGAGGCGGTACCGAAGGGCTCCCCGGCCCCGGCGGGGGAGGACGGCGGTCTGGCCGAGGCCACCACCGCCGACGAACTCCTGGCCTTCATCGACAAGAACCTCAGAAGGCCCTGACCTCAGAAGGCCCTGACCTCAGAAGGCCCTGACCTCAGAAGGTCCTGACCCACCCCTCCGACAACCGCGACCGACCATGACACACGAGTGAGGATCGATGGCCGAGGACGAGAAGCTCGTCGAGTACCTCCGGTGGGTTACCACCGACCTGCAGGCGACCCGCCGGCGGCTCGACGAGGTCGAACAGGCCGCACAGGAGCCCATCGCCATCGTGGCGATGAGCTGCCGGCTGCCCGGCGGCGTCGGCTCGCCCGAGGAGCTGTGGCGCCTGGTGTCCGCCGGCACCGACGCCATCACCGGCTTCCCCACCGACCGGGGCTGGGACCTGGACGCCCTGTACGACCCGGACCCGGACCGCGCGGGAACGTCGTACACCCGCCACGGCGGATTCGTGGACGGCTGTGCCGACTTCGACCCCGGATTCTTCGGGATCAGCCCCAAGGAAGCCCTCGCGACGGACCCCCAGCAGCGGCTGCTCCTGGAGCTGGCCTGGGAGGCGTTCGAGCGGGCCGGCCTGCCCGCCGAACAGGTCCGCGGCAGCAGCACCGGCGTGTTCGCCGGAGTGATGTACAACGACTACGGCAGCCGGTTGCGCCACCCCGCCGGGGACATCGAGGGCTACCTGGGCACCGGCAGCGCCGGCAGCGTCGCCTCCGGTCGCGTGGCCTACACGTTCGGCCTGGAGGGCCCGGCCGTCACCGTCGACACCGCCTGCTCCTCCTCGCTCGTCGCCCTCCACCTCGCCGTCCAGGCGCTGCGTCAGGGCGACTGCGAACTCGCGCTGGCCGGCGGGGTGTCGCTCATGGCCACCCCGGCCACCTTCGTCGGGTTCAGCCGGCAGCGCGGACTGGCCCCCGACGGCCGGTGCAAGGCGTTCGGGGCGGGCGCGGACGGCACCGGCTGGGCCGAGGGCGCCGGTCTGCTCCTGCTCGAACGGCTCTCCGTGGCCCGCGCCAACAACCACCCGGTCCTGGCCGTCGTCCGGGGCAGCGCGGTCAACCAGGACGGCGCCAGCGGCGCGCTCACCGCGCCCAACGGGCCCGCGCAGGAACGTGTCATCGGGCAGGCCCTGGAGAACGCCCGGCTGCGGCCGGACCAGATCGACGCCGTCGAGGCGCACGGCACCGGGACCGTGCTCGGCGACCCCATCGAGGCCCGGGCGCTGCAGTCGGTGTACGGCAAGGAGCGGGCGGCCGGCCGGCCGCTGTGGCTCGGCTCGCTGAAGTCCAACATCGGGCACACCCAGGCGGCGGCGGGGGTCGCCGGGGTGATCAAGACGGTGATGGCGATGCGCCACGGCGTCCTGCCGCGGACCCTGCACGCCGACGAGCCGTCCCCGCACGTGGACTGGCAGGGCGGACCCCTGGCGCTGCTCACGGAGGCGCGGCCCTGGCCCGACACCGGCGAGCCCCGCCGGGCGGGCGTCTCCGCGTTCGGGATCAGCGGCACCAACGCGCACGTGCTGCTCGAGCAGGCCCCGGCCGCCGCCGAGCCCGAGCGACCCGACCGCGAGCCGTCCCCCGAGCAGGCCCACCGTGAGGCGTCGTCCGCGCAGACCGGCCGCGTGTCCCGCGAACTGCCGCCGCTGTGGACGCTGTCCGCGAAGAGCCCCGAGGCGCTGACCGCCCAGGCCGAGCGGCTCGCCGCGCACGTACGCGCCCACCCGGAGCTGCGGCCCGCCGACATCGGCTGGTCCCTCGCCCGCACCCGCACGGCGTTCCCGTACCGCGCCGCCGTCGTGGGAGCCGACCGCGAGGAACTCCTGGCGGCCGTCGACGCGCTGGCGGCCGGGACTGCCGGCGGCGACGTCCGGCCCCCGGCCGGCACCGGCCGGGCCGTCCTCGTCTTCCCCGGCGTCCTGCCCGGCACCGGAGACCAGTGGGCCGGCACGGCCGGTGAACTGCTGGACGCCTCACCGGTGTTCGCCCGCCGGATCGAGGAGTGCGCCGAAGCCCTGCGCCCGTACACCGACTGGTCGCTGACCGACGTCCTGCGCGGTGCCCCCGGGGCGCCCGCTCCGCACGGCACCGAGGTCGCCCAGCCCGCGCTGTGGGCCGTCATGGTCTCCCTGGCCGCCCTCTGGGAGTCCTGCGGCGTGCGGATATCCGCCGTACTGGGGCACTCGCACGGCGAGATCGCCGCGGCCACCGTCAGCGGCTCCCTGTCGCTCCAGGACGCCGCCCGCCTGGTGGCGCTGCGGGCCCGGGCGCTCGGCTCCCTGAGCGGGGGCGGTCTGCTGTCCGTCTCCGCGGCACCCGACGACGTACGCGCCTGGCTGGCGGCCGGGCCCGGCTCCCTGACCCTCGCGGCCGTCGACGGGCCCCGGTCCGTCGTCGTGGCCGGGCCCGACGCGGACCTCGACGCGCTGCGTGCGCGGTGCGAGGCCGAGGGCGTCCCGGCGCGACGCCTCCCGGTGGCCCACGCCGCCCACTCACCGCAGGTCGAGGAGGTCCGCGAGGAGCTGGCCGCCGCGCTCGCCCCGGTGGTGCCGCGCGCCGGACGGCTGCCCGTGTACTCCGCCGCCACCGGCGGACTCGTGGAACCGGCCGGCCAGGACGGCGACTTCTGGTACCGCAGCCTGCGGCAGCCGGTGGAGTTCGAGCAGGCCACGCGCGCCCTGCTCGCGGACGGCCACGACCTGTTCATCGAGTGCGCTCCGCAGTCCGTCCTCACCGAGGCCCTGGACGAGACCGTGGAGGACACCGCCGCCGTCGTGGGCACCCTCCACCGCGGCGACGCCCCCCTGCGCCGGTTCGCCGACGCGGTCGCGAAGGCGGTGGCGGGCGGAGCCCACCTGGACGCCGACCGGTACTTCGGCGCCGCGCACCGCGTCGACCTCCCCACCTACGCCTTCCAGCGCACCCGGTTCTGGCTGCCGGCCGACTCCGCCCCGGCGCCACGGACCACCGCCGCGTCCGCACCCGAGGAGCCCTGGCGGCTGGAGGTGACGGAACCCGGCGACCTCACCAGCCTCGCGCCGGTACCCGCCTCCGACGTACGGGACCGGCTCGCGCCGCACGAGATCCGCGTCGGTGTCCGCGCCACCGGACTGCACTTCGGGGACGTGCTCGTCGGCCTCGGCCTCGCCACGCACGGCGAGGGCGGCACGGCACCCGGCGTGGAGGCCGCCGGTGTCGTCCTCGAAACGGGAGCCGGCGTCACGGACCTCGCCGTGGGCGACGCGGTGATGGGCCTGTTCCCGCGGGGTGCCGCCGGCCCGTTCGCGGTCACCGACCACCGCTACACCGTCCGCGTCCCCGACGGCTGGTCCTTCGCCCAGGCCGCGGCGACCCCGCTGGCCTTCCTGACCGCCCACCACGCCCTGTTCTCCCTCGCCGGACTCCGCCCCGGCGAGTCGGTGCTGGTCCACGCCGCGAGCGGCGGCACGGGACGCGCGGCCGTCCAACTGGCCCTGCACCACGGGGCCCGGGTGCTCGCCACCGACACCCCCGACCACGGGGAGGCGCTGCGCGCGCTCGGGCTGCCCGAGGACCAGCTCGCCTCCTCGGCCACCCCCGACTTCGTGGCACCGCTCCTCGCCGCCACCGCGGGGCACGGCGCCGATGTCGTGGTGAACTGCCTGACGGGGGAGTTCACCGACGCCACGCTGCGGCTGCTGCCGCGCGGCGGGCGGTTCGTGGAGACCGGCCGCACGGAGATCCGCGACGCCGGCCGGGTCGCCGCCGACCACCCCGGCGTCTCCTACCTGACGGCCGACCTGGCCGACGCCGGACCGGACCGGATCCGTGCGGCCCTGACCGAGCTGGCCGCGCTGTTCGCCGACGGGACGCTGCACCCGCCGTCCGTACCCGTGTGGGACGTCGACCGCGCCTCCGAGGCGCTGGAACGGCTCGCCGCGGACCGGCACGCCGGCCAGGCCGTCCTCGTCCTGCCGCGGCCCGAACACCCCGTCCCCGCCGCCCCACTCGCCCCGGCGGACGCCGGCGCGCTGGGCGAGATGGACCCGGCCGCCCGCCGCGCGTTCGTGCTGGACGCCGTCCGTACGGAGGTCGCCGCGGTCCTCGGCCACGACGACGCGCAGGCGGTCGGGTACGACCAGAACTTCCAGGAACTCGGGCTCGACTCGCTCACCGCCGTACAACTGCGCAACCGGCTGCGGACGGCGACGGGGCTGCGGCTCCCGGCGACCCTCGTCTACGACCACCCCACCCCGCGGGCGGTCGCCGAACACGTCCTCGCCCGTGCCGAGGGACAGCCGGCCGGCGGTACCTCCGCGACGTCCGCCGAGGGCGCGCCCGCGCACCCCGGCGACCGGCCCGACCCGGACGCCGAGGCCATCGCGATCGTCGCCATGAGCTGCCGCTTCCCGGGCGGCGTGCACTCCCCGGAACAGCTCTGGCAGGTGCTCGACAGCGGGGCCGACGTCATCGGCGACTTCCCCGACGACCGCGGCTGGAACCTCGCCGAACTCCACCACCCCGACCCCGACCGGCCCGGCACGACGTACGCCCGCCAGGGCGGCTTCCTCGACACCGTCGCCGACTTCGACGCGGACTTCTTCGGGATCTCGCCGCGCGAGGCCCTGGCGATGGACCCCCAGCAGCGGCTGCTGCTGGAGACCACCTGGGAGGCGTTCGAACGCGGCGGCATCGACCCCACGGGGGTGACCGCCGGCCAGGTCGGCGTCTTCGTCGGCACCAACGGGCAGGACTACCCGCGGGTGCTGGCCACCGGCAAGGACGACCTGGAGGGCTACGTCGGAACCGGCAACGCCGCCAGCGTCCTCGCCGGGCGCCTCGCGTACGCGTTCGGCTTCGGCGGCCCCGCCGTCACCGTCGACACCGCCTGCTCCTCCTCCCTGGTGGCGCTGCACTGGGCCGCGCAGGCGCTGCGCCGGGGCGAGTGCTCGCTCGCGCTGGTGGGCGGCGTCACGCTGATGACCAGCCCGCTGCTGTTCACCGAGTTCAACCGGCAGAAGGTGCTGTCCCCGGGCGGCAGGTGCCGTTCCTTCTCCGCCGACGCGGACGGCACCAGCTGGAGCGAGGGCGTCGGCGTCCTGCTCGTGGAGCGGCTCTCCGACGCGCTGCGCCACGGGCACCGGGTGCTGGCCGTGGTCCGCGGCTCCGCAGTCAACTCCGACGGCGCCAGCAACGGCCTGACCGCGCCCAACGGCCCCGCCCAGGAACGGGTCGTACGCAGCGCGCTCGCCGACGCCGGCCTGACCCCCGCCGACGTGGACGCGGTGGAGGCGCACGGCACCGGCACCAAGCTCGGCGACCCCGTCGAGGCCCAGGCGCTGATCGCCACCTACGGGCAGCAGCGCCCCGCCGGTGCCCCGCTGCTGCTGGGCTCGCTGAAGTCGAACATCGGCCACACCCAGGCCGCCTCCGGCGTCGCCGGGATCATCAAGCTGGTCGAGGCGATGCGCCACGAACGGCTGCCGCGGACCCTGCACGTGACCGAGCCGACCCCGCACGTCGACTGGTCGGCCGGGGCGGTGGAGCTGCTGGTGGCGCCCCGCGACTGGCGCCGCGACGGGCGTCCGCGCCGGGCCGGGGTGTCCTCCTTCGGCATCAGCGGCACCAACGCGCACGTCATCATCGAGGAACCCCCTGCCGTCTCCCAGCCGGACGCTCCGTACGAGCCGGAGACCCCGTCCCCGCAGGACGGGCCGGTCACCCCCGCCGAGCCGGACGGCCGCCCGGTGGTGTGGACGCTGTCCGCCAAGAGCCCCGAAGCGCTGCGCGGCCAGGCACGGAACCTGGCCGGGCACCTGGCGTCCGCCACACCCGCGCCGCGTCCGCTGGACGTCGCCTGGTCCCTCGCCACGACCCGCGCGGCCCTGCGGCACCGGGCCGTCGTCCTGGTGGAGGACCCCGAGCAGGCGTCCGCCGCGCTCACCGCCGTCGCCGCCGGACAGGACGCCGCCGGTGTCGTCCGCGCACAGGCCCGCGACGACCACAGGACCGCGTTCCTCTTCGCGGGCCAGGGCAGCCAGGCCGTCGGCATGGGACGGGAGCTGTACACCGCCCACCCCGGCTACGCCGACGCCTTCGACGCGGCGTGCGCCGCGCTCGACCCGCACCTGCCGCGGCCGCTGCGCGAGGTCGTGTTCGCCGGGGCGGACCCCGCCGACGCCGAGCTGATCGACCGTACGGAGTACGCGCAGCCGGCGCTGTTCGCGTTCGAGGTGGCGCTCTTCCGGCTGCTGGAGTCCTGGGGCATCCGCCCGGACCTCCTCGCCGGGCACTCCATCGGCGAGATCGCCGCCGCGCACGTGGCGGGGGTGCTCTCCCTCGCCGACGCCGCCGCGCTGGTCGCGGCCCGCGGCCGGCTCATGCAGGCCCTGCCGGAGGGCGGCGCCATGGCCGCCGTGGAAGCCGGCCCGGCGGAGCTGACCGACCTGCTCGGCGACGCCGGCGGCCGCCTCGCGATCGCGGCGGTCAACGGGCCCCGGGCGACCGTGCTCTCCGGAGAGCGCGACGCGGTGGCCGAAGCGGTCGCCGTACTGAAGGAGCGGGGCCGGCGCGTCTCCTGGCTCCGGGTCAGCCACGCCTTCCACTCCCCGCTCATGGACCCGATGCTCGCCGAGTTCGAGCGGGTCGCGCGGCGGCTGACCTACAGCCCGCCGCGCATCCCCGTCGTCTCCTCCCTCACCGGACGCCCCGCGACCGCCGAGGAACTGTGCTCGCCCGCCCACTGGGTCCGTCACGTCCGCGACACCGTGCTCTTCCACGACGCCGTACGCTCCCTGGACGAGGCCGGGGCGAGCCTCTACGTCGAGCTGGGCCTCGGCGCGCTCAGCCCGATGGCCGCCGACAGCCTCGACGGCCGGGGCACCGTCGTGGCGGCGCAGCGCAGGGACCGGCCGCAGGAGGCCGCGCTGCTGCACGCCGTCGGCACCCTGCACGCCCACGGCGCCCCGGTGGACTGGGCCGCCGTCCTCGCCGGACGCGGTGCGCGGACGGTACAGCTGCCCACGTACGCCTTCCAGCGCAGCCGCTACTGGCCGCGCCGCGGTCTCGCCCGCGCCGCCGGGCCCGCCGCCGGACCCGGCATCGGCCCCGGCGCCGGGCACCCCGTGCTCGGCCCGGTGCTCCGGCTGGGGGACAGCGACCGCTTCCTGGCCACGGGCCGGCTCTCCACGGCCGCCGTGCCATGGCTCCCCGAGCACGAGGTGTTCGGCGCCACGGTCGCACCCGGCACCCTCCCCCTGGAACTGGCCGTACAGGCCGCGGAGGCCGTGGGCAGCCCGGTGGTGCGGGAACTGACCCTGCACGCCCCGCTGCTGCCCGGCCCCGGCGACGACCTCGAACTCCAGCTGCTGCTCGACGAGCCGGACGACTCCGGGGGCCGGCCCCTGCGCCTGTACGCCCGCCCGTACGACGGCACGGACGCGGGCCGGTGGACCCTGCACGCGAGCGGCGCGCTGGCCGACGGCGATCCCACGCCGGAACCCGACCTGCGCGTCTGGCCCCCCGAGGGCGCCGTCCCCGTCCAGGTCGACGGCCTGTACGAGGACTTCGCCGCGCAGGGCGTGCGCTACGGCCCGCTGTTCCGGGGGGTGCGGTCCGCCTGGCGCGACGGCGACGTGCTCTACGCCGACGTCGCCCTCCCGGACGGCGCCGACACCGGAGCCTTCGCGCTGCACCCCGCCCTGTGGGACGCCGCCCAGCACCTGGCCGCGATGGACGGACTGGGCTCCGGCTCGGGCGCGGCGGTGCCGTTCTCCTGGGCGGGAGTCCGGCTGCACGCCGCCGGGGCCACGCGCCTGCGGGTGCGGATCGCACCGGCCGGCGAGGACACCGTCACCATGCGGATCGCCGACGGCCGGGGCGAGCCGGTGGCCGGTGTCGCCCGCCTGACGGCACGACGCGTATCCGCCCGCCACATCGGCACCGAGCCCACCCACGAGACACCGGACCTGTACCGCATCACCTGGACCCCGGCCCCCGCCCCCGCACCCGCCGCACCACCGACCCTCACCTGGCTCGGCACCACCCAGCCGCCCACCGCGCTCACCGGCTCCACCGAGATCCGGTCCGACACGGCGACCTGGCTCACCGACGACCGCCCTGTCCGGGCCGATGCGGCCGCCGACCCGACCGCCCTCGCCCGGCTCGCCGACGCCCCGCCGCCCACCGGTTCCGCCGACGGTCGCCCCGACGCGAGCGCCGACTTCACCCTCGTACCGATCACCGCTCGCGACGACGGCTCCCCGGAGTCCGTCGCGGCCGCCGCCGCGCAGGCGCTCGACGCGCTGCGGTCCTGGCTGGACGACAGTGAGCGGTCCGCGCACGGGCGGCTGGTACTGGTCACCACGGGAGCCGTCGCCTGCACCCCGGGAGAGGGCCTGGGCGAGCCCGTTCAGTCGGCCGTGTGGGGGCTGGCCCGCGCCGCGCAGGCGGAGTACCCGGGCCGGGTCGTCGTGGCCGACCTGGACGGCAGTGACGCGGCCTGGGCCGCCCTGCCCGCCGCCCTGGCCGCGGAGGAACCACAACTCGCCCTGCGCGGAGACCGGTTGCTCGTGCCCCGGCTGGACCGCGCACCCGCGCCGGGCGGTGAGCCCGGCGGCGTGCTCGACCCGGACGGGACGGTCCTGATCACCGGCGGTACCGGCGATCTGGGCGCGCTCGTCGCCCGACACCTCGTCACCGCGCACGGCGTGCGCAGCCTCCTGCTGACCAGCCGCCGCGGCCCGGCCGCCGAGGGCGCGGCCGAACTCGCCGCCGAGCTGCGCGCGCAGGGCGCCGACGTGACGGTGGCCGCCTGCGACGCGGCCGACCGCGACGCGCTGGCCGCGCTGCTGGCCGCCGTACCGGCCGACCGCCCGCTGACCGCGGTGGTGCACGCCGCGGGCGTCCTGGACGACGGCGTGCTCGGCTCCCTCACCCCGCAGCGCCTGGCCGGCGTCATGGCACCGAAGGCCGTCGCCGCCCGGCATCTGCACGAGCTGACCCAGGACCTTCCGCTCGCCGCCTTCGTCCTGTTCTCCTCGGCGTCCGGAGTCCTCGGATCCGCCGGGCAGGGCGCCTACGCCGCCGCCAACAGCTTCCTCGACGGACTCGCCGTACACCGGGCCGCCGCCGGCCTGCCCGCCACCTCGCTCGCGTGGGGCCTGTGGCACCAGGAGCGGGGCGGCATGGCGGGCGGCCTGACCGACGCGGAGCGCAACCGCATCACCCGCGCCGGTTTCGGCGCGATCGCGCCCGACGCCGGACTGGCCCTGTTCGACGCCGCGCTCCGACGGCCGGAACCGGTCCTCGTCGCCGCCCGGTTCGACCTGCCGCTGCTCCAGCCGCGCAGCCAGAACCCCGACTTCCCGCCGGTGCTCAAGGGCCTGGTGCGCCCGGTCCGCACCCCGGCGACCGCCCCCGGAGCCACCGCCCCCGCGGCCGTGGACGGGCCGTCGCTCGCCGACCGGCTGCTCCCGCTGGACGACGCCGGGCGGGAGAGCCTGCTGCTCGACCTCGTCCTCACCCAGGCGGCCGCGGTGCTCGGGCACAGCTCGCCGCACGCCGTCCCGGCGGACCGGTCCTTCACCGAGTCCGGGCTCGACTCCCTCGCGGCCGTGGAGATCCGCGGCCGGCTCGACGCCGCCACCGGCGTCCGGCTGCCGGCCACCGTGGTCTTCGACCACCCCACACCCGCCGCTCTCGCCGCCCACCTGAAGGAGACCCTCGTCCCCGCCGCGCCCGACCCGGCCGAGGCCGCCCTCGCGGACCTCGACCGGCTCCGCGACACCCTCCCGCAGCTGTCCGGCGACCCCGAGGCGGCCGCACAGGTCCGGCTCAGGCTGAAAAGCCTGCTCGCCGCCTGGGACGAGGCCACCGCCGGCGCCGACGCCGCCGACGGCACGGACGACGACGCGGACGACGCACTCGACGCCGCCGACCTCGGCGAGCTGCTCGACATCATCGACGAAGAACTGGGGAACGCCTGATGACGGGCACCGACCGGACACCGTACGACGACAAGGTCCTCGACTCCCTCAAGCGGCTGACCGCCGAGCTGCGCCAGACCCGCAAGCGGCTGCGGGAAGCCGAGGACGCGGCCCGCGAACCCGTCGCCATCATCGGCATGGCCTGCCGCTACCCCGGCGGCGTCCGCACCCCCGAGGACCTCTGGCAGCTCGTCGCCGAGGGCCGGGACGCCGTCTCCGCCTTCCCCACCGACCGCGACTGGGACCTCGGCGCCCTGCACGGCCCCCAGGCCGAGACCGCCGGCACCAGCCACGCGCACGCGGGCGGATTCCTGTACGACGTCGCCGACTTCGACCCCGCACCCTTCGGCATCAGCCCGCGCGAGGCGACGGCGATGGACCCCCAGCAGCGCCTGCTGCTGGAGACGGCCTGGGAGACCTTCGAGCACGCGGGCATCGACCCGGCAACGCTGCGGGGCAGCCGGACCGGCGTCTACGCCGGGATCATGTACCACGACTACGCGGCCCGGCTGAAGGAACTGCCCGAGGAGGTCATGGGCTACCTCGGCACCGGCACCTCCGGCAGCATCGCCTCCGGCCGCATCGCCTACACCTTCGGCCTGGAGGGGCCGGCCGTCACCATCGACACCGCCTGCTCCTCCTCCCTGGTCGCCCTGCACCTCGCCGTCACCGCGCTGCGCAAGGGCGAATGCTCCCTCGCCATGGCGGGAGGGGCCACCGTGATGGCGTCCCCGCTGCCCTTCGTGGACTTCAGCCGCCAGGAGGGCCTCGCGTCGGACGGCCGGTGCAAGTCCTTCGCGGCCGCAGCCGACGGCACCGGCTGGGCGGAGGGCGCCGGCATGCTCCTGCTGGAGCGGCTCTCCGACGCCCGCCGCAACGGCCACCGCGTCCTCGCCGTGGTCCGCGGCTCCGCCGTCAACCAGGACGGTGCGAGCAACGGCCTGACCGCCCCCAACGGGCCCGCGCAGCGGCGGGTCATCCGGCAGGCCCTCACCGACGCCGGCCTCGGCCCCGCCGACGTCGACGCGGTGGAGGCGCACGGCACCGGCACCACCCTCGGCGACCCCATCGAGGCCCAGGCCCTCCTCGCCGCCTACGGACAGGGCCGCGCCCCGGAACGCCCCCTGCTGCTGGGCTCCCTCAAGTCGAACATCGGCCACACCCAGGCCGCCGCGGGCGTCGGCGGCGTCATCAAGATGGTCCTCGCCCTGCGCGAGCAACTGCTGCCCAGGACCCTCCACGTCGACGAGCCCACCCCGCACGTCGACTGGTCCTCCGGCGCCGTGGAACTCCTCACCGAGGCCCACCCGTGGCCCCGCGCCGGGACACCGCGCCGCGCCGGCGTCTCCTCCTTCGGGTTCTCCGGCACCAACGCCCACGTCGTCATCGAGGAACCGCCGACCGAGGAACCGCCGTCCGAGGAACCCCGGCCCGTGGCCGAGGCGGCGTCGCCGAGGCCCGCCCTGTGGGCCCTGACGGCCGCCTCCGAACAGGCCCTGCGCGCCCAGGCCGCCCGCCTCTCGGCGCACCTGCGGCGCCACCCCGGCCCCAGTCCGCTCGACGTCGGCTACTCCCTGCTCACCACCCGCACCCCCCTGGAGCACCGCGCGGTCCTGACCGGCGACGACCGGGAGGAACTGCTCCGAGCCGTCGAGGAGTTCGCGGCCGGCCGGCCCGCGTCCGGGCTGCTGCACGGGCGCAGTGCCCCGGGCGGCCTCGCGATGATGTTCACCGGCGGCGGCAGCCAGCGCCCGGGCATGGGCCGCGACCTGTACGCGGCCTTCCCCGCCTTCGCCGACGCGTTCGACGCGGCGTGCGCGGAACTGGACCGGCACCTGCCCGGCCCGCTGCGTCCCGCCGTCTTCGCCGAGCCCGGCCCGGACGGCCACACGCCGCTCTCCGGGCAGGCCTACGCCCAGCCCGCCCTGTTCGCCGTCGAGGTGGCCCTGTTCCGGCTGTTCGGCTCCTGGGGCGTCGAACCCGACCACGTCCTCGGCCACTCCGGCGGCGAGCTGGCGGCGGCCCACGTCGCCGGCGTGCTCTCCCTCGCCGACGCGGCGGCCCTGGTCGCCGCGCGGGGCAGGCTCACCCAGGAACTGCCCGTGGGCGGCGCCATGGTGGCGGTCGCCGCCGCCGAGGACGAGGTCCGGCCCCTGCTCACCGACGGCGCCGAGATCGCGGCCGTCAACAGCCCCGGCGCGGTGGTCCTCACCGGCGACGAGGAGCCCGTCACCGCGCTCGCCGGCCACTTCGCCCGGCAGGGCCGCAAGACCCGCCGCCTGAACGTCAGTTACGCCTCGCACTCCGCCCGCGTCACCCCCATGCTGGACGAACTCCGGCAGGTCGCCGCCGGCCTCGACTTCCGGCCGCCCCGCATCGGCTTCGTCTCCACCGTCACCGGAGGACCCGCGGACGCCGGAGAGCTGTGCACCCCCGAGTACTGGGTGCGCAACGCCCGCCGGCCCGTCCGGTTCGCCGACGCCGTACGCCACCTCGAAGCCGCCGGGGTACGGACCTTCCTCGAACTCGGGCCGGACGCGGCCCTCACCCCCATGGCCGAGGCCTGCCTGACCGCCGCCTCCGCGGCCGTGCCGGCGCAGCGCGCGGGCCGCCCGGAGGCCGCCACGGTGACCACCGCCGTCGGCCACCTCCACACGCGCGGCGCCGGCGTCGACTGGGAGGCGTTCTTCCAGGGCACGCACGCCCGCCGGGTGGAGCTGCCGACGTACGCCTTCCAGCGCAGGCGCCACTGGCTTCAGGCACCGGCCCGCGACCGGGTCGACGTCTCCGCGGCCGGTCTCGGCTTCCCCGACCACCCGCTGCTCGGAGCGAGCGTGCTCGTGGCCGACTCCGAGGAGTACCTGTTCACCGGGCGGCTGACGCCCGCCGCCCAGCCCTGGCTGGCCGACCACGCCGTGGGCGACTCGGTGCTGCTGCCGGGCACCGCGTTCCTGGAGCTGGCGCTGCGCGCGGGCCTGCACGCGGACTGCGACCACGTCGAGGAACTCACCCTCACCGCCCCGCTGGTGGTACCGGCCGACCGGGCGGTGCTGCTGCAGATCCGGGTCGGCGCGCCCGGCGAGGACGGCCGGCGGGCGGTCGAGGTGTACGCGCGTGACGAGGACGCCCTGACCGGGCAGCCCTGGGTCCGGCACGCCTCGGGTGTGCTCTCCGGCGCGGCCCCGCAACCGCCCCGGACCGACGAGGACCCGGCCGTCTGGCCGCCCGCCGGCGCGACCGCCCTCGACCTGGACGGGCTCTACGACCGCCTGGCCGCCGAAGGCCTCCACTACGGCCCCGCGTTCCAGGGGCTGCGCGCGGTGTGGCAGCGCGGCGAGGAACTGTTCGCCGAGGTCGCCCTGGACGGCGAACAGCACGACAGCGCCCGCGCGTTCGGCCTGCACCCCGCCCTGCTGGACGCCGCGCTGCACGCCCTGGGCCTCGGCACGCTCCCGGGCACCGCCGACACCGCCTCCCTCCCGTTCTCCTGGCACGGCGTGTCCCTGTTCGCGGCCGGTGCCGTCGCCGCCCGCGTACGGCTCGCCCCGGGCGGGCCCGGCACGGTCACCGTCGAGGTGGCCGACCAGGCCGGGCGGCCGGTCCTCGCCGCCGAGTCGCTGGCCCTGCGCCCCGCCGGAAAGCTCACCGGGGGCACGGGACCCCGCGAGCCGCTGCTCCACCTCACCTGGGCGCCGCCGCGGACACCGGTCGTACCGGCGTCGTACGGCGGAACCGCGCCGCTCGCCGACGCGCTGGCCTCGGCCGCCGCGCCGCCCGACGTGGTGCTCCTGCCGCTCCTCGACGCCCCGCCCGCCGACCGGCCGGAGCGCGCGGCGGCGGAGCGCGCCGCCCACACCCTGGAGCGGCTGCGGGCCTGGCTCGCCGACGACCGGTTCGCCGGCACCCGCCTGGCCGTCGTCACCAGCGGGGCCGTGGCCGCCGGACCCGAGGAGGACGTCACCGACCTGCCGGGCGCCGCCGCCCTCGGCCTGCTGCGGTCGGCCCAGTCGGAGCATCCGGGGCGGATCGTCCTGGTGGACACCGACACCCCCGGGGAACTGCCCCGGGACCTGCCCGCCGCACTCGGCTCGGGCGAACCGGCCGTCGCCCTGCGGACGGGCCGGCTCCTCGTCCCGCGCCTCACACCGACCAACCCCCCGCCCACCCCCTCATCCGACCCGCCCCCGACCATCCCCCCGCCCGCCCCCTCGTCCGGCGTGCCTTCGACCGGTGCCCTGCCCGCCGGCTCGTCCGGGGTGCCTTCGACCGGTGTCCTGCCTGTCGAGTCGTCCGGGGTGCCTTCGACCGGTGTCCTGCCTGTCGAGTCGTCCGGGGTGCCTTCGACCGGTGTCCTGCCTGTCGAGTCGTCCGGGGTGCCTTCGACCGGTGTCCTGCCTGTCGAGTCGTCCGGCGTGCCCTCGACCGGCGCCCCGCCCGCCCCCTCGTCCGCCCCGACCCCGACCGGCACCCCACCCGTTCCCTCCTCCGGCCTCGCGGCCACCGGCGCCCCGCCGGTCCGGTCCGGCCTCGCGGCGACCGGCGCCCCGCCGGTCCAGTCCGGCCTCGGGGCCACCGGCGCCCCGCCCGTCCAGTCCGGCCTCGCGGCCACCGGCGCCCCGGCCGGCCCGTCCCCGGTGTTCGATCCGGACGGCACCGTTCTGATCACCGGCGGCACCGGGGCGCTCGGGGGACTCCTGGCCCGGCACCTCGTCGCCGAGCACGGGGTGCGCCACCTGCTGCTGACCAGCCGCAGCGGCCCGGCCGCCGAGGGCGCGGACGAACTCGCCGCCGGACTGCGCGCCCTGGGCGCCGAGGTCACCGTCGCCGCGTGCGACGCCGCCGACCGGGAGGCCCTGGCCGGGCTCCTGGCCGCGCTGCCGGGGGAGCGTCCGCTGACCGCCGTCGTCCACGCGGCCGGCGTCCTCGACGACGGCACCGTGGAGGCGCTGACCCCGGACCGGGTGCGCCGCGTCATGGCCCCGAAGGCCGACGCCGCCTGGCATCTGCACGAACTGACCCGGGACATGGACCTGTCCGCCTTCGTCCTGTTCTCCTCGGCCGCCGGTCTGCTCGGCGCCCCCGGGCAGGCCAACTACGCCGCCGCCAACGGCTTCCTCGACGCCCTGGCCGTACACCGCCGAAGGCACGGGCTGCCCGCCCTGTCCCTGGCCTGGGGACTGTGGGAGGGCACCACGGGCATGGTCGGCGGAGTCGACGCCGCGGCGCGCCGCCGGCTGGCGGGGCTCGGCATGCGGCCGATCCCCCCGGCGGAGGGCCTGGCCCTGTTCGACGCCGCCCTCGCCGGGGACGAGCCGCTGGTGGCGCCGCTCCACCTGGACCCGCGCCGGCTCGACGCGGCCACCGCACCGGCGCTGCTGCGCGGCCTGGCGCGGCCCGCCCGGCGACGGCGCACGGCGTCCCCCGCGGAGCCGGGCGGCACCGGCCCCGCCGAGCGCCTCGCCACCCTGCCCGAGGCCGAGCAGCTGCGCGAGCTGACCGAGCTGGTACGGGCCGAGGCCGCGGCGATCCTGGGGTACGAGAGCGCACGGGACGTCCCGGACGACCGCACGTTCGCGGAAGTGGGCTTCGACTCGCTCGCCGCGATCGAACTGCGCAACCGGCTCGGCGCCCACACCGGCCTGCGGCTGCCGACGACCCTGGTGTTCGACCACCCGACCCCCGGCGACCTCGCCGCCCGTCTGCGCGTGCTGCTGTCCGGCGGTACGGCGGCGGCCGCCACGCCCGTCCGCGGCTCCGCGGCCCCCGCCGACGAGCCGATCGCCATCATCGGCATGGCCTGCCGCTACCCCGGTGGCGTGACCTCCCCCGAGGAACTGTGGGACCTCGTCCTGTCCGGCCGCGACGCCATCTCCGAGATGCCCCGCGACCGGGGCTGGGACATCGACGGCCGCTACGACCCCGACCCCGAACCCGGCCGACGCGGCACCATCGCCACCCGCCACGGCGGATTCCTCGACGGCGCCGCCGACTTCGACCCCGGCTTCTTCGGCATCAGCCCCCGTGAGGCCCTCGCGATGGACCCGCAGCAGCGGCTGCTGCTGGAGGTGTCGTGGGAGGCGTTCGAACGGGCGGGCATCGACCCGCTGTCGGTGCGCGGCAGCGACACGGGCGTCTTCGCGGGCGTGATGTACCACGACTACGGGTCCTGGGCCGTGGGCGGCGCCCCCGAGGACGTCGAGGGCTACCTCGGCTCGGGCACCGCGGGCAGCGTCGCCTCCGGCCGTATCGCCTACGCGCTCGGCCTCGAAGGCCCCGCCGTGACCGTGGACACCGCCTGCTCGTCGTCGCTGGTGGCGCTGCACCTCGCCGCCCAGGCGCTCCGCTCCGGCGAGTGCTCCCTCGCCCTGGCCGGCGGCGCCACCGTCATGGCGACCCCGGGGCCGTTCATCGAGTTCAGCCGCCAGCGGGGACTCGCCCCGGACGGCCGGTGCAAGTCGTTCGCCGCCGGCGCGGACGGCACCGGCTGGGGCGAGGGCGTCGCGGTCCTCCTCGTCGAACGGCTCTCGGACGCTCGCCGCAACGGTCACCGCGTGCTCGCGGTGGTGCGCGGCAGCGCCGTCAACCAGGACGGGGCCAGCAACGGGCTGACCGCGCCCAGCGGACCGGCGCAGCAGCGGGTGATCCGGCAGGCGCTGGCCGCCGCCGGACTGACCGCCCGCCAGGTCGACGCCGTCGAGGCGCACGGCACCGGCACGGTCCTGGGCGACCCCATCGAGGCGCAGGCCCTGCTGGCCACCTACGGCAGTGAGCACGACCCGGACCGCCCCCTGTGGCTCGGCTCGCTCAAGTCCAACATCGGGCACGCGCAGGCCGCGGCGGGCGTCGGCGGCGTGATCAAGATGGTGCAGGCGATGCGCCACGGGACGCTGCCGCGGACCCTGCACGTCGACCGCCCCACGCCCCACGTCGACTGGTCGGCCGGCGGGGTACGGCTCCTGACCGACCCTGTCGCCTGGCCCGCCACCGGAGAGCCGCGCCGGGCCGGGGTCTCCTCCTTCGGGATCAGCGGCACCAACGCCCACGCCGTCATCGAACAGGCCCCCGACGACCTGGCCGCTCCCGGCCCGGGCCCCAGGCCCGCGGACCCCGCCCGGCAGCCGCGGGACGGCGGCGCGCCCTGGCTGCTGTCGGCCTCGACCCCGTCGGCCCTGCGCGACCAGGCCCGGCGCCTGCTGGAGCAGCTGCGCGCACAGCCGGACACCCCCGCCGCCGACCTCGCCCTCAGCCTCGCCACCACCCGCTCCGCGCTCCGCCACCGCGCGGCCGTCGTCGCCGTCGGCCACGAGGAGCGGACGGCCGCCCTGGAGCGGCTCGCCGCCACCGGGACGTCCGGGCCCGGCGCCCTGACCGGACGCGCCGCCGACGGCACCGTGGCCTTCCTCTTCAGCGGCCAGGGCAGCCAGCGGCCCGGCATGGGACGCGAACTGGCCGCGGCCGACCCGGTCTTCGCCAAGGCCCTGGACGAGGTGTGCGGGTACGTCGCCCCGTTCCTCGACCGGCCCCTGCGCGAGGTCCTGTTCGCCGAGCCGGGCACCGCCGACGCCGCGCTGCTGGACCGTACCGACTACACCCAGCCGGCCCTGTTCGCCGTGGAGACGGCGTTGGCGTACCGGCTGCGGTCGTGGGGCGTACGGCCCGACGTGCTGGCCGGCCACTCCCTCGGCGAGCTGGTCGCCGCCCATGTCGCGGGCGTCCTGAGCCTGGAGGACGCGGCCACGCTGGTCGCGGCGCGCGGCCGGCTGATGCAGGCGCTGCCGGTCCACGGCGCGATGGCGGCCGTCCAGGCGCCCGAGGAGGAGGTCGCGGCACTGCTGACGGACGGGGTCGCGCTCGCCGCCGTCAACGGGCCCGCCTCCGTGGTGGTGTCCGGCGACGCGGACGCGGTGGACGCGCTGACCGCCCGGCTCGCGGAGGCCGGCCGCCGGACCCGGCGGCTGCGCGTCAGCCACGCCTTCCACTCCGCGCACATGGACGGCATGCTCGACGAGTTCCGGCGGATCGCGCGGGGCGTCACCTTCCGGGAGCCCTCGCTGCCCGTGGTCTCCGCGACCACCGGCCGGCCCGCCTCCGCCGCCGAGCTGTGCTCGCCCGAGTACTGGGTGCGCCAGCTGCGGGAGCCGGTGCGGTTCCGGGACGCGGTGACCCGGCTGGCGGCCGACGGCGCGGCCGTCTTCGTGGAGGTCGGCCCCGGGACCGCGCTCACCGCGGCGGCCCGGGACTGCCTCGCCGGCCGCGAGCACGCCGTGGTGCCCCTGCTGCGGTCCGGCCACCCCGAGCCCCGGGCCCTGACCACCGCCCTCGCCGAAGCGCACGTCCACGGCGTGGACGTGGACTGGACGGAGTACTTCGAGGGCACGGGCGCGCGCCGGGTGGACCTGCCGACCTACCCCTTCCAGCGCCGGCGCTACTGGCTCGCGGCCGGACCCCGGCGGGCGGACCAGGAGCACCCCGTGCTGGGGCCCGCCGTGTCCGCGCCCGACATCGAGGGCTCCGTCTTCACCGGCGAGCTGGACGCGCGGGCCTGGCCCTGGCTGGCCGAGCACCGCGTCGCCGGTACGGCCGTCCTGCCCGGCGCGGCCCTCGCGGAACTGGCCCTGCGCGCGGGCGCCGAGCTGGGCTGCCCGACGGTCGAGGACCTCGTCCTGGAGGCCCCGCTGACCGTCCCCGACCACGCGGCCCTGCCCCTGAGGCTGTCCGTGCAGGAACCGGACGCCGACGGCCGGCGGTCCTTCGGCGTCCACGCCCTCACCGGCGACACCTGGACCCGGCACGCCACCGGCACCCTGTCCGCCACCGACCAGAACCCGCCCGCCACCACCGGGACATGGCCGCCCGCCGGGGCGACGCCCGTGGACCTCACCGGCGGCTACGAGCGGATGGCCGAGGCGGGCCTGTCGCACGGTCCGGCGTTCCAGGGCCTCCAGGCCGCCTGGCGCGACGGCGACGTACTCCTCGCCGAGGTCGCTCTCCCCGACGGCACGGACCCGGGCGCCTTCGGCGTGCACCCCGCCCTGCTGGACGCGGCGCTGCACGTCCTGGGCATCGGGGACGGCGACCGGCCCGCCCCGCCCGTGCTGCCGTTCTCCTGGCGGGGCGTCCGGCTCCACGCCACCGGGGCCCGCGCGCTGCGGGTGCGCCTGACCCCGGCCGGCACCCCGGGCACCGTGGCCGTGGAGCTGACCGACCCCGCCGGTGCTCCGGTCGCCTCCGTCGCCGCCCTGTCCCTGCGCCCGGTCTCCGCGGCCGCCGGGCCCGGCCGGCCCCTGCTGCGCCTCGACTGGACCCGCCCGGACGGCCCGGAGCCGGCCCCGGAGCCGGAGCCCGACACGCGCGCGTGGACCGTCCTCGGCTCCACACCGCTCGGCTCCCTGACCCGGGTGGACGACCTGACCCAGGTCCCGGACGGCATTGACACCGTCCTCGTCCCGTTCCTCACCGCACACGACCCGCTCGACACGGAACTCCTGCACCGAGCACTGGAGCTGATCCGGGCCTGGCTGTCCGACGCCCGCCGGGCGCGGTCCCGGCTCGTGGTCGTCACGCGCCGCGCGGTGGCGGCCGGGCCGGAGGAGGACGTACCGGACCTGGCCCACGCCCCCTTGTGGGGGCTGCTGCGCTCCGCGGCCTCCGAGCACCCCGGCCGGTTCGCCGTGGTGGACGTGGACGGCGAGCCGGAATCCTGGGACGCCCTGCCGGCCGCCGTGGCCTCGGGGGCGGCACAGGTGGCGATCCGCGGGGGAGAACCGCGCAGGCCCCGCCTGGTGCCCTCGGCCCTCGCTCCCGGTGCGTCCCCCTTCGGACCCGACGGCACGGCAGTGGTCACCGGTGCCGCGGGAGCGCTGGGCCGCTTGACGGCCCGTCACCTGGTCGCCGCGCACGGGGTACGGCACGTCCTGCTCGTCGGCCGGAGCGCCGACGACCCCCGACTGGCCGCACTGGCCGCCGAGATCGAGGGGCTCGGCGGCGCGGCCACGGTCGCCGGCTGCGACGTCGGCGACCGGGACGCCCTGGCCGCGGTGCTGGCCGGTGTCCCCGCGGACCGCCCGGTCAGCGCGGTCGTCCACTGCGCGGGCGTCCTGGACGACACCGTCGTGGCGTCCCTGACCCCGCCGCGGCTGGAGCGCGTGCTGCGCGCGAAGGCGGCCTCGGCCTGGCACCTGCACGAGCTGACCCGGGACATGGACCTGTCCGCCTTCGTCCTGTTCTCCTCGGCGGCCGGTGTGCTCGGCGCCCCCGGACAGGCCAACTACGCCGCCGCCAACACCTTCCTGGACGCCCTGGCCCAGCACCGCAGGGCGCACGGCCTGCCCGCGCTGTCCCTGGCGTGGGGGCCGTGGGACCAGGACGGCGCCGGCATGGCGGGCGGCCCCGAACTGCGCCGCACGGCCCGCGCGGGCATCGAGGCGCTGACACCCGAGCGGGGACTCGCGCTGTTCGACGCGGCCGTCGGCGCGGACGCCCCCGACCCGGTCCTGGCCCCGCTCGCCACGGTCCCGGAGCGGTTGCGTGCCCTGGCCGACGATCCCGGGCTGCCCGAACCGCTGCGACTGCCGGCCCGGCACCCCGCCGGGGCGGCCCGGCCCGCGACGGCACCGGCGGGCGGACGCACCACCGGCACCGTCCCGCGGTTGACCGGGCTGCGCGGGGCCGAGCTGGAGGACGCGCTGCGCACCGCCGTCCGCACCGAGGCGGCGGCCGTCCTCGGCTTCTCCTCGCCCGACGACGTGGACGAGGACAGGTCACTGCCCGAGCTGGGCCTGGACTCGCTCATCGCGGTGGAGCTGCGCAACCGGCTGGAGCGGGCCACCGGCCTGCGCCTGGCGGCGACCGTGGTCTTCGACCACCCCACCCTCCCCGCCCTCGTCCGCCACCTGCGGGCCGAACTCGCCGCCGGCACAGCGGCCGCGGCCGCGGCCGCTGTGCCGCCCGAGGACGACGGCGTCGGCGCGCTGTTCCGGCGGGCCCGGGCCGCGGGCCGCACCCTGGAGGGCATCGAACTGCTCCGCGTGGCCTCGCGGTTCCTCCCCTCCTTCACCGGCCCCGCCGACCTGGGGGAGCGGCCCGAGCCCGTCCGGCTGGCGAGCGGCGACGGCACCGAGCCCGCGCTGGTCTGCTTCCCGGCGGTGGTCGCCATGTCCGGCCCGCACCAGTTCGCCCGGTTCGCGGGCGCGCTGCGCGGCCGGCGCGAGGTGGTCGCGGTGCCGCAGCCGGGATTCCTGCCCGGCGAACTCCTCCCCGGCACCTGGGAGGCGGTGGTCGAGGCGCAGGCCGAGGCGGTACGGCGGTACGCGGCCGGTGCGCCCGTCGCACTGCTCGGCTACTCGTCGGGCGGCTGGATCGCCCACGCGGTGGCCGCGCGCCTCGAAGCGGCGGGGGAGGCCCCGCAAGCCCTGGTGCTCCTCGACACGTACCTCCAGAGCGAGACGAGCGACACCCTGGCCACCGCCTTCACCGACGGGCTGTTCACCCGGCACGGCGCCGAGACGGCCGTCGACACCCGCTCGCTGACCGCGATGGGCGCCTACTTCCGGGTCTTCGCCGACTGGACACCCGCCCGCCCCGCTGTCCCCACCCTCTTCCTGCGAGCCGCAGACGCCCTGCCCGGCACCGCGGCCGGACCCCGGCCGTCCTGGGCCGCCGACGCCGCGCTGCACCAGACCCCCGGCGACCACTTCTCGATGCTGGAGGAGCACGCCGGTCCCACCGCACAAGCCGTCCACGCCTGGCTCTCCCGGGCCGGACGGTCCGACACAACGACGCACAGGAGCGCATGACATGACCGAGATCACCCCCGAACTGGTCGAGAAGGCGTACGTCGCCCTCGTCTCCCTGGACCGGGAGGAGGCCGCCAAGTACTGGTCGGAGGACGTCCGTTTCTCGGTCCCCGGCCGCCACGCGCAGGCGGGCTGGCACGTGGGCCTCGACGCACTCCTCGCCTTCCGGCGCGCGCTGACGGACGCGGCGGGCGGGAAGTTCGAGGTGGAGCTGGTCACCTCCATGATCAGCGGCAACGAGTGCATGGACGTGGTGAAGGTCCACGCGGTCCGCCCCGGCGCCCCCGAGGGCAGCACGTCCCCCTACGACGTCCTGGACGCCGACGGGGTGCAGGTCTTCCGCTGGGAGGACGGCCGGATCGTCGAGGGCCGGGCCGGCTTCTTCGGCGACGGCTCGACCAACTACGACCAGTGGTGGTCCCCGCTCGACGGCAACGGAGAGCGCCGGTACGTCTGAGCCGTGGGGGGGGGGGGGGGGGGGGGGGGGGGGGGGGAAAAAGAGGAGGAAGGGAGGGGGGGGGGGGGGGGGGGAGGGGGGAGAGCAGGGGGGTG
>NZ_JBVHVI010000004.1:82756-173433 GCF_055564915.1 Streptomyces sp. NPDC028928
CGGAACGCCCCTGGCGACCTCGTCGATCCGTGTTACGCCCCCCCCCCCCCCCCCCCCCCACCCCCCCTCCCCCCCCCCCCCCCCCCCCCCCCCCCCCCCCCCCCCCCCCCCCCCCCCCCCCCCCCCCCCCCCCCCCCCCCCCCCCCCCCCCACCACCGCACGTCCGTCAAGCTTGCAGGGCCTCAGAAAATCAGTGCCACCGCGTCGTGCAGCCTGAAGGACAGTTCTTCCAGCCGGGCGAGAACGGCTTGGGGGGACCGGTTCGTCGCTTCGGCGGCGCGCTGGATGTGAGGGGGCTCGACCGGCTGGTCGTAGTCGACCCAGGGTGGTTCCCCGTCCAGATCGCGGCTGAGGATGCGAATGTCGTCCGGTTCCGTGGGCGGCGCCTGACTGGCGGTGCGGAATCCGAACTGGGCGAGACGCGAGGTGACGTAGTCGATCGTGCGCCCGGTGACACAGGCGGCCCTCACGATCTGCGCGGGGTGAACCGCCGTACCGGGGTCCAGCCAAGGCGCCTGCTCGGTGCAGTCCTTGCTGAGGATCCGCAGATCGCCGGGTTCGTGCAGAGGTGTCGGGAGCATGCCCATGTGGTAGCCGAGTTCGGTCAGGCGGCCGATGACGTGGTCGGCGCTGTGACCGGTCGTAGCCGCGGCCAGGATGACGTGCGCCGGGTGCACTGGCCGGGCGGGGTCGAGCCAGGGCTCTCTTCCTGTGGCGTTCACGCTCACGATGCGGAGATCGTCGGGTTCGAGTGAGGACACAGGTGTGGTGGGGGTCGAGAAGCCGAACTGCCTGAGGCGAGCGGCGACCTCCTCGGTGGACAGCCCCGTCCTGCCGGCGGCCAGCACCAGGTGAGCGCTGCTGACCTGGCTCTCCAGGTCGAGCCAGGGCTGCTGCCGGTCCAGGTCGAGACTGAGTATGAGCCGGTCGTGGGGTTCCGGTCGCGGCATCGGATCCGTGGCCACGCGATAGCCGAGTTCGGTCAGACGGCTGACGACGTGCTCGGGGCTGTGTCCGGTCACGTCCGCGGCTTCGAGGACGTGAGCCGGGTGCACGGGATCGCCGGGATCCAGCCAGGATGAGTCGATGGACAAACGCTCGCTGATGATGCGGAGATCGTCGGGCTCGAGGCGGGTCACCGATGTGGCGGGGGCCGATAGACCGAGTCGTTCAAGACGAGCGATGACCTCTTGGAACGACCACCCCGTCCTACCGGCGGCCCGGGCTATCAGCCCGATGCTCACCGCGGAGTCGTACCAGACCGCTGACTCTCCCCAGAGCGGGATCCGCCTGGCCGGGTCCCACTGCGGCACCAGAGCATAGATGTCCGACGGCACGGGGAGGGCCCGGCCCGACGGCCGGCTGACGACGAAACCCGGGAAGAAGCCCGCGTCGGTCAGAGCCTCGATCCGGAATTCGTCGACCGTCGCCGGCGTACCGGACGGACTGACCCATCTACCGTGCGGTGATGAGTCGACCATGTGGTCGTCCGGTGGGTAGTACCCGCTCTTCCTGATGTCCACCTCCCGCCCCGCGATCCGCCACGGTGTGAAACCGACCCGCACCGCTTCGGCGAAGATCTCGTCGGCGAGTTCAGGGCTTTCCTTCAGCACGTACGCCAGCCAGTCGTGCCGGAAGACGGCATCCCCGGCGGCCAGGAGGCTGGGGATCTCTTGGCGCAGCAACCGCTCGGTCTCGGCGGTGTCCACGTCGATGATCCGCCGCCGGTCCACCGTGAGGCGTGGGGTGTCCTTGCCCGACAGATTGACCACGGCCCCGAAGCGGTGTTCCCCGGCCCACAGGCCGTCGGCCAGGACCGCGCCCCTGGTGCTGCACCACCACACCGCGGGGGTCGAGGTTTCCACCACGACGGCGTCCGGGTTTCGCTCGGCGCTCGGGTCGTAGGGGTCGGCTGCGTCCAGGGGCGCACTGTCGCCGAGGACGTTCGGCTTCCAGACCTCCTTCTCCCCCCGGTCGTCGCTCGCCGTGACCTCGCACTCGGAGATCCACAGGATGCGGCGCAGTACGTCGACGCACGAGGTGACGTCGGACGAGCGGAACCGCAGGCGCACGCTGGTGTAGGCGTCGGGACAGCGTTCCAGGCGCTGGATGCGGAAAAGGGAGCCGGGCCCGGCGATCTCGACGCGCAGGTGCTCGCCCGGCAAGCCGTCAGGGGTGAGCCGGCAGGTCGTCACGGTGATGTCGTCGGCCAGCATGAAGTAGCTGAGCACCCCGACGCCGAACTGGCTGTTGGGGTGCATGGAGATGCCGTGCTCCTCCCAGCGCGCCTTCTCCTCGATGTACTCCGGCATGTCCGCGAAGCTCATGCCCGCGTGGGAGAAGACGTCCCGGAGCTCCGCCTCGCCCATGCCGATGCCGTTGTCACGGCATTCCAGGTACGGGCCTTGCTCGTCCACCCCCTGGCTGAAGGTGATCGCGCCCTGGTACGACATTCGCTGACCGCGGGTGACACCGAGGTACTCGGTGCGTGCCCCGCGGTAGCGGCACGCGTCGAGAGCGTTCTGGTACAGCTCCCGGATGGCGAGCGCGGGATCCCCGTAGAGTTGCTCGCCCATCAGCAGTTCCTGGATCCGGTCGTCGGCCAGCCGGAAACGCAGCTCGGTCGACTCGTAGGCCCAGCGGCCGCTCGCGTCGGCGGCGGGTGTCACCTGCTCGGCGGTGACGTGCAGGGGGAGGTTGCGCAGCAGGGCGGGCCGTTCTCCGTCGCCGCTGCGGATGTCGATGCGGGCCAGCAGGGTGTCGAGGGTGGCCGCGTGCTGGCGCAGGCCGAGTTCGACGGCGAGATGGTGGCACATGGCGCTCAGCATCCGGGTCCGTCCGTTCGCCTCCCACCGCAAGCGGTCCAGGGTGCTGTGCAGTTCCAGGAGATCGACGGCGTAGCCGATGCCCACGTGATCCACCAGCACCTCCGGCAGGGCGACCGGGTCGATCGCGAAGAGGTGGGCGATGCGCAGGAGTTCCGCGAGCTGGTGCGCCCTGACACGCTGGGCGGTCTCCGCCACTCCCACGCTGCGCGGCATCGCGTCGGCCCGCTCGGGCGGTCCGGTGAGCTGGGGGGCGCGCAACAGCCGGGAGATCAGGCGGGGATCGAGGACGTCCTCGACGAGCCTGCGTTCCCGGGGTGAGTGTTCCCCCAGAGGCACGGCGAGGTGGTCGAGCAGAGTCTCCGCGGCTGAGGGGTCGTACAGCCTCGGTTCCAGGACGAGCCACCGGTGGAACAGCCACCAGCCGATGGCCTCGGCGGCCCGTGGGTCGTTGCTGCGCAGGGCGCGTCGTACCAGCCGGGGGTGGTTCTTGCGCAGGAAGAGGTCGTAACTCCGCCGGGCCGGCGCGGAGCTCTGGGCCTCGGCCAGCACCGTCGGCCCGATCGAGCTGAAGCGACTTGCGTTCTGCCGCCAGAAGGCCGCGTGCAGGTAGGGGTGCGTGACGAGGAGGAACACCTCGGCGGCGGACAGCTCCAGTTCGTCCGGACGCAGGCTGCTGTCGAGCAGCAGGCTGTCGGTCCACTCGGCCACCCTGTCGGTGAAGGCCGGGGAGCGCCACGGGTCACCGCCGAGCACCTCACCGTCCTCTTCCGACGCGGCGGCCGCCCGGGCGACGAGCGCGGTGGCGGTGTCGCGCAACGAGAGCAGCCCGCGTTCGTCGGTGACGTAGTTCCACAAGGGGTGGTCGCGCGTCGCCGTCACCCACGGGTGTTCCTCCGAGGCACCCTCCGCACCGCCCGTCGGCGGACCCGTGTAGGCCCGGTTCCGGCCGAGGACGATCTGGTGACCGAGGTCGCGGGTGCTCATCCTGGGCTGGGGTACGCGGTGGCCGTCGACCATCCTGCCGTGCAGCCTGGTGTGCAGGGCGTTGAAGACGTCGATCATGGTGAGCTCGGGGAGGTGTTCGCCCAGGCGCCCGCCGGTCAGCTCGCCGCTGAGTCCCTCGCGCAGCAGCTTGGTCAGCTCCAGGGTGAAGACGCTTCCGTCCGGCAGGCACAGCGAACGCTCCGTCTCGGCGGCCGAGGTCAGCACGCAGGCGCCGGTGATCTCCGTGTCCAGCTGGGTCGGGGTCTGCTCGTCCGACATGGACAGCGCCCGGCCGCTGAAGCAGCAGTCGATGACGACCACTTTGCGCTGTGCGGGGGAGCCGGCGACCAGGTCGCGGATGTCGCTGTACTTGACCGAGTGGTAGGGCCGCTGTCCGCTGGAGTTGCTGGTGGCGAGCAGGAACTGGCGGTCGCGGCCGCCGAAGTGGCCGTGTCCGGCGTAGTAGACCAGCAGCAGATCGGTCGCCTCCTGCGCGGCGTCGTGCAGGGCGTCCAGCAGTTGCTGCGGCGTCCCGTCGTGCGGTACGACGGTGCAGTCCCCTTCCGCCAGCCCCCCGACGTCGGCGCTGGTGAGCAGCTCCCGCAGGGCGGGCACGTTGTGGCGGACACCCTCCAGCCGGGGCAGGTCGCGGAAGTCGTGGACGCCGAAGACGACCGCACGGGAACGGCCGGCGTCCGGCGTCACGCGTCCGTCCCCGTGCCGGTGCCGTTCAGGCGGCGCAGCAGGTCGGCCAGTTCCTCGGGGGTGAGGTGGCCGATGTCCACCGTGCTGTCCCCGTGCACCAGGATGCGCGCTCCCGCCCCACCGTCGGCCGGGGCGGACTGCTCATCACGCTTGACGGAACGCCATGACGCGTAGGCGAGGGCGAAGTTGGCCATGTCCACCCCATGTCCCAGGACGATGTCCAGTGCCTCCAGCGCATTCATCGTGGGACCGTCGCCCGAGACCGTGGCGACGCCCAGTCGGGCCGTACCCGGATCGGCCGACAGCCATGACTGGAGGTCCACGAGCGACTCCTCGTCGCCGTCCGCCAGAATGCGAATCCTCATTCCCCGCCCCCCGGACTATGACTGTGCGTCAACTTCCGGGATCTTAACCATGGCAGCGGTCACCAGGAGCAGTTTGCGCCAAACCCGCTCAGGACCACCGCCCCCGCGACAGGCCCGCCACGTCCACCGACGCGGCGGGCCCGACCCGCTCAGCTGCCGGACGCGGGCGGCGTACGGCCCTCGAACGCCGCCAGGATCCGTTCCGCCGCCAGCGTCGCCGTCAGGCGGCCGTCCCTGACCTGCTGTTCGAGGTCCGGGGCGGTCGCGCGGACCGCGGGGTCGGAGTGCAGGCGGCCGAGGAGTTCGTCGCGGACCATCGCCCAGGTCCAGCCGACCTGCTGGTCGCGGCGCTTGGCGGCGAGCCGGCCGGTGGAGTCGAGCAGCAACCGGTGCTGTTCGAGGCGCTCCCACACCGTGTCGAGGCCGGTCGACTCGCGGGCGCTGCAGTGCAGCACCGGCGGAGTCCAGAACGCGTCCTTGCCGTGCATCAGGCGCAGCGCGCCCGCCAACTCGCGGGCGGCGGCACGGGCGTCGCGCTCGTGCGGGCCGTCGGCCTTGTTGACGGCGATCACGTCGGCCAGCTCCAGCACGCCCTTCTTGATGCCCTGCAACTGGTCGCCGGTGCGGGCCAGTGTCAGCAGCAGGAAGGAGTCGACCATCTCGGCGACCGTCGTCTCGGACTGGCCGACGCCGACGGTCTCCACGAGGATCACGTCGTAACCCGCCGCCTCCATCACCACCATCGACTCCCGGGTGGCCTTCGCGACCCCGCCCAGCGTGCCCGCGCTGGGGGAGGGCCGGACGAAGGCCGCCGGGTCGACCGCCAGGCGCTCCATCCGCGTCTTGTCGCCGAGGATGGAGCCGCCCGTGCGGGTGGAGGAGGGGTCGACGGCGAGGACCGCCACCCGGTGGCCCAGCGAGGTCAGCATCGTGCCGAACGCGTCGATGAATGTCGACTTGCCGACGCCGGGCACCCCGCTGATGCCGATCCGCCGCGCCCGGCCGCTGTGCGGCAGCAGCTCGGTGAGCAACTGCTGCGCCAGCGCCCGGTGCTGAGGCCGGGTGGACTCGACGAGCGTGATGGCGCGGGCCACCAGGGCCCGTTTCCCGTCCAGCACACCCTTCACATACGTGTCGAGATCGATCGGGGCCATCGCGGCCCTACAGCTCGTGGCCGAGGTCGGCCGACAGCCGCCGCACCAGGTCGTACGCCGCGTCCGGGATCACCGTCCCGGGCGGGAACACGGCCGTGGCGCCCATCTCCAGCAGGGTCGGCACGTCCTGCGGCGGGATCACCCCGCCGACCACGATCATGATGTCCTCGCGGCCCTCCTCGGCGAGCTTCTCGCGCAGCGCCGGGACGAGGGTGAGGTGACCGGCGGCCAGCGAGGACACGCCGACCACGTGGACGTCCGCCTCGACCGCCTGCCGGGCGACCTCCTCCGGCGTCTGGAACAGCGGGCCGACGTCGACGTCGAAGCCGAGGTCGGCGAAGGCGGTCGCGATCACCTTCTGGCCGCGGTCGTGGCCGTCCTGGCCCATCTTGGCGACCAGGATGCGCGGCCGGCGCCCCTCGGCCTCCTCGAACGCGTCCACCAGGGCCCGGGTGCGGTCCACGGACGGGGACTGGCCTGCTTCGTTGCGGTACACGCCGGAAATCGTACGGATCTGGCTCGCGTGCCGCCCGTACACCTTCTCCAGGGCGTCGGAGATCTCGCCGACGGTCGCCTTGGCGCGGGCCGCGCGCACGGCCAGCTCCAGCAGGTTGTCGTTGCCGTCGGCGGCCCGGGTCAGTGCGTCCAGCGCGTCCCGGCACGCGACCTCGTCCCGCTCCTCGCGCAGCCGCCGCAGCTTCTCGATCTGCTGGGCGCGCACGGAGGAGTTGTCGACCTTGAGGACCTCGATCGCCTCGTCGGTCTCGACCCGGTACTTGTTCACGCCGATCACCGGCTGCCGGCCGGAGTCGATGCGGGCCTGGGTGCGGGCCGCCGCCTCCTCCACGCGCAGCTTGGGGATGCCGGCGTCGATGGCCTGTGCCATGCCGCCCGCCTGCTCGACCTCCTGGATGTGCTGCCAGGCCTTGCGGGCGAGGTCGTAGGTGAGCCGCTCCACGTAGGCGCTGCCGCCCCACGGGTCGATGACCCGGGTGGTGCCCGACTCCTGCTGGATGAGCAGCTGGGTGTTGCGGGCGATGCGCGCCGAGAAGTCGGTCGGCAGGGCCAGGGCCTCGTCGAGGGCGTTGGTGTGCAGCGACTGGGTGTGGCCCTGGGTCGCCGCCATCGCCTCCACACAGGTGCGCGTGACGTTGTTGAACACGTCCTGCGCGGTCAGCGACCAGCCCGAGGTCTGCGAATGTGTGCGCAGCGACAGCGACTTGGTGTTCTTCGGGTCGAACTGCTTCACCAGCTTCGCCCACAGCAGGCGGGCCGCGCGCAGCTTGGCGACCTCCATGAAGAAGTTCATGCCGATCGCCCAGAAGAACGACAGCCGGGGCGCGAACGCGTCCACGTCCAGGCCCGCCTCGCGGCCCGCCCGGATGTACTCCACGCCGTCCGCGAGCGTGTACGCCAGCTCCAGGTCGGCCGTGGCTCCGGCCTCCTGGATGTGGTAGCCGGAGATGGAGATGGAGTTGTAGCGGGGCATCCGCTGCGAGGTGTACGCGAAGATGTCGGAGATGATCCGCATCGACGGCTTCGGCGGATAGATGTAGGTGTTGCGGACCATGAACTCCTTCAGAATGTCGTTCTGAATGGTCCCGGCCAGCTTCTCGGGCGGTACGCCCTGTTCCTCCGCCGCCACGATGTACAGCGCCAGCACCGGCAGCACGGCGCCGTTCATCGTCATCGACACGGTCATCTTGTCCAGCGGGATCCCGTCGAACAGCTGCCGCATGTCGTAGATCGAGTCGATGGCCACGCCCGCCATGCCGACGTCACCGGTCACCCGCGGGTGGTCGCTGTCGTAGCCCCGGTGGGTGGGCAGGTCGAAGGCGACCGACAGGCCCTTCTGGCCCGCCGCCAGGTTGCGCCGGTAGAACGCGTTGGACTCCTCGGCGGTGGAGAAGCCCGCGTACTGGCGGATCGTCCAGGGCTGGTTGACGTACATCGTCGGGTACGGGCCGCGCAGGTACGGCGCGATCCCCGGGTAGGTGCCCAGGAAGTCCAGGCCCTCCAGGTCACGGCCGGTGTACAGCGGCTTGACCCCGATGCCCTCCGGGGTCTCCCACAGCGGCTCGGCGCCGCCGGTGGCCCGCTTCAGGGCCGCACGCCACTCGCCGTCGGTGGCGTCGGCGACCGGGGTCCCCAGCTCGATGCCGGAGAAGTCGGGGATTCCCATCAGGACACTCCCATGCGGTCGAGGGTCGCGGACAGCACATCCACGGCGTCACAGCCCGCGAAGACGTACGAGTCGATGCCGGAGTAGTCGCCCCGGCCCGCCAGGAACACATGCCGGGCACCGGCCGCGCGCAGCGACTTCGCGGTCTCCTCGGCCTGTTCGGCGTAGAGCGCGTCGCTGGAGCACAGCACGGCCTCCGTCGCGCCGCTGTCCTCGAAACCGCCCTCGGTGACCGGTTCGATGCCGCCGGCCTGGAAGAGGTTCGCGGCGAAGGTCGCGCGGGCGGTGTACTCGGCGGCGGAGCCGATCGTGGCGAGGAAGATCCGGGGCCGGGCGCCGGTCGCCGCCAGATGGGCGTCGGAGCGGGCGCGCAGCTCCTCGTACGCCTCGTCGCGGCGTACGCGCGGCAGACCGCCGGACGGCGGCTCGGGCGCCGCCTCGCGCTCCACCGGCTTCTCGGCCAGCAGCGGGAACTCGCTGACCCCGGTGATGGGTTCACGCCGCTTGGCGAGCCGCTTGGAGCGCTCCGCCCAGGTCGTCGCGAGATCGGTGCGCAGCCGGCCCGAGCGCAGGACGGCCGCCTGGCCGCCGTCCCGCTCGATGGACCGGAAGAACTGCCAGGCCGCCTCGGCGAGTTCGGCCGTCAGCCGCTCGACGTACCAGGAGCCGCCCGCCGGGTCGATGACCCGGGCCAGGTGGGACTCCTCGATCAGGATGGTCGAGGTGTTGCGGGCGATCCGCCGGGCGAACGCGTCGGGCAGCCCGAGCGCGTGGTCGAAGGGCAGCACGGTCACCGAGTCGGCGCCGCCCACCCCCGCGGCGAGCGTCGCGACCGTCGTGCGGAGCATGTTCACCCACGGGTCGCGGCGGCTCATCATCACCGGCGAGGTCACCACGTGCTGCACCTGCGCACCGGGCGATCCGCAGACCTCGGTGACCCGGGCCCACAGCCGGCGGGCCGCCCGCAGCTTGGCGATGGTGAGGAACTGGTCGGCGGTGGCGGCGTAGCGGAACTCCAGCTGTCCGGCGGCCTGTTCGACCGTCAGCCCGGCCTCGGTCAGCTCCCGCAGGTAGGCCACGCCGGTGGCCAGCGCGGCGCCCAGCTCCTGCGCGGCCGAGCCGCCCGCCTCGTGGTACGGCAGCGCGTCCACGGTCAGCGCGCGCAGCCCCGGGTACCCCTCGGCGCACCGCGCGGCCAGCGCGGCGTACGGCGCGAAGCCGAGCGGGGTGCCGGTGCGGGCCTCGTACCCGAGCGGGTCGCCGCCCAGGTTGCCGCGTACGGACCGCGCGTCCACGCCCTTCTCGGCGTACAGCCGCAGCAGGGCCTCGGCGGCCTGCTCGGTGTCGCGGCCGGCGTCGAGGACGACGGGCGCCAGGTCGAGGTAGACGCCGTCGAGGGCGCGGCCCAGCTCGGAGACGGGGATGCCGCCCTCGCCCAGCACCAGCCAGAGGGAGGTGCCGCCGTTCTCCAGGTCGGCGAGCACGGCGCCGTCCGTGCCGTCGGCGAGTGCCGTGTGCCGCTGCCGTACGTCCCAGCCGTTCGTGATGGTGCCCTCCGGGCGGCTGCCCCGCACGAAGGGGGCGAAGCCCGGCAGGCCGGGGTCGGGCGCGCCGTCGCGCGCGGTGTACAGGGGCCGGGTGCGCAGCCCGTCCTCCAGCGTCGTGGACAGGGCGTCCTCAGCTGCCGCGCCGGTAAGTTCCTTGCCCGACTTGCGCAGTACGCCCTCGACCAGGCGTTGCCACTGCTCATGTGTCGCGTCAGGGAACTCGGCGGCCAGTGAGAGCCCGTCGTCAGGCAGGACCGTCATGGGTCGGATGCTAGGGCAGGCCGCTGAAGCCTAGGCGCAGCGGAGGCTGTGAGGTTTCTCTTCTTGCGGTTGTGACCTGTGCCGCTCCGGTACCGGGGAGCCCGTCCGGAGGCTCAGCGGGCCTCGCCCTCCAGGTCCGGTACGAGGGCGTACCAGGCCGCGCGCTGCTCGGGACCCATGGAGTCGGCGAGGGCCTGGCGGACGGTGCCGGCGAGCCGCGCCGAGGTCTCGCGTCTACCTGTTGTCCCTTTTTGTACCCCGGGGATCACCTTCGCCGCGCGCGGTACCGACCGCCTCACGCGCCGGCGCGCTGACCCTGGAGACCCAGTTCCGCCCGTCGCACGTCCCGGGTGGACAGCGTCTGCGGGCTCCCGGTGAAGGCGCGCAGCCGCAGCCGGGTGCCCCTCTTCACGGGCACCGTGAAGGCGCCCGAGGGCGCCCGGAGCTCGACGGTGGCCGTGCTGTGCGCGGCAAGCGTGGCCGGGCCACGTACCAGCGACCAGTACCGGCTCATGCCCTGGCCGGTGGTGAGCATGTAGTGCGGGGTCAGCGCGACACCGCCCGTGTTGGCGACCCGCAGGGTCAGCCGGGTCAGGGTCCGCGCCGAGGAGTGCCGGGCCGCCGTGACGTCCATCCGCAGCGGCGGGGTCCCCGACGCCGCCAGGACCGCGCTCACCAGCGCGGGCGTCACCAGCGCCACGACGGTCGCGGCCAGCGCCGGCCGGCGGCGCGGGCCGGTCAGCGGGCGGGGGCGCGGCTGCCAGGCGTGGGCGAACTCCGGCAGCGGCGCGGTGACCGCCGACGCCAGCCACAGCGGGGTCATCATCAGGTAGTAGCCGTCCTGGGACCGCGTCGCCAGATAGAAGGCGCACCACGGCAGCACGGTCGCGGCCGGCCCGAGCCGCCGGACGAACAGCGTGAACACCGCCGGCAGCGCGGCGGCGAGCAGCACGCCGGCGTGGCCGTACCAGTCCAGCCGGTCGCTGCCGTGGGTGAAGTACAGCGAGACGTCCACCAGGCCCTGGCCGTGCGGCACCGCGCCCTGGGTCAGCGGCAGGGCGATGCCCCGCAGCCAGGGCCCGGGCGCGCGCACCGCGACGTACACGTTGACCAGCGACCAGGTCAGCACCGCGACCCCCGCGATCCGCGAGGTCACCCGCGCCGCCGCCCGCCCGCCCAGCTCGCCGCGCCGCACCGAGTAGATCCCGGCCAGCAGGAAGGGCGTGACGAACCACGGCAGTTGCTGGGCGGCGCACGCGGCGCCCAGGCACGCGGCCCGCGCGACCCCGGCCGCGCCCAGCCGGCCGCGCGCGCCCAGCCGGGGCCAGCGCACCACCACCGGCATCAGCAGCGCCAGGCCGATGATCGCGGGATAGCCCTGCCGGGCGTACATCGGCAGGAAGCCGAAGCCCAGGCAGACCATCGTCGCCGCAGAGCGCCACGGCACCGGCAGCAGCCGCCACAGCACCACCGCGCCCACGACCAGCGCGCCCGTCGCCGCCGCCGTCGCCGGGGCGCCCCCGTGGCCCAGCCACAGCAGCGGGGCGGTGAGCAGCGGGGCCAGCGGGGGATAGCCGTACGTGAAGTCGTACCCGCCGTCCATGGTCGGCGTCAGCGCGACGCCCTTGGCGTGGAACAGCCAGGGCCACGGCTGCCCGTACACCGGGTGGCCGGCGACGAGTTCCCGCGCGGCCTGGGCGGTGAGGGCCGCCTCGTCGCCGCCGGCGTGGTTCAGCGCCCAGGCGCACAGGGTGAGGGTGACCGCGGTCGCCAGCACCACCAGGTCCAGGCGGGCCAGCGAGCGGGTCCGGCGGACCGTGAGCGCGAGCACGCCGGTCGCCAGGATCACGGCGTAGCAGACCGAGATGACCCCCGCGAGGACCAGCCGGTGCGTGGCCGCCTGGGTCCACACCGACCGGGTGCCGATGAACAGGCTCACGTCGGCGAGGAGCGTCAGCACGCGGTGCCAGTGCGCGGGGCCGTCCGGCACCTCCGCACGGGCCCCCGGGGCGGCGGACACCGCCGACGATGTCCGCCGACCGGGTGTCACCTGCTGTGTTTCTGCCAAGTGCACGGCACGGGACGCTAACGGTGACGGGTGAGCGGGGCAGGGAGGCCGGTGAAGAGTCGGGTATGAGCCCGGTAAGAACCAGCCGAATACCGGATATATGCTCCCGTCTCATCCCCGGGAGGCCCGTCCGCCCCGGTCGCGGACCGTGTCGTTGTTGGGCCGAACGGGTGACTTGGCGTAAGAATTGGCTGGTGCAGGGATTGAGTGCGAGTCAGGTCGGGGGGAGCCGGTGAGCCGTTACGACGTCACCGATGAACAGTGGGAAGGGCTCGCCCAGGTCGTGCCGCTGCGGGGCCGGGACGCCTGGCCGTCCGCGGTGAACCACCGCTCGCTGCCCGACGCCGAGACCGAGACCCGGCGCCGGTTCGTGGTCCTGCGCGTCAACGTCTTCGCGGACGCCCGCGAGGTCGCCGAGACCCTGATGGCCGGAGTGCCGGTCCTGCTGGACCTCTCCGGCGCGGAGGGCGACGTCGCCAAGCGCGTCCTCGACTTCAGCACCGGCGTCGTCTTCGGCCTGGGCAGCGGGATGCACCGCGTGGACCGCAACGTCTTCCTCCTCACCCCGCCCGGCACGGAGGTCAGCGGCTTGATGGAGGGGGCGGGGATCTCGGGAGGATGACGGCGCGGGCGGTGTGGCTGCCGGTTGCGTTCAGGTGCCGGCGCTCCGCTCTCGGCGCGTTCCGTCGCGTGCCGACAGGCCCCGGCGAGTCCGGCGTACGGCCGCTGGTCCCGCGCCGGACCCCGCGAGTCCGGCATACGGCCGCTGCCCTCGGTGCCATCGGGAGGGGCGCTTGTGCGGTGGGGTCGGTCCACGGGGTGACCCGGACGTCCCCCGATCGTAGGAACGTCCCGCCGGTGAAACGGTTTGTCGTGCGCGCGGAGGCCTAGCGTCCGGCGTTATGGCCGTGTCCTCCGTGTCCGCTGAGCCGCCGGAGGCCGACGCGTCTGTCGGCACCGTTCCCGCGCAGTTCCGTCCGCCTCCCGATATCCGGTCGCGGATCACCGAGCTGCGGCTGTCGGCCTTCGCCGGGCACCGGCGGGCCGGGTTCCCGCTGGGGCCGGTCACGGTGTTCGCGGGGCCCAGCGGATCCGGCAAGACGACCGCGCTCGCCGCCTACGAGGCGCTGGCCCGGCTCGGCGGCGGCGCCTCCCTCGTCGAGGCGTTCCCGGACCCCCTCGCCCGCGTGCCCGAGCGCGCCCGTCCCGACGCCGAACGGCGGCGGGGCTTCCGCATCGGCTGCACGGCCGACGGCGCCGAGGGCCCGGTCCGGCTCGACATCGCCGTACAGGCCGAACCGGACCTGCGGATCGTGGGCGAGCGGCTGACCGCGCGCGGTGTCGTCCTGCTGGAGACCGCACTGCGCGACCCCGGCCGCCGGACCGTCCAGGCCGCCTGGCACACCGCCGGCTCCGCCCCCGTGACCCGCGCCCCGCTCCCCGACGACCGCCTCGGTACGGCCCTGCTCCCGCTGCGGGTGGCCGGCAAGACGGACGGCCAGCGCCATGTGCTCGCCGCGGCCGAGCAGATGGTCGTCGCCCTGCGCTCCGTCTTCCCCTGCGACCCCCGCCCCGAGTACATGCGCGTCCCCGTGCCCACCGGCTCCGGCCGCCTGCTGCCCGGCTGCGACAACCTCGCCGACGTCCTGTGGCGCACGCGCGCCGAGTGCGGCCGGCGGCACGGTCTGCTGGTCGAGGCGCTGCACGCGGGCTGCGCCGGCCCGGTGACCGACCTGGTCGCCGAGCCGCTGGCCGACGGCACGGTACGGGCGCTGCTCGACCGCGGCGACGGCTTCCGTACCGAACTCGCCCGGCTCGGCGACGGCGAGCTGCGCTACCTCGCGCTGACGCTGGTGCTGCTGACCGGTCCGGGCGTGCTGGACCTCGACGCCCCGGGCGAGGTGCCCGACGCCCTGCGGACCCTCACCGTCCTCGCCGACGGCTTCGACCGCGGCCTCGATCCCCGTCAGCGCCTGGAGCTGCTGCGGACGGCCGCCCGGATGGGCGAGCGCGGACACATCCGCTGCGTGGCCGCGGTGCAGGACGCCTCATGGGCCGCCGGGACCCCGGGCGTCACGGTGGTACACCTGGACCCGTGACGGAACACCCCGACCTGGCCCGACTCCAGCGCCGGCTGGCCGAGTTCGCCGCCGCGCGGAACTGGCAGCCCTACCACACGCCCAAGAACCTCGTCGCCGCCCTCTCGGTGGAGGCCTCCGAACTGGTCGAGATCTTCCAGTGGCTGACGCCGGAGGAGTCCGCCCGGGTGATGGACGACCCCGGCACCGCGCACCGCGTCACCGACGAGGTCGCCGACGTCCTGGCCTACCTGCTCCAGCTCTGCGAGGTCCTCGGCATCGACCCGCTGGCCGCCCTGGCCGCCAAGATCGACCGCAACGAACGCCGGTTCCCGCTTCCGGGCGCGGAGGGCCGAGGTGGGGAGCAACAGCCGGAGTGCTGAACTCCGTTATTACTCTCCGTGGTCAAATCGGCCGTCGAATCCGAATTGTTGTCCACAGATTTCCGTCTTCCTCTGGCTTTTCGCCCCATCGACCCTCACTCTGGGTAGTGGACAAGGGAGTTCAGGCGGCCGTGCGAGATGGCGCGGCGGAGGGACGGGGGCATCGCATGGATGCGGTACGGCTCATCCTCACGAGCAGGCGGGCCCTGGCGTGCGGCGTCGACACGGCGGAGATGATGGCGGAGGTCTGGCAGGCACAGGCCCTGGCACAGGCGATCGGGAGCCGGCTCGCGGTCTCCGGCCCGCCGGAGCTGCGGGGCGAGGCGCTGGGGCTGACCGAGCTGGCGGGCCGGGGCTGCGGGGTCCTGGACCCGCCCGAACTCGACCCAGGCGACCTGCGTGCCGCTCAGCTCACCCGGCTGGACGACGCCCGCGAGACCCTGCTCTGCCTCGGCGGCCTGCTCGGCGAGGTCGGCATAGCCCTGGTCGGCATGGCCAGCTCCGCGGCCGACGAGACGACGTACTGGCAGTGCATGGAGGCCATCGACGCGGCCGACGAGTCCCGCGACCGCGTCCTGGAGATGCTGCGCAAACTGGCGGCCCGGGAGGAGGTGTTATCGGAGGACGCCCAGGACAGCCCCTCCGGGGTGTGAAGGGCGGCTCCTCCGCGAGCGAGCGACAGCTGAAGCGGCGCGGATGTGAGAGGCGGGTGCGGTGGCACCGACAGCTCGCGTGCGCGTGCGCGTGCGGGCTGGGCGTGCTGACCGCCCGACCGCCCGCCCCGCCATCTGACGGTGCCGCCGCCCGACCGCCCGGATCACTCAGTGTGTGAGCGTGCCCGTGGCCATCCGCCCGCCCGCCGGCGACCGCCGCGCACCCTCATCGGCGGCCACCCGGCATCCACCCAGCGGCCACCCGTCGGTCACCCGGTGGCGCGGGCGGCCCGCCGAGCGCAGCCCGCAGCCCGACACCCTGACCGCCCACGAACCGGCCGCCCCCAGGGGCGTCTCCGCCCGGCCCCACGGTGTCAGTCCGTCTCGTCGGCCGCCCCCCGCGCCGCCGCCCCCGCCTGCAGGTCCGCCAGGGCCGACAGGTCCGCGTTCAGTGCCGCCATCAGCTCCTCCATCTGCTCCAGCAACCCCTTCGGCCGGCCGGCGGTGCCTCCCTGCTGGGCAACGGACTCTTCGGACATGACGGCCTCCTCGCCCCCGGCCCGGCCGGGCCGGCGCGGTGACGCGCGACGGCGGACACCGTCCGGCGCGGGCGCCGGACGGTCCGGCTCCGACGGCCCAACGATCACCGCCGGGGCCGGTCACTGGCCCGGAGCGAGCCCCGCGCGCACGGTGGACGAATTTCACCCGACCGGGCAAGCCCGTGCCGGGCGGTACCGGAGCGGTTGACGCGGCCGGCGCCGTGCAGGATAGGTGTATGGACCTTCGAATCTTCACCGAGCCCCAGCAGGGGGCTACCTACGACACCCTGCTCACCGTGGCGAAGGCCACCGAGGACCTCGGGTTCGACGCCTTCTTCCGCTCGGACCATTACCTCCGGATGGGCAGCGTCGACGGGCTGCCCGGCCCCACGGACGCCTGGATCACCCTGGCCGGCCTGGCCCGGGAGACCAAGCGCATCCGCCTCGGCACCCTGATGACCGCCGGCACCTTCCGCCTGCCCGGCGTGCTCGCCATCCAGGTCGCCCAGGTCGACCAGATGTCCGGCGGCCGGGTCGAACTCGGCCTCGGCGCGGGCTGGTTCGAGGAGGAGCACAAGGCGTACGGCATCCCGTTCCCGAAGGAGAAGTTCGCGCGGCTGGAGGAGCAGCTCGCGATCGTCACCGGGCTGTGGGCGACCGAGGTCGGCAAGACCTTCGACTTCCACGGCACCTACTACGACCTCACCGACTCGCCTGCGCTGCCCAAGCCCGCCCAGAAGAAGGTCCCGGTGCTCATCGGCGGCCACGGCGCGACCCGTACCCCGCGGCTGGCCGCCCGGTACGCCGACGAGTTCAACATCCCGTTCGCCTCGGTCGAGGACAGCGCGCGGCAGTTCGGCCGGGTGCGGGACGCGGCGGTGGAGGCGGGCCGTGACGCGGACGAGCTGACGTACTCCAACGCGCTCGTCGTCTGCGTCGGCAAGGACGACCAGGAGGTGGCCCGGCGCGCCGCCGCGATCGGCCGTGAGGTGGACGAGCTGAAGGCCAACGGGCTGGCCGGTTCCCCGGCGGAGGTCGTCGACAAGATCGGCCGGTACGCCGAGATCGGTTCCCGGCGGATCTACCTCCAGATCCTGGACCTCGGAGACCTGGACCACCTGGAGCTGATCTCCGCCCAGGTCCAGTCACAGCTGTCGTAACCACCCGGCGCCCCGACCGCTTGACGCCCGCCGGCCCGGGGACCACCCGCCTGACGGTCGTCCGCCCGTCCGCCCGGCGGCACATCCGTCTGACGGTCGGGCTGCCTGTCCGCCCGGTGGCTCATCTGCTTGACGGCTCATCCGCCGGGCGGACCGGTGGTCCATCTGCCTGGTGGCGCAGCCGTCTGATGGTCGTCCGCCCGTCCGCCTGGTGGCTCATCTGCTTGACGGCTCATCCGCCGGGCGGATCGGTGGTCCATCTGCCTGGTGGGGCATCCGTCTGATGGTCGGCCGCCCGTCCGCCTGGTGGCTCATCTGCTTGACGGCTCATCCGCCGGGAGGACCGGTGGCCCATCTGCCTGGTGGGGCATCCGTCTGATGGTCGGCCGCCCGTCCGCCCGGTGGCCCATCCGCTTGACGGCTCATCCGCCCGGCGACCGACCGCCCAACCGCCCGGCGACTCACCGCCCAACCACCCGGCGACTCACCACCCAACCACTCGGCGACTCAGCCGCCCAAGGCCCATCTCCCCCCCGGCGCCCCACCCGCCCAAGGCCCAACCACCCCGCGACCCACCCGCCCGGCCGTGACGAGGCTGTGACTGGAACTGTGGCTTCCGCCACGGCCCCGGCCGGGCGGTCCTGCTGGGATCGCACGATGGACGACGATTCCCCGCTCGGCTCCTTCCTGGCGCTGCTCAGCATCCCGGTATGGCTCGCGATTCCCGTCTGGGTGATCGCCCTGATCGTCAAGATCCTGTCCGTGGCCCTGCCGGGCCGGCGCCCGGACTGGCGGCTCGACCTGGTGCGCTGGTCGGCGTGGATGGCGGGCTGGGCCGCCGTGATGCTCTACCTGCTGGGCGCCGGAGCGGTCGGGCTCTCCGTGCACGAGTCGTCTTCCGGCGCCGATTCCACACCGGCCCACGAGTGCCGCGACGACTTCCCGCCCGGCGTGCTCGTCGGCCAGCGGGGCTCCTTCGTGCCGCTCCGTTTCGACTGTGTCCTCGCCGACGGCAGCACCCACCCGAGCAGCCCCGTCTACTTCTGGCTGAACACGTCCGTCGTGGTCCTGGGCCTGGCCGCCGTGCTGCTCGGCGTGACGGCCGGAGCGATGTCCGAACGCCGCCGGGGCACAGCGGCCGGTGCCCACCCCGGTCAGCCGAGCCGGCTGAAGCCGTAGTCGAGGATCTTCGTCGCGTCCTTGAAGCGCTGGTCCGGTGAGGTGTCCGCGAGGAGGGTCCCCACGACCGTCTTGGAACCGCGCGTCGCGGCGAACACCAGGCAGAACTTCGCCTCCGGCCCGGAGCCGGTCTTCACGCCGATCGCGCCCCGGTACGAGGACAGGAGCTTGTTGGAGTTGTTCCACGGCTTCATGGCGTGCGTGCCGCCGCCGGGCCGGTACGACTTCATGTCGTCGTAGACCTTGGTGCCGACGACCTTCTTGAACGTCTTGTTCTTCAGCGCGACCTGGGCCAGCTTGGCCAGGTCCCGCGGCGAGGAGTAGTTCTTCCCGTTGGACACCCCGTCGAAGGAATCGAAGTGGGTGTTCTTCAGGCCCAGTTCACGCGCCTTGCTGTTCATCTTGCCGATGAACGACTTGGTGCGCTGGGCCGTCGTCGAGCCCGTGCCGTAGGTGTCCGCCAGCGCGTAGGCCGCGTCGCAGCCCGACGGGAGCAGCAGGCCGTACAGCAGGTCGCCCACCGACATCGAGTCGCCGAGGAGCAGGCTCGCGCTGGAGTAACGCTGGACGTGCGTCACCGGATCGATGACGTAGTCGGTGTACTCCCTCTTGATCTTGACCTTCTTCTTCAGGTCCACGTCGCGCTGCGACAGCACCACCAGAGCCGTCATGATCTTCGTGGTGGAGCCGGTCCGCAGCCGTCCGTCCGGCGCCTTGCCGAACAGCTGCTTGCCGGTGGCCGCGTTCATGGCGTACGCGCCCTGGGCCGGCACCTGCGGCGCCGCCGCGGCGGAGCGCGGGGCGGAGACGGCGGACGGTGCCGTGGCCGCCTGGGCGGGAGCGGTCGCGAGGACGCCCGCGCCGAGGACGGCTCCGGCCGCCACCGCGACGGCGGCTCTCCGGCGTACCCCGAAGCTCTGGCCGTTGGTCATGCTTCCCCCTTCAGTCAGTGGTCAGTTGACGGGGGCTCACTCCATCAGGTCCGGGCCCGTGGGGCCATAACGGAGATCACATGACCCTTCTGTGAACACCATGTGCCGGAACTATGGCTTCCATCACAGCGCGCATGATCCCCGGCTGGTCGTATGACCGCGTGCGTAAAATCCTCCCCCTCGCTCTCACCGGCCTGCTCGCCGTGTCCGCATGCCAGGTCGTCGGCGGCGACGACCCCGACGACGAGGCCCGCCGCCTCAACACCATGAAGTCGTTCCCGCTGAGCGCCTACATACCGGACGCGGAGTCCCGTGGCGGAAAGGCCACCGGCACCGCGCAGTGGATCCTCGCCAAGCAGTGCATGGTCCGGCTCGGGTTCACCGGCTTCAAGACGCTCAGCATCACGAGTGTCGAGTCGACCTACCCGGTCCGGCAGGGCACCCTCGCGAGCAGCAGCAGGGTCGGCGACGACAGCCCGTACGGGGTGGACGATCCGGACCTCGCGGCCGAGCACGGCTACCACAACGCCCGGCGGGACGAGTCCGACAGCCAGCCGATGGAGTGGCCGGCCGACCAGTACGCGGCCCTCACCGGCTCCTTCGAGTCCGGCGAGAGCCACCGGGCGCACGGCAACCCCATCCCGAAGAAGGGCTGCATGGGCGAGGCGCTCCGGAAGATCTACGGCCCCGAGCCCAAGCCCACGAAGGTCGGCGGCATACAGCTCAGCGGCTACTACTCGCTCGCCGCCCAGTACTGGTACCAGGCGCACAAGGAGGCGAGGAAGGACCCCGCCTGGAAGAAGGCCGACCGCGAGTGGTCGGACTGCATGAAGGAGAAGGGCTTCCGCTACCCCGACCCCGACGAGGCGTCCACGGACAGCGACTGGTTCCGCGGCGACCAGCCGTCGGCGAAGGAGAAGAAGACCGCCGCCGCGGACGCGCGGTGCAAACTCGACACCCGCTACATCCAGGCCGTGCACGCCGTCGAGAGCCGCGCGCAGAAGACGGCCGTCACCAAGAACAAGAAGGCCCTGGAGGAACGGCGGGCCGCCGACGAGCGGGCCATGGCGAACGCCCGGAAGATCGTCGACGACCACTCCTGAGCGACGAGTCCCGCGGAAAGCCGGTGGTCCGCGGAAAACCGGTGGTCAGGGGGTCCGGGACCCAGGAGACTCGACAGCATGTTCCTGACGATCTCCACCACCGGTACGGCCGCGAACCCGGCCACCGACCTGGGGTACCTGCTGCACAAGCACCCCGGGAAAGCACAGGCGTTCTCCACCTCGTACGGCACGGCGCACGTCTTCTACCCCGAGGCGGACGCCGAGCGCTGCACGGCCGCCCTGCTGCTGGAGATCGACACGGTCGCGCTGGTCCGCCGGGGCAAGGGCCGCGGCGGCGCCCCGGACGCGGCCCTCGCGCAGTACGTCAACGACCGCCCCTACGCGGCCTCCTCGCTGCTCGCGGTGGCGCTGAGCGGCGTGTTCTCCAGTGCCCTGCGCGGGGTGTGCAACGCCCGCCCGGAGCGGGCCGCCGCCCCGCTGCCGCTGCGCGTCGAGGTCCCCGCACTGCCCGCCCGAGGCGGCCCGGACCTCGTACGACGACTCTTCGAACCGCTCGGCTGGACGGTCACCGCCGACCCCGTGCCGCTCGACACCGCGTTCCCGGAGTGGGGCGACTCGCGGTACGTCCGGCTCCTGCTGGAGTCGGACCGGCTGACCCTCGCCGAGGCACTGCGCCACCTGTACGTGCTGCTGCCGGTGCTGGACGACGCCAAGCACTACTGGGTCGCCGCCGACGAGGTCGACAAGCTGCTGCGGGCCGGCGAGGGCTGGCTGCCCGAGCACCCGGAGCAGAAGCTGATCACCAGCCGCTACCTCTCGCGCCGCTGGTCGCTGACCCGGCAGGCGAGGGAGCGGCTGGAGCTGGTGCGGCTCGCGGAGGCCGACGACAGCGAGGTCGAGGACATCGACAACGCCGTCGAGGCCGAGACCGAGACGGAGGAGAAGCCGGCCCCGCTCGCCGTGCAGCGCCGGGAGGCCGTCACCGAGGCGCTGCGGGCCTGTGGTGCCGCGCGGGTCCTCGACCTCGGCTGCGGGCAGGGCCAGCTGGTGCAGGCGCTGCTCAAGGACGTGCGGTTCACCGAGATCGTCGGTGTCGACGTGTCGATGCGCGCCCTGACCATCGCCTCCCGGCGGCTGAAGCTGGACCGCATGGGCGAACGGCAGGCCTCGCGCGTCAAGCTCGTCCAGGGCTCCCTCGCCTACACCGACAACCGGCTCAAGGGCTACGACGCCGCCGTGCTCAGCGAGGTCATCGAGCACCTCGACCTGCCCCGGCTGCCCGCACTGGAGTACGCCGTGTTCGGGCACGCGCGTCCGCGCACGGTCGTCGTGACCACCCCGAACGTCGAGTACAACGTCCGCTGGGAGAGCCTGCCCGCCGGCCATGTCCGGCACGGCGACCACCGCTTCGAGTGGACGCGCGAGGAGTTCCGCACCTGGGCGGCGACGGTCGCCGAACGGCACGGGTACGAGGTCGCCTTCACCCCCGTCGGCCCGGAGGACCCCGAGGTGGGCCCGCCCACCCAGATGGCGACATTCACGATCAGGACCGAGAAGGAGGCGAAGGCGGCATGACCGGGACACAGCACAAGGGGCGGGTCCTCCCCGTCACCGACCTCTCCCTCGTCGTCCTCGTCGGTGCCTCCGGCTCCGGCAAGTCCACCTTCGCCCGGCGGCACTTCAAGCCCACCGAGGTGATCTCCTCCGACTTCTGCCGCGGCCTGGTCTCCGACGACGAGAACGACCAGAGCGCGACCCGGGACGCCTTCGACGTCCTGCACTACATCGCCGGCAAGCGGCTGGCCGCCGGCCGCCGTACCGTCGTGGACGCCACCAGCGTGCAGCAGGACAGCCGGCGGCAGCTGATCGAACTGGCGAAGAAGTACGACGTGCTGCCCATCGCCATCGTGCTGGACATGCCGGAGGAGGTGTGCGCCGAGCGGAACGCGGCCCGTACCGACCGGGCGGACATGCCCCGCCGGGTCATCCAGCGGCACATCCGCGAACTGCGCCGCTCGCTGCGCCACCTGGAGCGTGAGGGCTTCCGCA
The DNA here is from genome assembly GCF_055564915.1 of Streptomyces sp. NPDC028928. Classification (NCBI taxonomy): domain Bacteria; kingdom Bacillati; phylum Actinomycetota; class Actinomycetes; order Kitasatosporales; family Streptomycetaceae; genus Streptomyces; species Streptomyces sp. NPDC028928. The sequence continues at coordinate 104,888 of NZ_JBVHVI010000004.1, forward strand.
AGGTGCACGTGCTGCGCGGGGTCGAGGAGGCCGAGCACGCCACCGTCGTCACCGAGAAGCGCTTCAACGACCTGACCCACCTCACCGGCCCCTTCGACATCATCGGCGACATCCACGGCTGCTCCGCCGAACTGGAGGCGCTGCTGGCCGAGCTGGGCTACGCCGACGGGGTGCACCCCGAGGGCCGTACCGCCGTGTTCGTCGGCGACCTGGTCGACCGCGGCCCGGACAGCCCCGGCGTACTGCGCCGGGTGATGTCGATGGTGAAGTCCGGCAACGCCCTGTGCGTCCCCGGCAACCACGAGAACAAGTACGGCCGGTACCTCAAGGGCCGCAAGGTCCAGCACACCCACGGGCTCGCCGAGACCATCGCGCAGATGGAGGGGGAGAGCGAGGAGTTCAAGGCCGAGGTCCGGCAGTTCCTGGACGGGCTGGTCAGCCACTACGTCCTGGACGGCGGCCGGCTCGTGGTCTGCCACGCCGGCCTGCCCGAGAAGTACCACGGCCGCACCTCCGGCCGGGTCCGCTCGCACGCCCTGTACGGCGACACCACCGGCGAGACCGACGAGTTCGGGCTGCCGGTGCGCTACCCGTGGGCGGAGGACTACCGGGGCCGGGCCGCGGTGGTCTACGGCCACACACCCGTACCCGAGGCCACATGGCTGAACAACACCATCTGCCTGGACACCGGTGCCGTCTTCGGCGGCAAGCTGACCGCGCTGCGCTGGCCCGAGCGGGAGCTGGTCGACGTACCGGCCGAGCGGGTCTGGTACGAGCCGGCGAAGCCGCTGCGCACCGAGGCGCCCGGCGGGCACGACGGCCGGCCGCTGGACCTGGCGGACGTGCACGGCCGACGGGCGGTGGAGACCCGGCACGCGGGCATGGTGGCGGTCCGGGAGGAGAACGCGGCGGCGGCCCTGGAGGTCATGAGCCGCTTCGCGACCGACCCGCGCCTGCTGCCGTACCTGCCGCCGACCATGGCGCCCACGGCGACCTCGCAGGTGGAGGGGTACCTGGAGCACCCGGAGGAGGCCTTCGCGCAGTACGCGCGGGACGGGGTCGCGCGGGTGGTGTGCGAGGAGAAGCACATGGGTTCCCGGGCGGTGGCCCTGGTGTGCCGGGACGCGGAGACGGCACGGAAGCGCTTCGGCGTCGACGGGCCCACGGGCTCGCTGTACACCCGTACCGGACGGCCGTTCTTCGACGACCGGCAGGTCACCGAGGAGATCCTCGGCCGGCTGCGCTCGGCGATCACCGACGCCGGACTGTGGGACGAACTCGGCACCGACTGGCTGCTGCTGGACGCCGAGCTGATGCCGTGGTCGCTGAAGGCCCAGGGGCTGCTGCGCGGCCAGTACGCGGCCGTCGGCGCCGCCTCCGGCGCGGTGTTCCCGGGCGCGCTGGCCGCCCTGGAGGCCGCCGCGGCACGGGGCACGGACGTCGGCGACCTGCTCGACCGGCAGCGGGAACGCGCCGCCGACGCCGCCGCGTTCACCGCCGCCTACCGCCGCTACTGCTGGACCACCGAGGGCCTGGACGGGGTCCGGCTGGCCCCCTTCCAGCTGCTGGCGGTCCAGGGCCGCAGCCTCGCCGCGCTGCCGCACGACGAGCAACTGGCCCTGATCGACCGGCTGGTGGAGCACGACGGCACCGGACTTCTGCAGACCACCCGGCGGCTGTACGTCGACACCGGCGACCCGGAGTCGGTCCGCGCGGGCGTCGACTGGTGGCTGGAGATGACCGGCCGGGGCGGCGAGGGCATGGTCGTCAAGCCGCTCGGCGCGCTGGTCCGGGGCCCGGAGGGCCGGCTGGTGCAGCCCGGCATCAAGTGCCGGGGCCGCGAGTACCTGCGGATCATCTACGGTCCCGAGTACACCCGGCCGGACAACCTCGCCCGGCTGCGCAGGCGGTTCCTGAACCACAAGCGCTCCCTGGCGCTGCGCGAGTACGCCCTCGGCCTGGAGGCCCTGGACCGGCTCGCCGACGGGGAGCCGCTGTGGCGGGTGCACGAGGCGGTGTTCGGGGTGCTGGCGCTGGAGTCGGAGCCGGTCGACCCGCGTCTGTGACCCCGGCCCCGCCCCGCCGTCACAGGACACCCTTGTGCCGCACACACACCTGTCCATATGGTGGACAGCCGTGCGGCACAAGGGTGTTCGCATGCCGTGAGGGGAGTGGTGGGGCGTGGAGATCAAGAAGGTCGTGGTCCGGGAGGACCAGCGGAGCACCACCCGCCGGCCGGCGATCCTGGAGAAGCGGCCGACCCGCTGAGCATGCGCGTCCACCTGGTCACGATGCCGTGGCACCCCCTCGACCTGCCCTCGCTGCAACTGGGCCTGCTCCACCGGATCGTACGGCGGGCCCGCCCCGGTGACGAGGTCACCGAGTTCCACGGCTCGCTGCGCTGGGCGGAGTTCCTGCTGGAGCACTCCGGCGGCCGGCTGCGGCCCGGCGACTGCGTGGAGGTCGGCAGCGACGCGATCTTCCACGGCCTCGGCGACTGGGTCTTCTCCGGCGCCCTGTACGACGACCCCGGCTGGGGCACGGCCCGGTTGAAGGACTACGCGGCCGACCGGGGCGTCTTCATCGGCACCGCCCTGGCCATGCGCCCGTACGCGGCCCCCTTCATCGACGCCTGCGCCACCGAGATCCTGGCGGCCGAACCGGACGTGGTCGGGTTCACCACCACCTTCATGCAGAACGTCCCCTCCCTCGCCCTGGCCCGCGCACTCAAACGGAGAAGCCCGCGGCTGACGGTCGTGTTCGGCGGCAGCAACTGCGACGGCCCCATGGGCCACGCCCTGCACCGCAACCACCCCTTCGTGGACCACGTGGTCCGTGGTGAGGCCGAGTACGCCTTTCCGGCCCTGTTGCACCACCTGGACGCCGGCACCGCACCCGCGGACGTCCCCGGCCTGTGCTGGTGGGACGGCCCGGTGTCACGGGCCAACACGGAAACCCGGCGAACGGTGGCACCGGCCGACATCCCCTCGCCCGACTACGACCAGTGGCAGGCCGCCCTGGACGCCTCCCCGGTCCAGGAGTACATCCACCCGAAGCTGGTCGTGGAGGGCGCCCGGGGCTGCTGGTGGGGCGAGAAGCACCACTGCACCTTCTGCGGGCTCAACGGTTCCGCCATGACCTTCCGCGCCAAACCGGGGGAGCGGCTGTGGACGGAGATCGACCGGCTGGTGCGCCGCCACCGCATCCTCGACGTGGTCACCGTCGACAACATCATCGACATGGCCTACTTCCGCGACTTCCTGCCCCGCGTGGCGGCCAGCGGCTGGGACCTGCGGCTGCACTACGAGGTCAAGTCCAACCTCACCCCCGCCCAGCTCCGACTCCTCGGCGAGTCCGGCACCGTGCACATCCAGCCCGGCATCGAGAGCCTGGGCAGCCGCGTCCTGGACCTCATGGACAAGGGCGTCACCGGGGCCCGTAACGTGCGCACCCTGCGCGAGTGCGAGAACCACGCCCTGACCTGCTCCTGGAACCTGCTCTACGGCTTCCCCGGCGAGAGCGCCGACGACTACACGCCGGTCATCGACCAGCTCCCGGCGCTGGTCCACCTCCAGCCGCCGAGCGGCGCCCACCGCATCCAGCTGGAGCGGTTCAGCCCGCACTTCACCGACCCGGACCTCGGCTTCGGCAAGCGCCGCCCGGCCGCGATGTACCAGCACGTCTACGACCTCCCCGAGGACGAACTAGCCGACCTCGTCTACCTGTTCGACACCGAGCCCGCGGGGATCGGCGGCGCGGTGGAGCGGCGGCTGCGGGAGGCGGTGGCCGCCTGGCGGGCCGGGCACGCGGACTCCCGGCTGCTGTTCGAGGAGGACGGCGCCGAACTGCTGGTGCACGACCGCCGGCACGGCCGTCCCCCCGCCACCCACCGCTTCACCGGCTGGCGGGCCGCTGCCCTGCGCCACCTGGAGGACGGCCGGACCGTGCCCGCCCTGCACCGGCTGCTGACCGCCGACGGCCACGAGGTGCCGGTCCAGGCCCTGGAGTCCTGGGTCCACCACGCCGTCGAGCTGGGCCTGTTGTTCCGTGACGGCGCCACCTGTGTGTCCCTGCCGACCTGGGGCGAGCCGGTCCGGCTGCCCGAGGGGGCCGGATGAGCGGGCTGCCCGGCAGCGTGCCGCACCGGCGCACCGGGCGCCGGGTCGAGGCCGCCGTACCCCTGGACCTGAGCGGGGCGGGGCGCGCGACGGCGGAAGCGGTGCGGTTCCTGCGCGAGTGCCAGAGCCACGGCCTGCGCGTGAGCTGGCGGGCGACCGGCACACCGTCGTACGACCCCGCCGTCCTGCGCCATCTGCCGCCGCCCGCCGAACTCCCCGCGGACCCCGGCACGCTGGCGGCCTGGCGGACGGACCACACCCACGGCGCCCTCTACCACCGGCGCGGCCCGGACTTCGTCACCGTCCTGGACCGCAGGCAGCCGGGCACGGCCGTCCGGCTCACCCTGGACCACCCCGGCCTGCTCGGCACGTTCCTCCGGCTCCTGGAGCCGACCCCCGTGGCCGCGCTGGACCCGGTCGAGCGGGAGGCGCTCGCGCTGCTCACCGCCGAGCGGCTGGTCCTCGCCGGCGGCGGCTGGGCGGTGACCCTGCCCCCGCGCATCCGGCGGTGGCCCGTGCCCTGCACCGCGATCTGAGCCCGCCCGGCGGGCACGGCCGGGCCCCGGCGGGATCGGAAGCGCATCGGAAGCGCGAAACCAGCTCCCGGCCGACGGATGTCGGGCAGAGTGACTGTCGTCATACCGACGGCACAAGCGAGACCCCGGCGGTCTGCTGGGAGTTGCGAGGAACCATGAACGGCACCTACGAGCCGCCGAGCCTGTTACCCGCCGGCGGACAGGAGCGCACGCACGCACTGCTCATCGCCGGCATCCCCCTTCTGCTGATCCTGCTCATAGCCGTCGTGTCCCACCTGGCCTCGGACGACGACAGCGACGGCATCCCGCCGGGGTACGGCACGATGCCCTCGGCGCCCCCCTTCGGCACGGAGACGCCGGACACGTACCCGTCGGTGTACCCGTCGTACGGGACGGAGTCCACGGACGCGTACCCCTCGTACGGGACGGAGACCACCGGGGAGACGACGTACGGCACGTCCGGTCCCGCCGACACGGTGACCGCGTTCTTCGACGCGATCAACCGGCGCGACTACGACAAGGCCTGGGAACTGGGCGGCAAGAACCTCGACGCGTCCTACGGCTCGTTCGCGGCGGGCTTCGCCACCACCGAGCGGGACGACGTCACCATCACCTCGGTCGACGGCGACACGGTCGCGGTGAACCTCCTCGCCGTCCAGACCGACGGCACGCAGAAGTCGTACAGCGGCCGGTACACCGTGGTCGACGGGACCATCACCCAGGCCTCGATGACCCCGGCCGGCTGAGCAGAGCGGAGCAACCACCATGTCGACCGACACCGTCACCGTCACCGCTCCGCCGAACGCCGCGAGCGACGCCACCCGGCTGCTGTGCGCCGGCACCTACTTCGACCCGGTGTACCGCGCCGCCGTCATCCGCGAGCTGCTGACCCGCCGGTACCGGGTGGTCGCACCGTCGTACGGGTACGACGCGGTCCCCGTGCTCGCGCACGCCCTGGCGGCGCGCCGGCTGCAGCGCGTGCGGCTGGCCGTCCTCGCGGCGGGCGTGGTCCTCACCTACGTGCTCACGGCCGTCGGCTTCCTGAACGGGTTCACGGCGGCGCTCGTGCTGCTGTGGCTGCTGTGGGCCACCGCGTACTTCCGGCGCCTCGTCACCCTCCAGCTGCTGGTCAGCCGGCTGCGGCCGGGCACCGGCAGCCCGGACGGGACGCGCGGGTTCGACGGCGCGTACCCCGAGCACCCCGAGCTGACGCCCGGCCTCGTGAGCAAGATCAAGCGGGAGCAGGCCTCCGACGGCACCGTGGTCCGCTACGGCGGCTACAAACCCTTCGTGGGCGCGGGCAATCAGGTGCGCCGCTGGGCCAACGCCGAACTGCTGATCGGTGCGCCGCTCACCGTGTTCGACGGACAGCGTGCGCCGGGCGCGCCCACGGCCCCCGGCACGAACGGCCTGGAGCCGAAGCGGAAGGAGGTCATCCCCTTCACCGTCGAGGAGATGACCGACTACGTCGCCGACCACATGGCCGCCCGGCTGCGCGACCAGACCCGGCCGGAGGAGAGGATCGACGGGCTCGCCGTCGAGGAGAGCACCTTCAGCACGGCCGTCACGACGCTCCGCGGGGTGACGGAGCCGACCCTGGACCAGCTCGACGGCGACCGGGAGGACGCCTACGACGCGGGACGGTCGTACCTGTGCATCCGGGTCGGATCCTGGGACCAGGAACTGGTCACCACGGCGTTCGTGGGCTTCGACCTCAAGGGCAACACCCTGCACACCGAGTTCTACTCGTACGTCCTGGCGCCGATCAAGAAGAGCTTCCGGCTCGTGGACCGGCTTCCCGCCGCCCTGGACGGCGGACTGCTGCTCAAGCTCGCCTGGCACACCCTGAGGGGCGCGTCCGGGTCCGCGACGCGGCCCCTGCGCGGCAAGGCCGGCTCCCAGCTGTCCGAGCTGCTGCCCTGGCGCAAGGACCGGATCCGGGTGCCGCAGCCCGCCGACAGCAGCGAGTTCGGCCTGGGCCGCTACGCGGACGCCATGCTGAACCGGGGGGCCGTCACCAGCGTGCGGGAGATGGCGACCAGCGCCACCTTCCACCACTTCTTCCAGGAGACGGACACGATCAAGTACACCCAGATCGTGGAGCGCCAACTCCTGCAGATCGTCCGTGACTTCCTGTACGAGCACAACGTGGACCTGACGGAGCACGAGGCCCGCCAGATGAACATCCTCAACAACTACGGGCACAACAACAGCTTCGTGCACGGCAACAACAACACCACCAACTCGGGCACGCAGAACCACTTCGGCGGCTCCGACGGCGCCAAGGGGACGGGATCCGCATGACGCACACACCCACGGGCGGCAACAGCAGCGACTACGGCCGCCGGAACGACTTCGGGAGCAACAACAGCTTCGTCACCGGCGACAACAACACCACCAACTCGGGCACGCAGACCTTCTACGGCGGCCGTCCCGCCCCCGCCCCCGCCGGCCGCGCCCACCAGGACCCGGACCCCTCCGGCCCCTCCGCGGACCGCCGCCGCAACGTCTTCGTCGTCCACGGCCGGGACGAGGAGGTGCGGGTGAAGATGTTCGACCTGCTGCGCCTGCTCGATCTGCGCCCGCTGGAGTGGGAGGACCTGGTCCGGGCCACCGGCAAGACGGCACCCTTCCTCGGCGAGGTCGTCGCGAAGGCCCCCGAGCAGGCCCAGGCGGCCCTCGTGCTGCTCACCCCGGACGACCTCGCCCACCTCCACCCGGACCTGCACGGCGCGGCCGAGCAGCCGTACGAGACCGAGCCGACCGGGCAGCCCCGGCCGAACGTGCTGATCGAGCTGGGCATGGTGCTGATGGCCTACCCGGAGCGCACGCTGATGGTGGAGGTCGGCGCGCTGCGGCCCATCGCCGACATCGCGGGCAGGAACGTCATCAAGTTCGACGGCTCGGAGACCGCCCTGCGCAAGATCGCCCAACGGCTGAGGCTGGCGGGCTGCACGGTGGACGACACCCGCTCCGACTGGCTCCAGACCTGGCCGTACCGCCATCTGTCCGCGTACGGCCGCGGCGGACGGGGAACACCGCCGGCCCGCTGAAGCGCCCCGCTGAACCGCGGTACGGGCCCGGTGGTCGTCCACGGCCGGGGGAGGGGCCCGTACCGCTCAGCGGCGTACCGCCGGTGGCGGGGTCAGGTGTGGCGCCGGGCGCCCGCCGCCAGGCCGGCCAGGAACGCGCCGGTCTCCGGCAGGTCGATCCGCCCCAGGTCACCGGGACGGATCAGCACCCGCAGCTCGCGGCAGACCCGCCGCTCCCAGGAGTGCACGACGAACGACAGCAGGATCAGCCGCAGCAGGCTGTCCTCGTCCAGGTCGTGCAGCCGGGCGAGCCCCGCACCGGTGAGCGGCATGGTGAGGCGCTCCAGCTGGCCGTGCCGGCGGACCGCGTCCCACAGCCGGCCGAGGCCCAGCCAGAGGTCCTCGACCCCGGACGAGGCGACGCAGTCGTTGCCCATCCGGCTGTAGGCGACGCCGAAGACCAGGTCGGGCCGGGTGCCGAGGACGGCGACCGTCCCGATCGGATACCGCGCCCGCTTGCCCCGCGGCTTGTCCCGCGGGCTCTCCCACGCCACCGGAGCCACCCCTTCCAGCGCCGCGGCCAGCTCCGCGTCCAGCCGGCCGGCGTCCCCCGCGTACCGGCGGGCGAGCAACTGCCCCTGCACACTGCCGTCGTTGATGACGACACCGTCGTCCACGAGGGTGTCGAAGGTGTCGGTGAACCCCACCACCAGATGCCCGGGCTGCTCGAACAGGTCACCCTCCTCGACCACCACCGTCATGCCGGGGCGCCCGAACTCCTGCCGCACGGCGGCCTGCGGACGCGCCCGGACCAGCCCCCAGGCCAGGCACAGGGCCACCGAAGCGGCCAGCACCGGCCCGGGCCGGGACACGACGCCCGGGAACAGCTGGCCGGCGAACTGCACGACGGCCGACACCCCGCCGAAGGCCGCCAGCACACTGCCCGTGAACACCCGCCGCCCGCGCCACGACCGCGGGAGCCGGCGCCGGGCGGCACGGGAGGACGGGCGCGGGCCGGTCAACCGCATGCTTCCCTCCAGGGCACCTTGGTACGCTGACCGCACAGATGACGGGACGTCACGCGGCGGAGGGGGCGAGGCGCGTGCAGACCCGGCCACCGTGCGTCCGCGTGAGCGTCCTGGGTCCGGTCCGGCTGGACGTGAACGGCACTCCGGTACGCCTCACCCCGCTCACGGCGCGTCTCCTGGTCCGCCTGGTCGCCGCCGAGGGCGAGGCCGTGACCGCGCGCCGGCTGTACCGGGACGTCTGGCAGCACACCGTGGAACTGCCCCACCAGGACCTGCGCAACCGCAACGAGGTGCAGAAGCGCATCCTGGAGCTGCGGCGCGCCTTCGACCGGGCCGGGCCGGGCCACGGCACCCGGATCGTCCGCACCGGACAGCTTCCGACCGCGCGCGGGGCGGAGAGCACCTACCGGCTGGACCTGTCCGAGGAGGAACTGGACAGCGCCGAGTTCACCCGCCTGGTGGGCGACGCGCTGCACGCGGCACCGGCCTCGGCCGTCCGGCTGCTCACGGACGCCCTGCGGCTCTGGCGCGGCCGGCCGCTGGCCGAGGCGCAGGACGAGGAGTTCGCGAGCGCACCGGTGCGGCGGCTGAACCGGCTCAGGGAGACCGCGCTGCGCGAACTGATCGCCGGCCACACCGCGCTGGGCCGCTACGACCTCGCCCTTCCGGTGGCCGAGCAGACGGCCCGGGAACGGCCCGACGACCCCGAGGCCGCCGCCACCCTGGCCCGGCTGAACGCCCGGCTGCGCGAGCGGCACGGCGACGAACTGCTGCGCCACACCCTGCGCGGGCTGCGGGTGGACGTCGTCGTGCTGCGCGGCGACCTGTTCGACCAGGAGGACGCCAACCTGGTCGTGGGCTTCTCCGACACCTTCGACACCTTCACCGACGACGTCGTGATCAGCCGGGAGAGTGTGCAGGGCCAGCTGGTCGACCGCCTCTTCGACGCCCGGCACCGGCTGCTGGACGCCGCCCTGCGCCGCGGGCTGAAGGACGTCACCCCGCTGGCCACGGAGAGCGTCCGGGCGAAGCGGCGCGGCCGGCGCACCCGCTATCCGATCGGTACGGCGGTGGCGGTCCCCGTCGGCAAACGCCGGGTCTTCGCCCTCGCCTACTCCCGGCTGGGCAACGACCTGCGGGCCCGGTCCGCCCCGGCGGACCTGCGGCTGAGCCTGGAACGCCTGTGGCCGTCGGTCGCCCGGCACGGACTGTTCAAACCGGTGGCGATACCGCTGATCGGCGCGGGCCTGTCCCGCCTGGTCGAACTCGACCGCACCCAGCTGCTGCTGCTGATCGTGGAGACCTTCACCCGGAGCCTCGGCCAGGATCCCGCCGTCTGCCCCGAGCTGCGCGTCGTCATCCGCGCCGACGAACTGGAGCGGACCGACCTGGCGGCGGTCGAGGCCTTCCTGCGGCGGGTGGACGAGCGGCGGCCGGCACTGCCGCCGACCGGCATCGGTTGATCTGTTCACGCCCCCAGCAAAGACCCGCGGCCGCTTCCGCCGACAGCCTCCGCCCGCTTCCGGAACGCTTCCGGTGCACGTGATCGCCGTCAGGAGTACGAGAACTCGGGGGCGCGGAAACCGCCGAGCGGCGGGTGAAGCCCGGCCCCGGTGGTCAGGATGGAGGCATGGGATTCCATGTCGACTCCGAGGCCGGGCGGCTGCGCCGCGTCATCCTGCACCGGCCGGATCTTGAGCTCAAAAGGCTCACCCCCAGCAACAAGGACGCCCTGCTCTTCGACGACGTGCTCTGGGTGCGCCGGGCGCGCGCCGAGCACGACGGGTTCGCCGACGTACTGCGCGACCGCGGGGTCGAGGTCCACCTCTTCGGGGACCTGCTCGCCGAGGCCCTGGCGCTCCCCGAGGCCCGCACCCTGGTCCTGGACCGGGTCTTCGACGAGAAGGAGTACGGTCCCCTCGCCACCGACCACCTGCGCGCCGCCTTCGACCGGATGACCCCGGGGGAGCTGGCCGAGGCCCTGGTGGGCGGCATGACCAAGCGGGAGTTCCTGGCCGCCCACGCGGAACCGACCTCGGTCCGCTTCCACGTCATGGAGCTGGACGACTTCCTGCTCCGCCCGCTGCCCAACCACCTGTTCACCCGTGACACCTCGGCGTGGATCTACGACGGCGTCTCCATCAACGCCATGCGCTGGCCCGCCCGGCAGCGGGAGACCGTCCACTTCGAGGCGATCTACCGCCACCACCCGCTGTTCCGTGACGAAACGTTCCACGTCTGGTCCCGGGGACAGGCCGACTACCCCTCCACCATCGAGGGCGGTGACGTCCTGGTGATCGGCAACGGCGCCGTGCTGATCGGCATGAGCGAGCGCACCACCCCGCAGGCCGTGGAGATGCTGGCGCACAAGCTGTTCGCGGCCGGCTCGGCACGCACGATCGTCGCGCTCGACATGCCCAAGCGACGTGCCCTCATGCATCTCGACACGGTGATGACCATGGTCGACGGCGACACCTTCACCCAGTACGCGGGCCTCGGCATGCTCCGCTCGTACACCATCGAACCGGGTGTCGGCGAGCGCGAGCTGAAGGTCACCGACCACCCCCCGGAGCACATGCACCGCGCGATCGCCGCCGCGCTCGGCCTGGGCGAGATCCGGGTGCTGACCGCCACCCAGGACGTGCACGCGGCCGAACGCGAGCAGTGGGACGACGGCTGTAACGTCCTTGCCGTCGAGCCCGGTGTCGTCGTCGCCTACGAGCGGAACTCCACCACCAACACGCATCTGCGCAAGCAGGGCATCGAGGTGATCGAGATCCCGGGCAGCGAGCTGGGCCGGGGCCGGGGCGGTCCGCGGTGCATGAGCTGTCCCGTCCAGCGAGACGCTGTATAGAAATGTTAAGGGTCGTATAGACTTCCACCGTCCCCTGTAGTCAGACCTCTGGAGCGCCCCGCCATGGCGACAGTCCCGACCGCCCTCGCCGGCCGCCACTTCCTCAAGGAGCTGGACTTCACCGAGGAGGAGTTCCGCGGCCTGGTCGAGCTGGCCGCCGAGCTGAAGGCCGCCAAGAAGGCCGGGACCGAGACCCGGTACCTGCGGGGCAGGAACATCGCGCTGGTCTTCGAGAAGACCTCGACGCGCACCCGCTGCGCGTTCGAGGTCGCCGCGGCCGACCAGGGCGCCCACACCACCTACCTCGACCCCGTCGGCTCGCAGATCGGGCACAAGGAGTCGGTCAAGGACACCGCCCGCGTGCTCGGCCGGATGTTCGACGCCATCGAGTACCGCGGCGACAGCCAGGCCAAGGTCGAGGAGCTGGCCGCGCACGCCGGCGTGCCCGTCTACAACGGCCTCACCGACGACTGGCACCCCACCCAGATGCTCGCCGACGTGCTCACCATGACCGAGCACAGCACCAAGCCGCTGCGGAAGATCTCCTTCGCCTACCTCGGCGACGCCCGCTTCAACATGGGCAACTCCTACCTGGTCACCGGCGCCCTGCTCGGCATGGACGTACGGATCGTCGCCCCGAAGACCTACTGGCCCGCCCCGGAGATCGTCGACCGCGCCCAGGCGCTCGCCGCCTCCAGCGGCGCCCGCGTCACGCTCACCGACGACGTCGCCGAGGGCGTCGCGGGCGCCGACTTCGTCGCCACCGACGTCTGGGTCTCCATGGGCGAGCCGATGGAGGTGTGGGACGAGCGGATCGCGGCCCTGACCCCCTACGCCGTGACCATGGACGTCCTGCGCGCCACCGGCAACCCGGACGTGAAGTTCCTGCACTGCCTGCCGGCCTTCCACGACCTCGGCACCACCGTGGGCCGGCAGATCCACGAGACCCACGGCCTCACCTCGCTGGAGGTGACGGACGAGGTCTTCGAGTCCGCCCACTCCGTCGTCTTCGACGAGGCCGAGAACCGCCTGCACACCATCAAGGCGGTGCTGGTGGCCACACTCGCCCGGGAAAGCCTTGCCTGACCCGCCTCACCAGGCCTTATCCTGACCGGCGGTCCGGAACCACCCCTTCCGTGGCCGCCGCCGCGCCCCTACGACGGGCGCCCGCACCACCAGAAACGAGCACCACCCGCATGCCCGCTCCCCGCATCAAGTCCCCGCACCTGCTCGTCGCCGAATCCGGAGCCGACCGCGAGGGACACGGCCTGAAGCGCACCATGGGCCTCTTCCAGCTCATCTGCTTCGGCGTCGGCGCCATCGTCGGCACCGGCATCTTCGTCGGCCTCTCCGACTCCGTCGCCCAGGCCGGACCGGCCGTCGTCGTCTCCTTCGTCCTCGCCGCGATCACCTGCGTCTTCACCGCCCTCTCCTTCGCCGAGCTGGGCGGCGCGATCCCGGTCTCCGGTTCCTCGTACTCCTTCGCCTACGCCGGCCTCGGCGAGTCCACCGCCTTCCTCGTCGGCTGGTGCCTGCTGCTGGAGTACGGCATCTCCATCTCGGCCGTCGCGGTCGGCTGGAGCGAGTACGTCAACGAGCTGCTGCACAGCCTCACCGGCCTCCAGCTCCCGGCCGCCCTGTCCGTGGGCCCCGGCGACGGCGGTGTCGTCAACCTGCCCGCCGTGCTCGTCATCGCCATGGCCTCCGTGCTGCTGGTGCGCGGGGTGCGCGAGAGCGCCCGGGCCACGGCCGCCATGGCCGCCGTGAAGCTGGCGATCCTGCTCGCCTTCTGCGTCATCGGCTACAGCGCCTTCAAGGACGGCAACCTCACCCCGTTCTCCCCGGCCGGACTCGGCGGCATCGGCGCGGGCACCACCGCCGCGTTCTTCTCCTACATCGGCTTCGACGCGATCACCACCGCCGGCGAGGAGGCGAAGAACCCGCGCCGGGACATCCCGGTCGCGATCCTCGTCTGCATGGGCCTGGTCACCCTGCTGTACTGCGCGGTCGCGCTCGCCGCGATCGGCGCCATCGGCGGCGACCAGGTCGCCGGCCGCCCCGCCGCCCTGTCGTACGTGGTCAACGAGGTCACCGGCTCGGCCGTCGGCGGCGGTGTCATCGCCTTCGGCGCGGTCGTCGCCATCGCCTCGGTCGTCCTCGCGGTGATGTACGGCCAGACCCGCATCCTGATGTCGATGTCCCGGGACGGCCTGATCCCGCGCGTCTTCGAGAAGGTCTCCCCGCGGACGTCCACGCCGGTCGCCGGCACGCTGATCGTGGCGGTCGTCTTCGCGGTCCCGGCGGCCTTCGCCTCCCTCGACGCCGTGATGAACCTGTGCACCATCGGCACGCTGGCCATCATGGCCGTCGTCAACATCGCGGTGATCGCCCTGCGCCGCCGCGAACCGGGCCTCGCCCGCAGCTTCCGGGTGCCGCTCTACCCGGTGGCCCCGCTGCTCGGCGTCGCCTTCTGCCTGTACCTGATGTACGAGACGGGCTGGCAGACCTGGGTGCAGTTCGCCGTGTTCCTCGCGGTGGGCCTGCTGGTCTACGGCGCCTACGGCCGCCGGCACTCCACGCTCGCCACGGCCGCGCCGGACGAGGTCACGCCGGCCGCCGCTGAGCGGGAACCGCAGGCAGTCTGAACCACACCGCCTTGCCCGACGGGGTGGGGCGGTGACCGCAGGAGGAGCTGAGGGCGCGGATCAGCAGCAGACCGCGCCCGCCCTCCTGCCAGACGTCGGGCTCCTCGATCACCGGCCGGGTCAGATGGCCGGGCGGCGCCGGGTCCGGGTCGTGCACCTCCACCTGGCAGCCGGTCGGCGCCAGCTCCACCACCAGCTCGATCGGGCCGCGCCCGGCGGTGTGCTCCACCGCGTTCGCCACCAGCTCGGCGGTCAGCAGCTCCGCCGTGTCGCAGTCGGCCGCGTGCTCCACCTCGGTGAGAGCCGTGCGCACCAGGGCACGCGCCACCGGCACCGCCGCGGTGGTGTGCGGCAGCGCGATGCGCCAGGAGGCCGATTCGGCGGGGCGTTCGTGCAAGGCGAGTCCGTTCATGGAGCAGGCTGTCCTGCTTTCGACTGTAGGAATGGTACGGGCCCGGCCACCGCGGACCGGCGGCGGGCTGCGCCCGGGACCCCCCGTCCCGGTACCGGCGGCCTACCCAGCCGGAGGGTCCGCCTCGCCCTTCCCGGCCCACTGTTACCCCGCTGTCGACAACCGGTGACCGAGGCGACGGAAGCCGGACGATCAACGCCCCTCTGTCGCGCACCCGTGACGACAGTCACAAACAAGTGATAACTTCGTGGGACAGTGCAACGTACGGCACCGCCGCGCTAGGAGGCCGCACGTCATGAGTCCCTTCACCGGTTCCGCCGCCCGCACCGCCGACTGGGAGCACCTGCGGGTCCGGATCGCCGACGGGGTGGCCACCGTCACCCTCGCCCGGCCCGAGAAACTCAACGCCCTCACCTTCGGTGCCTACGCCGACCTGCGGGACCTGCTCGCCGAACTGTCCCGGGAGCGCGCGGTACGCGCCCTGGTGCTGGCCGGCGAGGGCCGCGGCTTCTGCTCCGGCGGCGACGTCGACGAGATCATCGGCGCCACGCTGGCCATGGACACCGCCCAGCTGCTCGACTTCAACCGGATGACCGGCCAGGTCGTCCGGGCGATCCGGGAGTGCCCGTTCCCGGTGATCGCCGCGGTGCACGGGGTGGCCGCGGGCGCCGGCGCCGTCCTCGCCCTGGCGGCCGACTTCCGGATCGCGGACCCCTCGGCCCGCTTCGCCTTCCTCTTCACCCGGGTCGGCCTGTCCGGCGGCGACATGGGCGCGGCCTATCTGCTGCCCCGGGTGGTCGGCCTCGGCCACGCCACCCGCCTGCTCATGCTCGGCGACCCGGTCCGGGCCCCCGAGGCCGAGCGCATCGGCCTGATCAGCGAGCTGGCGCAGGAGGGCCGGGCCGACGAGGCCGCTGCCGAACTGGCCCACCGCCTGGCCGAGGGCCCGGCCCTGGCCCACGCCCAGACGAAGGCCCTGCTCACGGCCGAACTGGACATGCCCCTGGCGGCCTCGGTGGAACTGGACGCCTCCACCCAGGCCCTGCTGATGAACGGCGAGGACTACGCCGAGTTCCACGCGGCCTTCACGGAGAAGCGCCCGCCGAAGTGGCGGGGCAGGTGACGGACCATGCGCGTGGCGATCATCGGCGGCGGTCCCGGCGGGCTCTACGCCGCCGCCCTGCTGAAACGGCTCGACCCCGCCAGGGAGATCACCGTCTGGGAACGCAACGCCCCCGACGAGACCTTCGGCTTCGGCGTGGTCCTGTCCGACGAGACCCTCGGCGGCATCGAACACGCCGATCCCGTCGTCTACGAGGCTCTCCAGCGGGACTTCGTCCGCTGGGACGACATCGACATAGTGCACCGGGGCGTACGGCACCGCTCCGGCGGACACGGTTTCGCCGCGCTGGGCCGGCACCGGCTCCTGGCCATCCTGCACGAACGCTGCCGCTCCCTCGGCGTGGAGCTGCGGTTCTCCACCGAGGCGCCGGACCTCGGCCGGCTCGCGGCGGACCACGATCTGGTCGTCGCCGCCGACGGTGTGCACAGCACCACCCGAGAGAGCCACGCCAATGTCTTCCGCCCCCATGTGGCCACACACCACTGCCGCTATATCTGGCTCGCCGCCGACTTCGCCTTCGACGCCTTCCGCTTCGAGATCGCCGAGACCGAGCACGGCGTGATGCAACTGCACGGCTACCCCTACGCGGCCGACGCCTCCACGGTGATCATCGAGATGCGCGAGGAGGTCTGGCGGGCGGCGGGATACGACGTCACCCCGCAGGAGTCGATAGAACGCTGTGCCAAGGTCTTCTCCGAGGCGCTCCGCGGCCGCCCCCTGCGCTCGAACAACTCGGTCTGGACCACCTTCCGCACGGTGGTCAGCGACCGCTGGTCGCACGGCAACGTCGTCCTCCTCGGCGACGCCGCCCACACCGCCCACTTCTCCATCGGCTCCGGCACCAAGCTCGCCGTGGAGGACGCCCTCGCCCTCGCCGCCTGCCTGCGCGAACAGCCGGACATACCCAGCGCGTTGGCGGCCTACGAGGAAGAACGCAAGCCCGTCGTCGCCTCGACCCAGCGGGCCGCCCGCGCCAGCCTGGAGTGGTTCGAGAACCTGCGGCTGTACCTCCGCCAGCCGCCCCGCCAGTTCGCCTTCAACCTGCTCACCCGCAGCCGCCGCGTCACCCACGGCAACCTGCGGCTGCGCGACGCCCGCTTCACCGAGGCCGTGGAGCGCGAGTTCGGCTGCCCGCCCGGCACGCCCCCGATGTTCACGCCGTTCCGGCTGCGCGGACTGACCCTGCGCAACCGGGTCGTCGTGTCGCCGATGGACATGTACTCCGCCACCGACGGCGTCCCCGGCGACTTCCACCTCGTCCACCTGGGCGCCCGCGCCCTCGGCGGGGCGGGCCTGGTGATGACCGAGATGGTGTGCGTCAGCGAGCAGGGCCGCATCACCCCCGGCTGCGCCGGCCTCTACACCGGCCGGCAGGCCGAGGCGTGGCGGCGCGTCACCGACTTCGTGCACCGGCAGGCTCCGGGCACCGCGATCGGCGTCCAGCTCGGGCACTCCGGCCGCAAGGGCTCCACGAAACTGATGTGGGAGGGCATCGACGAGCCGCTGCCCACCGGCAACTGGCCCCTCGTCGCCGCCTCACCGCTGCCGTACAGGCCGGGCAGCCAGATCCCGCGTGAACTCTCCCGCGCCCAGCTCACCGACATCCGCGAGCAGTTCGCGGCCGCGGCCTGGCGGGCCGCCCGGGCCGGCTTCGACCTGCTCGAACTGCACTGCGCCCACGGCTACCTGCTCTCCGGCTTCCTCTCCCCGCTCACCAACCGGCGCACCGACGCCTACGGCGGCTCGCTGGAGCGGCGCCTGCGCTTCCCGCTGGAGGTCTTCGACGCCGTACGCGGGGTGTGGCCGGTCGAGCGGCCGATGACCGTGCGGATCTCGGCCACCGACTGGGCGGAGGGCGGGACGAGTGCCGAGGACGCCGTCGAGATCGCCCGCGCCTTCGTCGCGCACGGCGCCGACGCCATCGACGTCTCCACCGGGCAGGTGGTGGCCGAGGAGCAACCGGAGTTCGGGCGGTCGTACCAGACGCCGTTCGCCGACCGGATACGGCACGAGGTCCGCGTCCCGGTGATCGCGGTCGGCGCGATCTCCTCCTGGGACGACGTCAACTCGCTGATCCTCGCCGGCCGTACGGACCTGTGCGCGCTGGCCCGGCCGCACCTGTACGACCCGCACTGGACCCTGCACGCGGCGGCCGAGCAGGGCTACGAGGGCCCGGGCGCGCTCTGGCCCGCGCCCTACCGCGCGGGCAGCCGGCCGCCGCGGACCGGACGCACCGACGCCCCCAAGCCCCGGCTCTCCCTCAGCGGCTGAGGCCCGCCGTCCCGCCGGTCAGGGGCGTCACAGCCCCGCGAACCGGGCGCCCGCCTCGCGCAGCCGCTCGTGCAGGCCCCGGAAGACCTCCGCCGAGCGGACGCCGGGCCAGCCGGGGGGCAGCAGGTGGGTGGGCAGGCCCGGGTCGGTGTAGGGGAGGTGGCGCCAGGAGTCCAGGGCGAGGAGGTAGTCGTGGTAGGCCTCCTCGGGCGGGGTGTCGGTGCGCTGCTCCCAGGCGTGCAGGACCGGCGCGTGCACGTCCAGGAAGCGCTCGTGCTCCTTGGCGATCGCCGCCAGGTCCCACCAGCGGGCCACCGCCTCGGCCGTGGCCGCGAAGCCCAGGTGCTCGCCGCGGAAGAAGTCGACGTACGGATCCAGGCGCAGCCGGCGCAGGGTGTGCTCCGTCTCCTCGTACAGGCGGGCCGGGGCGATCCACACCCCCGGGGCCGCCGTGCCGAAGCCCAGGCCGGCCAGCCGGGAGCGCAGCACGTGCCGCTTCTGCCGCTCCGACTCGGGGACCGAGAACACCGCGAGCACCCAGCCCTCGTCGGCCACGGGCGAGCCCGCGTAGATGCGCCGGTCGCCGTCGTCCAGCAACTGGCGTGCCTCGGCGGAGAGTTCGTACCCGGCCGCGCCGGACCCCGTGCGGGCCGGCAGCAGCAGCCCGCGCCGTTTGAGCCGGGACACCGAGGAGCGTACGGAGGGCGCGTCCACCCCGACCGCGGCCAGGAGCCGGATCAGCTCGGCGACGGGCACCGGGCCGGGCATGAAGCGGCCGTACGCGCCGTAGAGCGTGACGATGAGGGACCTGGGGGCGTGCTGCTCGGACACGTTGATCATTTTAGGTCGTCGGCATCACTGCTGGTCACCTTCGGTGCGCAGCCGGAACCGCTGGAGCTTGCCGGTGGCGGTCCGCGGCAGCGCGTCGAGGAAGACGAAGGCGCGCGGGCACTTGTACGGGGCCAGCTCACGGGTGAGGAACGCGCGCAGCGCCTCCGGGTCGGGCCGGGCCCCGGCGCGCAGCACCGTGTAGGCCACCGCGATCTGGCCCCGGGTCTCGTCGGGCCGGCCGACGACCGCCGTCTCGGCCACGTCCGGGTGGCGCAGCAGCGCCTCCTCCACCTCCGGGCCCGCGATGTTGTACCCGGCCGAGATGATCATGTCGTCGGCGCGGGCCACGTAGCGGAAGTAGCCGTCGGCGTCGCGGACGTAGGTGTCGCCGGTGATGTTCCAGCCGCCCTGGACGTACTCCCGCTGCCGCGGATCGGCGAGGTAGCGGCAGCCGACCGGGCCGCGTACGGCGAGCAGGCCGGGCTCGCCGTCGGGCACCGGCTTGCCGTCGGCGTCCTGGACACGGGCCTGCCAGCCCGGCACCGGCAGGCCCGTGCTTCCGGGCCGTATGTGCTCGTCGGCGGCGGAGATGAAGATGTGCAGCAGCTCGGTCGCGCCGATGCCGTTGATGATGCCGAGGCCGGTGCGGTCGTGCCAGGCCCGCCAGGTGGCCGCGGGCAGGTTCTCGCCGGCCGACACACAGCGCCTGAGGGCCGAGATGTCGTACCCGTCCAGATCGTCCAGCATGGCGCGGTAGGCGGTCGGTGCGGTGAAGAGGACCGAGACGCGGTGCTCGGCGATCGCGGGGAGCAGCTGCCGGGGGCCCGCGTGTTCCAGGAGGAGCGTGCTGGCCCCGGCCCGCATCGGGAAGATCACCAGTCCGCCGAGGCCGAAGGTGAAGCCGAGCGGGGGACTGCCGGCGAACACATCGTCCCCATGGGGGCGCAACACATGCCGCGAGAAGGTGTCGGCTGTTGCCAGCACATCCCGGTGGAAGTGCATGCACCCTTTCGGGCGACCCGTGGTGCCGGAGGTGAACGCGATCAGGGCGACGTCGTCGGACGCGGTGTCCACCGCCGGGTAGGGGCCGGCGGGCGCCGGGCGGTGCAGGAGGTCGTCAGGTGTGTCACCGCCGTACGTCGTGATGCGCAGCCCGGGTATCGCGGCCTTCGCCAGGTCGTCCACCGCCCGGATGTCGCACAGCGCGTGCCCCACCCGGGCCATCTCGCACATGGTCGCCAGCTCGTGCGGGCGCTGCTGGGCGAGCACGGTGACCGCGACCGCGCCCGCCTTCAGCACCGCCAGCCAGCAGGCGGCGAGCCAGGGCGTGGTGGGGCCGCGCAGCAGCACCCGGTTGCCCGGGACCACGCCCAGGGAGCCGGTGAGCACGTGCGCGATCCGGTCGACCCGGGCGCGCAGTTCGCCGTACGTCCAGACGGGACCGTCCGGGGTGCGGAACACCGGGCGGGCGGCATCGGCGTGGTCGAGGAGCTCCGCGGCGCAGTTCAGCCGGTCGGGGTACCGCAGCTCCGGCAGGTCGAACCGCAGCTCGGGCCACTCGTGCGGCGGGGGCAGATGGTCGCGCGCGAACGTGTCCACGTGGGCCGAGAGATGCATGGCGGTCCGCCCCCTTGCCGTGACAGAGGTCCGGGACGTCCGGGACGGATGTCCGAACGGGCTTCCTGGTGGGCTCGCGCATCGAGCGTATCGTGTTGGTGACGGCAGTCAACTGTGCGCGATAACGTCGGTGGGCGGGTAGGGAAGGCAAGGGGGGACCCGCCCCGGAGGTGCCCCCGGAGGGAGGACGGCTGTGTCCGCATTCTCACTCGGCCCGGAGCAGACCGCCTGGTGCGCCGAGCTGCGCGAGCTGGCCGCCGAACGCCTGCGCCCGCTCGCCGAGCGCGGCGCACCCGGCCGTGTCAACCGGCCGCTCCTCGCCGAACTCGGCCG
Organism: Streptomyces sp. NPDC028928; assembly: GCF_055564915.1. Taxonomy (NCBI): domain Bacteria; kingdom Bacillati; phylum Actinomycetota; class Actinomycetes; order Kitasatosporales; family Streptomycetaceae; genus Streptomyces; species Streptomyces sp. NPDC028928. Next base: position 125,688 of record NZ_JBVHVI010000004.1, read on the forward strand.
ACTGGGCCTGCTCGCGCGGCTCTTCGACTCCGGTGCGCTGGACCTGTGCCTGATGCGGGAGTCCCTCGCGCAGGCCTGTACAGAGGCCGAGACCGCCCTCGCCCTGCAGGGCCTGGGCGCCCACCCGGTGCACGCCCACGGCACCCCGGAGCAGCGCGAACGCTGGCTGCCCCGGGTCGCCGACGGCGGCGCGGTCGCCGCCTTCGCGCTGAGCGAGCCCGGCGCCGGGTCGGACGCGGCGGCACTGTCCCTCGCCGCCGAGCCCGACGGCGACGGCTGGCGGCTCACCGGCGCCAAGTGCTGGATCTCCAACGCCCCCGAGGCCGACTTCTACACCGTCTTCGCCCGCACCACACCCGGCGCCGGGGCCCGCGGTGTGACCGCCTTCCTGGTCCCCGCCGACCGGCCCGGACTCACCGGCAGCCCACTGGAGATGATCTCGCCGCACCCCATCGGCGCCCTCGACTTCGACGCCGTGCCCGTCACCCCCGCCGACCTGCTCGGCGAGCCCGACCGCGGCTTCGCCGTCGCCATGGGCACCCTCAACCTCTTCCGTCCCAGCGTCGGCGCCTTCGCGGTCGGCATGGCCCAGGCCGCGCTGGACGCCACCGTCGGCCACACCAGTCGGCGCGAGGCTTTCCACGGCAGGCTGATGGACCTTCAGGCGGTGTCCCACCAGGTCGCCGAGATGGCCCTGCGCACCGAGGCGGCCCGGCTGATGGTCTACGCGGCGGCTGCGGCGTACGACGCGGGAGCCCCCGACGTCCCCCGGCGCGCCGCGATGGCCAAGCTGCTCGCCACGGAGACCGCGCAGTACGTCGTCGACACCGCCGTCCAGCTGCACGGCGCCCGCGCCCTGCGCCGCGGCCACCTCCTCGAACACCTCTACCGCGAGGTGCGCGCGCCCCGCATCTACGAGGGCGCCAGCGAGGTCCAACGGGGCATCATCGCCAAGGAGTTGTACGCCACGGCCCAGAAGGAGGACCGGTGACGACCGAGCGCGTCAACCCGCCCGAGCTGTCCCCGCCCACGGGCTTCACGCACGCCGTGGTCGCGGCCGGCTCCCGCGTGGTCTTCCTCGCGGGCCAGACCGCCCTCGACACCGACGGCAAGATCACCGGCGAGACGCTGCCCGAGCAGTTCGAGCGGGCCCTCGGCAACCTCCTCACCGCCCTGCGCGCGGCCGGCGGCACCCCCGCGGACCTCGCCCGGGTCACCGTCTACGCCACCGACGTCGCCGCGTACCGCGCCCACGCACGGCAACTGGGCCGGATCTGGCAGGAGTCGGCGGGCCGCGACTACCCCGCGATGGCCGTCATGGAGGTCGTGCGGCTGTGGGACGAGCGGGCGCTGGTGGAACTGGACGGGTTCGCCGTACTGCCCTAGATTCTGCTGCCGCACCCCGCGTGACCTGGCCCGTTCGGTTTCATGACGCGCCACCGATGGGGTGACGGTCACGCCCGCGTGCCCGGCCGCCCGGTACCAGTGGAAGCCCTCGAACCCCTGGACCCGGGAGGAACCCCATGCCCGTACGCCCCGTCGTCGCCTCGGCCCTCGGCGCCGCGGCCCTGCTGTGCGCCGCCGTCGCCCCGGCCTGCGCCGACCCCACCGAGCTGATCACCGTCGACCCGGTCGGCCGGATCGCGCCCGACGGCACGGTGACGCTCTCCGGCACCTACCGCTGCACCGGCGGCAGCGGACCGGTGTTCGTCAGCTCCTCGCTCAGCCAGGGCGACGCCCGCCTCAAGCACGGCATCGGGGGCGGCGCCGCCCGCTGCGACGGCGCCGAGCACCGCTGGGAGAACACCGGCAAGGTCTCGGGGGAGGCGGTGAAGGCGGGGGCGGCGCATGTGGAGGCCACCCTCACGGAGCTGCGCTCCTCGGGCATCATCCTGCTGCCCGCCTTCCACGCGGTGAGCAACCAGGACATCACGCTCACGCAGGAGTGACGCCGAGCCCGTCCCGGTCCGGCGGGGCCGCTCTCCGCCGGACCATCCGGGTGCCCGGCCGGCGCAGGGCGGCCACGAACTTGTAGCGGGAGCCCCGGTACACCGAGCGGACCCACTCCACCGGGGTGCCCTGCGCGTCCCGTGAGTGCCGGGACAGCAGCAGCATCGGCAGGCCCACGTCGGTGGCGAGCAACTGCGCCTCGCGCGGGGTGGACAGCGAGGTCTCGATCGTCTCGTCGGCCTCGGCGAGATGGACGCCGTACACCTCGGCGAGCGCCGTGTAGAGCGAGGGGTACGTGGCGAGGGACCGGCGCAGGCCGGGGAAGCGGCGTACGGACAGGTGGGTCGTCTCGATGGCCATCGGGTCGCCGCTGGCCAGCCGCAGCCGCTCGATGCGCAGCACCTTCTCGCCGATCCCGATGCCGAGCAGGCCCGCCAGCTTCTCGTCCGCGGGCACCTCCCCGATGTCCAGCATCTGCGAGGCGGGCGTAAGTCCCTGCGCGCGCATGTCCTCGGTGTGGGAGGTGAGTTGAAGGGTGCGGTACAGCTTGGGCTGGGCGACGAAGGTGCCCTTGCCCTGGATCCGGTCGAGCCGGCCCTCGCCGACGAGTTCCTGGAGCGCCTGCCGGACGGTGGTCCGCGAGGTGTCGAACCGGACGGCGAGCAGGCGTTCCGCGGGCATGGCCGAACCGGGCTGCAGCGCCTCGGCCATGGTGAGCAGCTGCTGTTTGATCCGGTAGTACTTCGGCACGCGCGCGGTGCGGCCGGACGCCCCCCTGTGCGGCTGGGCGCTGCTGACGTCGGTGGTCATGCCTGCCTTCCCGGCTGTGTCGACGGTCTCCCGTTATAGCGACCAACTCCCGTATGGTCTAGTCCAACTGAACGGTCCGGGCGAAACGGACGTAATGCGGACGGACGCGCTCCGGTGACTTTCTCGTAACGGCCGGGACCGGCTTTCCGAACCACCCTTGACACTCCAAAAGGTCTAGGCCAAGCTCCACCGTACTGGTCTACACCATTAGTGGCCAGGTCCCGAGCCCTACGTGCAACAGCGTCGTACGCAGGTCACCGCCGAGGGCGTGGGGGGTTAGAGGCATCCCTGAGGAGGGTGGCGTGAAGCGCAAGCTTGCGGCCGCGATCGTGATCGCGGGCATGATGGTCTCCGTGTCGGCGTGCGGCGGCGACGACGGCGACGAGGGCAAGAACGCGGGACCGGACAGCTTCAAGGGCCAGACCCTGACGGTCTGGGCGATGGACGGCTCCACGCCGGACCAGTGGGTCAAGGACGTCACGGCCGCGTTCGAGAAGAAGACCGGCGCGAAGCTGAAGTTCGAGACGCAGAAATGGGACGGGATCCAGCAGAAGATCACCACCGCCCTCTCCGAGTCCACCCCGCCGGACGTGCTGGAGGTCGGCAACACCCAGACCCCGGCCTACGCGGCCACCGGCGGCCTCGCCGACCTGAGCGACCTGAAGGAGGAGATCGGCGCCGACTGGACGCCGTCGGTCTCGCAGTCCTCCGTCTACGACGGCAAGCAGTACGCGGCCCCCTGGTACTTCGCCAACCGCGTGGTCATCTACAACAAGAAGATCTGGGCCGAGGCCGGCATCAAGGACACCCCGAAGACCCGGGACGAGTTCTTCAAGGACCTTCAGACCATCGACAAGAAGACCGACGCCGAGCCGATCTACCTGCCCGGCCAGAACTGGTACTTCTTCGACGGCCTGACCATCGGACAGGGCGCCGACCTGGTGAAGAAGCAGGGCGACACGTACGTCTCCAACCTCGGCGACCCCAAGGTGGCCAAGGCCATGGAGATCTACAAGAAGTACGCCTCCTACTCCAAGGCCCCCAAGGACAAGGACGAGGCCACCCCGCAGCAGGCCGAGGTCTTCGCCAAGGGCAAGACCGGCGCGTTCATCGGCATGGGCTGGGAGGCCGGCACGGCCGTGCAGGCCAACAAGTCCATCGAGAAGGACCTCGGCTACTTCACCATCCCGGGCGAGACCGCCGACAAGCCCGAGGGCGTCTTCCTCGGCGGCTCCAACCTCGCCGTCGCCCAGGGCAGCAAGAAGCAGGCCCTGGCCAAGGAGTTCCTGAAGATCGCCCTGTCCGACCAGTACGAGGGCGAGCTGGCCAAGCTCAACGGTGTCATCCCGAACAAGCAGTCCCTGGAGTCCAACCTCAAGGGCAACGCCGTCGCCGAGGCCGCCGCTCCGGGTGCCGCCGTCGGTGGCACCACCCCGCTGATCCCCGAGTGGGGTGCGGTCGAGAACAACCCGAACCCGATCAAGTCGTACATGACGGCCGTGCTGAACGGTAAGTCCCCCGCGGACGCCGCCAAGCAGGTCGAGGACGAGATCAACAAGCGCCTGGCCCAGCAGAACTGATGACCGCGCCGGGGGCGCCGCGCTCGCGCCCCCGGCTCATCTGTGTCGTCCGTACGGCCACGGAAGAGATGGCAACTCATGTCAGTGCAGACCGAAGGCACGGACACGGCCGGGGAGCCCGCTGTCCGCAAGGCCCGGGTGCCGGCCCCGCCGCGCGGTGACCGCCGCACCACCGGCACCCCGTCCCGGCGCCAAGGCGCCACCCCCTACCTGCTCCTGCTGCCCGCGCTGCTGGCCACCGTGGTGCTGCTCGGCTGGCCCCTGGTCAAGAACGGCATGCTGTCGTTCCAGAACCTCAACCCGCGCCAGCTCATCCAGCACCTCACCGAGTGGAACGGCGTCGACAACTACCGGGAGGTGCTCAGCGGCGGGGACTTCTGGCGCGTCGTCGAGCGCTCCGTCGTCTTCACCGCCGCCAACGTCGTACTGATCATGGTGATCGGCACCCTGGTCGGGCTGCTGCTGGCCCGCCTCGGCAAGAAGATGCGGCTGCTGCTCCTGGTGGGCCTCGTCCTCGCCTGGGCCATGCCGGTCATCGCGGCCACCACCGTCTACCAGTGGCTGTTCGCGCAGCGCTTCGGCGTCGTCAACTGGGTCCTGGACAAGCTCGGCTGGCACTCGATGGCCGAGCACAACTGGCTGGAGACCCAGTTCTCCACCTTCGCCGTGGTCACCCTGCTGATCGTCTGGCAGTCCATACCCTTCGTGGCGATCAACCTCTACGCGGCCACCACCACGATCCCCAGGGAACTGTACGAGGCCGCCTCCCTGGACGGCGCCGGCGCGTGGAAGAGCTTCACCTCGGTGACCCTGCCCTTCCTGCGGCCGTTCCTGTACGCAACGACGTTCCTCGAGGTCATCTGGGTGTTCAAGGCGTTCGCGCAGATCTTCGCCATGAACGAGGGCGGCCCCGACCACCTCACCGAGACCCTGCCGATCTACGCCTACGTCGAGGGCGTCGGCAACCAGCACTTCGGGCTCGGCGCGGCGATCTCCTTCCTGACCATCCTGGTCCTGCTCGCCATCACCTCGTACTACCTGCGCATGGTGCTCAAGCAAGAGGAGGACGAGCTGTGAAGCGCTCGCTCTTCGGCCGTATCTGGCCCAACGCGACCGCCGTCGTCCTCTTCGCCGGCTTCGCGTTCCCCGTCTACTGGATGTTCGCGACGGCCTTCAAGCCGACCGGCGACATCATCGCCGACGACCCGGTGTGGTTCCCGACGGACGCCACCCTCGCCCACTTCAAGAAGGCGGTCGACGCCGACCACTTCTGGACCCTGGTCCTCAACTCCGTCACCGTCACGGCCCTGTCGGTGCTGTTCTCGCTCGTCATCGCCCTGTTCGCGGCCTTCGCCCTCGCGCGGATGCGGTTCAAGGGGCGGCGCGGTCTCATCGTGACCTTCATGCTGGCGCAGATGGCCCCCTGGGAGGTCATGATCATCGCCATCTACATGATCGTCCGCGACAACGACATGCTGGACAGCCTGGTCCCGCTCACCGTCTTCTACACGATGATGGTGCTCCCGCTGACCATCCTGACCCTGCGCGGCTACGTCGCCGCCGTGCCCAAGGAGCTGGAGGAGTCGGCGATGGTCGACGGGTGCACCCGCATCCAGGCCTTCGTCAAGGTGATCTTCCCGCTGCTCGCGCCCGGCCTGATGGCGACCTCGCTGTTCGGCTTCATCACCGCCTGGAACGAGTTCCCGCTCGTCCTGATCCTCAACAAGGACGTCGAGAAGCAGACCCTGCCGCTGTGGCTGTCCCAGTTCCAGACCGCCTTCGGCGACGACTGGGGCGCCACCATGGCCGCCTCGTCCCTGTTCGCGCTGCCCATCCTGATCCTCTTCATCTTCCTGCAACGCAAGGCTGTCAGCGGTCTGACCGACGGCGCCGTGAAGGGATGACGCCCGATGACCACCATCGCCACCGGCCCTGACACCCTCACCCGGAACGCCCTCGCCGTACTGCAGCCTGGATTCGACGGCACCACCGCGCCCGACTGGGTGCGCCGCCGCCTCGGCGAGGGCCTCGCCTCCGTCGCCCTGTTCGGCCGCAACGTCGTCAGCGAGGACCAGGTCACCGCGCTCACCACGCAGCTGCGCGCCGAACGCGAGGACCTGCTGGTCGCCATCGACGAGGAGAGCGGCGACGTCACCCGCCTCGACGTGCGCACCGGCTCCTCCTTCCCCGGCAACCACGCCCTCGGCGCCGTGGACGACCCCGACCTCACCCGGGCCGTCTCCCGCGAGCTGGGCCGGCGCCTGGCCGCCTGCGGGGTCACCTTCGACTGGGCACCCTCCGCCGACGTCAACGCCAACCCGGACAACCCCGTGATCGGCGTCCGCTCCTTCGGCGCGAGCCCCGACCTGGTCGCCCGGCACACCGCCGCCTGGGTGGAGGGCCTGCAGTCCACCGGCGTCGCCGCCTGCACCAAGCACTTCCCCGGGCACGGGGACACCAACGTCGACTCCCACCACGCCGTACCCCGCATCGACGTCGACGCCGACACCCTCTACGAGCGCGAACTGCCCCCCTTCCGCGCGGCGATCGCCGCCGGCACCCGGGCCGTCATGAGCGCGCACATCCTCGTCCCGGCCCTCGACCCGGACCGCCCCGGCACCCTGTCCCGGCGCGTCCTCACCGAACTGCTGCGCGGCGAACTCGGCTACCAGGGCCTGATCGTCACCGACGGCATGGAGATGCGCGCGATCTCCGGCACCTACGGCCTGGAGCACGGCGTGGTCCTCGCCATCGCGGCCGGCGCCGACGCCATCTGCGTGGGCGGCGGACTGTGCGACGAGGGCACCGTGCTGAAGCTCCGGGACGCCCTCGTGGCCGCCGTACGCTCCGGGGAACTGCCCGAGGAACGGCTCGCCGACGCCGCGGCCCGCGTGCGTGACCTGGCCGCCTGGACCGCCGCGGCCCGCGGCGACGCGGCGAGGACCCCGGCCGACCCGGAGATCGGCCTGGTCGCGGCCCGCCGCGCGCTGACCGTGACCCGCGCGGGCGCCGCCGCACCGGTCACCGAACCGCTGTACGTCGCCCAGTTCAACCCGGCCCCGAACATCGCCGTCGGCGACCAGACCCCCTGGGGTGTCGCCGCCGAGCTGGAAAGGCTGCTGCCCGGCAGCGCCTCCGGCTCCTTCACCGGCGAGGGCGCCGGTGCCGCCGTCCTCGCCGCGGCCGGCGGGCGCCGGATCGTCGCCGTCGTCCGCGACGAGCACCGGCACGACTGGATGCGCTCCGCGCTCTCCGCCCTGCTCGCCGCCCGGCCCGACACCGTCGTGGTCGAGATGGGCCTGCCGCAGGCCCCGCCGCGCGGCGCCCTGCACATCGCCACCTACGGCGCCGCCCGCGTGTGCGGGGTGGCGGCGGCCGAGGCCGTCGTCGCGGGCTGACCCCACGGGTCCACCGGCCGCCCGCGGGTGCGGGCGGCCCGCTCGATCTTGCTCTTTTCCCGGACCTCGACCGGACCTCGTGTTCCAGTTCCAGAGGAATCGCATGCAGACGCCCCACCCCCACCTCCACCGCGCGGCGACCGCCCGCCCCTACTTCAGCGCCGACGGCGAGACCTACCTCGCCCCGACCCCCCTGCGCGACCTCGAGAAGAGCCAGCCGCTCAGGGTCCTGACCGAAGAGGACTTCACCTTCTGGCAGACGTACGGCTACGTCGTCGTACGCGAGGCCATCGCCCCCGGCGAGGCCAAGGCCCTGCTGGACTTCGCCTGGGAGTTCCAGGGACTCGACCCCGACCGCCCCGACACCTGGTACGAGGAACCCGAGTTCCGCTCCGAACTCGACCGGCACCTCTACATCTACGGCTTCGTCGAGGCCTACCACCACCAGCTCCTGTGGGACAGCCGGCAGACGCAGCGCGTCCACGACGCCTTCGTGGACGTCTGGGACAGCCCCGAACTGTGGGTCACCCTGGACCGCCTCAACCTCAACCCGCCCAACGTCCGCACCCGTTCCCGCTCGCTGATCGAACCCACCGACGAGGGCTTCGACATCGAGCTGCACTGGGACGTCGACACCACCCTCGCCGTGCTGCCGCAGCGCGTCCAGGGCATCATCGCGCTCACCGACACCCGCCCCGAACTCGGCGGCTTCCAGTGCGCACCCGAACTCTTCCGCCGCTTCGAGGAGTGGCGCGTCGCCCAGCCGCCCGGCCGCGACCCGGTCCGGCCCGCCGTCGACCGCGCCGAGTTCCCGGTGATCCGCCCCGACCTCCAGGCCGGCGACCTGCTGATCTTCAACGGACTGCTCGCGCACGGCGTGGCACCCAACCTCTCCGACAACGCTGTCCGAGCCGTCCAGTACCTGTCGATGATGCCCGCGCTGGAGGAGCACACGGCCCTGCGCGACTCCCGCGTGGACTCCTGGCGCACCCTCGCCACCCCCGACTGGAACGCCACCCTCCTCGGCGACGCCCGCACGCCCGAAGCCCTGCGCTACGGCCCCGCCGAACTGAACGCCCTGGGGCGCAGGCTGCTCGGCCTCGACTCCTGGGCCGCCGCGGAAGGTGCCCGGTGAACCGCGTCTGCCTCACCCTGCCCACCAACCGGGCCTGCTCCGCCACCATCACCGCCCTGCACGCCGAAGCCGCGTACGCCGCCGGGCACTTAGGCGCCGATGTCCAGCTGCTGATCCTGGACTCCGCCGACGCCGCCGCCCGGGCCGGGCACACCCGCGCGATCGCCGCCCTGCCCGCACACCGGGGCGTGACCGTCCATCACCTCGACGAGGAAGCCCAGCGGGACTTCCTGCGCCGGGCCATCCGGAAGGCGGGCCTGCCCGACCCCGAGCGCCTGCTGCACCTCATGCTCCCGCCCGCCGTCTCCTACGGCGCCTGCACCAACCGCGCCTTCCTGCTGGCCGCCGCCCTCGGCTGCGACTCGGTGCACCGCCGCGACTCCGACAGCACCTACCAACTCCACGCCGGACGCCCGGTGTTCCCCGTCCACCACGAGCTGCCGTGGCTCGGCCGGCCCGCCGCCGAGGCCTCGGCCGCCGTCACCCGCACCGACCTCCCCCCGGCACTGGCCCACCGCCCGGTCTCCCTCGCGGGAGCCTCCTTCATCGGCGAACTCTCCGTGGACATCGGGGAGATACGGCGCCTGGACGAAGGGGTCCACCACGACGTGGTCAGCCTCTGGGCCCGCGCCGACTGGCCCGAGGACCGCAAGCGCGCCCTGGTCGAGGAGTCGTTCACCGGAGCGGGCACCGCACCCTTCACCGGGGACCACTCGACCCTCACCGTGGTCGACCCGATGCGCGTCGACATGTGCAACATCGCCTTCGACCGCGCGGTGTACGAACGGATCCCGCTCCCGCCGGCCACCGACACCATCGGCAGCGACTACTTCCTCCTCCACCTCGTCCACGACGCGGGCCTGCCCGGCATCCTCCACAACCGCCACATCGAGAACTTCCACACCCCCGAACGCCGCACCGACACCGGCTTCCCGGCCTACCAGCGACGGTTCGTGAAGTTCCTGCTGTCGATGCTGTACTTCCACCACGTCTACGACCGGATGGCCGCCGAGGGCGCCGGGCTGCTGGACGCCCGGCAGCGGGTCCGGCCCGACCGGATCGTGGAGATCCTCCGGGAGAGCACCGGCCTGGACCGCGCCGAGAACATCTGGCGACTGGACCGGATCGACACGGCGTACCGCAAACTGGGCGGGCGCTACGCGTCCTTCGCGGCACAACTCGCCCCGGAACGCGCCGAGCTGCTGGACCGAGCGGAGAGGGACATCGAGGACTTCGCCCACCTGACCGAGTCCTGGCCGGAACTGATCAAGGCAGCCCGGTCATGAGCGCACCGACGGGGCATGCCACCGACCGCGTCGTCTACGACCTCACCGGCATAGAGCACCAGTACGACACCCTGCTCAGCGAGCTGCCCGGAACCCGCATCCGCTTCGCCCTCAAGGCCTGCCCCGTCGACGAGGTCCTGCACTGCCTGGCCGAGCGCGGAGCGGGATTCGACGCGGCGAGCCCCGCCGAGATCGAGCAAGCCCTGCGCGCCGGTGCCCACCCCGACCACATCCACTACGGCAACACCGTCAAGTCGGACCACGACATCGCCGAGGCCCACCGCCTGGGTGTCCGCACCTTCGCCACCGACAGCGTCGAGGACGTCACCGCCATCGCCGCGCACGCGCCCCGCGCCCGGGTCTTCTGCCGCCTGGCCACCAGCGGGGAGGGCGCGCTGTGGGGCCTGAACCGCAAGTTCGGCTGCGCACCCGACGACGCCGTCCGCGTGCTGGACGCGGCCCGCGCGGCCGGCCTCGCCCCGGCGGGCCTGTCCGTGCACGTCGGCTCGCAGCAGATGACCGGCGAGGCCTGGCAGCAGGCCCTCGACACGCTCGCCGGGACGCTGACGGCGCTGGCCGGGCGGGGGATCGTACCCGACCATGTGAACCTCGGCGGCGGGCTGCCCGCGCTCGGTTACCAGGACCGGCACGGCACCCCTCTCGAACCGCCCCTCGACAAGATCCTCACCGTGCTCCGCGAGGGCATGGAACGCCTGAACGCGTCGGCCGCCGCCCCCCTCGACTTCGTGCTGGAGCCGGGCCGTCACCTGGTCGCCGATCACGGAGTGATCCGCGCCCGTGTGGTCCGGCTGACCGAACGGGCGCAGCCGGGCGGCGGGCGTACCCGCTGGCTGTACCTGAGCGTCGGCAAATTCAACGGTCTGTACGAGATGGACCAGGTGACCCACCCGCTGGTCTTCCCCGGCCGGGAGACGGAGGAGTACGTCCCCGCGATCGTCGCCGGCCCCACCTGCGACAGCGACGACGCCTACGGCGGCGGCCGGTACCCGGTGCGGGTGCCCCGGTCCGTCCGCTCCGGCGACCCGGTGTGGATCCTCTCCGCCGGTGCCTACGCCACCAGTTACACGACCCAGGGATTCAACGGCATCCGCCCGCTGCCGTGCGTGTGCACGCGCGGCCGGGAAGGACACCCGGGAAGGACAGCACTGACATGACAGGCCTCATACGGGGCATCACCGAGGCCGACTGGCCCCAGGTCGCGGCCCTGGAGGCCGGGGCGTACGCGGGGACCCCGCTGACCGAGGGAGAGGCCGGCCTGCGGTCCCGGGCCTCGGCGGGCACCAGCTTCGTCCTCGACCTCGACGGCCGGATCGCGGGCTATGTCCTCGCCCTGCCCTACCGGCGGTTCCACTGCCCCGACCCCGCCCGCCCGGAACAGGTCGCCCACCACACCACCAACCTCCACCTGCACGACCTGGTCGTCAGCGCGCCCCTGCGGCGCCGGGGCCTGGGCACCCGCCTGGCCCGGCACCTCGGGGACGTGGCCCGCACCCGGGGCTTCGCGACCATGTCGCTGATCGCGATCGCCGGCAGGGAGCGCTTCTGGCGGGCCAACGGCTACCGCCCCCACCACGAGGCGCGGGTGCCGGCCGGCTACGGCAGCGGCGCGGTGTACATGTCGGCACCGGTCGCCGCCCGGCGGAGGGCGAGCTGATGCCCGTACCCTCCTTCCGGCGCGCCAAGTGGTCGATCGCGGCACTGTTCTGCTTCCTCGGCTTCCAGTACGGCACCTGGGTCTCCCGGCTGCCCGCGCTGAAGACCCGGCTGGACCTGGGCGCCGGCGAGGTGGGTCTGCTGCTGATGGCCTGCGGGGCCGGAGCGGCGGCCTCCTTCCCGCTGGTCGCCGCCCTGATGCGGCGGTTCGGCTCCCGGCTGCTGTCCCTCGCCTCCGCCGCCGCCCTGATCGTCGTCCTGGCCGCGCTGGCCGTCGTACCGGACTACCCGTCGGCGCTGCTCGTGGTGTGCGCCGACGGAGTCGCGGTCGGCTGTCTCAACGTCGCCATGAACGCGCAGGGCGCCGCGCTGGAGAGCGTCCACGGGCGTACGGCCATGTCCCAGCTGCACGCCACCTTCAGCGGCGGGCTGCTCGCCGCCGCCCTGCTGGCCTCCGGCGCCACCACCGTGACCGGGGCCATCCCGGCCCACTTCGCCGTCGCCGGTGTCCTGTTGCTGCTCCTGCTCGCCGGCGCCCGCCCGGGCCTGCTGCCGCACGAGGAGGCGCGTCCCGCCGGTACGGGCGAGCCGAAGCGGCGCACCCGGCGCGGCCTGCCCTCCGGCACGACCCTTCTCATGGGCTGTGCGATGGCCTTCGGCACGATCACCGAGGGCGCCATGAACGACTGGTCGACGCTCTACCTGAAGGACGTCGTCAAGGCGTCCGCGACTATCGCACCGCTGGGTATCGCGGTCGTCTCCGTGATGATGCTGCTGGCCCGGCTGTGCGCGGACCGCTGGCGCACCCGCTGGGGCGACGGGCGCGTGGTGCGCGCGGGCAGCGCGGTGGCCGCCGTCGGCCTGGCCCTCGCACTGCTCGCCGGGGGAGTGGTCCCCACGCTGCTCGGTTTCGCCTGTGTCGGCCTCGGCGCGGCCGCCGTCACCCCGTGCGTGTACGTGGCGGCCGCCGGCCACGGCCCGGACGCGCTGGCCCTGGTCGCCGCGATGGGCACCACGGGCCTGCTGGCCGGCCCCGCCCTGATCGGTTTCGTGGCCGGCGCGGCCGATCTGACCGTGGGCATGGCCACGGTGGCGGCCTCGGCCCTGATCGTCACGGCCACCGCGTTCCGGATCCCGTGGCGGGCCCGCACCCCGGCACCGGTCGGGTGAGCCCCGGCCGGTGCCGTCACCGTCTGCGGCGGTCCCCCGGGCCCCGGGACGCGGAGTCCTCCTGCCACGCGCTGGCCTCGGCGGAGTCGAGCAGGTGTTCGCCGTAGAGGTCCTGCAGCCAGTTGGTCTGGTAGATGGTGTCGAGGTAGCGCTCGCCGAGGTCGGGGGCGATGGCCACCGCGGTGAGGCCGCGGGTGCCGTGCCGGGCCAGCCAGTCCGTCGCGGCGCTGACCACCGTTCCCGTGGAGCCGCCGAACAGGAAACCGCGGCGGGCCATGCGGTGACAGGTGCGGATGGTGTCCGCCTCCTCCACCCGGACCACCTCGTCCACGTACGACTCGTCGAGCAGCGGGGGACGCATGCTCATGCCCAGGCCGGGGATCATCCGGCGGCCGGGCGTACCGCCGAAGGCCACCGAGCCCACGCTGTCCACGGCGACGATCCGCACCGGCCGGTGCCACTCGCGGAAGTAGCGGGCGCAGCCCATCAGCGTGCCCGCGGTGCCCGTCCCGACGAACAGCACGTCCAGGTGCGGGAAGTGGCCGGCGATCTCCGGAGCCGTCGTACGGAAGTGGGCCCGCCAGTTCCCCGCGTTGGTGTACTGGCTCAGCCACACGTACCGGTCGTCGGACGCGCACAGCGCGCGGACGTACTCCAGCCGCGTCCCCAGGAAGCCCCCGTTGGCGTCCAGGTCGGTCACCACGTGCACGTGGCTGCCCAGGGCTTCCATCAGCAGCTTGGTCGACAGGTTGCACCGGGAGTCGGTCACGCACAGGAACCGGTAGCCCTTGCTCGCCGCGATCATGCTGAGCGCGACGCCGAGGTTTCCGGACGAGGACTCCACGAGGATGGAGTCCGGCGTCAGGCTGCCGTCCCGCTCGGCGCCCTCGACCATCTCGTTCGCGGCCTTCAACTTGATGGAACCGGCGAAGTTGAAGCCCTCGCACTTGAGGTAGAGGCGGTGTCCGAAAACCGGCTCTAGATCGACGAAGAGACTTCCTTCGTTGAAGTCGTGGGGAGCGGATATGACGGGCACGGCAGCCTCCTGGTGCCAGGGCCGAGGGCAACCGCCTCAGCCGTACCGGCGCAGGTCGTGGAAGAAGTCGTCGATGAGGCGGAGTTCTCCCGCCCGGGCCACTTGGTCGTAGACGTACTTGCCGACGGCCAGGTCGAGGACGCCGAGGCCGAAGGGGGAGAAGATCACTGGCTGGTCGTGGGGAGGGGCGGCCCGGCCGAGCATCACGTCGTAGAGGGTGCCGTTGAGGAAGTCGCGGTTCCCGGTGCGCTGCTCGACCAGGTGCGGGGAGGTGTCGGCCTGCAGGCAGTGGTCGACGTCGTCCACGAAGTTGGCCGCGCCAAGCAGGATCTCGGGGGCGAGGTCGCGCAGCGACACGTGCAGGACCAGGGGGTTGTGCTCGAACCAGCCCGGGGCCGTGACGTGCGGCCGGCCGGCGATGGTGGCGAAGACCACGAGGTCGCTGGAGCAGATCAGGTCCTCGGCGCTGTCGTGGACGGTGACCTGCCCGGTGGCGCCGGACTGGCGCAGATAGCCGCGGAAGCCGTCGGTGCTGTCGGCGGACAGGTCGTGCAGGCCGATCGCGTCGAAGGTCCAGCCGGTGCCGGCCAGGAAGGTGTGGATGTACCGGGCGATCAGGCCCGTGCCGAAGAAGCCGACCCGGCGGGGCCGGGTCCGGGTGCGGCTGAGCCAGTCGGCGGCCAGCGCGGCGGAGGCCGCCGTCCTGGTCGCGCTGATGACGGAACTCTCCAGGCAGGCGAAGGGGTAACCGGTGTCGTGGTCGTTCAGGATCAGGACGGCGGAGGCCCGGGGGAGCCCGGCGCGCACGTTGTCGGGGAAGCTGGAGATCCACTTCAGGCCGTCCACCTGCGTGGTGCCGCCGAGTGAGGCGGGCAGCGCGATGATCCGCGAGGACGGCCGGTCGGGGAAACGCAGGAAGTACGAGGGCGGGTTGACCGAGTCCCCGGCGCCGTGCAGCCGGTAGGTCGCCTCGACCAGTTCCACCAGTTCCTTCTCGCGCCCGCCGAGGGTCTGCCGCACCTGCTTGCCGGAGATCACCGCGAAGGTGGGCGGCGACGCGGGCCCGGGCGTGGCCGGCTCGGGGGTGGTCGACAGCAGATGGGTCATCGCCCGCTCGCCTCCCCCGCCGGGCAGGAGTCGGCCAGGCGCCGTGGCTCCGCCATGCCGACCAGGACCCGCCGCTCCCCGGTGAAGGGCTCCCTGCTGTGCGCGGTGCCGATGTTGTCCACCAGCATCAGGTCACCGGCCTGCCAGGGTTCGCGCCGGGTGTGCTCCTCGTAGACGGTGTTGATCCGCTGGACGACGTCCTCGGGGATCGCACCGCCGTCGCCGTACCGGGTGTTGAACGGCAGCCCGTCGGCGCCGTACTCGTCCACCAGGTACTCGCGCACCTCGGGGGCCAGCGTCCACTCGTTGAGGAAGGCGATCTGGTTGAACCAGCACCGCCGGCCGGTGAGCGGGTGCCGTACGACGGCGCAGCGGCGCTGCTCGGTGCGCAGGGGGCCGTCGCCCTGCCGGCGGATGTCGATGGCGTTCGCGCGGCAGTAGCGCTCGATCGCGTCCCGGTCGTCGGTGCCGAAGGACTCGGCCGGCGACGCCCCGATCTCGTCCTGGTAGGTGCGGGTCAGCAGCCAGCCCTCCTGCTCGAAGCGTTCCGTCAGCTCGGCGGGCAGCGCGTCGAGGACCTCCGCGGCGTCGGCCACCGCCGTCGCCCCGCCCTCCTCGGGAGCGGTCAGACACGCGAACAGCAGCAGGCCGGGCACCTGGAGCGGGTAACTCAGCTCGTGGTGCATGCACATCGGCTGGTTGTCCGGCCAGGGCGTGGAGGAGTACAGCCCCGCCCCGAGCGCCTCCCGCGGGGCGAACGCCTCCCGCTCCGGCAGGAGTTCACCGGCCAGCCGGGCGAAGACGGCACCGACCTGGTCCGCGTCCTTCAGGCCGAGGCCGCGGACGAGCAGCGCCCCGTGCTCGGTGACCTGCGCCCGCAGGGCCTCGCGGTACTCGGCCGCCCACGCCGCGGCGTCCTGCGGTGGATCGACGCGCAGCATCGCGGGCCTGTCCGGCCGCAGCTCCACATCGAGCGGTGCTGCCAGGGATGAGGACGGCATCTCGGGTTCCTTTCGGTCGCCGTGTCGGTGGTTCGTACGGGTCTCAGGTGGAGGCCAGCGGGACGGCCGCGCTCAGCACGGCCCGCGCCGCCTCGGCCGGCCGGGTGCGCAGGAAGTAGTGGCCCCCGTCGGCCAGTTCGTGCAGATCGACGTGCTCGGCCAGGAGCAGCCAGTCGCGGTGGCGGTCGGCGTGGCCCGCCGTGTGCGGGTCGTCGGCGGCGACGACCACCGAGACCGGTACGGACAGCCGCACCGGCGGCGGGGACTCCAGGGCCGCCGCGAAGTAGCGGTGCGCGGACACGCAGTCGTGCCGGTAGGCGGCACCGATGTGCTCGGCGTGCCGCTCGTTCAGTTCGGACAGTTCGGTGTAGCCGCTGTCCTCGGTCAGCCGTGCCGCGATCTCCGCGTCGCTCCGGCGCGTCAGCTCGGCGACGGCGGCGTTCCGCTCGGCGGCGGTGCCGAGGAGCTGCGCGCCGAGGAACACCCGCGTCACCCGCACGCCCCGTTCCTGGAGCCTGCGGGCCGTCTCCAGGGCCGGCGCGGCGCCCGAGGAGTGGCCCCACAGCATGACCCGGGTCAGACCGCGCGCGGTGATCTCGGCGGTGACCTCCTCGGCGACGTCCTCGATGGACGCGAACGGTTCCCGGTGGGCCGCCAGGTCGTGCCCGGGCAGGTCCACCGCGAGGACCGCCGGACCGCTGCCGGCCAGCTCCGCCGCCATCGGCCGGTAGTTGACCGCGTTGCCGCCCGCGTAGGGGAAGCACACCAGCGCGCCCTCCGCCGCACCGCCCGCCTCCGACAGGGGCTGGAGCAGCTCCGGGCGCCGCCGGGCGCCGCCGTCGAGGAGGGCGGCCAGGTCGGCGAGGACCGGATGCCGGGTGATGTCCTTCAGCGAGACCGCCCGGTCCAGCGCGATGCTGAGCTTGACCGCGGTCAGGGAGGTGCCCCCGGAGTCGAAGAAGTGGTCCGTGCGGCCGATCCGGTGCTCGGGCACGCCCAGCAGCTCCGCCCAGGCCGCCGCCAGCCGCCGTTCGGCCGGGCTGAGCGCCTCCCGCTCCGGGCCGTCCGTCTCGGTGTCCGGCGCCGCCCGAAGGGCCTCGGCGGTCAGGGCCTTCCGGTCGGTCTTGCCGTTGGCGGTCAGCGGGAGGCTCTCCCGCCAGTGGAAGGCGGCCGGGACCATGTAGGCGGGCAGCGCCGCCGCGAGCGCCTCGCGCAGCGCCTCCGGCTCGTGCCGCCGGCCGGTGTGGAAGGCGATCAGCTGTGTGTTCCCGCCCCGCTCGACCACGACCACGGCACCGTCCCGGACCCCGTCGACCCGCAGCAGGGTGTTCTCGATCTCGCCGATCTCGATCCGGAACCCGCGGATCTTGACCTGGCTGTCCCGGCGGCCGAGGAACTCCAGCTTGCCGCCGGGGTGCCAGCGGCCCCAGTCACCGCCCAGGTAGAGCCGCTCCCCGGGCCGGTACGGGTCCGTCCGGTAGGCCTCCCGGGTCCGCTCGGGATCGTTGACGTACCCCCGGCCCACACAGACACCGGAGAACGCGATCAGTCCCGGGGCGCCCAGCGGCACCAGGGACAGCTGCTCGTCCACGACGTAGACGTGCACGTTGTTCACCGCCCGCCCCAGCAGGACCCGGTCGGGCACGCCGTCCAGGACCTCGTGGTTGGTGTCGTCGGAGGTCTCCGTCAGCCCGTAGGCGTTCAGCAGCCGGATGTCCGGCTGGAGCGCGAACCAGCGCTGGACCAGCTCCCGCTTCAGCGCCTCGCCGGTCACCGACACCCAGCGCAGGTCCGGCAGGGCGCGGGGGTGCCGTTCCAGGTACGAGACCACGACCTCCAGGTAGGAGGGCACGACCTGGGTCACGGTGACCCGCCCGCGCACCAGCGTGTCGAGGAACCGCTCCACGTCCACGACCACGTCCTGGCCGACCAGCAGGGTCCGCCCGCCGACCAGCAGCGCGGAGAGCAGCTGCCAGAGCGAGATGTCGAAGCACTGCGGGGCCGTCTGCGCCACCACGGACCCCTCGCCGATCCCCAGGTCCTCGATCTTGGCGTGGAGGTGGTTGAGCAGGCCCGCGTGCTCGCACATCGCCCCCTTCGGCTCGCCGGTGGAACCGGAGGTGAAGTAGATGTAGGCCAGCTGACCGGCATCGACCCGCACCCCGAGGTCTCCGTCGGCGTGCGGTTCCGCGTACGCCGTCCCGACCAGCAGCTTCTCGGCCCCCGGTACGTCGGCCAGCGCCTGGTCCAGGGTCCGGGTGCTGCCGGACTCGGTGAGGACCAGCCGGCACCCCGCCCGCGACAACGTTGCCGCGATTCGGCCGGCCGGGAAGTGCGGCTCGATGGGCAGGTACACCCCGCCCGCCTTGAACACCGCCAGCGTCGCCGCCAGCCAGTCGAGGTTCCGTTCGGTGACGACGGCGACCACGTCCTCCCGGCCGAGACCCCGGGCCAGCAGCGCCCGGGCCAGCCGGTTGGCGCGCGCGTTCAGTTCCGCGTACGTCCACTCCCGCTCGCCGTGCACCGCGGCCACCGCCTGCGGCCGCTCCCGTACCCGGCGCTCGAACAGCTCGTGCGCGCGGGCGTCCGGCAGCGGCCGGCGGGGACCCGCCAGCCCCTCCAGCTGCTCGCGCACCTCCTCGGCCGACAGCAGACTCTGCTGCGCGTGCCCGGCGTCCGGATCGGCCGCCAGCAGCCGCAGCGCCCTCAGGTGGTAGCCGCCGATCCGCTCCGCGCTCCCGGCGTCCAGCACGTCCGTGCGGTACCGCAGGCGCAGCAGCAGCCGTCCGCCCCGGTCGCACCAGCGCACGTGCAGGACCCCGTCCTCGGCGTGCGCCTCCTCGGCGCCCATGGGCCCGAACACGACCTGGTACGACGGCTCGGTCACCCCCAGTTCCCGGGCCAGCTTCGCCACCGGGAACTCCCGGTGGGCCAGCACCGCCGCCTCGGCGCGCTCGGCGGCCGACACCAGCGCCCGCCAGGACCCCGGGGGCACGGTCAGGCGGCACGGCAGTGGCTCGCCGCGCACCCCCGCGGTGTACCCCGTCACCACCTCCGGCTCGCCGGACAGCGCCGCCAGCACCTTGGCGTGCGCCGCCAGCAGCACCGCGCTGAGCGGCAGCCCCGACCGGCGCACCAGTCTGCGCACCTGGGCCGCGACCTCGTCCGGGACCGCGGTCTCCTGCTCGGCCGCTCCGGGGACCGGCTCCTCCGCCCACCGGGGCACGGCGGTGCCGCCGCCGGCGGTCAGCACCCGGCTCCAGAACTCCCGGTCCGTCTCCACGCGCGTGTCCATCGGATGGCCTTCCTCAACTCGTGGCAGCCGCAGGGGCGTCGGTCGTCTCCACGGCCCGGCCGGATCCGCCGGCCTCGGGCATGTCCACGGCCGGATTGCCGCCCCACTGCGCGTTCGGGGGGACTTCCTCGCCTTTCATGAGGAAGGAATCGGGTGCCAGCACCGAGCCGTCGCCCATGGTCACGCCGTAGTGCACATGGGCGGCGACGCCCAGCGTGCAGCCGGCGCCGAGCGTGGTGCCGTCGGACTTGAAGGTGCCGTCCTCCTGCGAGTGGCACTGGATCTTGCTCCCGGCGTTGAGGGTGCACTCGTCGCCGATGGTGGTGAGCGTCCGTTCGGTGATGAAGCACCCGTCGTCGAACACCCGGCGTCCGATGCGCACGCCCATCAGGCGCCAGACGAGGCTCTTGAAGGGGGTGCCGTTGTAGACGTTGAGGAAGTGCGAGGGAATCTTCCACATCCGCTCGTGCAGCCAGAAGTCGCGGTCGTAGATGGAGCACAGCAGCGGGCGCATCCTGCGGAACGACATCAGGCAGCGCTCCAGGAGCACGTAGTACGCGGTGGAGAAGGCGAGCAGCAGCGCCAGATACGCGCCGATCACCACGTCCCCGAGCACCCCGTACAGATCCACGGAGACGAGGGCGAACAGGGTGACCGCGAAGACGTGCAGCCAGCGCAGGAAGAGCATCAGGGCCATCGTGCGGAGGTTGTAGCGGTTCTTCGCGGCGAGATGGCCGCGCAGCTCGTCGCCCGTCCTGAGATGGTCGAACCGGGCGTCCCGCTCCACCGAGCGCGGGATCTCGAAGCACGGCGAACCGAGCAGCCCCACCCCGGTCCGGACCTCGCCGTCGAGGGGGACCATCACCTTCGTCGCCAGCAGGCAGTTCTCGCCCGTCCTGCCGCCCACCGGATAGGCGATGTTGTTGCCCAGGAAGTTGCGCGGCCCGATCGACACCCGGGACAGCCGGAACGACGTACTGGAGTACTCGGCGTTGATGACGGAGAGCCCGTCGGCCACCATCGTGCCGGTGCCGACGGAGACCAGGAAGGGCGTCTCGTGCTGCACCTCGGTGCCGAAGTTCGAACCGGTCTGCTCGACCCGTGACAGATCGTAACCGAGGCCGCGGAGATAGTGCACGATGTACGAGCTGTCCCCGCACAGCCATGCGAAGAACTTGATGTTCGTCAGGCGGGCCGCCAGCCGGTGCAGCGCGTAGTGGAACCCGTAGAGCGGATAGACCCGGTCGGGCTTGACCAGCAGGTGCAGCAGCCGCGGAACGACGTACAGCGCGACGAGCCCCAGGGCGAGGAAGCCGCAGAACAGGGCGAGCGAGACGCCCAGCGCGTCGGGGACGAGTGCGGACCGGGTCAGTACGGCCGTCTGCGGATCGAGCCGCTTGCCGATCGCCGGTATCCCCGTGAACACCATGTACACCCCGCCGACGGCGACCGGAACGTACACGCCGACCAGCTGCACCAGCGTGACCAGGCCGAACCAGGTCCGGCGCGCGGTGCCGCACCGGGCCGGCTCGACCCGGAGGTAGTCGACCCGCGCGGGCTCCGCCGGGGACCCGTGCCAGCGCTCGCCGTCCGGGACCGCCTGGCCGCGGTGCAACGCGGAGGAGTGGCCCAGCTGGGCGCCGTCGCCCATCGAGGTGTCGATGTCCAGGACGGTCTTCTCGCCGACGTACACGTCCCGGCCGAGCGTGACCCGGCCGGTCTGGATGCGGCCCGCGTAGGCCCGGTAGCCCAGGACGTACGCGTCCTTGCGGATCACCGTCCCGGCGCCGATCGTCAGCAGGTCGGTGCAGACCGGGACGGAGCGGGAGAGGATCGTGACGCCCTTCCCGATCCGCGCGCCCAGGGCGCGGAGATACAGCACGTACAGCGGGGTTCCGACGAGGAACACCATCGGATTCGCGTGCAGCAGGACCTTGACCAGCCAGAAGCGCAGATAGGCCAGGCCCCAGACGGGGAACTCGCCCGGTTTCCAGCGGCCGACCAGCAGCCATTTCGCCACGACGGGAAAGGCGCACAGGGCGAGGAAGCCGCCGCTGCCGAACACCAGCGACCGCAGGTAGATGTCGAGCGGGTCCGCGCCGGCGGCGATCCACTCGTATCCCGCGGCGGTGACGAACCCGGAGACGAGGGAGTAGACGAGGAAGACCGACAGCTGGAGCGTTCCGCACAGCAGGTGGGCCCGCCGGCTGGTGCGGGTCACCGGAGCCGGTTCCGCCGGGGCCTTTGCCGAGGGGTCGGGGGCGGCGGGAGGGGACGCCGGAGCGGCCGCCAGGAGAGCCGCCGTCAGGCCGCGGATCGTGGGATGCCGGTAGATGTCCCGCATCGAGGGGGAGGGCAGATCCGGATTCTTCCTGAGCCGCGCGCAGAACTGCGCCATGACCAGGGAGTTGGCGCCGAGATCGGTGAAGAAGTGGCTCTCGGCCGGGACGTCGTCGGCGCCGGTCACCTCGGCCAGCGTCGCCGCGAGTCTCCTCTCGGTGTCCTTCACGGCCGGCCCGGTGTCGCTCAGGGTGACGGCAGGTTCGTCCGGCCCCGATATGGGGACCTCCGAGGACTGCTCCACCATTCGATCTCCTGAGGACGTGTGGATCGCCAACGGCCAGATGGGTCCCTTTTGGCCAGGAACCACCGGTTTCAGTGTGGCCAGAGGGACAGCAGGCTGCCACTTCGCATCGATCCGCACGCTCACTCAGCGTGCCCGAGGCCTCCACATCCCCGGCTTTCCGCCCGGGACCGGCCCCGACCACCCCTCACCCGAACGGCGGCCCTCCACCCCCGCCCCGGCCCCCGGAGTCGTCCAGCGAGTACCGCGGGCGCGCCCCGGAGCGGAAGCGCGGACGCCGCCGCACCCCGTGGTCGGACGGGGTGCGGCGGCGTCCTGCGCGGGACGGTCAGATGTCCCGGAAGAGACCCGCTAGCGCCGTGACCTGCTGCAATGGGCGGTCGCGGGTCGCTGACTTGCAGTAATGGCCTTTGAGTTGTTACACGCTCTTGCCCGTTGATGCAGCCGGAAGTCCCAGGAAAGTCCCGCTGCCCGCAGCCACTCTCTCGGCTCTATGCAAGGAGTGCGGACGCGGCGTGCACTGATGTTCGTGCATCGGGAGTCCACCATCCACGAACGGCATCGCGTGCTTACCGAACGGCTAGCGGCCGGTGAAGACCCCGCGACCTGCGAGCCGAGTGACTGGCGGTCTGCTTACACCCTAGGCGACCGTGAGCTTCTGAACGTCAGGCGCCGGGGTCCGAGCTGGATCAAGCTCTGTCATCCGCGTTCCGTGCTGCCGCACACGACGGAGATGATTCACGGGATGTACTTCTCCCGTCGGCAGTTCGAATCGCTGTGCCAAGACGGCCGATTGAAGGACGGACGGGGCGGTGCCCTCCGGTTCGGCTACAAGAACGTTCCGGCCTACCTGGACAACACGCTGTTCACACGCCTGGTGGAGACGGGCCAGATCGGCACCACCGGAACGAGTACTGACCTCGTCCGCCAGCAGGTCATCCGCAGCTTCCGAGGACAGCGCAGCCTCGTGCTCGCCACGCTGAGCGGGGAGGAGCCGCCGCAGTCGACGCGGAACGCTCAGCGTCGACATGCACGCTGAGCGAAGGTGCTCCCCCGGAAGCGGTAGCAGCACCGCTCAGACAGGCCACCTGCCCGCTCAGGGACCAGCACACCACCGCCGAACTCGAAGCTATGCAAAACCGCGTACGGCAACTCGAAGAGGACGCCAGGTCCTGGGAGGTCATGGCACAAAGCTGCATGGAGGAACGCGACAAGGCGCGAGACGACGCCGCCACCGCCGAGGCGCTGCGCCAGGACCGGGATTACTGGAAGAATCAGTACCTCGACCTGTCGAAGAGCGGGAGGGGACAGGCAGCCGTACTCGACGCCTGGAGTGAGATCCCAGCCCTGGGAACGGACGCCGTGCCCACTTTCAAGGCTCTCACCAAGGCGTCGGAGGAGCACATCGTGTTCACGGCGAGAGCGGGGCGCGCCTGGAAGGATTCCCGCTATCCGTATCCCCAGGAGATGACCGACCAGCTGATCGCTCTTGCGCAGGCCGCGATGGACCTGTACGCCAACCCTGGCAATAAACCCAGGCTGACCCAGTGGTTCTACGACAACCACGGACTCAAGTACGCGCCCAGCGACGAGAAGCTGAGCAAGGACAGGGACAAGCGCTACTTCATGTTCGACGGGAAGCGCTGCGACGGACTGCCGCACATCAAGGTCCGGGACGCGGTGTCGCCCAACGAGGTCGGACGGATCTACTTCGCCCTCGACTCCGATGGGAAGCGTTTCATCGTGAACCACGTCGGACTTCACCTGTAGTCGGCTGCTTGGGCCACCCGCCTGCGGGCCGTATGTCCGGGCAGAGGCTGAGACGCGCCACCCTCAGCCTCTGCCCCCGCCCACCCTGATGTTCTGGGTCTAAGGGCTGTCCCGTAATCACGTGAGGCTGAGGGTCAGGCTGTTTCCGGGTCGGCGCCGATGGCGCCGACCGAGCGAAGCGAACGCCCGAGGTCTCCGGTGAGGATGCGGGGGTGTCGCCGCCACCACCACAGGTCTGGGCCAGGAAGCCTGTGGAACTGGTCGAGTGCTATGCCGTCGTCGTCGACGGTCGCGGCCTTGTACCGAGCGTCCAGAGCTTTGATCTGCGGGGTCCAGAGCTGGACGATGTGCTCGTCCAGCAGGACCCACGCCTCGTGCAGCCAGTTCCGGCAGTAGAGGTCGTTGGTGTACTCGTGGATGAAGTCGCCGTAGCCGCGCTCGATGGCGCTCACCAGGGCGGCCCACGCGTTCACTCTCTCAGCGACCGTGAATGCCGTCCGCCAGCCGCGCTGGTGCAAGAGCTCTCCCGCCTCGGTTTCCGTAGCCACGGGTGTGAGGTTCTCATGCCGAATCCGTCCGGGCGACCGAGATGTCTCCAGCCAGAGGCAGGCGGACCCTGCGACGTGATCAAGATGAGACGATCTCGCCGTGGCTGGTGTGATCACGGCGTCGGAGCCGTCCTGGATAGCCCCGTTCGCCGGGCTGAGCCCTCGCTGCTTCGGGAAGCTGGTGACCGTGCTGCGGCGGGAGGGTGCGGACGCGGTCCGCAAGGGCCGGCCGTGGAGCCTTCCGCTGGAGGATCGGGCACTGCTGGTCGCGGCGTACTGGCGCACGAACCTGACGATGCGGCAGCTCGCGCCGCTGTTCGGGGTGTCCAAGTCGGCGGCGGATCGGATCATCGACCATCTCGGGCCGATGCTCGCGCTCCAGCCCCGCAAGCGGTTCGCCAAGGACACCGTGCTGATCGTGGACGGCACCCTGGTCCCCACCCGCGACCACGCCATCTCGGCGCAGTCCAAGAACTACCGGTACTCCACCAACCACCAGGTCGTCATCGACGCCGACACCCGCTTGATCGTCGTGGTCGGCCGGCCGCTCGCCGGGAACCGCAACGACTGCAAGGCCTGGGAGGAATCGGGCGCCAAAGCCGCCGTCAGCAGAACACTCACGATCGCCGACGGCGGCTATCCCGGCACCGGACTCGTCATGCCACACCGCCGCCGCGAGGGCGAAGAACTGGGCGACTGGAAGGAGGCGCACAACAAGTCCCACAAGCAGGTCCGAGCCCGAGTCGAGCACGTCTTCGCCCGCATGAAGACCTGGAAGAGATCCTCCGCGACTGCCGACTCAAAGGCGACGGAGTCCACCACGCCATGCTCGGCATCGCCCGCATGCACAACCTCCCCCTCGCCGGATAGGCAAGCGGCCCGTACCGCGACTGACCATACCCAGGGCGACTCAAAGATCATTTACGGGACAACCCTTAGGCATTGCTCCGGCCGTTCGGCCCCCTCTTTCAGACCGTGTCGTGACAGCGCCAGGAAACAGAGGCCGTTCGTGCGGCGGCGCAACTCGATGCTGGTGCGCCGCAGCGGGGACACTTAGAACGCCATGTCCTGATCGAGATTGGCCAGCTGGCCCGTGACGTCCTGGGAGCCGGTGGACTACGGGGCGGGCAGGGGCGCAGTGCTTGCAGCATGGCGCGCACGGTGGGGGACAAGCCCGTAACTACTGCTGTCCCACCTACTCACTTCTTGGCTCTTGCTCTGATCGTTTCCAGACGAGATCTCATCCGGACGTGATCAGTCGATGTCCGGATCATCGGCCTCTTCGAGGAGGCGGGCCGCGAGGTCGTCGGCCCACTCCACGGCCCAGGAGCGGAGAGCGGTGATGGTGGCGTCACTGAGCCCATAGGCGGTGAAGGCTTCGTCATCGGTCCACTCGGCGCCCGCGAGGTTCGACTGCAGATCCTCGCGCTCGAAGCGGCCGCGGGCATGACGGCGGCCGAACTCCTCGAGTTCGGCATTGGTCCAGCGGCGGGAGGCTGCGAACACGTCGATCAGGTCGCGGGGCGCTCCGCGGTCGGCAAGGGCGCGGACCTTGGTCCCGATCACGTCCTCCTCCGCGAGGACGGGCCCGTACGGGCTCTGGGCGACAGGCCGCCAGAAGATCTCCTTGAGGATGTCCACTTCGCATTCCTGGCCCGTAGCTGGGTCGGTCACAGTGAAGCGGGCGGACAGCGGGGCGGTCTCCAGGGCGTGCACCTCCCAGCCGCGGGCTTCCAGGCCGGCGCGGAGTGCGGCGGCGATGTCGGCCATCGGTGCCGGGTTCTCGGTGGCAACGTCGAGATCCTGGCTTGGGCGGTTCACGAGGCGGTGCGCCCGCACGGCGTATCCACCGGTGAGAACCAGGGGATACGGCGAGCCGAGGGCGATCACATCCGCCAGGAGCCGCGTGTGCAGCTCTGGCATGTCCGTCACGCGGCTGCCCGGGTGCGGGAGACGAGCTCGGGGAAGGTGTCTTCCCACACGGAGCGCACGGTGCGACCGACGAGGTTACGCAGCACCGGCCACATCTGGAGGAGAAGATCCCTGTTGAGGTATTGGGGCAGGTCGTCGCGCAGGCCCTCGTGCAGGACGGTGCGGTACAGGCCCATGCGTTGGCGAGGCTTGCTCATGTCGTACGAGGTCATCCCCGACCATGCCATGTGCAGCGGCAGTTCCACGACACCTTGTGCCGGGCCGCGCAACTCGTCCAGCGACTCCGGCAGCCGCCGCTGGAACTTCTCCCGGTACAGCATGAGATCCTCGGCGACCACGTCCGAGAGACCGTTCGGCGCGGCTGCGGGTTGCTGTGGGCTGGAGGACATGCCTCCATTATGGCGGCCGGGGACGGTAAGGGGCACGATGCGCGAGCTTGCGACCGCAGTGCGCGGGAGCGGGCTTCTGCAGGGTGTCTGAGCGTGAAGGTGGGGCAGCGAGCCGAATCCTGCCCTGACCTGCTTTTCTATGACTCGCTCAGGACGAGGTCCTTCCGATTACGCATCACGCGGAGTGCAGGGCAATCCGTCCCCCGGCCCCTGAGGCCGACAGTCCCTCGGCCCCGGCCCAAAGTCCCTGAGAAGTCCCACAGGCGCAGCCGAACCCCTCCCGGCTTACATTCACGCAGGTCAGGAGGGGTGCAGCGGTGTCTTTCCCGAAGACTGTCAGATGTCCCGGAAGATCTCGATCTGCGCCCCGATCGAGTTCAGGCGCTCGGCGAGGTCCTCGTAACCGCGGTTGATGACGTACACGTTGCGCAGCACCGACGTGCCCTCGGCCGCCATCATCGCCAGCAGGACGACGACCGCCGGCCGCAGGGCCGGCGGGCACATCATCTCGGCGGCGCGCCAGCGGGTCGGGCCCTCGACCAGGACCCGGTGCGGGTCCAGCAGCTGGAGCCGGCCGCCGAGGCGGTTGAGGTCGGTCAGGTAGATGGCCCGGTTGTCGTACACCCAGTCGTGGATGAGCGTCTTGCCCTGCGCGGTGGCCGCGATGGCCGCGAAGAACGGGACGTTGTCGATGTTCAGGCCCGGGAAGGGCATGGGGTGGATCTTGTCGATCGGTGCTTCGAGCTTGGAGGGGCGGACCGTGAGGTCGACCAGCCGGGTACGGCCGTTGTCCGCGCAGTACTCGGGGCTGCGGTCGTGGTCGAGGCCCATCTCCTCCAGGACCGCCAGCTCGATCTCCAGGAACTCGATGGGCACCCGGCGGACCGTCAGCTCCGACTCGGTGACCACGGCGGCGGCCAGCAGGCTCATCGCCTCGACCGGGTCCTCGGAGGGGGAGTAGTCGACGTCGACGTCGATGTTCGGCACGCCGTGCACGGTGAGCGTGGTGGTGCCGATGCCTTCCACCTTGACGCCCAGCGCCTCCAGGAAGAAGCACAGGTCCTGGACCATGTAGTTGGAGGAGGCGTTGCGGATGACGGTCACGCCGTCGTGGCGGGCTGCGGCCAGCAGGGCGTTCTCCGTCACCGTGTCGCCGCGTTCGGTCAGGACGATCGGGCGGTCGGGGCGGACCGAGCGGTCCACCTGGGCGTGGTACTGGCCCTCGGTGGCCGCGATGTCCAGACCGAACCGGCGCAGCGCGATCATGTGCGGCTCGATGGTCCGCGTGCCCAGGTCGCAGCCGCCGGCGTACGGCAGCTTGAAGTGGTCCATGCGGTGCAGCAGCGGGCCGAGGAACATGATGATGGAGCGGGTGCGGACGGCGGCCTCCGCGTCGATCGAGCCCATCTCCAGCTCGGCGGGCGGGACCAGTTCCAGGTCGACACCGTCGTTGATCCAGCGGGTGCGCACGCCGATGGAGTTGAGCACCTCCAGCAGGCGGTACACCTCCTCGATCCGCGCCACCCGGCGCAGCACCGTGCGCCCCTTGTTCAGCAGGGAGGCGCACAGCAGGGCCACGCACGCGTTCTTGCTGGTCTTCACGTCGATGGCGCCGGACAGACGGCGGCCGCCGACCACGCGCAGATGCATCGGACCCGCGTAGCCCAGCGACACGATCTCGCTGTCCAGGGCTTCACCGATTCGGGCGATCATCTCAAGGCTGATGTTCTGGTTGCCGCGCTCGATGCGGTTGACGGCGCTCTGGCTGGTTCCGAGCGCCTCCGCGAGCTGCGTCTGAGTCCAGCCCCGGTGCTGCCGGGCGTCACGGATGAGCTTGCCGATGCGTACGAGGTAGTCGTCTGACATGAGGTTGAGGTTATCTCAGATATGAGATGGCGCCCGCCAGGGGGTCCATTCGGGTGACGCCGGTGACGGTCCGTCAGTGTCGCTGTGCGCAACGGTTTGTGGGTACCCGGAAAGATCCGGGCAAATCAGCCGATGTCCTACGGTGTTCGACCGTCCAGGCAACCCCCGCCCACCTGTGCCCCTCTGAGACCCCGAAGGGGGATGCACATGAAGACCAGGACAGGTCGGTACGTTGTCGCCGCGTTGCTCGTCGGCTGCTGCACGCTCGTCTCCTGCGGCACGGAGCGCACGGACGCGGGCCGGGGCGGCCCCTCGGCGCCGCGGTGGTCCACGGCGGACGAGGAGTGCGCTCACAAGGAGGTTCCGGACACCACCGACGACGACCAGGAGATTCCGGACACGACGTCCGACGATGACGGGACGATTCCGGACATCACGTCGGACGACGACGAGTTCCCGGACACCACGAGTGACGACCAGGGGATCCCGGACACCACGTCCGACGACCAGGGCCCGCCCGTGGACGGCACGACGGACGACACGACGGACGACACGACGGATGACACGACGGACGGCACGACGGATGACACGACGGATGACACGGCGGACGACGGCGCGGGTGTGCCGGACGTCGGTCCGCACCGCTGGTTCTCGATGACCCGCGACTTCCGCGCGTACCTGAAGGCGGGCGCCTCGAAGAAGGACGCCGCCATCGCCGCCCATGTCGAGAAGGTCTGCGTGCGCATGCCCGGCGACGGTCGTACGACGGCCAGCGTCTGGGTCGACTACGGCGTGTGGGAGGACGACGAGCTGCAG
This sequence comes from Streptomyces sp. NPDC028928, assembly GCF_055564915.1. Taxonomy (NCBI): domain Bacteria; kingdom Bacillati; phylum Actinomycetota; class Actinomycetes; order Kitasatosporales; family Streptomycetaceae; genus Streptomyces; species Streptomyces sp. NPDC028928. The sequence goes on from NZ_JBVHVI010000004.1 coordinate 155,035, forward strand.
CGCGCCGCCGAGGTGTTCGCCCGCTGGCGGGAGTCCGTGTACGGCGATCACGGCCATGTCGCCGTCCTGGCGCCCGCCAAGATGACCGCCGACCGGGACTGGTAGCCGCCGTCGGGCCGGCCCGGAGCGCGTCCCGGGCCGGGTTGGGCATGACCAGTCGGCGCCCATGTACTAGTGTTATCTCGACATCGAGATATCTGCCGAGGCGCACCGTGGTCGCCACACCAGTAAGGCATGCCTAACTTAGCCTGACCTTACTGGTTCGGCCAAGCCGGCGTGGCGGCACGATTGACGGTGGTACGCGCACATCAATGAAGGAGACTGTCGTGTCGGCGAACAGCTTCGACGCCCGCAGCACGCTGCAGGTGGGCGACGAGTCGTACGAGATCTTCCGGCTGGACAAGGTGGAGGGCTCCGCTCGCCTGCCGTACAGCCTCAAGGTCCTGCTGGAGAACCTGCTCCGCACGGAGGACGGCGCGAACATCACCGCCGACCACATCCGCGCCCTCGGCACCTGGGACTCGCAGGCCCAGCCCTCCCAGGAGATCCAGTTCACGCCGGCCCGCGTGATCATGCAGGACTTCACCGGCGTGCCCTGTGTCGTGGACCTCGCCACGATGCGTGAGGCCGTGAAGGAGCTGGGCGGCGACCCGGCCAAGATCAACCCGCTGGCGCCGGCCGAGCTGGTCATCGACCACTCCGTCATCGCCGACAAGTTCGGCACCAACGACGCCTTCAAGCAGAACGTCGAGCTGGAGTACGGCCGCAACAAGGAGCGCTACCAGTTCCTGCGCTGGGGCCAGACCGCCTTCGACGAGTTCAAGGTCGTCCCCCCGGGCACCGGCATCGTCCACCAGGTGAACATCGAGCACCTGGCCCGTGTCGTGATGGTCCGCGACGGCAAGGCCTACCCGGACACCCTGGTCGGCACCGACTCGCACACCACCATGGTCAACGGCCTCGGCGTCCTCGGCTGGGGCGTCGGCGGCATCGAGGCCGAGGCCGCCATGCTCGGCCAGCCGGTCTCCATGCTCATCCCGCGCGTCGTCGGCTTCAAGCTCACCGGTGAGCTGCAGCCCGGCACCACCGCCACCGACCTGGTCCTCACCATCACCGAGATGCTCCGCAAGCACGGTGTGGTCGGCAAGTTCGTGGAGTTCTACGGCGAGGGTGTGGCCGCCACCTCCCTGGCCAACCGCGCCACCATCGGCAACATGTCGCCGGAGTTCGGCTCCACCGCCGCGATCTTCCCGATCGACGACGAGACCCTGAACTACCTGCGCCTGACCGGCCGCTCCGAGCAGCAGGTCGCCCTGGTCGAGGCCTACGCCAAGGAGCAGGGCCTCTGGCTGGACCCGGCCGCCGAGCCCGACTTCTCCGAGAAGCTGGAGCTGGACCTCTCCACGGTCGTCCCGTCCATCGCCGGCCCGAAGCGCCCGCAGGACCGCATCGTCCTCGCCAACGCGGCCGAGCAGTTCAAGCAGGACGTCCGCAACTACGTCGACACCGTGGACGAGGCGGGCCAGGAGTCCTTCCCGGCCTCCGACGCCCCGGCCGTCGCCCCGAACGGCGCGCCGAGCAACCCGGTGCCCGTCACCGCCCCCGACGGCACCACCTACGAGCTGGACCACGGTGCGGTGACGGTCGCGGCCATCACCTCCTGCACCAACACCTCCAACCCGTACGTCATGATCGGCGCCGCCCTCGTCGCCAAGAAGGCGGTCGAGAAGGGCCTCGCCCGCAAGCCGTGGGTCAAGTCCACCCTCGCCCCGGGCTCGAAGGTCGTCACCGACTACTTCGAGAAGGCCGGCCTCACGCCGTACCTGGACAAGCTGGGCTTCAACCTCGTCGGCTACGGCTGCACCACCTGCATCGGCAACTCCGGCCCGCTGCCGGAGGAGGTCTCCAAGGCCGTCAACGACCACGACCTCGCGGTGGTCTCGGTCCTCTCCGGCAACCGGAACTTCGAGGGCCGCATCAACCCCGACGTCAAGATGAACTACCTGGCGTCCCCGCCGCTGGTCGTCGCGTACGCCATCGCGGGCTCCATGAAGGTGGACATCACCCGGGACGCCCTCGGCACCGACCAGGACGGCAACCCGGTCTACCTGAAGGACATCTGGCCGAGCGAGGCCGAGGTCAACGAGGTCGTCGCCAACGCCATCGGCGAGGACATGTTCGCCAAGTCCTACGAGGACGTCTTCGCCGGCGACGCCCAGTGGCAGTCCCTCCCGGTCCCGACCGGCAACACCTTCGAGTGGGACCCGGAGTCCACCTACGTCCGCAAGCCCCCGTACTTCGAGGGCATGGGCATGGAGCCGGCCCCGGTCGAGGACATCGCCGGCGCCCGGGTCCTCGCCAAGCTGGGCGACTCGGTCACCACCGACCACATCTCCCCGGCCGGTGCCATCAAGGCCGACACCCCGGCCGGCAAGTACCTCACGGAGCACGGCGTCGAGCGCCGCGACTTCAACAGCTACGGCTCCCGCCGCGGCAACCACGAGGTCATGATCCGCGGTACGTTCGCCAACATCCGCCTGCGCAACCAGATCGCGCCGGGCACCGAGGGCGGCTACACGCGTGACTTCACGCAGGACGGCGGCCCGGTCTCCTTCATCTACGACGCCTCCCGCAACTACATCGAGCAGGGCATCCCGCTCGTCGTCCTCGCGGGCAAGGAGTACGGCTCCGGCTCGTCCCGCGACTGGGCGGCCAAGGGCACCGCGCTGCTCGGCGTGAAGGCCGTCATCGCCGAGTCCTACGAGCGCATCCACCGCTCCAACCTCATCGGCATGGGCGTCCTGCCGCTGCAGTTCCCGGAGGGCGCCTCGGCCCAGTCCCTCGGTCTGACCGGCGAGGAGACCTTCTCCATCTCCGGCGTCACCGAGCTGAACGAGGGCCGCACGCCGCGCACGGTCAAGGTCACCACCGACACCGGTGTCGAGTTCGACGCGGTCGTCCGCATCGACACCCCCGGTGAGGCCGACTACTACCGCAACGGCGGCATCATGCAGTACGTGCTGCGCAACCTGATCCGCAAGTAAGCGGCAGCGCCCAGCGGTTCAGGGCCGCATCCCCGACCCGGGGATGCGGCCCTTCGCTTTCCGCTCAGTCGCCCAGGAGCGCGCCGAGGTCCGGCACCGCCAGTTCGGCCCAGATGACCTTGCCGTGCGGGGTGTACCGGGTGCCCCAGCGCTCGGACAGCTGGGAGACCAGGAACAGGCCGCGGCCGCCCTCGTCGGTCGTCGCCGCGTACCGCAGGTGCGGGGAGGTGCTGCTGCCGTCGGCGACCTCGCAGATCAGCGTGCGGTCATGGATGAGCCGTACATGGACCGGGTCGGAGCCGTAGCGGATGGCGTTGGTGATCAGCTCGCTCAGCACGAGTTCCATGCCGAAGCCCAGCTCGGACAGCCCCCACTCGGCCAGCTTGGCGGAGACGGCGCCGCGCATCCCCGACACGGCGGCCGGGTCCCGCGGCACGTCCCAGTCGGCGACCCGGTCGGCCGGCAGCACCCGGGTGCGCGCCACGAGCAGCGCGACATCGTCCCCGGGACGCTCGGGCAGCAGCTGCTCCAGCACCGCTTGGCAGCTCTCCTCCGGCGACCGGCCGGGATGGCCCGCCAGGGCCCGGCGCAGCAGCTCCATGCCCTCGTCCAGGTCCCGCTTGCGGTCCTCGATCAGACCGTCGGTGTACAGCACCAGCTGGCTGCCCTCGGCCAGCTCCAGCTCGGCCGTCCGGAACGGCAGGCCGCCCAGGCCCAGCGGAGGCCCGGCCGGCAGGTCGGGGAAGGTGACGCTGCCGTCGGGGTGGACCAGCGCGGGCGCGAGGTGCCCGGCCCGTGCCATGACACAGCGGCGCGTCACCGGGTCGTAGATCGCGTACAGACAGGTCGCGCCCGCGATCTCCCCGGCCGACTCCGGACACGCCTCGTTCTGGTCGATACGGCCGACCAGGTCGTCCAGGTGCTGGAGCAGTTCGTCCGGCGGCAGGTCCAGCGTGGAGAAGTTGTGCACCGCGGTCCGCAGCCGGCCCATCGTCGCGGCGGCGTGCAGCCCGTGTCCCACCACGTCACCGACGGCCAGGGCCACCCGGCCGCCCGGCAGCGGGATCACGTCGAACCAGTCCCCGCTCACCCCGGACCGCGCCGGCAGATAGCGGTAGCCGACGTCCAGCGCGCTCTGCTCGGGCAGCGCGCGCGGCAGCAGGCTGCGCTGCAGGGTGACCGCGAGGGTGTGCTCGCGGGTGTAGCGGCGGGCGTTGTCGATGCTGACCGCGGCCCGGGCCACCAGCTCCTCCGCCAGGGACAGCTCGTCCTCGTCGAAGGGCTCCCGTTTGGAGCGCCAGAAGTTGGCCATGCCCAGGACGACCCCGCGCGCCCGGATGGGCGCGGAGATGAGCGAGTGGATGCCGAAGTCCAGGATCTGCCGGGTCCGCTGCGGGTCCTGGGCCCGCCAGCCGTCGGCGCCCGCCAGGTCGGTGACGAGCACGGAGCGCCCGGCGCCGTAGCCGCGGGCCTGCGGGGTGGTCGGCAGGAAGTCGATCAGCCGGCCCTGCTCGTAGAGCGGGTGGTCGTCCCGGATGCCGCTCACGGCGACCCGCCGCATGTCCGTCGCCGTCGGAGCCGGTTCCTCCCCGTGCAGTACGGCGTCGGCCAGGTCGACGGTGATGAAGTCGGCGAAGCGCGGCACGGCGACCCGGGCCAGCTCGTCGGCCGTGCGGACCACGTCCAGCGTGCTGCCGACGGACAGACCCGCGTCGTACAGCAGCTCCAGCCGCTCCCGGGCGGCCTCGGCCCGGCCGGACACCGCCTGGAGCTCGGTGGAGTCGCGGAGCGTCACGACGGTTCCGCCGGGGCAGCCCGCGCGGTCCGTGGGCCGCTGGTTGACCGCCAGCAGCCGTCCCTTGGCGAAGTGCACCTCGTCGCTGGCCGGACGCCCGGAGCCGAGCAGCTCCGCCGTCGCCGGGTCGAGATCCGGCAGCTCGCGTACGGTGCGTCCCTCGGCGTCGGCGGGCAGTTCCAGCAGCCGCCGGGCCTCGTCGTTGACGAGGAGCAGCCGGCCGTCGGCACCGATGATGAGGACACCCTCCCGCACCGAGTGCAGCACCGTGTCATGGTGCTCGTACATGCGGCTCATCTCGTCCGGGGCCAGGCTGTGGGTCTGCCGTCGCAGCCTGCGGCCCACCAGGGCCGTGCCGCCGGTCGACACCAGCAGCGCGCCGCCGCCGGCGGCCAGGATGATCGGCAGCTGCCGGTCCAGCTCGCTGGTGACGTTCTCGACCTTCAGCCCGGCGGAGACCAGCGCGACCACCCGGCCGTCGCTGTCGTCGACGGGCACGGTGGCCTGCACCTCGTGGCCCAGCGGGCCGTGCACGCTCTCGGTGTAGACCTTGCCGGCCAGCGAGGGCTCGATGGTGCCCACGAACCGCTTGCCGATCCGGCTGGGGATCGGGTGGGTGTAGCGGATGCCGTGGGTGTCCATGACGACGATGAAGTCCACCCCCGCGGACCTGCGCGCGCTCTCGGTCAGCGGCTGGAGGACCCTGGACGGCTCAGGGCTTCGCAGTGCCTCCACCAGTCCCGGAGCGTGGGCGAAGGTCTGCGCGACGGCGATGGACCGGCGCCGGGCCTCGGTGGTGGTGTCCCGCTTCGACTGCAGGACCAGAGCGAGGACGGCGCACAGCACGAGCAGCACCACCAGCGCGACCTGGAGCAGGAACACCTGCCCGGCGACGCTGCGGGGGCTCTTTCCGATCACAGTGCGCCATGCGAGACGCCTGAATCGAACAGATGCGTCCGACATGCGGCATTTGTAGCACCGGTGTTTTCCAGGTGGCTATGGTGCGTCCAAGAGATGGACACGGAGACTGTCGCCGGGTGCCGGCAGACGGGCGCCGGGCAGCGGTCACCGGTCGACTGTCGCCGGGTGCCGGGTGCCGGGTGCCGGTCGGCGGCCATCGGTCGGCTGCCGCGGCGGCCCGGGTGCCGGTGGGCGGTCGCCTGTCCCGTCGCCGGACGCCTGTGGCTTGTCCCCGGTCGGCGAGCGCCCGGTCCGCACGTGCGTGCCGCTGTACCCCGTGCGGGGTGACGGCGATCCGTCCGCGAGCTTTGCCGGACCGCGTCCGGGGCCACGCCGGCCCGCCCGCGAGCCCGCCGCACCGCCTCGGCGGTCACGACGGTCCGTCCGCGAGTTTCCCCGCGCTGCGTCCGGCGTCACGCCGGCCCGCCCGCACGGGCGTGCTGCCGCACCGCGTCCGGGGTCACGACAGCCCGTCCGCGAGCCTTGCCGTACGGCCTCGGCGGTCACGGCGGCCCGTCCGCGAGTTTCCCCGCGCCGCGTCCGGGGTCACAACGACCCGCCCACACGTGCGTGGAGGTCGCGACGGCCCGTCCGCGAGCTGTGCCGCACCGCGTCCGGGGCCACGCCGGCCCGCCCGCCCGCGACGTGCTGCCGTACCGCCGCACCGCATCGGGTCACGGTGGACCGGTGACCGTCACGTCGGCGGGGCGCAGGAGGCGGTCGCCGAGGCGGTAGCCGGGGCGGAGGATCTCCGTGCAGACCAGCCGCTCGGCGCCCGGGACCGTGTGGTGCACGATCGCCTCGTGGCAGGCCGGGTCGAACGGCTCGCCCTCCTCGCCGAAGCCCCGGAGCCCCAGCGAGCCCAGCTGGGTCCACAGCGTGTCGCGGATGTCCTTCAGGCCGGGCGTCAGCGGCTCGTGCGCGCACGCCCGGTCCACCGCGTCCACCACCGGCAGCAGGGCGGTCAGCACGTTGGCCACGGCGATCTCCCGCACGGCCAGGCGGTCCCGCCGCACCCGCTTGCGGTAGTTGTCGTACTCCGCCTTCAGCCTCTGCAGATCGGCGGTGCGCTCCTGGAGCAGGCGCTCCACCTCACCCGTGCTCGGCGTCCGCGCCCCGTCCATCGTCAGCCTGCCTCCGGCTTGTCGTCGTCGACGATCTCGGCGTCCACCACCTCGTCGTCCTTGGCGGAGCCCGCCGCTCCACCGGCACCGCTCTGTTCGGCCTGCTCGGTCTGCGCCTTCTCGTACATCGCCGTACCGATCTTCTGCGCGGCCTGCGCGGCACGGTCCATGGCCTGCCGGATCGCCGCCGTGTCCTCCGACTTCAGCTTCTCCTTCAGCTCGGCCAGCGCCGACTCCGTCTCGGACTTCGCGTCGGCCGGGATTTTGTCCGGATTCTCCCTGATCAGCTTCTCGGTGGAGTACACGAGCTGCTCGGCCTGGTTCCGTGTCTCCGCCGCCTCACGCCGCTGACGGTCGTCCTCGGCGTGCTGCTCGGCCTCGCGGACCATCCGGTCGATGTCGTCCCGGGGCAGCGCGGAGCCGCCGGTGACGGTCATCTTCTGTTCCTTGCCGGTGCCGAGGTCCTTCGCGGAGACGTGCATGATCCCGTTGGCGTCGATGTCGAAGGCGACCTCGATCTGCGGCACCCCGCGCGGGGCGGGGGCGATGCCGGTCAGCTCGAACATGCCGAGCTTCTTGTTGTACGCGGCGATCTCCCGCTCGCCCTGGTAGACCTGGATCGTCACCGAGGGCTGGTTGTCCTCGGCGGTGGTGAAGATCTCCGAGCGCCGGGTCGGGATCGTGGTGTTCCGCTCGATCAGCTTGGTCATGATGCCGCCCTTGGTCTCGATCCCCAGGGACAGCGGGGTGACGTCGAGCAGCAGGACGTCCTTGACCTCGCCCTTGAGCACACCGGCCTGCAGGCTCGCGCCGACGGCCACGACCTCGTCGGGGTTCACGCCCTTGTGCGGTTCCTTGCCGGTCAGCTCCTTCACCAGCTCCGTCACCGCCGGCATCCGGGTGGAGCCGCCCACCAGCACCACGTGGTCGATGTCGGACACCTTGATCCCGGCGTCCTTGATCGCGTTGTGGAACGGCGCCTTGCACCGCTCCAGCAGGTCCGCCGTCAGCTGCTGGAACTGCGCCCGCGTCAGCTTCTCGTCCAGGTGCAGCGGACCCTCGGCGGACGCGGTGATGTACGGCAGGTTGATCGAGGTCTCCGACGAGGACGACAGCTCGATCTTCGCCCGCTCCGCCGCCTCCCGCAGCCGCTGCACCGCCATCTTGTCCCGGGACAGATCGACGCCGTAGCCGTTCTTGAACTGCTGCACCAGATGGTCCACGACCCGCTGGTCCCAGTCGTCACCGCCGAGATGCGTGTCACCGTTGGTGGCCTTCACCTCGATGACACCCTCGCCCATCTCCAGCAGCGACACATCGAACGTGCCGCCGCCCAGGTCGAAGACGAGGACCGTCTGGTCGTTCTCCTTGTCCAGCCCGTACGCCAGCGCCGCCGCCGTCGGCTCGTTGATGATCCGCAGCACGTTCAGCCCCGCGATCTCACCGGCCTCCTTCGTCGCCTGCCGCTGAGCGTCATCGAAATAGGCGGGCACGGTGATCACGGCGTCGGTGACGTCCTCACCGAGGTACGCCTCCGCGTCCCGCTTCAGCTTCTGCAGCACCCGCGCGGAGATCTCCTGCGCCGTGTACCGCTTGCCGTCGATGTCCCCCTGGTCCGGGAACCGCCAGTGGTGATCCCCCACGTGCCGCTTCACCGAGCGCGCGGTGCGCTCCACGTTCGTCACGGCCTGCCGCTTGGCGACCTCGCCGACCAGCACCTCACCGTTCTTCGCGAACGCCACCACCGACGGCGTGGTGCGAGCGCCCTCCGTGTTGGTGATGACGGTGGGCTCGCCGCCCTCCAGGACCGAGACCACCGAGTTCGTCGTACCGAGGTCGATACCCACCGGACGCGCCATCTGCGTTCTCCCTCCTCGTCTTCACCCCGTGCGCCACCGCACGTATCACCCCCCGTGTTCCCAGCGCACCGGCCCCGCGCGCAGCGGCGGCTCGGGAATCTCGACGCGCAGCACGACGCCCAGCACGACGACGTACCGGCGGGGCGGTCCGCCCCTCCCGGTGACACGGGCCACCCGCCCCGACCACTGGTACGACCGCTGGTACGACCGCTCGTGCACCCGCTCCTGCGCGCGGTCGTAGGCCGCGCGCCGTACCGGATCCCGGAGCGTCTCGTAGGCCGCCCGCAGCTCGCCGAACCGCTCGGCGGTGACCGCGTCCACCCGGGTGTCCGGGCGCAGTTCCCGAGCCCTGCGGCGGAAGGCAGAGGTGATCGCCCCGGCCGTGGCCGAGGGCGCCACGCCCAGCACCGCGTAGAGGTCCGGCTGTTCCATCCGGGTCACCTCCTCACCCACCGCGAGCTGCGACCACGGACCCGGATCGCCTATCAATGGGAGTAAGACGTGAGCGCACCCGTGTCAAGTGTGGGCCCCATCGCGTGTGCCCTGGCCGTTTACAGCTGCCGTGGTGGGCGCCAGCTTCACGAGGAGGAGCTGTGGGAGCGCTCCCATATCTCCGGCAGGCAGCTCGTCCGATCCTCGGTCAAGGAGGCCGCTGACTGTCATGTATCCGACAAGGATGCGCCCGCGATCACCACACCCCACCCGCCCCTCAGCCTTCTTCCTGATCGCCCTCGCCCTGCTCACCGCCCTCCCCGCCCTCGCCCTGATCCTCGCCACCGGCGCCCCGGCCTCGGCCCACGGCACCCCCACGAAGCCGGGCAGCCGGACCTTCCTGTGCTGGCAGGACGCGCTCACCGACACCGGCGAGATCAAGGCCGTGAACCCGGCCTGCAAGGCGGCACAGCAGGCCGGCGGGACCACGCCGTTCTACAACTGGTTCTCGGTGCTCCGCTCGGACGGCGCCGGCCGCACCCGCGGCTTCGTGCCGGACGGCCGGTTGTGCAGCGGCGGAAACCCGAACTTCACGGGCTTCGACCTGGCCCGGGACGACTGGCCGGTGACCCATCTGACCGCGGGTGCCACCGTCGACTTCTCCTACAACGCCTGGGCTGCGCACCCCGGCTGGTTCTACGTCTACGTCACCAAGGACGGCTACGACCCCACCGAGCCGCTCGCCTGGGACCAGATGGAGGACCAGCCCTTCCTCACCGCCGACCACCCGCCGCTGAACGGCTCGCCGGGCACGGTCGAGGCGGGCGAACTACTCCTGGACCGGCACGCTCCCGGCGGGCAAGTCGGGGCGGCACATCATCTACATGGTGTGGCAGCGCTCGGACAGCGCGGAGACCTTCTACTCCTGCTCCGACGTCGTGTTCGACGGCGGCAACGGCGAGGTGACCGGCGTCCACGACCCCGGCAGCCCGGCCGAACCGCCGCTCGGTGCCTGTACCGCCACCCGGAAGACGACGGGTACCTGGCCCGGCGGCTACCAGTCCGAGGTGACGGTGACCAACAGCGGTGACGTGCCGATGCTCGGCTGGATGGTCGACTGGGCCCTGCCGGCCGGCCAGAAGGTGGCCGGCCTCTGGAGCGGCGACGCCACCTACACCGGCCAGGACGTCATGGTCCACAACGCCGACTGGAACGGCTCCCTGAGCCCCGGACGGTCCACGACCTTCGGCTACACCGTCCAGGGGGACGGTGGCGACAGCGCCACCACCCTGCCCTGTCGGGTCGGTTGACCGCTCTGGGCGGACCCGGTGGCCGTGCGCACCGGGTCCGCGAGCCGGGCAGGGGAGGGGGGTGGTGGAGCCCCTGCCCGGAGGGGATGGCCTGTTACCGCGTGGCTTGTGCGGCGTCCTGGCTGCGCGACATCGTTGTCATATGGTCTGTACATGACTCTACCGCCTCAACCGACAACGATGTCAACCCACTTGGCTCACCCGACCGGGTGATCCCGGCGCGCGCCTGCCGGAGCGTACGCCGTCTTCCGTGGTACCGCTGGCACACGCTACTGTCCCTGCGGCTTGTGCGACCCGTGGTGCGCGACCCGTCCGTAAGGAGGAAGGGCCGCGTCATGCGTTTGAGACCCACGTCCCTGCTGCTGGCCGCGCTTCTCGCGACCGGCGGCACCTGGGCGGCTCCCGCCCTCGCGGCGACCGCCGCTCCCCCCGGCCTCGTCAAGGACCCGACCCCGTACGTCGATCCGCTGATCGGCACCAGGAACGGCGGCGACGTCTTCCCGGGCGCCGTCGTGCCGTTCGGCATGCTCTCCTGGAGCCCGGAGAACACGCGCGGCGACGCGACGAGAACCGCCGCGCCGGGCGGATACCACTACGACGCCACCCGCATCCGGGGCTTCAGCCTCACCCACATGTCCGGCACCGGGTGCGCGGGCGGCAGCGGGGACATCCCGTTCTTCCCGTACGCCGGCGAGGTCACCTCCTCCCCGGCGAGCGACACCAAGGACGCCGTCTACGCCTCCGACTTCCGCCACGCCGACGAGACGGCCGAGCCCGGCCACTACAAGGCCGTCCTGGCCTCCGGTGTCACCGCCGACCTCACCGCCACCGCGCGCACCGGCTCGGCCCGCTTCACCTACCCGGCCGGCAAACCCGCCTCCCTGCTCGTGCGCACCGCCAACTCCGAGGTGGGCTCGGAGGATTCGACGGTCACCATCGACCCGGACACCCGGACCGTCTCCGGCTCGGTCACCTCCGGCAACTTCTGCGGCTACCTCGACCCCGAGGGCCGACGCGCCTACTACACCCTCTACTTCACCGCCCGCTTCGACCGAGCCTTCCAGGCCACCGGCACCTGGCACGACGACCGGCTGGATCCCGGCTCCCGGGAGGCCTCCGGCGGCACCGGCGGCTTCACGCACGGCGGCCGCCCGGTCGCCGGGAAGGGCGCCGGCGGATACGTCGAGTTCGCCCCCGGCGACGGCCCGGTCAACGTCAAGGTCGGCATCTCCTACGTCAGCCGGGAGGCCGCCGAGGCCAACCTGGCCGCCGAGAACCCGCCGGGGCGCTCCTTCGACGCGGTCCGGGAGGCGGCCGGCCGGGCCTGGCGGGAGCGGCTGGGGGCGGTCCGGGTCGGCGGCGGCACGGACGCCGAGCGCACCACCTTCTACACCGCGCTCTACCACGCGCTGCTCCACCCGAACGTCATCAGCGACGCCGACGGCAGGTACCGGGGCGCCGACGGCCGTGTCCACACGGTCCGCCGCCGGCACGCCCAGTACGGCACGTTCTCCGGCTGGGACGTCTACCGGGACCAGGTGCAGCTGCTGACCCTGCTCGACCCGCGCACCGGCTCGGACATCGCGCAGTCCCTGTACGAGCTGGCCCGGCAGAACGGCGGCGTCTGGGACCGCTGGCTGCACGGCGCGAGCGGCACCCACGTCATGAACGGCGACCCCGCGCCCACCGCGCTGGCCGGCATCCACGCCTTCGGCGGTACGGACTTCGACCTCCAGGGCGCCCTGAAGTCCCTCGTGCGCGCGGCGACCGTGCCCACCGCGCGGGACCTGTCCGCCGCCGGGAAGCCCGTGCTCTCGGTGGGCCAGCGGCCGTCCCTCGACAGGTATCTCAGGCTGCACTACATGCCGTCGGTCTCCAACGCCTGGGGTGGCGCCGCCGAGACGCTGGAGATGTCCACCGCGGACTTCGCGATCGCCCAGCTCGCCCGCGCGGCGGGGGAGGAGGGCACCGCGGCCGGTTTCGCGCGCCGCGCCCAGTGTTGGCAGAACAACTTCAACATCGCGGCCCATCCCTCCGGCGGCTACATCGCGAACCGCAAGGCCGACGGCAGCTGGGTCACCGGCTTCGCCCCGGACACCGGCAACGGGTTCGTGGAGGGCACGGCCGCCCAGTACACCTGGATGGTCCCGCACAACCCGGCCGGTCTCTTCGCCGCGCTGGGCGGCCGCAAGGAGGCGCTCGCCCGGCTGGACGACTTCTTCCAGGACGCCGACGGCGGCTGGGCCTTCACCGGCCACGGCGGCACCAAGTCCGAGCTGGACAACGAGCCGTCCATCAACGTCCCGTACCTGTACGACTACGCGGGCGCCCCCTACAAGACGCAGGAGACCGTCCGCGCGGCGATGCGGCAGCTGTGGTCCCCGGAGCCCGGCGGCATCCCGGGCAACGACGACCTCGGCGCGATGTCCGCCTGGTACGTCTTCTCCGCCCTCGGCATGTACCCGCAGGTGCCGTCCCGCGCCGAACTGGTCCTGTCCTCACCGCTGTTCGAGCGGATCGAGATCGACCGGCCGCACGGCGCCGACATCTCCGTCCGCGCCACCGGAGCGGCGGCCGACGCGCCGTACGTCCACTCGCTGAAGGTGAACGGGCGCGGCGGCGACCGGCCTTGGCTGCCCGCGTCCTTCGTCCGGGACGGCGGCCGGCTCGACTACACCCTGTCCGCCACCCCGGACCGCGCGTGGGGCACCGGCAGCCCGCCGCCGTCCTTCCGGGAGGGCGAGCAGCCGTACCAGATCGGCGTCGGACCCACCACCGCCACCCTCGCCCCCGGTGACAGTACGAAGATCGGTGTCCGCGCGCTGTCGCTGACCGGCGGCACCGGCCCCGAGGTGCGTTTCCGGGTCCGGACCCCGGCCGGGGTGACGGCCACGCCCGCCGAGGGCACGGTCACCGACGGCGCCCGGGAGATCACCCTGACGGCGGCGCGGGACGCCGAGCAGGGCTTCGCCGACGTCCGGGTGGAGGTGACCTCGGGCGACTCCTCGTACGAGCAGCCGGTGGCGCTCACCGTCGCCGCCCCGGGCACCCTGCTCGCCGCCTACGACACCACGGGCATCTCCGACGACGACGGCGACCACGACGAGGCCGACTACGACGGCGGCGGCTGGAGCTACTCCCGGCAGGCCCTCGCCGCGGCCGGCCTCACCCCGGGCGGGCAGGCCACGGTCAACGGCCTCGCCTTCACCTGGCCCGCCTCACCCGCCGGCCGCCCCGACAACGCCTCCGCGGCCGGCCAGACCATCCAACTGCCCGCGCCCGTCGAGCGGTTGTCCTTCATCGGCAGCGCCGTCAACGGCAACCAGCAGACCAGGGCCACCGTCACCTACACCGACGGCACCACCGACACCGTCGACCTGTCCTTCACCGACTGGACCGTGGGCGGCGGTGGCGGCACCGTCCAGTACGGCAACGAGGTCGTCGCCAAGACCGCGTACCGCAATGTCGCCGGCGCGGACAAGGACCCGGTGCCGACGTACGTCTTCGCCACCCGGCCGTACCAGGCCCCGCCCGGCAAGCAGATCCGCGGCGTCACGCTCCCGCGCAACGCGGACCTGCACGTCTTCACCCTCGCGACGGGCTGACCCTGGCGGAACCCGAGCACACCGAAGCGGCCCGCACCCGGTCTTTCGGGGCGGGCCGCCTCCTCATCGCTCGATCCGCACGCCGTCCGGCCGCGGGAACGGCATCATGTCCCACCCGTCGGGCCAGCCCCGGTACAGCGGCTCACCGGGATCCGCCGCCAGCAGCCGCGGGATGCGCCCCCGCCACCATCGGACGTCCTCCTCGAGCCCCGGCCACGGGACGGTGGCGTCGCGGAACCTGGCGTCCCAGCGGTCGAGTTCCGGCAGCCGCGCGGCGGCCACCTCCGCGGGCAGTGCGCGCCACGACCCCGCCAGCCCGTCACGGCACGCCAGATCGTGGGTGTACTCCGGCGCGCTCCAGCCGTAGCCGTCCTCCACCTCCGCGACGAAGCCGGCCCACAGGGCGAGGAGCCGGTGAACGGCGAGCACCTCTTCCATGGGCCGACTGTCGCACGCGCGCTGTCCGTCAGGCCAGCAGTTCCACCTCCGCCAGGGTCGACTCGCCGTCCAGGACCAGGCGGTACTTCGAGTAGGTGCCCGGGTCGGCGATGGTGAAGGCGCGGGTCTGGCGGTCCCAGGTGAAGGTTTCGCCGGAGCGGTGGTCCAGGGTGTGCCAGTTCCTGCCGTCGGCGGAGCCCTGGAGGGTCCAGCCGGTCGGCGCCTTCGTGCGGTCGGCGCCCGAGGTCAGCGTGTACTGCACCGGCTTGACGGCACTTTCGGCCGGAAGGTCCGCCGAGATGACCGTCGCGCTCGTCGCCGAGGTGTCGTCGAAGAGCGCGCCGGCGCCCTTGAGGACGTCCGCGCGGGGCGCCGGCACCTTGTCGTCCCGGGTGATGGAGACCGGCGCCGCGTTCCTGCCCGTACCCCACGCCGACGGCTCGGAGCCCATGGAGAAGTCCAGCACCCCGCCCTTGGACAGCAGCGAGTGCGGGAGCGAAGTCGACGCCCAGGGAAGGCCGTTGAACTTCACGCCTTGGACGTAGACGTTCCTCGCGCTGTTCTTCGGCGCCCGGACCACCAGGTCACGGCCGTTCTCCAGGTGCACGGTGACCTTCTTGAACAGCGGGGAGCCGATGGCGTACTCGCCGCTGCCCATGACCAGCGGGTAGAAGCCGAGCGCGGAGAAGAGGTACCAGGCCGACTGCTCGCCGTTGTCCTCGTCGCCGTGGTAGCCCTGCCCGATCTCGCTGCCGGTGTACAGCCGGGAGAGCGCCTCACGGACGTACGCCTGCGCCTTCCAGGGCTCGCCGGCCGCGTCGTACATGTAGATGACGTGGTGCGCGACCTGGTTGGAGTGGCCGTACATGCCCATCCGGACGTCCCGCGCCTCGGTCATCTCGTGGATGACACCGCCGTAGGAGCCCACATGGTCGGGGGAGGCCGTCTCCGGGGTGGCGAAGTACTCGTCCAGCTTGTCCGCGAGGCCCTGCCGGCCGCCGTAGAGGTTGGCCAGGCCCCGGCTGTCCTGCGGGGCGGTGAAGGCGTAGCCCCAGCCGTTGGTCTCCGTGTAGTCGTAGCCCCACTCGCGCGGGTCGTACGCCGAGGACTCCACGCGCCAGTCGCCCTTGGCGTCCCGGCCCTGGAAGAAGCCGGCCCCGGCGTCGAAGAGGTGCACATAGTCCCGGGCCCGGTTGAGGAAGTACTGCGACTCCTCCCGGTAGCGCCTGTCGCCCGTCTTCTTGTACAGCGCCTCGCCCATCCTCGCGATGCCGTAGTCGTTGACGTAGCCCTCCATCGCCCACGACAGGCCCTCGTGCGTGTCGGTCGAGGTGTAACCGAGGAACGGCGAGGTGGTCATGCCCTTGCGGCCCACGCCCGACATCGGCGGCACGACGGTCGCGTTCTTCACGGCCGCGTCGTACGCCGCCTTCGCGTCGAACTCCACGCCCTTGACGTAGGCGTCGGCGAACGCCACGTCCGAGGAGGTGCCGGTCATCAGGTCGGCGTAGCCGGGGGAGGACCAGCGGGAGGTCCAGCCGCCGTCCTTGTACTGCTGCACGAACCCGTCGACCATCTCGCCCGCCTGCGACGGCGTCAGGAAGGAGTACGCCGGCCAGGTGGTCCGGTAGGTGTCCCAGAACCCGTTGTTGACGTACACCCTGCCGTCGACGATCTTCGCGCCGGTGTGCGTCGGGGTGTCCGGGCCCGGCATGGGGGAGAACGGCGAGGCGTAGCGGTCCTTGCCGTCGACCTGCTCGAAGCCGGAGTTGGGGTACAGGTACAGCCGGTACAGCCCTGAGTACAGCGTGGTCAGCTGGTCCGGGGTCGCCCCTTCCACCTCGACCTTGCCGAGCAGGTCGTCCCAGGCGCGCTGGGCGTGCTCCCTGACCGTGTCGAAGGAGGTGCCGTCCGGGATCTCCCGGCGCAGGTTCTGCTTCGCCTGGTCGAGGCCGATGAGCGAGGTCGCCAGGCGCAGGGTCACGGTGCGGTCGGCGCCCGCGTCGAAGCGCAGGTAGCCCTTCACCCCGCCGGCCGCGCCGTCGGTGACCGGCCTGTCGAACTCGCCGTAGACGAAGAGCCGGGTCGCGCCCGTGGACAGGCCCGACTTCACGTCCGAGTAGCCGGTGACGATCCCGTGCTCCTTGTCGAGCGTCAGCCCGGCCTGTTCGGTGACGTTGTCGAACACCACGCTCGCGTCGTCACCGGGATAGGTGAAGCGGAGGACGGCCGCGTGGTCGGTCGGGGTCATCTCCGCCTCGAGGCCGTTCTCGAACCGCACCCCGTAGTAGTACGGCCGCGCGGTCTCGTTCTCGTGCCGGAAAGGCAGCTGCCGTGCCGCGCGGCCGGTGTCCGGGGTGCCGGACGCGGCCGACGGCATCAGCTGGAAGGTCTGCCGGTCGCCCATCCAGGGGCTCGGTTCGTGGCTCGCGCTGAACGCCTGGATCGTCGGCATGTTGTCGGCGTTGTTCGCACGTGCGTACTCGTACAGCCAGCTCAGCGAGGACGCGTTGGTCACCGGGGTCCAGAAGTTGAAGCCGTGCGGCAGGGCGGTCGCCGGGAAGTTGTTGCCGCGCGAGAAGCTGCCGCTGGAGTTGGTGCCCCGGGTGGTCAGCGCGTAGTCCGACAGGTGCGCCTTCGGCTTCTCCGGCGCCACCGGCCTCAGGGTCACGTCGTCCAGCCAGCCGCGGAACTTCGCCGGGCCGTCGGGGGAGTCGTACGCCACCAGGATCCGGTCGACGGTCCTGCCGGCCGCGACCGAGCCGATCCGCGCGGCCACGTTGTTCCACTGGTTGACGTACAGCGCCTTCGACGCGCCCTGCCCGCGCGGGGAGAGCGGGAAGCCGTGCTGGTCCAGGGCGCCCAGGCCGCTCAGATAGGTGCCGTCGGTGAAGGCCAGGTCGACGGAGACGTTCGTGGCGTCGTAGTCACGGTCGCCGTCGGCCATCGACGGGAAGATCCGGTACGACAGCTGGGTGTCGCCGCCGACCTTCACGTTCACGTCGAAGACCTTGTTGTACGAGTAGGCCCGGCCCGCCGCCGTGTGCCGGCCGGCGTAGCGCAGGGCACGCTTTCCGGTGAACCCGGCCCGCGCCTTCGCGGTCGGGGAGCCGCTCGGGCCCTTGTCGACCAGGGTCAGCATGTCCTGCGGCACCGGTCCGCCGGAACCTCCGGTGGACAGCTGCACGTCGGCCAGCTGCAGGATGTCCGGGGCACCGTTGTTCCTCGTCACCTCCAGCCGGACGTACTGGTACTCCGCCGGTTCGGCGAGGTCGTACGACTTCGTCCGGTACCGCTCGGAGAAGGTCTCGCCCGAGCGGGTGTCGACCGTCTTCCAGTCCTTGCCGTCGGTGGAACCCTTCAGGGTCCAGTCCCTGGGGTCACGCTCGGCGTAGTCGTTGGCCGAGGTGAGCGCGTAGGTCGCTATTCTGATGGGTTTGTCCAGGTCGAACTCCACCCAGCCGGTGGGTTCGAAGGCCAGCCACTTGGTTCCGGGCTCGCCGTCCACGAGGTTCTCCTTGACCTCGCCGGCGCCCGAGTTCTCGGCGCTCGCCCGGACCTCGGTGACGTGGCCGGTGACATTGCCCGGAATGCCGGTGCTGTAGCCGCCGTCGACGCCCGAGGAGCGCTGGGCGCCGTCCGGTCCGGTGTCGACGGTGTTCAGCCAGTCCGGCGCCGGGTCGCCCGCCTCGAACGACGATGCGAACTCCCGGTCGGGCGCCGGAGCCTCGGGGGGGGGGGGGGGGGGGGGGGGGGGGGGGGCGGGGGGGGGGGGGGGGGGGGGGGGGGGGGGGGGGGGGTGGGGGGGGTGGTTGTTGGTTTTTTTTTGTTT
>NZ_JBVHVI010000004.1:173443-499394 GCF_055564915.1 Streptomyces sp. NPDC028928
CTGTGGGGGGGGGGGGGGGTGGTTGGAAGCCGCTGGGGGGGTTTTCCCCCCCCCAAGAAAGGGGATGCAACCCCGTTGTGGGCCGCGGGCTGGGGGGGGGGGGGGCCCCCCCCCCCCCCCCCCCCCCCGACGGCCATGACAAAGGCGGCCGTGAGGACGGCCGCCGGAGTCCATCTGTGCCGCGTTCTCCGCTGCATCTAAGGATTTCCCCTCCTGCGCCCCTCCGGACAACGTTGTCAGCTACCGGGCGCAGGAACCAGTAGGTGGTCAAGTGGCCGTTGATGTCAAGGGTGTTGGCTGTGGCATTCAGGGAGTTATGTCGCGAGTTTTTCCGTCGGGCCGCTCCCCGGGCCGCCATATTTCCGCGAGGTCTCAACTCGGAAAAGACCCAGGGTGAACCCTGCATTCGATCTTGCTCAGCTGGCGGGAAGTGGACTATACCTGTCGGCGTTTCCAGCACGACCCAGCACTACCCGACAGCGGTGCCGGGGAGGATCCGGTTCACCGCCTGAGTCCTGGAGAAGGCGAGGACTTGAGCATGGGATCCACTGCGCACCACGATGCCGAAGGTGTGGGCCGTCGTGATCTGATCAAGCGGTCCGCGGCACTCGGTCTGGTCGCGGCCCCGGGAATGGGCCTGCTGTCCGCCTGCGCCAGCGGCGGCGGGAGCGGCGACTCCGACGAGGGCACCAACAAGGGAAAGACGTCCAAGGACAACCCGTTCGGCGCCAAGAAGGGCAGCAAGCTCGACGTCGTCGTCTTCAAGGGCGGATACGGCGACGACTACGCCAAGGCCTGGGAGGCCGACTTCGGCAAGAAGCTCGGCATCACCTCCACCCACACCGGCACCCAGGAGATCACCGGCAAGCTCCAGCCGCGCTTCAACGCGGGCAACCCGCCGGACATCGTGGACGACTCCGGTGCCCAGAAGATCAATGTCGACGTCCTGTACAAGAACGGGCAGCTGCTGGACCTCGCCGAGGTGCTGGACGCGCCCTCGGTGGACGACCCCGCCAAGAAGGTCCGCGACACCCTGATCCCCGGCACGCTCGACCCGGGCATGCAGGAGGGCAAGGTCGTCGCGCTGAACTACATCTACACGGTCTGGGGGCTGTGGTACTCCGGCAAGCTCTTCAAGGACAAGGGCTGGGAGGAGCCCAAGACCTGGGACGACTTCCTCGCCATCTGCAAGGACGCCAAGTCCCAGGGCATCGGCGGCCTCGCCCACCAGGGCAAGTACCCGTACTACATCAACGTCGCCATCATGGACCTGATCGCCAAGAAGGGCGGCCTGGACGCCATGAAGGCGATCGACAACCTCGACCCCAAGGCGTTCGTCGGCTCTGACGCGGCCCAGGAGGCCATCGAGGCCATCTACGAGGTGGTCGAGAAGGGCTATCTGATGCCCGGTACGAACGGTCTGACCCACACCGAGTCGCAGACCCGCTGGAACCAGTACAAGGCGGTGTTCATCACCTCCGGCTCCTGGCTGGAGAACGAGCAGCTCAAGCAGACGCCGGACGACTTCGACATGAAGTTCCTGCCGATGCCGCTGCTGCCCGGCAGCAAGCTGCCGTTCGAGGCGATCCGGGCCGGCTCGGGCGAGCCGTTCATCATCCCGGCGAAGGCGAAGAACCTGCCGGCGGCCCAGGAGTTCATGCGGCGCATGCTCTCCAAGGAGTGGTCCACGCTCTTCGCCAAGCAGGCCAACTCGCTGACGATCCTCAAGGACGGCGTCGACCCGAGCGTCCGGCTGCGGCCGGGTACGCAGTCCACGGTGGAGGCGTCGAAGGCGGCCGGTGACAACACCTTCCGGTACCTGTACACCGAGTGGTACAGCGAGATGGGTACGGCCATCGAGGCCGCGTCCAATGAGCTGATGGCCAAACGGATTCAGCCGAAGGAGTGGCTGAAGAGGTGTCAGGCCGCGGTGGACAAGCAGGCGAAGGACCCCGCGTCCGAGAAGAACCACCGGGATTAGGTTCGCCTAGTCGCCGTAGGGGTGCGGGTGCGGTCGCGGGTGCCGGTTCGTTGTGGTTTCTCGCGCCCCTGCGGCGGAGCCGCATATCGATACAGCCCCGCGCCCCTTTCGGGGCGATACACCACAGGGCAGGAATAAGTCCATGCGCAAAGGGCAGTACCGGTTCGTCGCGGGGTTTCTCCTCGTTCCCGTGGCGCTTTATGTGATCTTCGTGATCTGGCCGTACATCCAGACGTTCGGCTATTCGCTGACCGACTGGAAGGGGCAGTCGCAGACCTTCCGCTTCGTTGGTCTGGACAATTACAGGAAGCTGTTCCAGGACGACGTCTTCCTCGAGGCCATCTGGCACAACATCCTCTTCCTGGTCTTCATCCCGGTGATCACGATTCTGCTCGCCCTGTTCTTCGCCTTCATGCTGAACGCGGGCGGGCGCGGGCGGGCCGGCGGGGTGCAGGGGGTCGCCGGGGCGAAGTTCTACAAGATCCTCTACTTCTTCCCGCAGGTGCTGTCGCTGGCCATCCTCGCCGTGCTGTTCAACGCGGTGTACCGCAGCGACGGCGGCGGTCTGCTCAACGGCTTCCTGATCAAGCTCGGCCTGGTCGACGCCGACAGCCCCGTGGAGTGGCTCAACGAGCCGGACATGGTCCTGTGGGCGCTGCTGCTGGTCGTGGTGTGGCACGGCGTCGGCTTCTATCTGGTGCTGTTCTCGGCCGCCATGCAGTCCATCCCGAGGGACATCTACGAGGCCGCCCTGATCGACGGGGCGAGCCGCAACCAGTCCTTCTTCCGCATCACCCTGCCGCTGCTGTGGGACTCGGTGCAGACCGCCTGGGTCTACCTCGGCATCGTCGCCATGGACATGTTCGTACTGGTCTCGTCGATGACCCAGAACATGGGTGCCTACGGCGGCGGCCCGGATCACCACAGTGACGTGATGTCGACGGTGATGATGCGGAACTTCCTCTATTACGGCAAGAGCGGCTACGCCTGCGCCATGGGCGTGGTCATGCTGCTGCTCACGCTGGTCCTGTCCGTGGTCACGCTGCGCGCCACCCGCCGCGAGCGCATCGAGTTCTGAGCGGAGCGACGACGATGAGCGCACCCATCAAGGAGACCGCCCCCGCGCCGGCCGGGCGGACGGTGGCCAAGGTCCCCGTCCGGCCGGGCGACCGCCGCAGCGAGGGCATGGTCCTGAACGTCTTCTCCCACGGGTTCCTCGCCCTGTGGGCCCTGCTGATCGTGCTGCCGCTGCTGTGGCTGGTGCTCAGCTCCTTCAAGACCGACGCCCAGATCGGCGGCTCCGCCTTCGGCTGGCCGGAGAACTGGACCCTCGACGTCTTCAGCCGGGCCTGGGACAAGGGCATCGGGGACTACTTCCTCAACACCGTGATCGTCCTGGTCTTCTCCGTGCCGCTGACCATGCTGTTCGGGTCGATGGCCGCGTACGTGCTGGCCCGGTACCGCTTCTGGGGCAACCGGCTGCTGTACTACTTCTTCGTGGCCGGCGCGATGTTCCCGGTCTTCCTGGCCCTGGTCCCGCTGTTCTTCATGGTCAAGCGGCTGGACATGCTGAACACCTACCAGGGGCTGATCCTGGTCTACATCGCCTACTCGATGCCGTTCACGGTGTTCTTCATGCACGCCTTCTTCCGGACCCTGCCCACGGCGGTCTTCGAGGCGGCGATCCTGGACGGCGCCTCGCACACCCGGACCTTCTTCCAGGTGATGCTGCCGATGGCGAAACCGGGACTGATCAGCGTGGGGATCTTCAACACTCTGGGGCAGTGGAACCAGTTCATCCTGCCCACGGTCCTGATGCAGCCGCAGAGCGGCGACGACCCCGAGCGGTACGTCCTCACCCAGGGGCTGATCCAGCTGCAACAGCAGCAGGGATACGCCTCCGACCTGCCCGTTCTCTTCGCGGGTGTGACGATCGCGATGGTCCCGATGCTGGTGGTCTACCTGTCCTTCCAGCGCCAGGTGCAGGCGGGCCTGACCTCGGCCACCCTGAAGTAACCGCACCCGGCGACCGCCCGTACGCACGCCGTTCCCGGCTTCGGGGGCGGCGTGCGCGCGCGTGTAGCCGGTACCCGGAAACGGTTCAACCTCTTGACGTAAGTCGCCCCGAACGGCTCAGCTTAGAGTTCACTAGTTGGACATACACGGGGCCTCGCCGAAGCGGCCCCGCGCTCAGGAGGTCGTCGTGGAGACTCCAGGGTCGCAGTCATCGCTGCACCGAGCCAACCTGGAGCGGGTCGTCCGGGCCGTACGCCTGGCCGGTTCTCTCACGCAGGCGGAGATCGCGCGGACGACCGGGCTGTCCGCAGCGACCGTCTCCAACATCGTGCGGGAGCTGAAGGACGGCGGAACCGTCGAGGTCACGCCCACGTCGGCGGGCGGGCGACGGGCCCGCAGCGTCAGCCTGAGCGGGGACGCGGGCATCGTGATCGGTGTCGACTTCGGGCACACCCATCTGCGGGTCGCGATCGGGAACCTCGCCCATCAGGTGCTGGCCGAGGAGGCCGAACCGCTGGACGTCGACGCCTCCGCCGACCAGGGCTTCGACCGGGCCGAACAGCTGGTCAACCGCCTGATCGCGGCGACCGGCGTGGACCGGACCAAGGTGGCCGGCGTGGGGCTCGGCGTGCCGGGCCCGATCGACGTGGAGTCGGGCACGCTGGGATCCACCGCGATCCTGCCCGGCTGGGGCGGCACCAAGCCCGCCGAGGAGCTGCGCGAACGGCTCGGCGTGCCCGTGCACGTGGACAACGACGCCAACCTCGGCGCCCTGGGCGAGCTGGTCTGGGGCAGCGGCAAGGGTGTGCGCGACCTGGCGTACATCAAGGTCGCGAGCGGTGTCGGCGCCGGTCTGGTGATCGACGGGAAGATCTACCGCGGCCCGGGCGGCACCGCTGGAGAAATCGGACATATTACACTCGATGAATCCGGCCCGGTCTGCCGCTGCGGGAACCGCGGCTGCCTGGAGACGTTCGCGGCGGCGCGCTATGTGCTCCCGCTGCTCCAGCCCAGCCACGGTGCCGACCTGACCATGGAAGGCGTCGTACGGCTGGCCAGGGACGGTGACCCGGGCTGTCGTCGGGTGATCGCCGACGTCGGCCGCCACATCGGCAGTGGAGTGGCCAATCTCTGCAATCTGCTGAACCCGAGCCGGGTGGTCCTCGGCGGTGATCTCGCCGAGGCCGGTGAGCTGGTGCTCGGGCCCATCAGGGAGTCCGTCGGCCGCTACGCCATCCCCAGCGCGGCGCGCCAACTGTCCGTTCTTCCGGGGGCACTTGGCGGCCGCGCCGAAGTGCTCGGAGCGCTCGCCCTCGCCCTCAGCGAGATGGGCGATTCAACCCTTTTGGAGGGGGCGCTGCCCGTGGCGGCCCCTGCCTTCACTTAGAGAACGGATGGCACCGTTGCCATCTCGTTAAGGATTTACTTCTTGACGTCGCACGTGTGGCCGAGTTGACTTCCAGCCACCTCGGCCGCAACGACGCGGCCTCGTCAGGGAGGTTTCTGAAGTGAACGCACGTATGCGTCGTGCCGCCGTTGCCGTTGCCGCCGGTGCGATGGCCGTCTCACTGGCCGCCTGTGGCAGCGCCAAGGAGTCGAAGGGCAACGACGACTCTTCCTCCGCGTCGGCCAAGAAGGGCGACGACATCAAGGTCGGTCTGCTCCTTCCGGAGAACAAGACCGCGCGGTACGAGAAGTTCGACCGGCCGCTGATCGAGAAGAAGATCAGCGAGCTGACGAACGGCAAGGCCAAGGTCGAGTACAACAACGCCCGCCAGGACGCGAACCTGCAGGCCCAGCAGGTCGACACCATGATCACCAACAAGGTGGACGTCCTGATCGTGGACGCGGTGGACGCCAAGGCCATCCAGAACTCCGTCCAGAAGGCCGTGGACGCGGGCATCAAGGTCGTCGCCTACGACCGCCTCGCCGAGGGCCCGATCAGCGCCTACACCTCGTTCGACAACGAGGAGGTCGGCCGGACCCAGGGCAACGCCCTGCTGAAGGCGCTGGGCGACAAGGCCAAGAAGTCGACCAAGGTCGTCATGATCAACGGCTCGGTGACCGACCCGAACGCCGCCCAGTTCAAGAAGGGCGCGCACTCCGTCCTCGACGGCAAGGTCACCATCGCCAAGGAGTACGACACCAAGGAGTGGTCGCCGGACAACGCCAACTCCGAGATGGAGGCGGCGATCTCCGCGGTCGGCAAGAAGAACATCGCGGGTGTCTACTCCGCCAACGACGGCATGGCCGGCGGTATCATCACCGCCCTCAAGGCCGCCGGCCTCGACGTCCCGGTCACCGGCCAGGACGCCGAGCTGGCCGGTGTGCAGCGCATCGTCGCCGGTGACCAGTACATGAGCGTCTACAAGCCGTACGCCCCGGAGGCCGACGCCGCCGCCGAGATGGCCGTCGCGCTCGCCCAGGGCAAGTCGCTGGACTCCATCGCCAAGGACAAGGTCTCCAGCGGCTCGCAGAAGGACGTGCCCTCGGTCCTGGTCCCGGTCACCTCGCTGACCAAGGACAACATCAAGGACACCGTCATCAAGGACGGCGTCTACACCGTCGCCGACATCTGCACCGGCAAGTACAAGGCCGCCTGCGACAAGCTCGGCCTCAAGTAAGCGGTCCGCGGGTCGTCTCCCGGCCGCCGGCGTTCACCCCCTGAACGCCCGCGGCGGAGGCGACCGGCCGCCCCCAGGCTCCTCCGGCGCCCCGGCGCAATCAGACAGCCCCGCAAGCTCGGCGCGGGGCGCCGGACGGAACTCCCCCCAAATTCTTCTGCACAACCTCCCGCCGGGTCAGGCGGCGAAGGAGATGGTTCACGTGTCCGCTACGCCCGTGCTGGCGTTGCGCGGGGTCTCCAAGCGGTTCGGTGCCGTTCAGGCGCTCACCGACGTAGAGCTTGAGGTCCACGCCGGTGAGGTGGTCGCCCTGGTCGGCGACAACGGCGCCGGAAAGTCCACGCTGGTCAAGACGATCGCCGGCGTCCACCCCATCGACGAGGGCGTCATCGAGTGGGACGGCAAGCCCGTCTCGATCAGCCGCCCGCACGACGCCCAGGCGCTGGGCATCGCGACGGTCTACCAGGACCTCGCGCTGTGCGACAACATCGACGTCGTCGGCAACCTGTTCCTCGGCCGCGAGCTGAGGAAGTGGGGCGTCCTGGACGAGGTCGAGATGGAGCGCCGCGCCCGCGAGCTGCTCACCACGCTGTCGATCCGCATCCCGAGCGTCCGCATCCCGATCGCCTCGCTCTCCGGCGGCCAGCGCCAGACCGTGGCCATCGCCCGCTCCATGCTCGGCGACCCCAAGCTGGTCATCCTGGACGAGCCGACCGCCGCGCTCGGCGTCGAGCAGACCGCCCAGGTCCTCGACCTCGTGGAGCGGCTGCGCGAGCGCGGCCACGCCGTCATCCTCATCAGCCACAACATGGCGGACGTGAAGGCCGTGGCGGACAAGGTCGCCGTCCTGCGCCTCGGCCGCAACAACGGCGTCTTCGAGGTCAAGACGACCTCGCAGGAGGAGATCATCTCCGCCATCACCGGCGCCACCGACAACGCCGTGACCCGCCGTGCGGCGCGCACGACCGGGGAGGTTTCCAAGTGAGCATCGACAAGACCTCCGCGAACGTCGACAAGACGCCCGACGAGCCGCAGGACGCTCCGGTCGTCAACCCGGAGGCCGCGGCCGCCGCGGTCACCGCCGTCGACCCCCGCCTGCTCGTGCAGCAGGAGGGCCTGCTCGGCTACTGGCACGAGTTCAAGCGCAAGATGAAGTCCGGCGAGCTGGGCTCCCTGCCGGTCGTCGTGGGCCTCGCGATCATCTGCGTGATCTTCCAGGTGCTGAACTCGAACTTCCTGTCCGCGCAGAACATCAACGACGTCACCGTCACGATGGTCGGCACGGGCATGATCTCGGTCGGCATCGTCTTCGTGCTGCTGCTCGGCGAGATCGACCTGTCGGTCGGCTCGGTCAGCGGCGCGGCCAGCGCCCTCATGGCCGTCCTCGCGGTCAACCAGGGCTGGCCGGAGTGGGCGGCCGTCCTCCTCGCCATCGGTGCCGGTGTCGCCATCGGCGCGCTGCACGGCTTCTTCTTCGCGGTGCTCGGCGCCCCCGCCTTCGCCGTCACGCTGGCCGGCCTGCTGTTCTGGCTCGGCTTCATGCTGAAGGTGCTGGGCGAGGACGGCACGATCAACCTCGACGGCGACGGTCTGGTCGCCAAGCTGACCACGTACTACTTCTCGGACATCGCCGCCGCGTACGGGCTCGCCGTGGTCGCGGTCGCCGTGTTCTTCCTCACCTCCTTCCTCGGCAACCGGCGCCGGGAGGCCGCGGGCGTCCCGTCCCGGCCGCTCAGCGACACCGTGCTGCGGACGGTGCTGCTGGCCGTGGTCGCCTTCGCCGCGGCGTACATGTACAACCAGTACAAGGGCCTGCCGCTGGCCACGGTGATCTTCCTGGCGTTCCTGGTCGGGACCGACTTCGTGCTGCGGCGCACCACCTACGGCCGCAAGGTGTTCGCGCTCGGCGGCAGCGTGGAGGCGTCCCGGCGCGCGGGTATCAACGTCACGGCGGTGCGGATCTCCGTCTTCGCGGTCTCCGGTGGGTTCGCGGCGATCGGCGGTCTGTTCCTGGCCTCGAAGATCGCGTCGGCGAACCAGAGCGCCGGTACGGGTGACCTGCTGATGAACGCGATCGCCGCGGCCGTCATCGGTGGTACGTCGCTGTTCGGCGGGCGTGGCCGTACGTGGAACGCGCTGCTCGGTGTGCTGGTGATCGTGTCCATCCAGTACGGTCTGCAGCTCCAGTCGATCGCGGAGCCGGTGAAGTACATGATCACCGCCGCGGTGCTGCTGACCACCGTCGTGATCGACTCGATCACGCGGAAGACGCAGAAGACCGCCGGTCGCGCGTAGCGCGGCATCGGTACAGTCGCCCGGTGCCCGAAAGGCACCGGGCGCTGTCGTGTCCGGCAAAGCATGAACATTAGACTCGGGCGAGCCCGGCGAAAGCTCGAACAGCTCTACTGCAAGGAGGCACGGGTGCCGCTGCTGACCCGCATCAGGGGACCGCGCGATCTGGACCGGCTCAGCCTGGAGGAGCTGGACCAGCTGGCGGAGGAGATCCGTACCTTCCTCGTCCAGGAGGTCTCCAAGACCGGCGGGCACCTGGGCCCCAACCTCGGTGTGGTGGAGCTGACCATCGCCCTGCACCGGGTCTTCGAGTCCCCCAAGGACAAGGTGCTGTGGGACACCGGCCACCAGTCCTACGTGCACAAGCTGCTCACCGGCCGGCAGGACTTCTCGCGGCTGAAGATGAAGGGCGGCCTGTCGGGCTACCCCTCGCAGGCCGAGTCCGAGCACGACGTCATCGAGAACAGCCACGCCTCCACCGTGCTCGGCTGGGCCGACGGCATCGCCAAGGCCAACCAGCTGCGCGAACGGGACAGCCATGTGGTCGCCGTCATCGGTGACGGTGCCCTGACCGGCGGTATGGCCTGGGAGGCGCTCAACAACATCGCCGAGGCGAAGGACCGGCCGCTGGTCATCGTCGTCAACGACAACGAGCGGTCGTACGCGCCGACCATCGGCGGGCTCGCCAACCACCTGGCGACGCTGCGCACCACCGACGGCTACGAGCGCTTCCTCGCCCGGACCAAGGACATCCTCGACCGCACCCCGGTCGTCGGCAAGCCGCTGTACGAGACGCTGCACGGCGCCAAGAAGGGGCTGAAGGACTTCATCGCCCCGCAGGGCATGTTCGAGGACCTGGGCCTGAAGTACGTCGGCCCGATCGACGGCCACGACATCGAGGCGCTGGAGTCGGCGCTGGCCCGGGCCAAGCGGTTCGGCGGGCCCGTCATCGTGCACTGCCTGACCGAGAAGGGCCGCGGCTACCAGCCCGCCCTCCAGGACGAGGCCGACCGCTTCCACGCCGTCGGCAAGATCCACCCGGACACCGGGCTGCCGATCGCCTCCTCCGGCGCCGACTGGACCTCGGTCTTCGGCGAGGAGATGGTCAAGCTCGGCGAGGAGCGCGAGGACATCGTCGCGATCACCGCGGCCATGCTGCAGCCCGTGGGTCTCGACAAGTTCGCCAAGCGGTTCCCCGAGCGGGTGTACGACGTCGGGATCGCCGAGCAGCACGGCGCCGTCTCCGCGGCGGGCCTCGCCCACGGCGGGCTGCACCCCGTCTTCGCCGTGTACGCCACCTTCCTCAACCGCGCCTTCGACCAGGTCCTCATGGACGTGGCCCTGCACAGGTGCGGGGTGACCTTCGTCCTGGACCGGGCCGGCATCACCGGCACCGACGGTGCCTCCCACAACGGCATGTGGGACATGTCGATCCTCCAGGTGGTGCCGGGGCTGCGGCTCGCCGCGCCGCGCGACGCCGACCAGGTGCGGGCCCAGCTGCGGGAGGCCGTCGCCGTCGAGGACGCGCCGACCGTGGTCCGCTTCTCCAAGGGCGCCGTCGGCCCCGCCGTACCCGCCGTGGGCCGGGTCGGGGGCATGGACGTGCTCCGGGAGCCGGGCACCGACCGGCCGGACGTGCTGCTGGTCTCCGTGGGCGCCCTCGCCCCGATGTGCCTGGAGATCGCCGAGCTGCTGGACAGGCAGGGCATCTCCACCACCGTCGTCGACCCGCGCTGGGTCAAGCCCGTCGACGAGGCGATGGCCCCGCTCGCCGAGCGGCACCGGGTCGTCGTCACCGTCGAGGACAACAGCCGCGTCGGCGGTGTCGGCTCCGCCGTCGCCCAGGCCCTCCGGGACGCGGGCGTGGACGTGCCGCTGCGCGACTTCGGCATCCCGCCGCGCTTCCTCGACCACGCCTCCCGCGCCGAGGTGCTCGCCGAGATCGGGCTGACCGCGCCGGACATCGCCCGCCAGGTCACCGGGCTGGTCGCACGGATCGACGGCCGCTTCGACGGGGCCGCCGGCGCGGTGGACTCCGTGGAGACGGCACGCGACTAGAAAGTGCCCCTGAGAGCCGGTTCCGCCACTCCTACCGGTGGCGGAACCGGCTTTTTTGCGTGAACCTGCCTGTGCCGGGGCATACGCATCCCCAGCCCTCTCGATCATGTCGAGGACGACAAGCGTGTGGGAGGTAGGCCTGTGAGCAGCACCCTCTTCCGGACGAAGAAGGTCGAGCAGTCGATCCTCGACACCGAGGAACCAGAGCACGCGCTCAAGAAGTCGCTGTCCGCACTGGACCTGACCGTCTTCGGTGTCGGCGTCATCATCGGCACCGGCATCTTCGTTCTCACCGGTTCCGTCGCCAAGAACAACGCGGGTCCCGCGGTCTCTCTGTCCTTCGTCGTGGCCGGCGTCGTCTGCGCGCTCGCGGCGCTCTGCTACGCGGAGTTCGCCTCCTCGGTCCCGGTGGCGGGATCCGCGTACACGTTCTCGTACGCCTCCATCGGCGAACTGCCCGCCTGGATCATCGGCTGGGACCTGGTCCTTGAGTTCGCGCTGGGCACGGCGGTGGTCGCCGTCGGCTGGTCGGGCTACATCCGGTCGCTCATGGCCAACAACCTTGGCTGGCACATGCCCGCGGAGCTGAGCGGGCGGGAAGGAGCCTCGGGCTTCGGCTTCGACATCCTCGCCGCCGTCCTGGTCCTGATCCTCACGGCCATCCTCGTCCTCGGTATGAAGCTGTCCGCACGCGTCACCTCGGTGGTGGTCGCCATCAAGGTGACCGTCGTCCTCATCGTGATCATCGCGGGTGCCTTCTTCATCACGGCCGACAACTACCAGCCGTTCGTCCCCAAGCCGAAGCCCGTGCCGGCGGGGAGCAGCCTCAGCGCGCCGCTCGTTCAGCTGATGTTCGGCTGGGCGCCGTCCAACTTCGGGGTGATGGGCATCTTCACCGCCGCCTCGGTCGTCTTCTTCGCGTTCATCGGTTTCGACGTCGTGGCCACCGCCGCCGAGGAGACCCGCAATCCGCAACGCGACATGCCGCGCGGCATCCTCGGCTCGCTGCTGATCTGCACCGTGCTCTACGTCGCCGTCTCCATCGTCGTCACGGGCATGGAGAAGTACACCAGGCTCTCCGTGGACGCCCCGCTCGCCGACGCGTTCAAGGCCACCGGACACCCCTGGTACGCGGGTGTGATCAGCCTGGGCGCCGCTGTCGGCCTGACCACCGTCTGCATGATCCTGCTGCTCGGCCAGACCCGGGTCTTCTTCGCGATGAGCCGCGACGGGCTGCTACCGCGCTTCTTCTCGGTCGTCCACCCACGCTTCAGGACCCCGTACCGGCCGACCATCCTGCTCGGCGTGATCATCGCGATCGTCGCGGGGTTCACCCCGCTGCGGAAGCTCAGCGAACTGGTCAACATCGGCACACTGTTCGCCTTCATCGTCGTCGCGCTCAGCGTGATCATCCTGCGAAGGACGCGCCCGGATCTGCACCGCGCCTTCCGCACCCCGTGGGTACCGGTCATCCCGATCGTGTCCGTCGCGGCCACGCTGTGGCTGATGCTCAACCTGCCCGCCGAGACCTGGCTCCGGTTCGCCATCTGGATGGTCATCGGCTTCGCCGTCTACTTCCTCTACGGCCGCTCGCACAGCCGACTCGGCCGGCACGAGGAGACCACGGTCAGCGAGGTCATGCACAAGCCACGTGAAAAGGGGCAGTAGCCCCGAAGACCCCGCTCCGGCCCCGTATGTCCCGCTTCGGCCAGGACCGCGGGGCCGGATAGCGTGCGGACCATGCTCGTCGCCCCGCTCGCCCCCGCACGGACCACGGTCACCCGGACGGCGTACTGGGCGCGACTGCTGCCCCTCCTGGCCGCCCTGGCCTGCCTCACCCGGATCCCCTCCTTCCTCCCGCCGCTGTGGAACCCGGACGAGGGCTTCCTCGCCGTACAGGCCCGGCTGCTCGCCCAGGGCGGGCAGCTGTACGAGACGGTCGTGGACCGCAAGCCGCCGCTGCTGCCCTGGCTGTACCAGGCCGCGTTCGCGCTCTGCGGCTCCGGCTCCCTGACCCCGCTGCGGGTGCTCGCCGTCCTCGCCCAGCTGCTCACCGCCGCCCTGCTGGCCTCCCTGGCCCGCCGCCGCTGGGGCGACCGGGCCGGCCGCACCGCCGGGGTGCTGTACCTGCTGGTCTCGGTCGGGCTCAACCCCGAGGACGCGCAGGCCGCCACCTTCGAGGTGTTCATGCTGCCCTGGACGGCCGCCGCCCTGTGGTGCGCCGACCGGGGGCGCTGGGGTGCCGCCGGGGCCGCCGTCGCCGCCGCGTTCCTGACCAAGCAGACCGGCGGCGCGGTCCTGCTGCCGGTGGCCTGGCTGCTGCACCAGCGGGGCGGCGCCCGCGCGGGCCTGCCGCGGCTCGCGGCCGGATTCGCCGTACCCGTGCTCGCCGCGGCCCTGGCGACGGATCCGGCCGGCTTCCTGTTCTGGACGGTGACCGGCTCCGCCGCCTACGCCTCCGTCACCGGCTCCGAACTCCACGTCCTGAGCCGCGCGCTGACCAACACGGTGATCCTGACGGTGGCGTCGGCGGGGCTGCTCCCGCCGGTCGTACGCGCCCTGCGCACGCGCACCGCGGCGGCCGAGCTGTGGCTGTGGCTGGCCGCCTCCGCCGTCGCGGTGGCCCTCGGCTGTCACTTCTTCGGCCACTACTACCTGCAGCTCACCCCGCCGCTCGCCCTGCTGGCCACCGCCGCGCTGCACGTCCTGCCCCAGGAGCGGCACCTGGCCGCCGTCCTCACCTCGGCCTGCGCCTGCGCCCTCTTCGTCGGCTGGGGCCTCCTCGCCCCGCGCCCCGACCTCGCGCACGCCGAACGGCTGGCGGCGGCCCTCGCGCACCGCACGGCACCCGCCGACCGGGTCCTCGTCTGGGGCATACACCCGGAGACGTACTGGCTGGCCGGCCGCACCCCCGCCACCCGCTACCTCACCGCGGGCCTGCTCACCAACTACAGCGGCGGCCGGGACGGCCCCCGGGTCGGCGAGGAGTACGCCGTCGCCGGCGCCTGGCCGGTCTTCCGCGGGGAGATGGCCGCGCACGCCCCCGCCCTGGTCGTCGACGACTCCCGGGGCAAGCCGTACACCCCCGGCCGCCTCCCCACGCTGCGCCGGCTGCTGGCCGCCGACTACGAGGAGGTGGGCCGGGTCGACGGGGCGGTGCTGTACGCCCGGGTGCCGGCCGGGCTGCGGGCCCGGCTCAGCCCAGAACCGTACGCGGCCCCGCCACCTCGGCCCCCAGCTCCGTCACCCGGCGGCGCAGCTCCCGGTCGGCGGTGACCACCAGCCGGGCCCGGCCGGGGCTCTGGGCGGCCAGCTCCACGATCCGGTCGTCCCCGCTGCCCGGCGCCGACTCCACCCGTACGCCGGGCACGGACGCCACGCCCCGGGCCGCGCCCTCGACCACGAGCACGATCTCCACCGGTCCCGTGTGCCCGGGCAGACCGTCGCTCGCCAGCCGGTCCCGCAGCCGTTCGGCCGCGCCCCGGCGGTCCCGCCACCAGCCGTCGGGCCGGGAGCCGACGACGTTCGCGCCGTCCACGACGACGAGCAGCGGGGCGGGGGAGAGCGAGGCGTCCAGGGGGTCCGTCATACGGCAAGGTTCCCACGGCCCCGGGCCGGGGCCCGGGCCCCGGGGCCACCACCGGGCGGCTTAAAGTGAACCGGTGAACGGCGACTGGCTCCTTCGCGGCCGAGACGGCCGGCTCAGTGTCTACCAGCTGTCGGGCGACGCCGTCCTGTGCCGGGCGGAGCGCGGCCCCGGCGGCCCCTGGTCCGCCCCCCGCAGGGTGGGCGGCGAGCAGAAACTCCACTCCGTCCTGGCCGTCGGCCAGGGCGCCGACAGCTATGCCCACCTGGTCTCCTGGCGGCCCACCGTCAAGGGCGAGTCCGGGCTGGTGCACTCCACGCACTTCCGCCCGCACCTTTCGGCCCTGGACTGGAACCCGGTCGGCCACCCGAACAAGAAGGGCGACCGGACCGGCACGCCCGCCGTCGCGGTGGACGCACAGGGCCGCGCCCACGTCTTCGTCCGCAACAAGGGCGGCGGCGTGAGCATGCTCGCCCAGAAGGAGAAGGGCGGCTGGGACCCCTGGCGGGACCTCAAGGGCAAGGAGGTCCAGGACGGACTCGCGGCCGTGACGGGGGAGTCGGGCCGGGTCGAGCTGTACGCGGCCGTCCCGCAGGGCCTGCTGTACTGGCGTCAGGAGCAGCCCGGCGCCCAGCCCGTGCTCCAGGAGGCGCTCCAGGCCCCGGTCCGCCCCGGCACCCTGCGCGCCCTGGCCACCTCCCCGGACCGGACGACCGTCTTCTACACCGACACCGCCGGCGACCTGTGCGCCTGGCGCCCCGGCGGTAAGCCGGTCACCCTGCTGCCCGCGGCCGGTTCCGGCCCGGTGTCGGCGGTCCGCTGCGAACTGGACGGCCACGACTGCACCCTGCTGGTCCAGCGGTCGGCGAGCCGCCGGGTCGCCTTCGCCGCGTACCCGACCGAGCTGGAGTCGGCGGGCGCCTGGTGGACCGAGTCGGGCCCCGAACTGCCCCTGGACGCGCTGGTGTCCCTCGCGACGGACGCGGAGGGCCGGGTGGTGGCGGCAACGTTGTCCCCGTCGACGGGACGGCTCCTGCTGACCCGGCGCAAGGACGAGCCGGGGCTGGCGCTGGAGGCGTGGCGGGAGATCTGACCCCGCACGAGGAAGGGCCCCCGCCGCGGCGGGGGCCCTTCTCGATGTCACCGGGTGTTACGCGGTCACCGGGTGTTACGCGGGAACGCTCGCCACGCCCGGAGCCAGGAACTTCTTGCCGTTCACACGCTCCGAGACGCCCTCACGGTCCAGGTACGGCGTGATGCCGCCCAGGTGGAAGGGCCAGCCGGCGCCCGTGATCAGGCACAGGTCGATGTCCTGGGCCTCGGCGACGACGCCCTCGTCGAGCATGAGCCCGATCTCCTGCGCCACCGCGTCGAGGACGCGGTCGCGGACCTGCTCCTCGGTCAGCACGACGTCGCCCTGCTTGAGCAGCGCGGCGACCTCCGGGTCCAGCTCCGGCTTGCCGCTGTCGTAGACGTAGAAGCCGCGCTTGCCCGCCTCCACGACCGCCTTGAGGTTCGGGGAGACCTTGAAGCGGTCCGGGAAGGCGCGGTTCAGGGTCTCCGAGACGTGCAGGCCGATCGCCGGGCCGACCAGCTCCAGCAGCACCAGCGGGGACATCGGCAGACCGAGCGGCTCGACGGCCTTCTCGGCGACCTCGACCGGGGTGCCCTCGTCGATGACGTTCTGGATCTCGCCCATGAAGCGGGTCAGGATGCGGTTCACGACGAACGCCGGGGCGTCCTTGACCAGCACCGCGGTCTTCTTCAGCTTCTTGGCGACGGCGAACGCGGTCGCGAGGGACGCGTCGTCGGTCTTCTCGCCGCGGACGATCTCCAGCAGCGGGAGGACGGCCACCGGGTTGAAGAAGTGGAAGCCCACGACCCGCTCGGGGTGCTTGAGCTTCGCGGCCATCTCGGTGACCGACAGCGAGGAGGTGTTGGTGGCGAGGATCGCGTGCGCCGGGGCGACCGCCTCGACCTCCGCGAACACCTGCTGCTTGACGCCGATCTCCTCGAACACGGCCTCGATGACGAAGTCCGCGTCGGAGAAGCCCTCGGCCTTGTCCAGGACACCGGTGACCAGCGCCTTCAGGCGGTTGGCCTTGTCCTGGTTGATACGGCCCTTGCCGAGCAGCTTGTCGATCTCGGCGTGGACGTAGCCCACACCCTTGTCGACGCGCTCCTGGTCGATGTCGGTCAGTACGACCGGCACCTCGAGGCGGCGCAGGAAGAGCAGCGCGAGCTGCGAGGCCATCAGACCGGCGCCGACGACACCGACCTTGGTGACCGGGCGGGCCAGGTTCTTGTCCGGGGCGCCGGCGGGACGCTTGCCGCGCTTCTGGACGAGGTTGAAGGCGTAGATGCCGGCGCGCAGCTCGCCGCCCATGATCAGGTCGGCGAGGGCCTGGTCCTCGGCGTCGTAGCCCTGCTGGAGGTCGCCGTTCTTGGCGGCGGCGATGATGTCGAGGGCGCGGTAGGCGGCCGGAGCGGCGCCGTGCACCTTGGAGTCGGCGATGAAGCGGCCCTTGGCGACGGCCTGGTCCCAGGCCTCACCGCGGTCGATCACCGGACGCTCGACCAAGACGTCGCCCTTGAGGACGTTCGCCGTCCAGATCAGCGACTGCTCCAGGAAGTCGGCACCCTCGAAGATCGCGTCGGCGATCCCGAGGTCGAAGACCTGCTGGCCCTTGAGCTGCTTGTTCTGGTTCAGGCTGTTCTCGATGATGACCGAGACGGCCTTCTCGGCGCCGATCAGGTTCGGCAGGATCGTGCAGCCGCCCCAGCCGGGGACCAGGCCGAGGAAGACCTCGGGGAGCGAGAACGCCGGGATCGCCTTGGAGACGGTCCGGTAGCTGCAGTGCAGGCCGACCTCGACGCCGCCGCCCATCGCGGCACCGTTGTAGTACGCGAAGGTCGGGACCGCGAGGCCCGCGAGGCGCTTGAAGACCTCGTGGCCGCCCTTGCCGATGGCCAGCGCGTCCTCGTGCTTCTTCAGCAGCTCGACGCCCTTGAGGTCGGCGCCGACCGCGAAGATGAACGGCTTGCCGGTGATGCCGACGCCGACGATCTCGCCGTCCGCGGCCTCCTTCTCGACCTGGTCGATGGCGGTGTTGAGGTTCGCCAGCGAGGCCGGGCCGAAGGTGGTCGGCTTGGTGTGGTCGAAGCCGTTGTCCAGCGTGATCAGGGCGAAGCGCCCGGCGCCGTACGGCAGGTCGAGGTGGCGGACGTGCGCGGACGTCACGACCTCGTCGGGGAACAGCTCGGCCGCACCCTTCAGAAGCTCAGCGGTGGTGCTCACTTGTCCCCCTCGAAGTGCGGGTTCTCCCAGATGACCGTCGCGCCCATGCCGAAGCCGACGCACATGGTGGTCAGGCCGTAGCGGACGTGCGGCTGCTCCTCGAACTGGCGGGCCAGCTGCGTCATCAGACGGACGCCGGAGGAGGCCAGCGGGTGGCCGAAGGCGATGGCGCCGCCGTACTGGTTGACGCGCTCGTCGTCGTCCGCGATGCCGTAGTGGTCGAGGAAGGCCAGCACCTGGACGGCGAAGGCCTCGTTGATCTCGAACAGGCCGATGTCGGAGATGTTCAGGCCCGCCTTGGCGAGGGCCTTCTCCGTGGCCGGGATCGGGCCGTAGCCCATGACCTCCGGCTCGACGCCCGCGAAGGCGTACGACACCAGGCGCATCTTGACCGGCAGGTTGTTCTCGCGGGCGAAGTCCTCGGAGGCGATGATCGAGGCGGTCGCACCGTCGTTCAGACCGGCCGCGTTACCGGCGGTGACCCGGCCGTGGACGCGGAACGGCGTCTTCAGGCCCTGGAGGTTCTCCAGGGTCGTGCCCGGGCGCATCGGCTCGTCGGCGGTGACCAGGCCCCAGCCCGTCTCGCCGCCCTCGGGGTTGGTCCGGCGCACCGAGATCGGCACCAGGTCCTGCTGGATCTTGCCGTTGGCGTACGCCTTGGCGGCCTTCTCCTGCGAGCGCACCGCGTACTCGTCCGCGCGCAGCTTGGTGATCTGCGGGTAGCGGTCGTGCAGGTTCTCCGCGGTCATGCCCATGAACAGGGCCGACTCGTCCACCAGCTTCTCGCTCACGAACCGCGGGTTCGGGTCGACGCCCTCGCCCATCGGGTGGCGGCCCATGTGCTCGACGCCACCGGCGATGACGGCGTCGTAGGCACCGAAGGCGATCGAACCGGCGGTGGTCGTCACGGCGGTCAGGGCGCCGGCGCACATGCGGTCGATCGAGTAGCCGGGCACGGACTGCGGCAGACCGGCGAGGATGCCGGCCGTACGGCCGAGGGTGAGCCCCTGGTCACCGATCTGCGTGGTCGCGGCGATGGCGACCTCGTCGATCTTCTTCGGGTCCAGACCGGGGTTGCGGCGCAGCAGCTCCCGGATCGCCTTCACGACAAGGTCGTCGGCGCGGGTCTCGTGGTAGATGCCCTTCGGGCCCGCCTTGCCGAACGGGGTGCGGACGCCGTCGACGAAGACGACGTCCCTGACGGTACGAGGCACGATGGCTCTCCTCCAGATGCGGGATGGCACTGCTGCGTTGCGCTGAGCGCGCGCTCAGAACCCATGCTACTTATGAGTAACGTAGCTGCACAGTCCCGTCGGCTGGAGCGGTGAACGTCACACCGCCGGCGGAGCCGTCGAGCCCCTCGGTGTCAGCACCGGGGTGGACACCGGATGCGAGCCCGGTCCCTCTCCGGTGATCACGCCGAACAGCGTTCGTGCCACCTCCGCCCCGAATCCGTGCACGTCATGGCTCATCGCCGACAGCGTCGGATGGGTCAGCCGGCACAGCTGCGAGTCGTCCCAGGCCAGCAGCGACACGTCGTCCGGCACCCGCAGCCCCATCTCGGCCGCCACCGACAGCCCGGCCACCGCCATGATGTCGTTGTCGTACACGATCGCCGTCGGCCGATCAGGCGGCGCGGCCATGAGCAGGGACCTCGTCGCCCGCGCGCCCGCGTCCCCCGAGAAGTCGGTCGAGACCTGCCACGCCCGGGCCAGCGCCAGCGCCCCCGCGGCCTCGTCGAACGCGGCGGTGCGGATGCCGGTGTGGCCGAGGGCCGCCGACCCGCCGACCCGGGCGATCCGCCGGTGCCCCAGCGCCGCGAGGTACCGCACCGCCTCGCCGACGGCCGTGGCGTCGTCCGTCCACACCGAGGTGAGCCCCCCGGTCAGCGAGGGATGGCCGACGGCGACCACCGGCAGCCCGAGCCGCCGGGCGACCGGCACCCGGGGATCGTCGGCGCGCAGGTCGACCATGATCGAGCCGCCGATGTGCCGGCCCCGCCACCACGCGTCCAGCAGCCCGGCCTCCTCCTCGGGGCTGCGCACCAGCCGGAGCAGCAGCGAGCAGGAGTGCTCGCTCAGCACGCTCTCCACGCCCGAGACGAACTCCATGTAGAACGGCTCCAGGCCCAGCATCCGGGCCGGCCGGCAGACCGCCAGGCCCACCACGTCCACCCGCGCCCCGGCCAGCGACCGCGCGGTGTGGCTCGGCGCCCAGCCCAGGTCCCGGGCCGCCGCGAAGATCCGGTCGCGGGTGGCCTCCGACAGTCCCGGCTTGTGGTTGAAGGCCAGGGACACGGCTCCCTTGGACACGCCGGCGCGGGCGGCGACGTCCTTGATGGTGACGCGGGGAGTCGGAGTCGAGGACATCAGAAGGGCTCCATGCAGGACAGCGCGGAACGTGCGGCGGACGGGTCGGGAGTCTGCCAGCCGCGCACGCCGAACGTGACGCGTTCGCCGGGCAGCAGGGTGACCAGCCCCCGGTCGGTCCGCGCGGCCGGGTCCAGCCGGTCGGCCTGGAGCAGCAGGTCCCGCACCAGCGTACGGGCCGTGACGGTCACCGCCCCGGCAGCCACCTCCACGTCGAACTCGGGCCGCGGGTACGGGATGTCGCGGTCCGGCGCCGGGAAGTACAGGGCCCGCAGCCCTCCCCCGCTCTCGACTTCGCTCGACCGGGGGGACTCCCATGCGTCCGCGACCAGGAACTCCTCGGCGCCGACCGGCTCCAGCCCCGGCGGAACCGGCACCTCGGCCACGGCACGCCGCCCCGCCTCGAACCGCACGTGCGCCTGCCCGGCCACGGCTCCCTCGACGGACATCCGCCGCAGGACCACCGTGCCCGCCCACACCTCCGCCGCCTGGTTGACGGCCGCCAGCACCAGCCCCGGCTCCCGCGCCCGAACCGTCAGCAGCCGGTCCGCGTACAGCCGTTTCAGCTCGTGGTACAGAGGCTTCTCCCGCCCGTCCCCGTCGATCGCCGCCCACGAGGTCACCGGCCAGCAGTCGTTGAGCTGCCAGACGACGGTGCCCGCGCACACCGGCCAGTGCGAGCGCCAGTGCTCGATCCCGGCGGCCACCGCACGCGCCTGGTTGACCTGGGTGAGGTAGTGCCAGCGGTCGAAGTCCCCTACCGGCACGGGGAAGTGACGGGCGAGTCCGCGCTCCAGCTTGCCGTTGCCGTCGTCCGCCTTCTGGTGGTGCAGCATGCCGGGGGAGTCAGGGGCCAGGACCTCTCCGGGCAGCGCCCGCCGCAGGGTGGCGTACGCGGGCGGTGCCTGCCAGCCGAACTCGGCCACGAAACGCGGTACGCCGGCGCGGTAGGCCGCGTAGTCCTCGCGGTTCCACACCTCCCACGAGTGGTGGGTGCCGTGCGCCGGGTCGTTGGGGTGGTGGTCCCAGGAACCGGACCACGGGCTGCCCGCCGTGTACGGCCGCGTGGGGTCCAGCTCGGCCACCACGCGCGGCAGCAGGCCCAGGTAGTACCCCTCGCCCCAGGACGCCCCGGCCAGCCGCCGCTCCCAGTCCCAGTCCCTGAACCCCCACAGGTTCTCGTTGTTGCCGTTCCACAGCACCAGCGAGGGGTGCGGCATCAGCCGTACGACGTTCTCCCGGGCCTCGGCCTCCACCTCGGCGCGCAGCGGCTGCTCCTCCGGGTAGGCCGCGCAGGCGAACGGGAAGTCCTGCCAGACCAGCAGGCCCAGTTCGTCGCAGGCGTCGTAGAAGTCCTCGCTCTCGTAGATCCCGCCACCCCAGACGCGGACCAGGTCCACGCCCGCCCCGGCGGCCTGCGCGAGCCGGTGCCGGTAGCGTTCGCGGGTGATCCGGGAGGGGAACACGTCGTCCGGGATCCAGTTGACGCCCCGGGCGAACAGCCGCTCCCCGTTGACGACCAGCGTGAACCCGGTGCCGTGCGCGTCCGGGCCGCGGTCCAGCTCCACGGTCCGGAAGCCGATCCGGCGCCGCCACACGTCCAGCGGCGCGTCCTCGTGCAGCAGCGTCAACTCGACGTCGTACAGCGGCTGTTCGCCGTAGCCGCGCGGCCACCACAGGCGGGCGTCCGGCACCCGCAGCCGTACCGTCCCGCCGGAGCCCGTGAGGCCGGCCCGGGCCACCCGGCCGCCCACCCGGGCCTCGAGGGCGAGCCGCGCCTCCACCCGGGTCCGCTCGACCTCGACGTGCAATTCCACGACGCCGTCGCCCTCCTCGACGGTGACGAGCGGGCGCACCCGGCTGATCCGGGCCGTCGACCAGTGCTCCAGGCGCGCCGGACGCCAGATTCCGGCCGTCACCAGCGTGGGACCCCAGTCCCAGCCGAAGGAGCAGGCCATCTTGCGCAGGTACTGGTACGGCTCGGCGTAGGCGGCGGGCCGCTCGCCCAGCCGGTCCCGCACCGCCTCCGCCTCGGTGTAGGCGGAGGCGAACCGCACGGCCAGCGCGCCGTCCAGGCCGGTCACGGGGAAGCGGTGGGAGCGGTGCATGTTCCGCACCCGGCCGAGGAGCCGGCCGCCGGCGGTGATCTCGGCGGCGGTGTCGAGGCCGTCGAAGACCAGGTCGGTCTGCTCGTGCCCGGAGGCGGTCCGCAGCTCCGTCTCGTACGTCCACGCCCGCCGCCCCACCCACGCCACCTCGTGCTCGTTGGCGCCGAGGAACGGGTCCGGGATCACCCCGGCCGCGAGCAGATCGGTGTGCACGCACCCCGGCACCCGGGCCGGCAGCCCCGTCCCCTCGTACCGCAGGGTCCAGCCGTCGGTGAGCGGTGTGACCTCCAGCATGCGCACTCCCTAAACCGGTCTATGCCTGTCCTGGACGTGCTTTTCCCATCCTTGGCGGGATTGGGACTTTACCGGTTGAGAAAGCGCTGTCAGAGTGCCGAACCAGCCAACTCGTACGTGCTCGTCCGTCACTTCCCGAACGGAGCTGATGCACATGAACCGCCGTACGACCCTCGCCACGGCCATGGGGGCCGCCGCGCTGCTGCTCGCGGGCTGCACCGGTACCGGAGCCGCCACGAAAGGCGAGGACGCCGTGGCGCCCACCGACCCGGCCCGGGTGAGCGGGACCATCACCGTTCTCACCCAGCGCACCGATCTCGTGCAGGACGGCACGATGGACCGGTACGCGGCCGCGTTCAACCGGACGTACCCCAAGGTGAAGGTGAGGTTCCAGGCCCTCACCGACTACGAGTCCGAAGTCAAGATCCGGATGAACACCGAGAACTACGGTGACGTCCTGATGATCCCCGGAGTCATCAAGAAGAGCGACTACCCGAAGTTCTTCGCCTCGCTCGGCACCCGGTCCGAGCGCGCGAAGAAGTACCGGTTCACCGACTTCACCACCGTCGACGGCAAGGTGTACGGCCAGAGCCCCATCGGCGTCACCCCCGGCTTCGTCCACAACAAGCGCGTCTGGAAGCAGGCCGGGATCACCCGGTGGCCCACGACCCCCGCCGAGTTCCTCGCCGACCTCGAGGCGATCAAGCAGAAGACCGGCGCGGTCCCGTACTACACCAACTTCGCCGCCGGCTGGACCCTGACCTCCTGGACCTTCGTCAACGGCTCCGTGCACTGCGACACCGGCGCCACCACCGAGCTGGCCGAGGGCGACCCCTGGGCCGAGGGCGCCGACCTGCGCGTCGGTGACACCCTCCTCTACGACATCGTCCACCGGGGCCTGGCCGAGAAGGACCCGACGACCACCAACTGGGAAGCGTCCAAGGGGCGGTTGGCGAAGGGCGAGATCGCCACGGAGTGGCTCGGCACCTGGGCCGTCATCCAGTTCCGGGACGCGGCGAAGAAGGCCGGCCAGAACCCCGACGACATCGGATTCATGCCGTTCCCGGCCCAGGCCGGCGGCACGTTCTGCGCGGTGGTCGGCCCCGACTACAACCAGGCCGTCAACATCCACTCGGAACACAAGGACGCGGCCCGCGCCTGGATCGACTGGTTCACCGACAAGTCCGGGTACGCCGAGGACAACCTGGCGGTCTCCCCGCTGAAGGACGCACCCCTGCCGAGCGTCCTCGAGCCGTACGAGGACGCGGGCGTGAAGTTCATCGAGCTGGACGACACCGCCGGCGCGCGGGTCAAGCGGATCGACTCCGAGTCCGAGGTCGGCATCAACGCCCCCGACTACCGCCGGAAGCTCGTCGACCTCGCCCGCGGAGCCCGCGGTGGCAGCCTCGACGCCTTCCTGGACGACCTTGGGAAGAAGTGGACCGAGACGGCGAAGCGGGTGGGTTCCTGATGCGCCGGCGCAACGTCACCCCCTGGCTCTTCCTGCTCGTCCCGCTCGCCCTGCTGATCACCTTCACCTACGCGCCGATCGTCGACATGGTCGCGTACAGCTTCACCGACTGGGACGGTGTCAGCCCCGAACTCCGCTACACCGGCGCCCACAACTACGCGGAGATCTTCACCCGGCAGGACCTCTTCGAGGTCTTCTTCGTCAGCGGCTACTACCTGGCCGCCTCCGCCGTGCAGATCGCCGCCGCGCTCTACTTCGCGACCATCCTCAGCTTCAACGTCCGCTTCCGGAACTTCTTCAAGGGCGTCCTGTTCTTCCCGTCCCTGATCAACGGCGTGGCGATCGGCTTCGTCTTCCTGTACTTCTTCCAGGACGGCGGCACCCTCGACACCGTGCTGCGCCTGTTCGGCGTGCACAGCGACCACGCCTGGCTGGGCACCCCGTTCTCCGCGAACACCTCACTGGCCGGTGTCTCGGTGTGGCGCTACCTGGGCCTGAACTTCGTGCTCTTCCTCGGCGCCATCCAGTCCATCCCCGGCGAGCTGTACGAGGCGGCCGAGCTGGACGGCGCGAACCGCTGGCAGCAGTTCCGCCACATCATCGCCCCCGGCATCAAACCCGTCGTCACCCTCACGGTCATCCTCTCCGTCTCCGGCTCCCTGGCGGTCTTCGAGGTGCCGTACATCATGACCGGCGGCGCGACCGGCACGGAGACGTTCGTGACCCAGACGGTGAAGCTGGCCTTCCAGTACAACAAGACCGGCCTCGCCTCGGCGGCCGCCGTCGTCCTGCTGCTGATCGTCCTGGCGGTGACCTGGCTGCAACGGCGGCTCGTCCCCGACGACCGGGTGGACCTCGTATGACCCGCCTGACACGCCGCGTCGCCGCCCGCGCCCTGGTCTACGCGAGCCTGGTCGCCGCCACGCTCGTCGTGCTGCTCCCGCTGGCCGTCGTCCTGCTCACCTCCCTGAAGTCCTCCCGGGAGATGACCGACGGCAGCGGTGCCCTCACCCCGCCCGACGACCTGCTGAACCTCCACAACTACGTGACCGCCTTCCAGGACGGCCGGATGCTCCGAGCGCTCGGCAACACGCTCTTCATCGTGGTGTTCGCCATCGGCGGCACGGTCCTGATCGGCTCGATGACGGCCTACGCCATCGACCGCTTCACCTTCCGCTTCAAGAAACTGGTGGTGGCGCTGTTCCTGCTGGCCGCGCTGGTCCCCGGGGTGACCACCCAGGTGGCCACCTTCCAGATCGTGACCAGCTTCGGCCTCTTCGACACCCGCTGGGCGCCGATCGTGCTCTACATGGGCACGGACATCGTCTCGATCTACATCTTCCTGCAGTTCATCCGCTCCATCCCCGTCTCCCTGGACGAGGCGGCCCGCCTGGACGGCGCGAACGCGTTCACCGTCTACCGCCGGATCATCCTGCCGCTGCTCAAACCGGCGATCGCCACGGTGGTGATCGTGAAGGGGATC
Source organism: Streptomyces sp. NPDC028928 (assembly GCF_055564915.1). Classification (NCBI taxonomy): domain Bacteria; kingdom Bacillati; phylum Actinomycetota; class Actinomycetes; order Kitasatosporales; family Streptomycetaceae; genus Streptomyces; species Streptomyces sp. NPDC028928. Next base: position 199,024 of record NZ_JBVHVI010000004.1, read on the forward strand.
GCCGTCTACAACGACTTCTACATCCCGTTCCTCTACATGCCCTCCCAGGATCTTGGCGTGATCTCGACGTCCCTGTTCCGCTTCCGCGGCCCCTACGGCGCCCACTGGGAGATCATCTCGGCCGGCACGGTGCTGGTGATCCTGCCGACACTGATCGTCTTCCTCGCACTGCAGCGGTTCATCTACAACGGCTTCATGCGAGGAGCGACGAGGTGACGCGTCGCGGTGCCTAGGCGTCCTTGGCCATCAGCGCGTCCACCAGCACCGGTGTCACCAGCTCCACCTGCCACGCACGCGCGCCGTACCCGGCCAGCGCCGCCTCCACGGACCCGGCGTCGACCACCTTCGGCGGCTCCCAGCAGATCCGCCGTACCGTGTCCGGAGAGATCACGTTCTCCTGGGGCATGTTCAGCCGCTCGGCGAGAGCGGTCACCCCCGCCCGCGCGGCGGACAGCCGGGCAGCGGCGGCGGGGTCCTTGTCGGCCCAGGCCCGCGGCGGAGGCGGCCCGGTCACCGGCTGGCCCGGCTGCGGCAGGGCGCTGTCGGGCAGGGCCTTGGCCCGGTCCACGGCGGCCTGCCACTGCTCCAGCTGACGCCGCCCCATCCGGTGCCCGAACCCGTTCAGCCCGGCGAGGACGTGCACATTGCCCGGCAGGGCCAGCGCGGCCTCCACGATGGCCGCGTCGCTCAGCACCTTGCCCGGCGACACGTCCCGGCGCTGGGCGATCCGGTCGCGCGTCTCCCACAGCTCACGGACGACGGCGAGCTGCCGGCGACGGCGCACCTTGTGCATCCCGGACGTCCGGCGCCAGGGATCCTTCCTCGGCTCGGCGGGCGGCGCGCTCGCGATCGCGTCGAACTCCTGGAGCGCCCACTCCAGCTTGCCCTGCCGGTCCAGCTCCTTCTCCAGGGCGTCCCGCAGGTCGACGAGCAGCTCGACGTCGAGCGCGGCGTACCGCAGCCAGGGCTCGGGGAGCGGCCGGGTCGACCAGTCGACGGCGGAGTGGCCCTTCTCCAGGACGAAGCCGAGGACGCCCTCCACCATGGCGCCGAGGCCGACCCGGGGGAAGCCGGCGAGCCGGCCGGCCAGCTCGGTGTCGAACAGCCGGGCCGGGACCATGCCTATCTCGCGCAGGCAGGGCAGGTCCTGGGTGGCCGCGTGCAGCACCCACTCGACGCCGGACAGGGCCTCGCCGAGGCCGGACAGGTCGGGGCAGGCGACGGGGTCGACGAGCGCGGTCCCGGCGCCCTCGCGGCGCAGCTGCACCAGGTAGGCGCGCTGGCCGTAGCGGTAGCCGGAGGCGCGCTCGGCGTCCACGGCGACGGGGCCGGAGCCGGCGGCGAACGCGGCGATCACCTGCGCGAGGCCGGCCTCGTCGGCGATCACGGGCGGAACGCCCTCGCGGGGTTCGAGCAACGGAGTCGGCGCCCCCGTCACAGAAGATCCGGCGTCGTCCGGAGGGGTGCCTCCGGTGATACGCAGGGAACTGTCTGCTGCGGTCTCTTGGGCGTCGGTCACCTGTCAAGGGTATCCGTGTGTGGACAGCACCCGTCGACGGAACGTTCCGTCGACGGGTGCGGGAGGGTCGTAAACCAGTCAGATCGGGGCACGGGCCGGTTCACGTGAGTGAACCGGGGATTCCGTCGAAAGGGGTATCGGGTGGGCTCAGTGGGGGATCCCGCTCAGTGGATGATCCCGGTGCGCAGGGCCACGGCGACCATGCCGGCGCGGTCGCCCGTGCCGAGCTTGCGGGCGATGCGGGCGAGGTGGCTCTTCACGGTGAGGGCGGACAGACCCATGGACACGCCGATCGCCTTGTTCGACTGGCCCTCCGCGACCAGCCGGAGCACCTCGACCTCGCGTCCGGACAGCTCGCGGTAGCCGCCCGGGTGGCTCGGGGCACCCGGGGGGCGGCGGTGCATACGGGCGGCGGCGCCGAGGGGAGCGGCACCGGGTCGGGTGGGGAGCCCGATGTTGGTGCGGGTGCCGGTGACGACGTAGCCCTTGACGCCGCCGGCCAGCGCGTTGCGGACCGCGCCGATGTCGTCGGCGGCGGAGAGGGCGAGTCCGTTGGGCCAGCCCGCGGCGCGGGTCTCGGACAGCAGGGTGAGGCCGGAGCCGTCGGGCAGGTGGACGTCGGCGACGCAGATGTCGCGCGGGTTGCCGATGCGGGGACGAGCCTCCGCGATGGACGAGGCCTCGATGACATCGCGCACCCCGAGCGCCCACAGATGGCGGGTGACGGTGGAGCGGACGCGGGGGTCGGCCACGACCACCATGGCGGTCGGCTTGTTCGGGCGGTAGGCGACCAGGCTTGCGGGTTGCTCAAGGAGAACGGACACCAGGCCTCCTGGGTGGGGGACGGGGCCGGCTTGTGGGGATGAAGCCGGGACGAACCGTGCTTTCAAGGTCACAGTCGTCTTCGGCAGCAAACTCGTCCGCCTTTAGAGAATGATCACGATCTAGTGAGTAACAATCTGTGCAATTCGGACACGCGATCGATCATCCGAAGATCGAGTCGGTTCGAGCGGGTGCGATTCGAGTGCGGAAAGTGGCCGTATCGACAAAGAGATGGTCAATAGGGCGTTTCGCGGGTGACCGGTCAGCGGGACTGTGGACCCCGGCGCTGCGGGAGGGTCACCACCGACGCGTCGCCCGGACCGGCCGGCGGCAGGCCCGCGACCTGCGCCAGCAGATCGCACCACGCGACCAGGTGCGCGGCCGTGTCCGGCACCCCGCCGAGGCCCTCCCGCGGCGTCCAGGACGCCCGGATCTCGATCTGCGAGGCGGCCGGCCGCTCGGCGAGACCCCCGAAGTAGTGCGAACTGGCACGCGTGATCGTGCCGCTCGGCTCGCCGTAGCCCAGCCCGCGCGCGCCCAGCGCCCCGGTCAGCCACGACCAGCACACCTCGGGCAGCAGCGGATCCGCCGCCATCTCCGGCTCCAGCTCCGCGCGCACCAGCGTCACCAGCCGGAACGTGCCCCGCCAGGCGTCGTGCCCGGCCGGGTCGTGCAGCAGCACCAGCCGCCCGTCGGCCAGCTCCTGCTCGCCGTCGACCACCACCGCCTCCAGCGCGTACGCGTACGGCGCGAGCCGCTTCGGGGCGGGCGTCGGCTCCACCTCCACCTGCGGCCTCAGCCGGCAGCCGCGCAGGGCCTCGACCGCGGTGCGGAAAGCCGGCGGACCCGAGGCACCGGGGTGCCCGTCCGCCTCCTCGGTGTCCTTCACGTCGCCCGTTCCGTCAGCGCTGTCCGACATTCGTCCGTGAGCCGCAGCCATGCGGGGAAGAGTAAGGGGAAGCGGGGCTCGGTGCAGGGCAAGACACAGTCGGCGGCCGCGGGCAGTCGCGCTCCGGCCGGGCGGCGGCCCGCACACCGGACGAACGCCGCCGCGACGGCATGCGAAACTTGCCTCGTGACCGCCAACGAGACCACGCAGCCGACAGCGACGTACGACAGCGCCTTCCTCAAGGCGTGCAGGCGCGAACCCGTGCCGCACACCCCCGTGTGGTTCATGCGCCAGGCCGGCCGCTCCCTGCCCGAGTACCGCAAGGTGCGCGAGGGCGTGCCGATGCTGGAGTCCTGCATGCGGCCCGAGCTGGTCACCGAGATCACCCTCCAGCCGGTGCGCCGGCACGACGTGGACGCGGCGATCTTCTTCAGCGACATCGTGGTCCCGCTGAAGGCCATCGGTCTCGATCTCGACATCAAGCCCGGCGTCGGCCCGGTCGTCGAGCAGCCCATCCGCACCCGCGCCGACCTGGCCCGACTGCGCGACCTCACCCCCGAGGACGTCCCGTACGTCACCGAGGCCATCGGCCTGCTCACCCGCGAGCTGGGCGCCACCCCGCTGATCGGGTTCGCGGGCGCGCCGTTCACCCTCGCGAGCTACCTGGTCGAGGGCGGCCCCTCGCGCACGTACGAGAACGCCAAGGCGATGATGTACGGCGACCCCGAGCTGTGGGCCGACCTGCTGGACCGGCTCGCCGACATCACGGCAGCGTTCCTGAAGGTGCAGATCGAGGCCGGCGTGAGCGCCGTCCAGCTCTTCGACTCCTGGGCCGGCGCACTGGCCCCGGCGGACTACCGGAACTCGGTCATGCCCGCCTCCGCGAAGGTCTTCGACGCGGTCGCCGGGTACGGCGTCCCGCGCATCCACTTCGGTGTGGGCACCGGCGAGCTGCTGAAGCTCATGGGCGAGGCCGGCGCGGACGTCGTCGGCGTCGACTGGCGCGTCCCGCTGGACGAGGCCCGGCGCCGGGTCGGCCCCGGCAAGGCGCTCCAGGGCAACCTGGACCCGACGGTCCTTTTCACCGACAAGGACACCGTCGCGGCCAAGGCCCGCGAGGTGCTCGACGCCGCCGCCGGCCTGGAGGGGCACGTCTTCAACCTCGGCCACGGCGTCCTGCCGAACACCGACCCGGACGCGCTGACCCGTCTCGTGGAGTACGTCCACACCGCGACCGCGCGCTGACCCGCCGGGTGGCTCACCACGAGTAGTGGGGCCGCGCGCGCCTGCCGAAGAGCAGGCCGGGCGGCTCCGGCGGGGGTGGCGTGCCGGGCTTGAGCGGCCAGGCGAGCAGCATGCCCGCCACGAAGCCGACCACGTGCGCCGCGTACGCCACCGTGCCGGCGCCGGACACCCCGTGCCCGGACGAGTACACCGCCTGGAGCCCGAACCAGAAGCCCAGCACCAGCCACGCGGGCAGGCGCAGCGGCAGGAACACCAGGAACGGCACCAGGACCCACACCCTGGCCTTCGGATACAGCACCAGATAGGCGCCGAGGACCCCGGCGATCGCACCGGACGCCCCGATCAGGGGGTCGCCTGAGCTGTCGTTGAGCAGCGCGAAGCCGTAGCCGGCCGCGTAGCCGCAGACGACGTAGAAGAGGAAGTAGCGGATGTGGCCCATCCGGTCCTCGACGTTGTTGCCGAAGATCAGCAGGAAGAGCATGTTGCCCAGCAGGTGCAGCCAGCCGCCGTGCAGGAACATCGCCGTGAAGACCGACAGCGCCGGGGACTTGTCGTAGCCGGGCGGCGCCACGACACAGCCCGGGCCGTGCGGGCCCACGCCGATGTCCCCGGTCGGCACGACCCGGGGCATCTGATGGTGGATCAGTTCCCGGGGGACGGCCGCGTAGTGGTCCATGAAGGCCTGGAGGTGGCACAGCTGGGCCAGCTCACTGCTGCCGGCCACGGAACCGGCTATGCCGGGCGTGGTGACGAACACCAGCACATTGGCGGCGATGAGCGCGTACGTCACCCAGGGCGTGCGGCGCACCGGGTTCACGTCATGGACGGGGATGACCACACAGAAGTAGTGCCCGCGATCGGCCGTGCGAATCGGTGAACACCGCCGGGCGGGTGTGCGTATCTCTTCACAACCGACGTGAGGATCAGGCGATGACGAACGCTCCGCAGGTTTCGGCGATGCACGCTCTGCCCGACGGCGAGGCCGAGCTGTCTCTGGTGGTACGGCTTCCCTGGGAGGATGTCGCGCGGCTCGGCCAGGAGGCGGGGCGGCTCGCCTCGCAGATGCAGCGGCCCGTGACGCTGGACGAGGCGGTGAGCTACCGTCTCCGCTCCGCCCGCCCTTCGGCCACCCACGCGAAGCCCTCCGGCGAGCAGCCGGCGGCTGTGTCGTCGGCGGTCACGTCGCTGCCGCGGATCAGCGGGACGGCCTAGGGGGGTTTCGTTCGGATCAGCCCGGGTCCGCGACGCCCGGCACGGCACCTCGCCGCGTTGTCGGATCACCCGAGTACGCCCAGTACGCGGGTCATCCTCCGCCTTGCGATGCACCGCACCGGACGCCGCGGCCTGATCCGACCTGATCCGAACGAAACCCCCTAGGCGGCCCGCACCTTCGCCGCTGCCTTTCTCGCCGCCACCAGGATCGGGTCCCACACCGGTGAGAACGGCGGGGCGTAGCCCAGGTCCAGGGCTGTCATCTGTTCCACCGTCATCTGCGCGGTGAGCGCCACCGCCGCGATGTCGACCCGCTTCGCCGCCCCCTCCCGGCCGACGATCTGCACGCCGAGCAGCCGCCCGGTGCGGGACTCGGCGAGCATCTTGACCGTCATGGGGGCGGCACCGGGGTAGTAGCCGGCGCGGCTGGTCGACTCGATGGTGACCGTCTCGAAGCGGAGGCCGACCCGGCGGGCGTCCTTCTCCCGCAGCCCGGTGCGGGCGATCTCCAGGTCGCAGACCTTGCTGACCGCCGTGCCGACGACCCCGGGGAAGGTGGCGTAACCGCCGCCGGCGTTGGTGCCGATGACCTGGCCGTGCTTGTTGGCGTGGGTGCCGAGCGGCACGTACTGGACCTGGCCGGAGACCAGGTTCAGCACCTCCACGCAGTCGCCGCCCGCCCAGATGTTCTCGTGCCCGCGCACCCGCATCGCCAGGTCGGTGAGCAGGCCGCCGTGCGCGCCGAGCGGCAGCCCGGCCGCGCGCGCGAGGGCGGTCTCCGGACGGACGCCGATGCCCAGGATCACCACGTCCGCGGGGTACTCGGCGTCCTCGGTCGCCACCGCCCGCACCCGGCCGTCCTCGCCGGTGAGCAGCTTGGTGACCTCGGCGTCGTCGACCATGGTGATGCCGAGGCCCTCCATGGCCCGGTGCACCAGCCGGCCCATGTCCGGGTCGAGCGTCGACATGGGCTCCTTGCCGCGGTTGACGACCGTCACCTCGAAGCCCCGGCTGATCAGCGCCTCGGCCATCTCGACGCCGATGTAGCCGGCCCCGACGACCACCGCCCTGCGGCCACGCGTGCGTGCCAGGGTGTCGAGCAGGGCCTGCCCGTCGTCCAGGGTCTGCACACCGTGCACACCGGGGGCGTCCGCGCCGGGCAGGTCCGGGCGGACCGGGCGGGCACCGGTGGCGATGACGAGCTTGTCGTACGGCGTCCAGGACTCGGCGCCGGAATCGACGTCACGCGCGCGTACCCGCTGCCCGGCCACGTCGATCTCCGTGACCTCGGTGCGCAGCCGCAGATCGATCCCCCGCGCGCGGTGCTCCTCGGGTGTCCGGGCGACGAGCCGGTCCCGCTCGGGGACCTCCCCGCCCACCCAGTACGGGATCCCGCACGCCGAGAAGGAGGTGAAGTGGCCGCGCTCGAAGGCCACGATCTCCAGTTCCTCGGGCCCCTTCAGCCGCCGTGCCTGCGATGCCGCGGACATGCCCGCGGCGTCGCCGCCGACCACGACCAGCCGTTCCCTGCCGCCCCGCCCCTCGCTCATGCTCATGGGAACACGCTACGGGGTGCGGGCATTTCAGTCCCGCTCGGTCTCCTCCGCCGGGTCCGGGGCCGGGCGGGCCGACGGGAGCGGGCCGAGCGCGGTCATCGCCGGTGCGGGCTGCGCGCGGTGCGGCAGCCGGGGCCGTACGACCCGCAGCCACAGCAGCACCAGGAGCCCGGCGAGGGCCGCGAACGGCAGGGCGGCGCCGAGCGCGAGGACGATCCAGCGCAGCATCGCGACGAACACGTGCCAGCCGCCGGCCAGCGCGTCCGTGACGCCCGGTGTGCCGTCCGCCTGCCGTACCGGGGTCTCGGACAGCGAGAGGGTGACGGTGGCCAGGCTGGTGCGGTCCTTCAGGGACGCCTGCCGGGCCAGCAGTGCCTCCAGGTCGGCCTGACGGCTGCTCAGTTCCCCTTCGAGGCTGACCACGTCGCTCAGTTTCGTCGCCTTGTCCATCAGCGTGCGGATCCGGTCCACGCTGGCCCGCTGCGACTTGATCCGGCTGTCGACGTCCACGACCTGGTCGCTGACGTCGACCGCCTTGGCCGTGCGGTCGACCACCCGGCCCGTGCCCTGCAGTCCGGCGAGGACCTCGTCGTACCGCTCGGTGGGCACGCGCAGCACGACCCGGGTGTGCTCGTGGCCGTCGGCGTCCCGGCCCGTCGTCTCCTTGCCGACGAAGCCGCCCGCCTCCTCTGCGGTCGTGCGGGCCGTCGCCAGCGCCTTGGGTACGTCCTTGACCTCGACGGTGAGGGAGGCGGTCCGGATGATGGCGTCCGCGGTGAGCTTCGGCGTCTCCCGGCCGGCCTTGCTGTACTCGGCCCTGCCGCCGGAGGCGCCTTCCGGCCGCGCCCTGCTGTCCCCGGCGGACTTCGCCGAGCCGCCGCTCGTGTCGTCCGCGCCGCTGCACCCGGCGAGCGCGAGGGAGGCGGCGAGCAGGACCCCGGCCAGGGTCCGCAGGCGACGTGCGGTGTGTGGTGTGCGCATGGCTGGTACCCCCGAGGGATGTGTGCTGTGACGGTCCTTCGACGGCGGGGCGTGCGGAAACGTTTGACGGCGGCGGTTCCGAAGGGGTCACGGTCCGGACTCGTGACGGACACCGCCTCCCGGCGGGAGTGTCAGTGGGGTCTGAGAGAGTGGGGACATGAGCGCAACGGGTAGGAGCTTGGGGCACGTCGTCGTGATCGGGGCCGGCATCGCCGGGCTGGCCGCCGCGCACCGGCTGCTGGGGCGCGGAGCGCGCGTGACCGTCCTGGAGGCCGGCGACCGGGTCGGCGGCAAGCTGCTGCCCGGCGAGATCGCCGGTGTGCGGGTCGACCTGGGCGCCGAGTCCATGCTCGCCCGCCGCCCCGAGGCGGTGACGCTCGCACGGGAGGCGGGCCTCGGCGAGTCGCTGCAGCCGCCGGCCACCGCGACCGCCTCGATCTGGACCCGGGGCGCCCTGCGGCCCATGCCCAAGGGCCACGTCATGGGCGTGCCCGGCACCGCCGCCGCGCTCTCCGGCGTCCTCTCCGACGAGGGCCTGGCCCGCATCGAGCGCGACGCCGCCCTGCCCCGCACCGAGATCGGTGACGACGTGGCCGTGGGGGAGTACGTGGCGGCCCGGCTCGGCCGCGAGGTCGTCGACCGGCTGGTCGAACCCCTCCTCGGCGGGGTCTACGCGGGCGACGCGTACCGCATCTCGATGCGCTCGGCCGTCCCGCAGCTCTTCCAGGCCGCGCGCACCCACACCTCCCTCACCGAGGGCGTCCGGGAGATCCAGGCCAAGGCCGCCGCGCAGCAGCAGACCGGGCCGGTCTTCATGGGCATCGCCGGCGGGATCGGGCGGCTGCCGCTCGCGGTCGCCGAGTCGGTGCGCGCGCGGGGCGGCGAGATCCTGACCGGGACGCCCGCGCGTGAGCTGCGCCGGGAGGCGGCCGGCGGCTGGCGGATCACCGCCGGTGAGCGCGTGCTGCACGCCGACGCCGTGATCGTCGCCGTACCCGCCCCGGCAGCCGCCGGACTGCTGCGTGCCGAGTCCCCGGGGGCCGCCGCCGAGCTGTCCGCCGTCGAGTACGCCTCGATGGCCCTGATCACCCTCGCCTACCGGCGCGCCGACCTGCGCCTGCCCGAGGGCAGCGGCTTCCTGGTGCCGCCCGTCGACGGCCGCACCATCAAGGCCTCCACCTTCGCCTCCCAGAAGTGGGGCTGGATCGCCGAGGAGGACCCGGACGTGGTCGTCCTGCGCACCTCGGTGGGCCGCTACGGCGAGACGGAGATCCTCGGCCGGGACGACGCCGACCTCGTGGCGGTCTCCCGGCACGACCTGCGGGAGGCCACCGGCCTGGACGCGGCACCCCTGCGGACCCGGGTCACCCGCTGGACCGACGGCCTGCCCCAGTACCCCGTCGGGCACCACGCGCGCGTGGCCCGTGTCCGCGAGCACGTCGCCAAGCTCCCGGGACTCGCGGTGTGCGGCGCGCAGTACGACGGCGTCGGCATCCCCGCGTGCATCGCGAGCGCGTACGCGGCGGTGGACCAGCTGGGCGGCGACCTGTCCGGGGCCCGGGAGCTGACGGCCAACCCGGTGCAGAGCCTGCACGGCGGAGCGGGAGAATAGGGACCATGAGTGACGACGCCCCCACCACCGAGTCCGGCAGGATCCCGAACAAGGGCAAGCTGGCCAAGGACCTCAACGAGGTCATCCGCTACACCCTCTGGTCGGTCTTCAAGCTGAAGGACGTGCTGCCGGAGGACCGCGCGGGTTACGCCGACGAGGTCCAGGAGCTGTTCGACCAGCTCGCCGCCAAGGACGTGACGATCCGCGGCACCTACGACGTGTCCGGCCTGCGCGCCGACGCCGACCTGATGATCTGGTGGCACGCCGAGACCAGCGACCAGCTCCAGGAGGCGTACAACCTCTTCCGCCGCACCAAGCTGGGCCGCGCGCTCACGCCCGTGTGGTCGAACATGGCGCTGCACCGCCCGGCGGAGTTCAACCGCTCGCACATCCCGGCGTTCCTCGCCGACGAGACGCCCCGCAACTACGTGAGCGTCTACCCGTTCGTGCGCTCCTACGACTGGTACCTGCTGCCCGACGAGGACCGCCGCCGCATGCTCGCCGACCACGGCAAGATGGCCCGTGGCTACCCCGACGTGCGCGCCAACACGGTCGCCTCGTTCTCCCTCGGCGACTACGAGTGGATCCTGGCCTTCGAGGCCGACGAGCTGTACCGCATCGTCGACCTCATGCGCCACCTCCGCGCCTCCGAGGCCCGCATGCACGTCCGCGAGGAGATCCCGTTCTTCACGGGCCGCCGCAAGGACATCGGGGAACTGGTAGCGGACCTGGCCTGACAGCTGCCCTGCGGGGCAGAACCCCTAGGCGCCCCTAACGACGCTCGGCCTTCCCCTTGAGGGCGTCCCGCCGAGCCTCTTCACCGGCCGAACCGCCGGAGGCGACCGCAACCGGTTCAGGGCGCGGCGCGCACGACGCGTGCCGCGCCGGGACGCGGCCCTCCAGCAGATACGCGTCCAGGTATCCGTTGACGCATGGGTTGGGCCCGCCCCCGACGCCGTGCGTCCCCGCGTCCCGCTCGGTCACCAGCACCGAGCCGGCCAGCCGCCGGTTCATCTCCAGCGCGCCCGCGTACGGCGCGGCGGCGTCCCGCTCGGCCGCAAGGATCAGCACCGGCGGCAGCTCACCGGGTCCGGTCCGCACGTCCAGGGGCTGCTGCCGGGGCGCCGGCCAGTAGGCGCAGGGCAGGTTCATCCACGCGTTGTCCCAGGTCTCGAAGGGCGCCACCCGGGCGAGCCGGGTGTTGTCGCGGTCCCACACCCTCCAGTCCGTCGGCCAGGGCGCGTCGTTGCACTCCACGGCCGTGTACACCGCGCCGGCGTTCTCCGCCTCGGCGGCCGTCTCCGGGTCGGGCGTGGCCAGCCGGACCAGCGGCTTCGGGTCGCCGTGCAGATACGCCGAGAGGGCCTGGGCGCGGCTCGGCCAGAAGTCGTCGTAGTAGCCGGCCGTCAGGAACACGTTCTGCAGCTGGCCGGGGCCGACCTTCCCGCCCGCCGCCTTCCCGGCCAGCCGCTCGCGCGCGGTGTCGTAGCTGCGCTGCACCCGCGCGGGCGTGGTGCCGAGCCGGTACACGTCGTCGTGCCGGGCGATCCAGTCCCGGAAGTCCTCCCAGCGTTCCTCGAAGGCCGCCGACTGGTCCAGGTTGCTGCGGTACCAGATCTTCTCCGGATCCGGGTTCACCGCCGAGTCCAGCACCATGCGCCGCACGTGCGAGGGGAACATCGCCGCGTACAGCGCGCCGAAGTAGGTGCCGTACGACGCTCCCACGAAGGTGAGCCGGTGCTCGCCCAGCGCCGCCCGCAGGACGTCCAGGTCGCGGGCGTTGTTGAGCGAGGTGTAGAACCGCAGTCCGCTCCCGGACCGCTGGGCGCAGCCGCGCGCGTACGCCTGCGCCTGGGCGATGCGCTGACGCTTGTACGCCTCCGAGGGGTGCACCGGTGACGCGGTCGGGCCCTTGAAGAAGCGCTTCGGGTCCTCGCAGGACAGCGGCGCCGACCGGCCCACCCCGCGCGGGGCGTAGCCGACCAGGTCGTAGGCGGCGGCGATCCGCTTCCACTCCGGGATCCCGCCGATCAGCGGGAAGTACATGCCGGAGGCGCCGGGCCCGCCCGGGTTGTAGAGCAGGGCGCCCTGCCGGGGAACCTTCCGCTTGCTGTTGTGCGGGTCCTTCTGGGTGGCCCGGGCCCGGCTGACGGTCAGCCTGATCTGCTTGCCGTTCGGTTGGGCGTAGTCCAGGGGGACCGCCACCGTGCCGCACCGCACGCCGGCCGGGGCCTTCGGCACGTCGGCGGCGGAGCACGGGCCGAAGTCGATGCCGGCCGCCCGGGCGCGGGCCACGGCCACCGCGGTGCCGCGCAGCTCGGCCGTACCGGGGGCACCCGGGGTGCCCGGAGCGCCGGGGGTGCCGCCCGCCGGGGCCGCGGCCAGCGTGGTCAGGAGCAAGGAACCGGCGGCCGAGTAGAGGGCGGCGGCTTTCATCGCGTTTCCCTTCGGTGCGCGGCGGCGATGGCACGGCTGCCACGGCCCGGCGCCAACAGAAGGGATGTTTCGTTCGGCTGTGGGGGAAGGCAAGCACCACCCGGCCGGTGTCGGCCCCAATGCCCCCTGTGCGCCCCCGAGGGTGCCTTCACTCCCGCCAGGGCTGGTCGCGGTGGGTGAAGGCCGCGCGCAGCTCCGGTTCGCCGATGGCGCGGATGCCGCGGACGGCGACGGAGGTGAGGAACGACCGCTCGTCACCGGCCGGCTCGCCGGCCAGCGCGCTCAGCAGCCGCTGCCCGGCCGGCGAGGCCCAGCGCGAGTACGGGTGCACCTCGAACCGGGCGATGGCCAGGCAGCTCAGCGCCAGTATGAGGGGCAGGGCGAACCACGCGGCCACCAGCAGGCGCGGTGTACCCGTCTGGACGGGCAGCAGCAGCGCGGTCACGCCCAGCGCCGTCACGGCCACCGCGGCGGCCCGGACCCGCCGGACGGCGGCCCCCACGGTCGTCCCCGCGCCCTCGGGTACCGCGAGACCGGCGCGCACCAGCCTGTCCGCCAGCCGGCGCACGGCCTCCGCGCCGGCCGCCCGCGCCCGTACGGGCGCGATCCGCGACTGACCCTCGGGCCCTATGGCCCCTATGACGGACCGCTCGATCTCGTCGCGGCCCTGCGGGTCCACGACCGTGGCCCAGCCGGTGTGCGCGAGCAGCAGCCGGCGCTGGCGGGCCATGGAGACCAAGGTCACATCGGCGACCCGGGCCGGGCCGCCGGAGAGGAAGGCCGCCTCGTACAGCGTCAGATCGCGCTCCCCGTCCGCCGTCGCGTCACGCGCGTCCACGGCTGCCGCGCGAACGGCCGCCAGGCACAGCCGGGTACAGGCCGTACCGGCGAAAGCCCAGGCCAGGAGTAGGAGAAGGACCCAGAACATGACGTGTTTCTATGCCAGCGGCCTGCGAGAACGCCATGCCCTGTTCACGATCCGGACGGAGTGTTGCCGGGATGTGACGTTCCGTTTCCCGGGCGGCCGGTCAGGGACTGCTCGTCGCCGGCGGCAGGGAATACGTGTCGCCCGGCGACGGCGCGACCGGTACGGCGGCGCCCGGCTCGACCTCCGGCGGGGTCGGCACCGGGCCGGCGGAGGCCGCCAGCTCCCTGGCCAGCGCGGCGAAGTCGACGTACCCCGTCGCCTCCAGGACCTTGATGTGGTCCAGGACCGTCGCGTTGGCGTTGTCGGCGAGATCACGGACCAGGGAGTTCTGGGTGCCGGCCCGGACCTGCGCGACCAGGGAGAACACCCGGCCGTGCGCCAGCCGCAGCAGGTGGGCGAACTGGCGGTCGAAGTCCTGGCCCTGCGCCGCGTCCAGGGTGGCGAGCCACTGCTTCTGCTGCTCGTTCGGCTCGTTGGGCAGGGTCAGGCCGAGCTGGGTGGCGACGGTCCGGACGTGCGCGTCCAGGGAGGTGTGGCCGTCGACGAGGTGCCGTCCGGCCGTGCGGACCGCCGGCGTGGTCCCCTTGCGCTGCGCCAGCTCTCCGGCGGGCAGCTCCCACAGCCCGGCCAGCCGGACCTTGGTGACGAAGTCCCGGTCCTGCTCGGACAACGGGCCGTACGGCGTCGTCACCGTCCGCGCGCTCAGCACGCTCGCGCTCGCCGGGTCCTGCCGGTCGGCGTACGACCACAGCGGGACGAGCAGCGCGACGACCGTGGCCGCGAGGGCGATGATGACGAGTCCGGTGCCGCTGAATATGCCTCGGCCGTTGATCGGGGTTCGCGGTCGCATGGTGCCTGCTCGGGAGGGGGTGCGGGGTTGGCATATTACTGGCAGGCGCCGCACCCCCCGTCCGGGCGCTCTACTCGTAGCCGCGCGGCCGTCGCAGTGCCCGCGCCAGGAGCCCCCGCTTCCGAGGCGCCGGGCCGGACCGGTCCAGCCACCAGTCGCGCAGCTCCCGCCGCACCCCCGCGTCCGCCGGCCGCCCCAGCTTCAGCAGGTGCCCGGCGAAGTCCAGCGCGTCCTGCCGGTATCCGCCGCGCATCGGCCGCTGCCGGGCGTACTCCGCGAACGCCTCCCGGTACCCCGCCCCAAGAATCACCGGCAGCTCGGGCGCCACCTTCGCCACCACACCCGCCCGCTTCGCCGCGAGCGCCCGCGCCTGCACCCCCATCCGCACCCGGTCGAACCCCTCCGGCACCGGCGTTCCCGCCACCAGCGCCGACAGCACGGCGGTCTGCGCCACCCCGACCCGCTCCCGCGCACCGGCCACCGGCCGTACCAGGACCCCCACACCCCCGGCCCCGGCACCGGCGGCGCCCGCCATCGCCGTACCCCCGGCCGCCGTACCCCGTGCCGCGCGCGCCCGGCCGGCGGTCACAGCACCCCGGACGGCCGCCAACTCCCGCTCCAGCTCGGCCGGTTCCGGGAAGTTCTCGTCCCGCTCCAGGAGCACCCCGGGCGGCTCCACCCGGGCGGCGAGGCCGGCGAGGATGTCGAGCACCGGACGCGGCACCGGGTGCGCGTGGCTGTCGTGCCAGACGCCGTCGCGCTCGAAGCCGCCCGCGACGTGGACGTAGGCGATCGCCTCCAGGGGCAGCGCGGCCAGCGCCTCGGCCGGGTCCTCGCCCCGGTTGACGTGGTTAGTGTGCAGGTTGGCGACGTCGATCAGCAGCCGTACGCCGGTCCGCTCGACCAGCTCGGACAGGAACTGCCCCTCGGTCAGCTCCTCGTCCGGCCAGGAGAACAGCGCGGCGATGTTCTCCAGGGCCAGCGGCACCGGCAGCGCCTCCTGGGCGATCCGGACGTTCTCGCACAGCACGTCCAGGGCGTCCCGGGTGCGCGGTACGGGCAGCAGATGGCCGGCCTCCAGACGCGGGGAGGCGGTGAGCGCGCCGCCCGCCCGGACGAAGGCGATGTGCTCGGTGACCAGCGGTGCCCCGAGGGCCTCCGCCCGCTCGGCGAGCGCCGTCAGCCGCCCCTCGTCGGGGTGGTCCGCGCCGCCGAGGCCGAGGGAGACGCCGTGCGGGATCACCGTCACCCCGCGCTCGCGCAGCCGCAGCAGCGACTCGGGGAGGTGACCGGGGCAGACGTTCTCCGCCACGACCTCCACCCAGTCGATGCCCGGCATCTCCTCCACGGCGTCCGCGATCTCCGGCCGCCAGCCGATCCCCGTGCCCAGTCGCCGCATGGCTTGTCCCCCTCGTCCTCGGCATCCTGCTCGCGCGTCGAGTGACGGGGGTATGGCCCCGGCGGACGGCCCCGAACCCCGTCCATGTCGTGTTCAGAGCAACATTTGAGCTTCCGGCCGGTCAGCTCCTCCCGCATCCCGGGGAGAGGCGGCAGCGGCTAGCGCAGGGCCGGGTGGTCCGCGACCACCGTGCACGAGCCCGGGGCGATCTCCGTGAAGCCCGCGTCCCGGACCACGGGCAGGCCGCTGGTCGTCAGGCGGGTCCAGTCGGCCGGGGCGGCCGTGCGGACGGTGAGGGCGTAGCCCGTGTCGCGCCAGGCGGTGCGGGCCGTGTCCGAAAGGGCCCACCAGGCCAGTTGTGCGCCGTGACCCGCCTGGGCCATGGCCTTGCCGGCCGACATGTCCAGGTCGGGGTTGAGCCAGAGCACCGGCCCGTCGGCCGGGTCGGCGGGGAGCGGCGGCTCGGGGTCGTCCAGCTCGGTGCCGGACACCTGGAGCTTCGCCAGGTCCTTCGGCCAGCCGTCCAGCGGGATCGGCGGGAAGACCCGGACCTCGGCGGACTTGCCGGTCACCGTGACCCCGGGCAGCGCCTCGGCGCGCCGCCACTCGGCGCCGCGGGCCCGCCGGACCACCTTCCGGATCCGGGCGTCCTCCCAGTCGCGCACCGCCTCGGCCCACTCACCGTCACCCCGTGCCCGGTCGTCACCGAGCAGCACGAGGACGGCCCGGGCGGCCGTCTCCAGCGCGTCGGTACGGGCGGGCGGGGCGCTGCGCTCTATCCGTACGACGAGCGGCAGCACGACCTGGGGCGCCTCGTCCCGGGGATCGTGTGCGGTCCGGAAGGGGCTGTCACTGGAGGGGGCTGGATCGTGGCTCACGGGAGCCCAGCCTACGAAGTCGCCGGCGGGCCGATCAACGCGCGGACCGCACGGCGGAAATTCCGGCGACGCCGATGAACCGGCTGGATATGTTCGCCCCTCTTGATCCACTGAAGGGCTGCGGCAGGTCGAGATGTGCGAGACCGAGCTGGAGCTGCCGTCCTGGAGTGGTGCATGGCCGCTGACGCGAGATGCACCGCTGAGCCCAGTCCCACTCCACCAGAATGGCCCCCATGCACCGTGACCTGCGTCTGACCGCCGTGGGCCGCCGCTACGGCATCCGCGGCCCCTGGGTGCTGCGAGGCGTCGACCTCGCCATCGCGCCCGGCACCCTCACCCGGATCGAAGGGGCGAACGGCACCGGGAAGTCCACGCTGCTCCGGCTGCTCGCCCGGCTCGACGCGCCCACCGAGGGCCGGATCACCGGCCGCCCGCGCACGGCCTACGTGCCCGAGCGGTTCCCGTCCGCCCTGCCCTTCACGGCGGCCGGCTATCTGACCCACCTCGGCACCGTCCACGGCCTGAGCCGGGAGACCGCCGCCCGCGCCGCGCTCACCTGGCTGGAGCGGTTCGGCGCCGACGCGTACGCCAGGACGCCGATGGCGCGGCTGTCCAAGGGCAGCAGCCAGAAGGTCGCCGTCGCCCAGGCCCTGCTCGGCGATCCGGAGCTGCTGGTGCTGGACGAGGCGTGGACCGGCCTCGACACGGCGGCCCGGGCCGAGCTGGAGCGGGCGGTGGCCGAGCGGACGGCCGCCGGGGGCGCCGTGGTCTTCGTGGACCACGACCCGCGCCGGCTCGCCGGGGCGCCGGACGCGACGTACACGGTGATCGACGGCGGCCTGCGACGTCGTACCGACAGCGGCGGCGGTACGGCGCACGGGCCGGTCACCGTCGTCGTCGCGGAGGGGCCGGCGGGCGCGTCGCTGCCGCCGGAGGCGGTGCGCACCGCCGTCACCGCCGAGGAGACGGCCCCCGGCCGGCACCGGCTGGCCGTCCCCGCCTCCCACTCCGACGTCCTGCTGCGCGCCCTGCTCACGGCGCGCCCGCCCTGGCACGTGGCCCGCGTCGAACCCACCGGCGCCGACGCACCCTCCTCCGACCCCGAAAGCCGCTCATGACCGCACTCCTGCGCTACCAGGCCGCCCTGCTGCTGCGTTCCCAGCGCTGGCTGCCCCCGGTGATCCTGTACGCCGCCTTCCTGGGCGTCGGTGTGCAGAGCGGCCAGCCGGTCCTGGACTCGCTCGGCTACACGACCGCGGCCCTGCTGCCGGTCTCGGCCTGGCTGGTCCGGATCTGTGTCACCGCTGAGCCGCCCGCCGCCCGGGCCTGCGTCGCCGCCGCCCGCGGCCCCGCCCGGGCGCACCTCGCCTGCCTGCTGACCGCGCTGCTCGCGGCGGTGCTGCTCGGGGTGGCGGCCACCGTGGTGGTGACGCTGATCAGCGCCCCGGCCGGCAACGGCCACCGGTTCCCCGTGCCCCCGCTGCGCGCCCTCGCCGCCGGGCTGCCGGCCGCGCTCGCCTGCGCCCTGCTCGGTACGGCCGTCGGCGCGCTCACCAACCGGCCGGTGCTGCGCTCCACCGGGCGCGCGGTGCCGGCGATGCTGCTCGGCGCGCTGCTCGCGCTGGTGCTGGCCGGATCCCCGGCGCAGGCGGCCGTCAGCGGCCTGGTCACCGGCTCGCAGACCGGCCGGACGCCGCTGCCGCTGCTGCCGCTGGCCGGCGCGGCCCTGCTCGCCGCGGCCGCCTTCGCCGCGGCGGCCCGGCTCAGCGCGCGCCGCTCACCCTGAGCAGGCGGTGCGCTGCGCCTCCTGCCACTCGCAGACCGGGCACAGCGTGATGCCCTTGTACGACTCCGGGTACTCCGTCGGCTCCCGGCACAGCACGCACTCCGCGTACGGCGGTCCGTCGGCCTTCGCCGGTTTCACCGTCTCGACGATCGTGCAGTAGTCCTCGTCGCTCATACCCCCAGCGTAGGGCGGTCAGCGGCCGGTGCCCGTCCGGCCGATCAGCTCGGAGACCTTCACGAACCGGTAGCCGCGCCCACGCAGTTCCGGTACGACCGTGCGGACGACCCGCTCGGTGGTCGGGGCGGCGCTGCGGGTGCAGTGCATGACGACCACCGACCCGGGTTTCACCCCGTCGAGCACCTGCTTGACCACCGCGTCGGCGTCCGTGGCGAACGCGTCACCGCTCACCACGTCCCACTGCACCGCGGTCACACCGAGCCCGCTGAGCGCGCGCAGCGCCCGCTGGTCGTAGCAGCCGCCGGGGAAACGGAAGTACGGCATCGGATTCGGCACGCCCGCCTTGCGGAGCGAGGTGTAGGCCCGCTGCACGTCCTCCCGCATCCGGCCGGCCTCGACGGTCGGCAGGCCGTAGCAGTCGGCGGTGAACGCGTAGTGGCTCCAGGAGTGGTTGGCCACCTCGAACTGCGGGTCGCGGCCCAGGTCGCGGGCCTCGGCCGGGTACTGGTCGGCCCACCGGCCGGTCATGAAGACGGTCGCCGGCACCTTCAGCGCGCGCAGGGCGCCGATCAGGCCGGGGTTGTCGAAGTGCTCGCCGGAGGCCGCGCGGGGGCCCTGGTCGGCGGTCATGTCGGCGTCGAAGGTGAGTGCGACCGTCTTGCCCCGGGTGCGCGGGCCGTGCTCGAAGACCGGGGTCAGTCCGTCGGGACCCGGCGCCAATACGGGCGGACGGGTGGACGTGGGGGACGCGGAGGCGGGGGACGCGGCCGGGGCCGGGCGGTCCCCGGCCTCGGAGCCGCAGGCGGTGAGAGCCGCGGCCAGTGCGCAGAGTGCGGTGATACGGCGTACTCGTGGGATCACCGTACGAACGTAGGGCGGAATGTCGGTTTGTATGGTGATATGGCTCGTGGCGTGGCGGTACAGTCACCCGGGCGGCGCCCTCGCCCGTCACTCCAGCTCGTGGCGCTCCAGCGGTTTCACCGCAGGACCCTGGATCACCGAGCCGTCGACCGCGAAGCGCGAGCCGTGGCAGGGGCACTCCCAGGCGCGCTCGGCGCGGTTGAAGGAGACCAGACAGCCCAGGTGGGTACAGCGGGCCGACAGGGCGTGCAGCGTGCCCTCCTCGTCGCGGTGGACCGCGAGCCGGTTCCCGCCGGAGCGGACCACCGCACCGTCGCCCGGGGCGATCCCCTCCACCGAGGCCGGCGGCTTCAGCCGGTCGCCGACGAAGTGCCGGGCCACCTCCGCCTGGGTCTTCAGCAGCGACGGCGCCTCACGCACCACCGACTTCAGCCGGCGCGGGTCGTACAGCTCCCGCCACACGCAGTCCCGCCCGGTGATCAGCGCCGTCAGCAGCAGCCCGGCCATGATGCCGCCGCTCAGGCCCCAGCCGCCGAAGCCGGTGATCACATAGGCGTGCCGGGTGCCCGGGTGCAGGGGACCGACCAGCGGGACCGTGTCCGTGGACTCGTTGTCCTGGGTGGCCCAGGCGTGATCCAGGGTCACCCCGGGGAAGTGCACCTCCGCCCAGGCGGCGAGCCGGTCGAAGGCGGCCTGCGGATCGCCGGTGCCGGGCGTGAAGTGCTCGCCGGTGACCACGAGCAGCCGCTGCCCGTCCGCGCCGTAGGGCGCTGTACGCACCGACCGGGTGTTCTCGTCCGGGGTGATGTACATGCCGCCGGGGTCCGGGCCGTCGCCCAGCGGTCCGGCCACGACCAGTTCGCGGCGCGGGGACAGCCGGGTGAACAGCAGGGCCCGGTCGAACACCGGGTAGTGGGTGGCGACCACGACGTCCCGGGCGGTCACCGTGGCGCCGGCCTCGGTCGTCAGCCGGCACGGCTCGCCCTCCGTCAGCCCGGTGACCCGCGTCCGCTCGTACACCTGGCCGCCGTGCGTGAGCAGGTCGGCGGTGAGCGCCCGCAGGTACCTGACCGGGTGGAACTGCGCCTGCCCGGTCACCCGGACGGCACCCGCCACCGGGAACGGCAGCCCGGTCTCCGTGGTGAACGTGGCCGGCAGCCCCGCCTGCCGCGCGGCGTCCGCCTCCGCGCGCACCTCGCCCACCCGCGACCGGTCCCGTACGTAGGTGTAGGCGTCCCGGGTCTCCCAGTCACAGTCGATCCCCAGCTCGGCCACCAGCGCCGCCGCGTGCTCGATCGCCTCCGTCTGCGAACGGGCGTACAGCCGCGCTCCCTCGGGGCCCCGGGTGCGCCGGAGCCGGTCGTAGACCAGGGTGTGCTGGGCGGTCAGCTTCGCGGTGGTGTAGCCGGTGACCCCGCCCGCGGCCCGGCCGGCCTCCAGCACCGCCACCCGCCGCCCCCGGCGGGCCAGCTCGTGAGCGGTGCTCAGCCCGGCCATGCCCGCGCCGACCACGGCCACGTCCACGTCGATGTCCCCGTCCAGGGCGGGATGGGCCGGCCCGGGGGCCGTCTCCAGCCAGTACGAGTCGGTGACCTTCCGGTGTTCGCGCATGCCCGCCGGGTACCCCGGGCCGCCCGGCTCACGTCCGCTTCCGCGGCCGGGCCCCGGGCCGCCCCGCTCACGTCGCCCTCAGCAGCCGTTCCCGGCACTCCGCCACGTCGAAGCCGGCCTGCGGATACCGCGGGTCCAGCTCGCGCAGCTGCTCCAGCAGCAGCCGGCTGATCGCCCAGTTGCGGTACCACTTGCGGTCCGCCGGGACCAGGTACCAGGGCGCGTACGGTGCCGCGCAGCGCTCCAGGGCCAGCTCGTAGGCCTCCTGGTAGGCGGGCCACAGGGCGCGTTCGTCGATGTCCCGGGGGTCGAACTTCCAGTGCTTGTCGGGGCGGTCGAGGCGGCGCAGCAACCGGCGCCGCTGCTCGTCGTAGGAGATGTGCAGGAAGCACTTGACGAGGGTGACACCGTCGTCGGCGAGGGCGCGTTCGAGGTCGTTGATCAGGCCGTACCGGCTGCCGATCTCGGCGGGCCGGGCGAGATGCCGGACCCGGGCGACGAGGACGTCCTCGTAGTGCGAGCGGTCGAAGATGCCGATCTCCCCGGGCTCCGGCAGCGCGCGCCGCACCCGCCACAGGAAGTCGTGGCGCCGCTCCTCCTCGGTGGGCGCCTTGAACGCCGTGATCCGGCAGCCCGACGGGTTGAGCTGGCCGATCACATGCTTGACCGTGCCGCCCTTGCCGCTGGTGTCCATGCCCTGGAGCACCAGCAGCACCCGGCGGTGGTCGCCGGCGGTGCCCGCCGCCCAGAGCCGCTCCTGGAGTCCGGCCAGGCGCTTGCCCGTGCGGTCCGCGTCCGCCCGCGCCGCCTGCTTGCCGTCCGGGGCGCCGGGGGTGGCCCGGGTGTCGTACCCGGACAGCTCGATCCGCTCGCCCGGCGGGAGCCGCAGCAGGTCCCGAAGTGTCTTCCCGTGCTTCCTGGCCGGCTTCTTCGGCACGGGCGCTCCTTCCGTCCGGTTACAGGTGTACGTCAGCCGGGATGCGGTCCGCCGTCGGTGTGCGGCTCCGGCTGCCGGCCCGTCTCGGGGAGCGCCGGCTGCCCGCCCCGCTCCAGGAAGTGCAGCAGCTCCACCGGGATGGGCAGGACCAGGGTGGAGTTCTTCTCGGCCGCCACCGCCATCACCGTCTGCAGCAGCCGCAGCTGGAGCGCGGCGGGTGTGTCGGCCATCTGCTGGGCGGCCTCGGCGAGTTTCCTGGAGGCCTGGAGTTCGGCGTCCGCGTTGATGATCCGGGCCCGGCGCTCGCGGTCCGCCTCGGCCTGGCGGGCCATCGACCGCTTCATGGTGTCCGGCAGGGACACGTCCTTGATCTCGACCCGGTCGACCTGGATGCCCCAGCCCACCGCCGGACTGTCGATCATCAGCTCCAGGCCCTGGTTGAGCTTCTCGCGGTTGGAGAGCAGGTCGTCCAGATCGCTCTTGCCGATGATCGACCTGAGGGAGGTCTGCGCCATCTGCGACACCGCGAACTTGTAGTCCTCCACCTTCACCAGGGCGCTCGTCGCGTCGACCACCCGGAAGTAGACCACCGCGTCCACCCGGACGGTGACGTTGTCCCGGGTGATGCCCTCCTGTGCCGGGATCGGCAGCGTCACGATCTGCATGTTGACCTTCTGCAGCCGGTCCACGAAGGGAATGATCAGGTTCAGGCCCGGAGTCCGTACGTCACCGGCCACCCGGCCGAGCCGGAACAGCACACCCCGTTCGTACTGCTTGACCACCCGTACCGCCGCTGCCAGGTACACCGCGCCGGCGGAGCCCGCCGCCGCAAGGGCCACCACAAGGTCCTCGACCATGGTGACCTCCTCACACAGAGGCCGGTTTGTCTGATGTTGCCACGATAGGCCTGTGGGGCCGGGATGCCGAGACCTCTCGGCGCCCCGGCCCCACAGGCGGAGGTTCAGGCCGCGGTGACCAGCTTCACCGGCTCCGTGCCGGCCGTGCTGTGCCGTGCGGCCCAGTTCTCCAGGGCCGTACGGCAGGCGTGGTCCAGGTGGTGCAGCCCGGAGAGGTCGAGCCGGACCGGGCGGTCCTGGGGCAGCGACTCCAGGCTGTCCAGGATCTTCGGCAGGCGCAGGAAGGTGGCGTTCCCCGACAGGTGCGCCTCGATCGGGCCCGCGCCCTTGTCCACGACGTCCAGCTTGACGTGAGAGGCCTCCCAGGCGGTCTTCACCACCGCCAGCGCGAGACCGATGAGCACGCCCTCGAACATGCTGACCGCCACGATCGAGACGGCGGTGGCGGCGAGGACGAACGCCTCCCCGCGGTGCTCGCGCCACAGTCCGGCGAGCGACCGGACCGGGACCAGCTTGGCGCCCGCGTGGATCAGGATGCCCGCGAGGGCCGGGATCGGGATGTAGGCGAGCACGTCGGGCAGCAGCGCCGCGAACAGCAGCAGCCAGGCGCCGTGCAGCACCCGGGAGGCCTTCGTCCGGGCGCCGGCCTGGACGTTGGCCGCGCTGCGCACGATCACCGCGGTCATCGGCAGCGCGCCGAGCACCCCGCACACCATGTTGCCGACGCCCTGGGCGAGGAGTTCCTTGTTGTACTGGGTGCGCGGCCCGGAGTGCAGCCGGTCCACGGCCGCCGCGCTGAACAGCGACTCGGCGGACGCGATCAGGGTGAACGCGACGACCGTGCCCAGCAGCCCGAGACCGGCCAGCTCGCCGAAGGCGCTCAGCGGCGGCGGCTGGATCGCGCCGAGCAGGCCCTTGACCTCGACCGTGGCCACGGGCAGGTCCAGCGCGAACGCGGCCAGCGTGGCCAGCCCGACCGCGGCGAGCGGGCCGGGCACCGCGCGCACCTTCGCCGGGGTGTGCTTCCACAGCAGCAGCACCGCGATCGTGCCCGCGGTCACCGCGAGCGAGGCCAGGGCGCCGGTGTCGCCGAGGGCGTCCACGAACGCGCCGGGCACCCCGAAGATCTTGTCCAGACCGGAGTCGGGCGCCTTCGTCGCCATCGCCGGGTAGAGCTGCCCGGCGATGATCACCAGGCCGATACCGGCCAGCATCCCCTCCACGACGGAGACGGAGATGGCGCGGAAGTAACGGCCCAGCCGCAGCAGGCCCATGGCCACCTGGAGGACGCCCGCGGCGAGCACGATCACGCCGAGCACCGGCAGACCGAACTCCTTGACCGCCTCGAAGACGAGCACGGTCATGCCGGCCGCCGGGCCCGACACCTGCAGGCTGCTGCCGCGCATCAGCCCGGTGACGAGGCCGCCCACGATGCCGGTGACCAGGCCGAGTTCGGCCGGGGCCCCGGAGGCGACGGACACGCCCACGCACAGCGGCACGGCGACCAGGAAGACGACGAGGGAGGCGGCGAAGTCCTCCTTCAGATAGGGGAAACGGGATATGAGGGTGCGGTTTTCGGTCATCGGCGCACTCACAGGGCCTCGAAGGTGTCGGTCTGCGGGCGGTGCGCCCGTACGGCGCCGGTGTGCACCTCGTAGTACCAGGCGTGCAGCGTCAGCTGACCCTCCGCCAGCTTCCGTTCGACGCAGGGGTACGAGCGCAGTCGCAGCAGCTGGGTCAGGGCATGGCTCTGCACGCCCTCGGCGACCTCCGGGTCCTCGGCCGCGCCGGCCGGACGCGGGGTGGCCGAGGCCAGCCAGTCGCGCACGGCGGGCACGGCGTTCAGGTCGTCCCCGCGCACGAGAGCGCCGACGGCGCCGCAGTGCGAGTGGCCGCAGACGATGATGTCGCGGACGCCGAGCACCTCGACGGCGTACTCGATGGTGGCGGCCTCGCTGGTGGGGTGCTCGGAGGTGTAGGGCGGGACGATGTTGCCCGCGGTGCGCAGCTCGAACAGCTCGCCGGGGCGGGCGCCCGTGATCAGGGCCGGGACGACCCGGGAATCGGAGCAGGTGATGAACAGCACCTGCGGGGACTGGCCTTCGGCGAGCTTGGCGAACTCCTCAGGGCGCTGTCCGAAGGTACGGGCGTTGTCGATGAGGGGCTGCATATGTGTGAGTTCCTCCTGGCGCGCCTGCCTGGCGCGTCGGACGTGCACAACGGTTGTGGGGGGCGAAGAGAGCGGCCGGCTGTCAGCAGCGGAAGACCTGAAGCGCTGCCGGGGTGTGGGCTCTGGAGGCTCTCGGAGTGCGCGGGCGCCGGGCGTCGGAGGCTTCCGACGGGTCCGCGGCGGCCGCCCGGCCCGGTATGAGGGCGCGTTCCTGGCAGCAGCCGGACGACGGGCAGCGTTGCCGGTCGCGCACGTGCGGGACGCCCGCGGGTTCACCCGGGCGGCCCGAGGCGCGGGCCTGCTCCGCTCCGTCCCGGACCGGCTGCTGCGCGGACGGAATGATTCCGGTCTCAGTCTTGGCCCACGCCTGACCATGTGTGTGCGCGGACGCGAAGGTTCCGGTGGACGTGAAGAGCTGGAACGCGAGCAGGGTCATGCCGAGGAGGGCGAGCAGGGCCCTGGCCGTCGTACCTCGGAACATGAGCCTCCCTCCCTTGCGTTCACGTTTCTTGTCCAGACCAAGGGTTGGTCAATGGATGGTCAAGAAACACGTTAACCCTGCAAAGTCTTTTGCAGGGTTAACTGAACGTTACGCGCCGAAGAGAGCGTGAAAAGTGCGGGTGAGGTGGCGTGAACCCGCCCTTGACCCGCGGGGTTTGATCGGATATTGGACGCCCGTGATGACGGTCAGGCGCCGACCAGCCCCTTGGCGTCCCGGGCCAGCGCGGTGAGCCGGGATATCGCGCGGAAGTACTTCTTGCGGTAGCCGCCGTTCAGCATCTCCTCGCTGAACAGCCTGTCGAACGGCAGCCCCGAGGCCAGCACCGGGACCTCACGGTCGTAGAGCCGGTCCGCGAGCACCACCAGGCGCAGCGCCGTCGACTGGTCCGGTACAGGCTGCACGCCGGTCAGGCACACCGCCCGCACCCCGTCGGTCAGAGCGCCGTACCGGCTCGGGTGGACCCGGGCCAGGTGCTCCAGCAGGTGCGGGAAGTCGTCCAGCGAGGCGCCCTCGGTGGCGAAGGCCGTCTTCATGACCTCCTCGTCGGAGAAGGGCGCCGGGGCCTCGGGCAGGCCGCGGTGACGGTAGTCCTCACCGTCGATGCGCAGGGTGCGGAAGTGGGCGGACAGGCCCTGGATCTCGCGCAGGAAGTCGGCCGCGGCGAAGCGGCCCTCGCCCAGCTTGCCGGGGAGCGTGTTGGAGGTGGCGGCGAGCGCCACGCCCGCCTCGACCAGCTTGCCGAGCAGGGTCGACACGAGGACCGTGTCGCCCGGGTCGTCCAGCTCGAACTCGTCGATGCACAGCAGGCTGTGCCCGGACAGGGTCCGCACGGTCTGCTGGAAGCCGAGGGCGCCGACCAGGTTGGTCAGCTCCACGAAGGTGCCGAACGCCTTGCGCGAGGGCTCGGCCGGGGCCGCGTGCCACAGGGAGGCGAGCAGATGGGTCTTGCCGACGCCGTAGCCGCCGTCCAGGTACACCCCGCGCGGGCCCGCCGGGGTCTTGGGCGCCTTGGCCCGGCCGAAACCGAACAGGCCGCGCTTGCCGTTGCCCGGGGCCTGCGCTCCGCCGAGCCCGGCCGCGAAGCCCTCCAGCACCCGGACGGCCTCGGTCTGGCTGGGCTGGTTCGGGTCCGGGATGTACGTGGCGAAGCGGACCGAGTCGAAGCGCGGGGGCGGCACCATCTCGGCGACCAGCCGGTCCGCGGGGACGTGCGGCTGACGGGCGCACAGGGACAGGGGGCCGGCTTCCGGCAGAGGGCTGGATCCGGGGGCGGCGGTGGAGGACGACACAGTTCCTCATGCTAAGCGCCGTGTCACACTGCACGGCATGCGACGCCTGTTCCCTGTGACCGAAGAGACAGCAGCCCAGGCCCTCGGCGGGGGCCCGGAAGGGGAGGAGGCCGGCGGTGCCGGTGCGGCTCGGGCGCCCGGCGGGAACCGCGAGTGGAGCCTCGCCGAGCTGGCCGCCGCCTACGCCTACCCGGAGCCCGCCCCCGGCGCACCCCGTCCGTGGCTGCGGGCCAACATGGTCTCCTCACTCGACGGCGCCGCCCAGCACGAGGGCCGCTCCCAGCCCATCTCCAGCGCCACCGACATGCGGATCTTCGGCACCCTCCGGGCGCTCGCGGACGTCGTGGTGGTGGGCGCGGAAACGGTACGGCAGGAGGGGTACCGCCCCGCACGCGCGCGTGCCGAGTTCGCCGGGGCCCGCGAGGCCGCGGGGCAGGGCCCGGTCCCGGCGATCGCGATCGTCACCGCGAGCCTGGAGCTGGACTTCACGCTGCCGCTGTTCACCTCGCCCCTGGTGCCCACGCTGATCCTGACCGGGGCCGCGGCCGCCCCCGACCGGGTCGCCGCCGCCGAGAAGGCCGGCGCCCGGGTGCTGGTCGCCGGAGCGGGCATGGGCGTGGAGCCGGCCCGCGCGGTCCAGGCCCTGGCCGACCTCGGGCACACCCGGCTGCTCACCGAGGGCGGCCCCCGGCTGCTCGGCCAGCTGATCGCCGCCGACGTGCTGGACGAGCTGTGCCTGACCGTTTCGCCGACGCTCACCGCGGGGAGCGCCCAGCGCATCGCCGGGGGGCCGTCGGTCGCCGTTCCGCACCGGTTCGAACTCGTGTCGCTGCTGGAGGAGGACGGATTTCTGTTCAGTCGCTACCGTCGGCCCTAAACAGCGGAATCTACCGTTCCGCTTAGCTTCCGGTGGGCAGACTTAGACCGGCAGTACCCGTGCGATCACGGGGAAGGATGGTTTCCGCAGGGGCCCTGCCGGGCCCTCTAAGGAGAAGAGGCGCCTGGTGTTCACAAGCGTTCTGATGATCGAGAAGGCCCTGACGTCCGCCGACGTGGAGTTCGTCACCACCTTGCACGGAGACGAGCCCGTCTCCTTCCACGTGCTGCTCCAGCCGCGCGGCGAGCAGGCGGACCGGCTGCTGCGGGCCATCGACGACATCGCGCTCGGCGAACTCGACGAGGCGGTGCGCGAGGGGGAGACGCCGGAGGGGCAGGAGGCGCGGAGCATGGGGCAGCAGGCCCTCGACGTGTCGCTCCAGGCGTTGCGGTCCGCGGGGAGCGCGGCGGAGGGGCGGCTGGTCGAGGACCATCCGCTGGACGCGCTGAAGGCGCTGGTGGCCGAGGTGGACGCGGACGAGGTGATCGTGCTGACGGATCCCCACTACGTGGAGGAGTTCTTCCACCGGGACTGGGCGTCCCGGGCGCGGCACAAGGTCGGCGTTCCCGTGCTGAAGCTGTTCTCCCACAGCAAGGAGTAGACGCTCGCCGGGCCGTTCGGCGTGCCGGTGCGTTCGCGGAGTCGGCTGCCCCGCGCCCCTTGCAGGGTGACCGGTGCCTGAGCGCATAGGCTAGGCCTGCTCTAGCTCGTACCGTCTCTGGGGAGAAACGCATGGCACCCGGCCTTCCTACCGCCATGGACCGACCGCACTTCATCGGCATCGGCGGCGCCGGGATGTCGGGGATCGCCAAGATCCTCACGCAGCGCGGGGCCAGGGTGGCCGGCAGTGACGCCAAGGAGTCGGCGACCGCCGAGGCGCTGCGGGCGCTGGGCGCGACCGTGCACATCGGGCACGCCGCCGGGCACCTCGCCGACGACGCGAGCTGTGTCGTCGTGTCGTCGGCGATCCGCCAGGACAACCCGGAGCTGGTCCGCGCCGCCGAGCTGGGCATTCCGGTGGTGCACCGCTCCGACGCGCTGGCCGCGCTGATGGAGGGGCTGCGGCCGATCGCCGTGGCCGGCACCCACGGCAAGACCACCACCACCTCCATGCTGGCCGTCTCGCTGACCGAGCTGGGCCTGCGGCCGTCGTACGCCATCGGCGGCGACCTGGACGCGCCCGGCTCCAACGCGCTGCACGGCGAGGGCGACATCTTCGTCGCCGAGGCCGACGAATCGGACCGCAGCTTCCACAAGTACGCGCCCGAGGTCGCCATCGTCCTCAACGTCGAGCTGGACCACCACGCCAACTACGCCTCCATCGACGAGATCTACGAGTCCTTCGAGACGTTCGTGGACCGGATCACCGAGGGTGGCACCCTGGTGGTGTCGGCGGACCACGAGGGTGCCCGGGAGCTGACCCGGCGCGTCACCGCGTGCGATGTGCGGGTGGTGACCTACGGCGAGGCCGCCGACGCGGACGTACGCGTACTGTCGATCGTCCCGCAGGGGCTGAAGAGCCAGGTCACCGTGGTACTGGACGGACAGGAGCTGACCTTCGCCGTCTCCGTGCCCGGCCGGCACTACGCCCTGAACGCCGTCGCCGCGCTCACCGCCGGCGCCGCCCTCGGCATCCCGGCCGCCGAGCTGGCCCCCGCGCTCGCCGCCTACACCGGCGTCAAGCGGCGCCTCCAGCTCAAGGGCGAGGCCTCCGGCGTCCAGGTGATCGACTCCTACGCCCACCACCCGACCGAGATGACCGCCGACCTGGAGGCCATGCGCGCCGCCGCCGGTGACGCCCGCATCCTCGTCGTCTTCCAGCCGCACCTCTTCTCCCGCACCCAGGAGCTGGGCAAGGAGATGGGACAGGCCCTCGCCCTCGCCGACGCCTCGGTGGTCCTGGACATCTACCCGGCCCGCGAGGACCCGATCCCCGGCGTGACCAGCGAGCTGATCATCGAGGCCGCGCGCGCGGCCGGCGCCGACGTCACCGCCGTGCACGACAAGGCGGAGATCCCCGCGGTGATCGCGGGAATGGCCAAGCCCGGTGATCTCGTTCTCACCATGGGCGCGGGCGACGTGACCGACCTGGGCCCGCTGATCCTGGACCGCCTGTCGCAGTAAAGGGGCTGAGAACTGATGTCGTACGACGTCGAGAAGCCGGACGAGCAGTGGCGCGCGGAGCTGAACCCGGCCGAGTACGCCGTGCTGCGCCAGGCCGCCACCGAGCCGGCCTTCACCGGTGAGTACACCGACACCAAGACCAAGGGCGTGTACTCCTGCCGGGCCTGTGGCGCCGAGCTGTTCACCTCCGAGACCAAGTTCGAGTCGCACTGCGGCTGGCCGTCCTTCTACGACCCGAAGGACACCGACGCCGTGGAACTGGTCGAGGACCGCTCCCACGGGATGGTCCGCACCGAGGTGCGGTGCGCCCGCTGCGGCTCCCACCTGGGGCACGTCTTCGCGGGCGAGGGCTACCCGACCCCCACCGACCAGCGATACTGCATCAACTCCATCTCCCTGCGGCTGACCCCCGTGGAGGGCTGAGCCTCATCCGTGGTGTGGCCGGGGCTGGTGCCCCGGTCGTCCCGGTTTGAGACCCTGTGAGGGTGTTGGGTGTGGCGCGGTGGATCCGGTCCCGTCGCAGGCCCCTGCCCGCCGTCGCCGGCCCCCGGCCGGATGGCGACGGCCCCGGCGAGGCCGAACAGGCCGCCGCGCCGCTGAGTGCGCTGCGCGAGGCCCTGGCCGGGATCGGTACGACCCTCGACGCGGCCACCACCTGCACCGAGCTGACCCGGACCGCCGTACGGCTGGCCGACGGAGCAGCCGCCGTGCTGCGCCGCACCGGCGACGGCGCCGCCGGGTACGAGGCGATCGCCGGGGACGCCGCACTGCTGCCCGACGTCCGGTGGGCCGCCGCCACGGCCCGGGAGACGGACGTACCGGCCGTCGGCGCGGGCCCCGACCCCTGGCTGGAGCACACCGGTGCCGCCCGCTCCGGAGCCGCCCTGTCCACCCCGCTGACCAGCGGGGACGAGAGTTACGGGGTCCTGGTGTGGGCGCGGCCCGGGCAGCCGCTGCGCCGCGCCGAGGCCGAGCTGCTCGCCCTGCTCGCCGAACGCGCCGCCTCCCACCTGCGGCACGCCCGCGCCCACGCGCAGGTCAGCCGGACCGCCGGCGATCTGCAGCGCGCGCTGCTCGCCGAGCCCGGCCGGCCGCACCCCAACCTGGACATCGCCATCCGCTATCTGCCGGTGGGCCACAGCGCCCTGGTCGGCGGCGACTGGTGCGAGACCGTCCGGCTGCACTTCGGACGGACCCTGCTCGTCGTCGGTGACGTCATGGGGCACGGTCTGGAATCCGCCGTCGACATGAGCGCCTACCGCTCCTCCCTGCGCTACATCGCCGCCGCCGACCTGCCCCCGCACCGGGTGCTGCGGCAGATGGACGGCATCGCCGCCGGGGAGGACGACCGCAGACCCGCCACCTGTCTGCTCGCCCGCGTCGATCCCGGCCGGGGCCAGGTCACCGTGGCCGGCGCCGGGCATCTGCCGCCCGTGCTCATCGGCCGGGACGGTGCCACCGGGGTGCTGTCCGTGCCGGTCGGGCCGCCGCTGGGCACCGGACTAGGCGGCTACGAGTCGGCCACCCACCGGCTGGCGCCCGGCGAGACCCTCGTGCTGTTCACCGACGGGCTCGTGGAACGCCGGGGCGAGGACATCGACCGCTCCCTCGCCCGCCTGGCCGCCCTGCGCTTCACCGCGGGCGACGCCCTCGACACCGTCCTGGACACCATCCTCACCCACCTCGACGCCCGCCACGCCGAAGACGACGTAGCCGTCCTCGCGGCCCGCCCGCACACCCGACAGGGGGCTGCGGTGCAGGCGGGTGCGGGGGGTGCGGGGGGCGGTTGAAGGCGGTGCCGGGGAGGCGGGCGCGCCGCCGGCGCTCGGTGAGCCGGCGGGGCCGGCGGGTGCAGCGGACGCGGCCAACTGCCCCGGAGGGCCCGCTCGTACGGCCCGGCCGGCGCGTCGGCGAGCAGCACCGGTCGCCCTGATCCTCAAGGTGACCGCTGGTCCAGCGGTTCGCTCCCGCCAAAGTACGGAAACACTCGCGGTCTAGACTCTCCCCGCACCAGCCCAGGATCGGTCGGCCCGAAGGGTACGCGGCGTTTTGATACGGATAGATGCAGTCACGAAGCGGTACCCGGACGGCACGGTGGCGGTCGACCGGCTGTCGCTGGAGATACCGGACCGCGCGATCACCGTCCTCGTCGGGCCCTCCGGCTGCGGCAAGACGACGACCCTGCGGATGATCAACCGGATGGTGGAACCCAGCGAGGGCAGCATCCTCCTCGACGGCCACGACATCCGGCAGCAGCCGGTCAACTCCCTGCGCCGGTCGATGGGTTACGTCATCCAGAACGCCGGTCTCTTCCAGCACCGCACCATCCTCGACAACATCGCCACCGTGCCCCGCCTGCTCGGCTGGAGCAAGCAGAAGGCCCGCGCCCGGGCCGCCGAGCTGATGGAACGGGTCGGGCTCGACACCGCCCTGGCCAAGCGGTACCCGTACCAGCTCTCCGGCGGCCAGCAGCAGCGCGTCGGCGTGGCCCGCGCACTCGCCGCGGACCCGCCGGTGCTGCTGATGGACGAGCCGTTCTCCGCCGTCGACCCCGTCGTCCGCAAGGGACTCCAGGACGAACTCCTGCGCATCCAGGACGAGCTGGGCAAGACCATCGTCTTCGTCACGCACGACATCGACGAGGCGATCAAGCTGGGCACGAAGGTCGCCGTGCTGCGCACCGGCGGCCGGCTCGCCCAGTTCGCCCCGCCCGCCGAACTGCTCAGCGCCCCCGCCGACTCCTTCGTGGAGGACTTCCTCGGCGCCGACCGCGGCATCCGCCGGCTCTCCTTCTTCCCCTCCGCCGGCCTGGAGTTGCAGACCGCGCCCATCGTCGCGATCGACGCCGACGCCGGCCGCCTCGCCTCCCGGGCCTCGGCGGCCCCCTTCCTCCTCGTCACCGACCTCGACGGCAGGCCCCTCGGCTGGAGCGAGCCGGACCGGCTCACCGCCGGCGCCATCGACCCCGGCCGGCTGCTGGACTTCGGGCGGACGTTCGTGCCCGGCACCGACTCGCTGCGCACCGCGCTCGACGGCGCCGTGCTCTCACCGACCGGGTGGGCCGTGGCCGTGGACGGCGAGGGACGCGCTGTCGGCGTCGTGTCCCAGCAGGTCATCGGCGAGGCGATCCGGGCCGCCCACAGCAGGGTGGCCGCGCGGACCGATGCGAAGGCCGGGCGATGAACGGCTTCTTCGACCTCCCGAGCGACCTCCAGCACAGCTACCTCGGTCTCGTCGGGCTGCACCTGCGCGAGGCCCTGCTGCCGGTGCTGGCCGGGCTCATCGTCTCGCTGCCCGTGGCCCAGTTGTGCGTACGCTTCCGCTGGATCTACCCGCCCGTCCTCGGCATCACCACCGTCCTCTACGCCATCCCCTCCCTCGCCTTCTTCGTCGTGCTCATCGACTACTTTGGGCAGAGCGAGACGACCGTGATGATCCCGCTCGCGCTCTACAGCCTGGTGGTGCTGGTCCCGGCGATCGTGGACGGCGTCCGCTCGGTGCCGCCGGAGACCCTGGCCGCCGCCCAGGCCATGGGCTTCGGGCCCGTACGCCGGTACTTCCAGGTGCAGTTGCCCATCGCCGTACCCGCGATCATCGCCGGCCTGCGGGTGGCCACCGTCTCCAGCATCTCCCTGGTCAGCGTCGGCATGCTCATCGGCAACCAGGGCGCCCTCGGCAACATGCTCTACGACGCCCAGACCTACCACCGGCCCGCCCTGGCCGTGAACTCGGTGCTGACCATCGCGGTGCTGGGCATCCTCGCCGACGCCGTGCTGGTCCTCGTCCGCCTCCTCCTCACCCCCTGGATGCCGCGGAAGGGGACCACCCGGTGAACGTCCTGGACTTCGCACACGCCTTCTTCAGCGACAGCACCCACTGGCACGGCTACGACGGCATCCCCACCCGGTTCACCGAGCACGTCACGTACTCCCTGCAAGCCCTCCTGATCGCCGCCGCGATCGGGCTGCCCGTCGGCCTGCTCACCGGCCACACCGGGCGCGGCGGCAACGCGCTCGCCCTCGTCGCCACCGCCGGCCGGGCCCTGCCCAGCTTCGGCCTGCTGGTGCTGATGTTCATCTGGATCGGCTTCGGACTGCTCCCGGTGATGATCCCGCTGGTGGTCCTCGCCGTACCGCCGATCCTGGTCACCACCTACGAGGCGATCCGCTCCGTCGACCCCTCCCCGGTGGACGCGGCCCGGGGCATGGGGATGCCCGAGGCACGCGTGCTGCTCCAGGTGGAAGTGCCGGTCGCGCTCCCGCTGATCCTCAGCGGCCTGCGCACGGCGGCCATCCAGATCGTCTCCACCGCCACCATCGCCGCCTACGTCAGCCTCGGCGGCCTCGGCCGCTACATCATCGACGGCCTCTACCAGAAGAACTACGAGAAGGTCGTCGGCGGCGCCACCCTCGTCGCCGGCCTCGCCCTCGTGACCCTCGCCGTGTTCTGGGCGGCGTCCCGGCTCACGGTGTCACCGGGGGTGCGCCGCAGCGGCTGAGGCCTACGACTCGGAGCGGGCCAGGGCGAGTTCGAGTACGACGAGCAGCGCGTCCCGCACCGAGCCGCGCTCCCGGGCGTCGAACACCACGACCGGCACCCCGGCGGAGACGTCCAGCGCCCAGCGGACCTCCTGCAGCGAGTGCTCGACCCTTCCGTCGAAGGCGTTCACCGCCACCGCGAACGGGATGCCCTTGTGCTCGAAGTAGTCGACGGCCGCGTAGCAGTCGTCCAGCCGGCGGGAGTCGACGATGACGAGCCCGCCGACCGCGCCCTCCACGATGTCGTCCCACATGAACCCGAACCGCTCCTGTCCGGGCGTGCCGAACAGGTACAGCTTCAGCGTCGGGTCGATGGTGAGGCAGCCGAAGTCCATCGCGACGGTCGTCGTGGTCTTGCGCGGGGTGTGCGTGAGGTCGTCCACGCCG
Organism: Streptomyces sp. NPDC028928; assembly: GCF_055564915.1. NCBI lineage: Bacteria > Bacillati > Actinomycetota > Actinomycetes > Kitasatosporales > Streptomycetaceae > Streptomyces > Streptomyces sp. NPDC028928. The sequence goes on from NZ_JBVHVI010000004.1 coordinate 233,467, forward strand.
GCCGCGACCTCGGTGATCGACGCCTCCGTCGTCAGCGGCTCGATCTCCGAGATCGCGCCGACGGCCGTGGTCTTGCCCACGCCGAAACCGCCCGCGATCACCATCTTCACCGGCAGCGGCGGCCGCACGGCCGCCGGCGCGGCCGGGCCCCGGGCCGGGAGCGGTTCAGTCGGTGTCACTCGGTACCTCTCGGGAGTCGGGGACGGCCCGCAGGCCATCGATGACCCGGCGCAGGACGGACGCGTCGTGGGTGGCCTCGGCGTCCGGCACGTACACCGCCAGCAGGCCCTCCTCGCGCAGGTCCTCGGCCAGGACGCGGACCACGTTCAGGTGCAGCCGCAGCCGGGCCGCGAGTTCCGCGAGGGACTGCGGCAGCCGGCAGGCGGCGACGATGTCGTGCTGCTCGAAGGAGAGCCCGCCGAGCGCGTCGAGACCGTCGGCGGTCGCCACCACCTGGGTCTCCACGGGCAGCGCCCGGCCGGAGGCGGCGTCCGCGACCCGGCCGGCGGTGACCAGGTACGGCCGTACGGCGGGGGCGGGGCCGACCGGGTCCGGGCCCGGCGGCGCGGTGCCGTCCGCCATGGGAGGTCTCTCCTTCTCAGCGGGCCGTCGCCGCGCCGACGCTGTTCTTCAGCTCCAGCACGAGTTGCGGGCTGAGCGCGGCACCGGCGCGGTTGGCGAACAGCGTCATCTCGTAGGCGATGTTGCCGAGCTTCGCCTCCTTGTCGGTGACGACGCCGAGCACGGCGCCGCTGCCGATCGCGGAGACGATGACGTGCCCGCCCTCCAGGTCGATGATGACCTTGTTCAGCCCGCCCAGGCCGTAGTTGCCGGAGGCGCCCGCGGCCAGGCTGGTGATGCCGGACACGATCGCCGCGAGCCGCTCGGAGTCGGCTTGCTCGCGCAGCTCGGACACCGCGATCAGCAGGCCGTCCGAGGACACGGCGATCGCGTCCACGACACCGGCGGTCTCGGTCGCGAAGCGGTTCAGCAGCCAGGTGAAGTCGGCCGCGGCGGCCCGCAGGTCGGTCGGCGGGGTGCCGCCCGTCGGGCTGTCACCTGTCGAGGTGCTCACTGCTCGGGCTCCTTCCGGGAGGTGGGTCCGGTGCTGGTGCTGTCGCTGAAGTCGTCCGGGCGGGTGGAGGTGCCCGTGCCGGCGTCGCGCCGGGCACGCTCCACCGCCGCCTCGAACTCCTCCAGCTCGCTGCGGACGGCTTCCGCGTCCAGCGGTCGTACGGTCTTCGGCACGGTCGGCGCGGCACCGGCGGTGGTCCGGAGCGTGGCCCCTCGGACGCGGCGGCGGAGCGGGCGTCCGGTGCCGGAGGGTGCGGGTCCGGAGGGCTGGGTCTCGTCCGGTGCGTGGGTCTCGTCCGGTGCGCGGCGGGGGACGCGGCGGGGCAGGGGGCCGCCGCCGTGTTCCGCGCGGGCGCCCCGGGACGGTACCGGTCCTGACGCCTTAGCCGGTGCCGGTGCCGGTGCCCGTGCGAGTGCTGGTGTCGCGGTGGCCGGGGTTCCCGTGCCCGCGCTCGGTGTCACCAGCAGCGAGGCCGGCAGTGTCACCTCCGCCGTCACCCCGCCGCCCGGCGTCCGGGTCAGTTCGACCCCGATCTCCCAGCGGCGCGCCAGCGCACCCACGACGAACAGGCCGAGCACCTTCGTCGGCACCAGGTCCAGGCGTTCCCGGCGGATCAGCCGGGCGTTCTCCTCGGCGAGCCGCTCGCCGCTCATGCCGAGGCCGTGGTCGGTGACCACGATGTGCGTGCCCTCGGCGCCCGAGCGGACGGTGACCTCGACGGGGCTGTCCTGCGGCGAGAACGACACCGCGTTCTCCAGGAGTTCGGCCGTCATCAGGGTGAGGTCGCCGATGACGTCCGGTTCGACCAGGGCGTCCGACGCGGCGTACAGCCGTACCCGCTGATAGCCCTCGATCTGCCCGAGCGCGGCCCGGACGACGGTGGACAGCGCCGTCGGCCCCGCGTCCAGCACGGTCTCGCGGATGCCGGCCAGCAGCATCAGGCTGTCGGCGTTGCGGCGCAGTCGTACGGCGATGTGGTCGATGGAGTACAGCCGTTCCAGCAGCGCCGGGTCGGTCTCCCCGCGCTCCACGGCGTCGATCAGCGCGAGCTGGCGGGTGGTCAGGTTGCTGACGCGGCGGCCGACGTTGCCGAACATCTCGGCGGTGTTGCGGCGGCTGAGCACCTGGCGTTCCAGCAGCGCGGCGGCTGTCGTCTGCACGCGGTTGAAGGCCTCCGCGAGGTCTCCGATCTCGTCGCGGGCGGTGACCGGCATCTCCCGCAGCCGGGGCGGTCCGTCGTCCTCGGCGTCGTCGTCGGCCACCCGGGCCAGTTCGCGCCCCGCCACCTCGGCGACCTCCCGCGCCGCTCCGGTGAGCGCCTGCACGGGCCGGACCACCGAGCGGCGCACCAGGACCGCGAAGGCGATCCACAGCGCGAAGGCGATCAGCGTGCCGCTCAGCAGCAGTGCGGCCCGTCGGCGGGCGGTGTCGGCGGCACCGTCGGCCCGGTCGGCGATCTGGCCGATGAGCGCGGTGGTGATCTTCAGCCGGGCGGCGGCCTGTTCGGGGTAGGCGGGGTAGCCGGCCAGCGCGTCCCGCACCGCCCGCCGCAGCTGCGCCTGGTCGTCCGTCTGCGACCGGCCGATGCCGACCTGCAGTTCCGCGTACGCGTCGGCGATCTCCCGCTGGGCCTGGGTGTGTTCGATGCCGGAGAACCGTTGGGCCTGCGCTTCGGTGGCGAACCGGCCGAAGCGTGCGGCCTGGTGGGTGTAGAGGTCGTGGGCGCCGACCGCGTTGGTGAACTCGATCAGCGCGTTGGTGTCGCCCGTGGTGGCGGCGAACACATTGGTCTCGAAGGCGCCGTGGGCGGCGTCGGCGCGCAGCAGGGAGTCCAGCAGGCTGCCGGTGAAGGTGTCGGCGAGGTCGGCGTCGCGGTCGAGGCCGAGGCCGTCGATCAGGCTCTGGGCGGCGCCCGCGTAGGCCGGGTCGATGTTGTCGGCGGGCAGGTACGACCGCTCCACCGAGGCGCGCAGGCTGGTGAGGCCCTCGACCCCGCGCAGGGCCTGCGCCTCGCTCTCCGGCAGCCGGTCGCCGAAGGTCTCGCGCACCTTGGTCACCTGGGAGTCGACGGCGCGCTGTGCCGCTCGGTAGGCGGACGCCGACGGACGCGCGTCGCCGGACTCGTGGCGCGTCGAGAGCAGGATGGCCTGCTGGTGCTCGGCCTCCACCCGGTCCACCAGCCGTGCCACCTGCGCGCTGTCCCGCACCAGCCGGGCCGCGGAGGCCGCGCTGGACGACTGCCGCACCAGATCGGTGAAGAGGTACGCCAGCAGGGCCGCGATGACCGCGAGGGGGATGCCGACGAGGAGGTTGAGCTTGCGCCGGAAGGGCCAGCGGTCGGCGAACGCCGCCCGTGTGCCGTTCCGCGCGGGTGTGTGGCGGGCAGGTGCGTCCACCTCGTTCGTGGACACCGGGCCTCCTTCGTGGGTGTCTGGTCCGGGGGAGACATCACTCCCGAACTCCCGGACACGAGGGCCTCGTCGCCCTCGAAACGCCTGTGTTCACGACACCGGAGCGGGCCCGCAGCACCGCTGTGGCCGAGACCAACTCGCCTGAGACTACAGGCCCGTTGAGGTGGGGTTCAGCTCGGCTTTCATCAAGAATCCGTTACGAAGAGACGCCTCTCCGTGCACAAGTGGTCGCAGATCGAGGCCAATCGGTGATCTGCGGGCCTTGACTGACCGAGAACGAGCTGGATTGGATCAGTGGGTGACTTCCACGACCCACATCAGCAGGTCCATCCGGAGGAACCGAGGCGCGGCGGCGGTCGCCCTCGCGGCGGCGACGGCTCTGCTGGCGGGCTGTTCCTCCAAGGACGACAAGGGCGACAACCCTCTTACGGAGGGCAAGGCGAGCGGCGACAGCGTCGTCGTCGGATCCAACAACTTCCCCGAGAGCACCCTGCTCGCCGACATCTACGGTGAGGCTCTCAAGGCCAAGGGGATCAAGGTCACGTACAAGCCGAACATCGGCAGCCGCGAGACCACCTACGGGCTGATCAAGAACGGTTCCATATCGGTCCTGCCCGAGTACAACGGGGCGCTGCTGGCCTATCTCGACCCGAAGGCCACCCCGAAGACCCTCGGCCAGACCACGGACGCCATCAACGCCAAGCTGGACTCCAAGCTCACGCTGCTGAACCCGGCGTCGGCGGAGAACAAGGACTCGGTCACCGTCAACACGGCCACCGCGAAGAAGTACCACCTCACCGAGAACTCCACCATCGCCGACCTGAAGGACATCGCCGGCGACCTGGTCATCGGCGCCTCGCCGGAGTTCCAGACCCGGCACCAGGGCCTGGTGGGCCTGAAGTCCGTGTACGGCCTGGAGTTCAAGTCCTTCAAGGCGCTGGACGCGGGCGGCCCGCTCACGCTGGCGGCGCTGAAGAAGGACGCCGTACAGGCCGCGGACCTCTTCACCACGGACCCGAACATCTCCAAGGAGAAGTTCGTCGTCCTGCAGGACCCGAAGAACCTCTTCGGCTTCGAGAACGTCCAGCCGCTCGTCTACAGGAGCGCGCTGTCCCAGAAGGGCGTGGAGGCGCTCAACGCGGTCTCCGCCAAGCTCGACACCGCGACCCTGCTGAAGCTGGACACCCAGCTGCAGGAGGAGAACAAGGACCCGCTGGACGTCGCCAAGGCCTGGCTGAAGTCCGCGGGCCTGGACTGACGTCCCCTGCTCGGAACAGCCTGAGCGCATGTGAGCGGTCTGAGCAACTGAACGACCCGAACGACCAGGAACGACCGTGACGTGCCGACGCGGGTGCCTCCGCCTCCCGGGGACACCCGCGTCCCGCTCGGCACGATGATCCTGGAGTACACCGCCAACTCGGCACTCCCCGTCGGCCTGGAGGACCGGCCACCGACCGGGGACACACGTTGGCAACCGAACTCCTGCCGCGCCTGGTGGAGTCGTGACCCCGGCGCTTGATCCCGGATGAGGGCACGGCCGAGGTCGTCGAGCATGCCCTCACCCTCGCGCTCCGCGGGATGTCAGAGGTCGAACTCGTGCGGCGGCAGGTCCAGCGCGTAGCACGCCTCACGCACCACGGCCTGCTCGTCCTTGTCGAAGTCGCCGTCCGCGCCGCCGATGACGATGCCGATCTGGATGACGGCCCGCGCCTCGGCGGGCTTCTTCTTCGCCTTGGCGACCTCCTGCAGCACGCTCACCTTGCCGAAGGCGAAGTCCGCCGTCAGTTTGTTCAGGTTCTCCTCGAAACGGCGGCGGAGGTCGTCCGCCGGGAAGTTCTGCAACACCTCGTTCGTGGCGATGAGCTGGGCCACCCGCTGCCGCTCCGACGGATCCACCGTCCCGTCGGCGGCGGCCACGAGCGCGCACATCGCCATGCTCGCATCACGGAACGCGCCGCTCTTCAGGTCGTTCTTCTTCGCCACCAGCTGGGTCTGCATCTGCGACGCCGACTCCCTGATGCGGTCCCACAGGGCCATGTGCGCTCCTCGTATCGGCCGCCTGATGCTCGGACAGCATCCCGGCGGGGATTTCTACATCGCTGTAGAAGATAACTTCTACAGCGATGTAGAAACGAATGGGGCGGCCGGGAAGTTCCGGAGATCTAGACTGAGCCCGCGAACACGACGGACACAGCCGGAACACAGCGACGACGCAACGGGGGGAAGGCGACAGTGGCGACAGCGCCCGGCACCGGCGACCAGGACCCCTCCGCCGAGGTGCTCGCCGAGGCGGCCGCCGCCTTCGGACTGCTCGCCGCGCCCGCCCGGCTGCACATCATGTGGGTGCTGGCCCAGGGCGAGAGCGACGTGACCGGACTCGCCGAGCGGGTCGGCGGTGCGCTGCCCGCCGTCAGCCAGCACCTGACCAAGCTCAAACTCGCCGGCCTCGTCCGCTCCCGCCGCGAGGGCCGCCGCCAGGTGTACTTCGTCGACACCGCCGAACAGGCCGCCGTCGTAGAGGTCGTACGCCTCCTCGTCGGCCGCCTCGCCGAGAAGGAGGCCCCCGCAGCCGTCCCGGCCCGCCGGCTCCGTGGCCTCTGACCCCGTGACCGGAACCATCCTCCAGGAGCTGCGGCGCCTGGAGGCCGGCCCGAGCGGACTCACCGACGCCGAGGCCACCGCCCGGCTCGCCGCCGTCGGCGAGAACACCCCGCCCCACCCCCACACCCCCTCCTGGCCCGTTTGCTGGGCGCGCGGCCTGCGCGCCCCTTCACGGCCGTCCTGCTCACCCGCGGCCTGGTCTCGGCGACCGATCGCCTCCTGGGGCACTGCCGCCGTGTTCCTCCTGCCGTTCGGTTCCCGGAAGCTCCCCGACACGGCCCGTGCCCTGGGAAAGTCCCTGCGCATGCAGGGCTCCGCCGGCTGAGCCGTCAGCCCTCGTCCCCTTCGTCCCCCTCTCCCTCTTCTCCCTCGAAGAAGTCCCCGATCTCGTCCACGACTTCCGCGGCCACCATGCCGCCCACCACGCCCACGGCGACGCCCGCCGCACCGGCGGCCACGGCCGTGCCCAGGCCCGGGCCGGAGGGGTGGGCGTCGGTGGAGTACGGGCCGGGGAGAGGTCTGCTGTCGTGGCCGTACGCCGCGTGGCTGCCGTAGGCGTCGCGGTGCTCGGTCACCTGGCGGATCCAGCCGTCCACCTCCGTGGGCCAGTCACGGGCCGGCGCGTCCTCGTGGCGCACGACGAATCGGGTCAGGGCGTCATGGCCCGGTGAGTACAGCCCGCCCCGCTTGTCCGCCTCCAGGACGACCTCGACACCCGTGGGGGAGGCGAGGAAGGTCAGCTCGAACTCGCTCACCGCGTGCGCGTACTGCGGGGCCGGCGTCAGCTCGATCTCCTGGTAGAACGGCAACTGCTGGCCCGTACCGCCGATGCGGCCGTACTCCAGGTCGGCCGAGCGGAAGCCGAAGCCCAGGTTTCCGAGCGCCTCCAGCACAGCCTCCTGTACGGGCAGGGGGCGGACCGCCAGCGGGTCCAGGTCGCCCTTGTCCCGGGCGCCGGCCACCGCGACCTCCGTGCGGACGCCGAGCACGATGCCGAGCGGCTGCCCGTGCAGCTCGGTCACCGGGGTCTCCCAGGGGAGCGGCACGCTGAACGGCACCTCGCGCTCTTCCCCTTCGCCGAGCCGGAAGCCGCCGCTGACGGTGAACCGCTCGAAGACGACGGCGCCCTCGCTCTCCCCCTCCGTGTGCTCCGCCTCCACACGGGCGATCAGCTCCAGGCCGATGTGCTCCACCTCCACGGCCGTAGCCCCGCCCCGCAGCAGCACCCGGCCCGCCAACGTGCCACCGGGCAGCACCGCGCCGCCGTCCAGCACCGTGTCCACGGAGGGGCCGCCGACCCCCATCGCGCCCAGCAGCCTCTTGAACACCATGCCGCCTCCTTCGCTCATCGCCTCATCCAGGCCGGCGTTCCACCGCCGACCGCTGCCCGATGAACTCACCGCAATGGCAAAGAAGTTCCCAAGTCACCTGTTCAGGTGACGGTGTGTTGGTGGCTTGACGGTCCTGCGGCTCGGTCGCTCAGCCCCGTGGCTCCGCGGATGGCGGCCGGCCCAGGCGCCCGGTGCGTTTCGGCGTACCGCCAGCACAGGCCCCGGCGTCACGGGCAGCGCTCGCCCCCACCCGGGCATCAGGAATGGCAAAGCCCCCACCCGGCACCACGGGAGGCGAGCAGCTCCCGGGCGATGAGAGGCGAGCAGCTCCCGGGCCATGAGAGGCGAGCAGCTCCCGGCCCCGCAAGCGGAAAGCAGCGTTCACCCGGCGCCAAGAGAAGCAAGCAGCCGACCCGAAGGTGTGGTCGGCCACCCCACCCCGCGCCCCCTCAGGCCGCCCCCTCCGCTCCCTCCGACCCCAGAGCGCGCCCCGCGGCGCGCGCCCGCTTGCGGCGTTTGCGGCGGCTGGTGCGTGGTTCCTGGTCCGGGAGCCAGCCGAAGGTGAGGCAGCTGCCGGTGGCGCCGAGGAGGAGGCCGAGGAAGAAGCCGCCCAGGTTGGAGGTGAGCCAGGTGCCCAGGGAGAGCAGGATGCCGGTGATGGAGTAGAAGAGCCGCTGGGAGGGGTTGAAGAGGATGAGCAGGCCCAGCAGGACCATGAGGGTCGGCAGCAGGTAACCGGCCAGGCCCTGCATGCCGATGTGCAGCACGACCTTCAGCGAGGCCTTCTCGGTGAGCAGGATCTCGCCGCCGCCGAGGGCGAGCAGCAGCCCGCCCCAGAACGGCCGGCGGGCCCGCCATCCGCGGAAGGCGAGCCTCGGTCCCCGACGTGGACGGTCCGGCACGGCGATCAGCAGCCCGAGTCGCTGAAGCGCAGCTTGAGGCCAGGCAGCTTGAACACGCCCGCCGTGGTCGCGTAGTTGGTCTGCCGCAGGTTGGCGATCCGCACGGTGTCGGCCTGCTGGCTGAAGACACCGATCGGACCCTTCACGCCCGCCTTGGTCAACGTACTGGCGTCGTTGCCGATCTCGATGTTGTTGAACGCCGCGTCACCCGACAGCTCGGTGGAGTCGGTGGTCAGGTCGGTCGCGCTGACCTTCTCCGACCCGCTGCCCGCGGTGATCAGGAGGTTGGTGCCGCCGAGGTCGACGCTCTGGCACAGCTTGGTGAGCGTGGCGTGCTTGATCGCGGAGGTGACGATGAGCACCTGACCGCCGGTGTCCCCGGCGTTCGGGCTGCCCTCCGCCATGTTGTCGAGCCCGCCGAACTGCTCGAATCCGGTGCCGTTCAGTTCCGTCGCGGTGACCGTGAACGGCATTCCGGAGATGGCGAACTGCACACCCAGCGCTCCCTGCGCGGTGAGGACCGCGAGCCCGGCGGCGACCAGGGTGGCGGGTACGGCCATCACCGCGGCCCGGCGGGCCCGGACGCGCCCCCGTCTCTCGCCGCCCGTGGTCCCGGGGGCGTCAGAGGTGTCGGAGGAGCTGTCGAACGAGGTGTCGAACGAGGTGTCGCTTCCCGGATTCTCGGGGGTGTTGCCGGTGGACGGGACGTCCGGGGACGAGGCCATGTCTGCTCCCATGGGCATGGATCAATGCGGGTTGGGCTTCAGTGGCGCGGTGTCCTGGCGCGGACAGGGGGTGCCGCGCACGCCTCCTCACAACTCCCGGCGGGAGCAAGGGCTTTCTCGTTACGCGGCAGTAGCCTTTCGAGGAAGTTACCGCCGGTTACTTTCAGGGGTCAAGGGAGACGTGAAAAAAGGGTGTCGGATGTGCGCGGGCTGTTTCTGCCTGCCACAACTCCCCTTCTGGCGCTTGACGTTGACGGTTGACGAGGTCTACAACTTCCCCTGTTTCCCCGGATCCGTGGCGCCGGATCCAGCAAGCGGCACCCGTCGCGTTTCCCGGCGTGGCACCACCCGCGCCCTCGCGGCACCGGCCGCGTTCCCGGCCCTGTCACGGCAACCGCTCCACCCCGCAGCGCGGCACCGGCACGGTCGTTCGCTTCCTCTCTTTCCGTGCCCGGCCGCCCCCTTGTCCGGCCCTGCCGGAGGTCTTCCCCCGAGGCCTTCGGCCGGTGCCCGGTGTGCCGCCGTCGCGGGTCCGCCGCGTACGGAGAAGGCGCGACGGCCCTGCGTCGGCGGCATCTCCGGCTCCACCCGCCACCCCCCACCTCACCTCAGCTGTCCCCCCCACATCGGAAGAGAGGCACCCGCATGCGCACGCGCTCCCTCCTCGTCGTCGCCGGCACGGCTACGGCGCTCGCCCTCACCTGGGCCGCCCCGGCCTCCGCGGCCGGCACGGTCCTCACCACCGGCAGCACCGGCGGCACCGCGGTCGCCGTCGGTGACACCCTCACCGCGCCCCTGGCCTCCGGCACCTCCGCCACCTTCTACTCCAGCGCGACCGGTACCAGTGGCGTGAAGTGCACGGGCTCCCAGTTCACCGCCCAGGTCACCGGCAACCCGACGGCGCCCGGCACCGCCACGGAGTCGGTCACCGCGCACACCTTCAACAGCGCCACCTGCACCAGCAACGTCACCGGTGTCCTCGGCGTCAACGGCATCACCATCAACAACCTGCCCTACTCGGCGACGATCACCTCGGACGGAACCCTCACCGTCTCGCCCCCGAGCGGTTCCGTCATCCAGGCCACGGTGCAGCTGCGCACCCTGCTGGGCACCGTCAGCTGCGTCTACCAGGCGCCCAACCTGACCGGCAAGGCCGACAACGCCGACAGCAGCATCACCTTCACCAACCAGCAGTTCACCAAGAGCTCAGGCTCCTCGCTGTGCTTCGCCAACGGCTACTTCACGGCCAAGTACGCGCCCGTCACCGACGCGGGCGCCCGGGTCTACGTCAACTGACGGGCCGGACCGTCCGGTTCAGCGTCGTCGCAGACGCCGTAGCCGGAGAGTGAGGGCGGCGCCCCCGGTGAGCAGCAGCACCGTGGTGGCGCCGCCCGCCAGCAGGGGCGCCGAGGGCCCCGAGCCGGCGTGCGTGGCCTCCGCGACCGGAGCCTGGCCGTCGGCGGTGCTCCCGGCCCGCCCACCGTTCTTGCCCGCGGCCGGAACCGCACTCTCCGCCGGGGCGCTCACCGCAGGGGGAGCGGCGGAAGCAGGGGAAGCAGGGGACGCCGGTCCGGTCGGTGACCCCTCCGGCCGCGCGGACGGCCGTACCGCCCCGGCGGCCTTCCCGCGCTCCGGGAACACCACGTCGGAACACGCGTAGTACGTGTCCGGCGTACTGCTGTTCTGCCAGACCGTGTACAGCACCTGACGCCCCGTCCGGTCGGCCGGCAGGGTGGCGCGCAGGTGGTACGCCCCGTCGCGCAGCGGCGGGTCCGTGACCTCGGCGAAGGGTCGCTCCGGCAGGTCGGACCAGGTCAGCGGCTTCGACGGGTCGTACCCCTGCTTGGTCAGGTACAGCCGGAACGTGCCCGTGTGCGCGATGGTCGAGGCGTACGTCAGTGTCAGCCGGCCGCCCGGTGCCAGCCGCGTCGCCGGCCAGTCCGCCCGGGCCAGGTCCAGGCCCCGGTACGCCGGCAGGTTCCCGCTGCACAGCCGGCCGTCCGGAATCACTTCCCGGTCACGGCCGCCCACCCCCGCCACCCGCAGGTTGTCCCAGGCGGTGAACGGAGCGCCGTTCGCCGCGATCGCGGCCCGGCAGGCCGCCGACCGGACGGCGCCGCCCTCGGGGGAGCAGGCGTAGACCCGGCTGACCGGGTCCGTGGGGGCTCCGTGCGCCTGGGCGGAACCCGCCGCCCACGGCAGGAGCAGGAGCGGTGCCGTCGCAGCGGCCACCCTGACGCTCAGGCGGGCGGTCATCCGAGTCATCCGGGTCTCCTCGGCGGGCGCGGGAAGGGGTCTGCGGCGTCCAGTACGACGCCGGCGCCCGCCGTGTTCAGCCGTACGGCGCGCCCGCGCGCGGGGGGCGTGAAAGCACCGACCGGTTGGGCTGTTTTGCGCCTGCTCCCGCATCCCGTTGAGGAGCCGGCCGTCCGCCTCGTATCGTGGCGATCATGGGGGCGGCATCCGTCGCCACGAGGCTGCCGGGCACCGGCTGGCACCGAAGGGGGAACCGCTGTGGGCTCGCCCGTTCACGCAGGACCGAGCGCCCGGTCGGCGCTGTGCGTGGCGCTGACACGTGTCGTACCGCGCGCGTGGTACGCCGGACTCCCGTTGCCCCTCGGTGAGTTATCGTATGCAAGGGGTTAAAACAAACCGCATGTCCTGTTCGTTAGAGATGCGAGGAGGGGTCCAGGATGGCGAGGCAGTTACGCGCTGAACAGACTCGGTCAACGATCATCACGGCCGCCGCCGATCTGTTCGACCGGCACGGCTACGAATCCACCAGCCTGAGCGACATCGTCGCACACGCGAAGGTCACCAAGGGCGCCCTGTACTTCCACTTCGCCGCCAAGGAGGATCTGGCCCACGCCATCCTGGAACTCCAGGCCAAGGCCGCACAACAGCTCGTGGCCGACGTGGAGAGCCGCGGCTGCTCCTCGCTGGAGGCTCTGATGCGCACCACGTTCGGGATCGCCCGGCTCGCCGTGGAGGACCCCGTGCCGCGCGCCGGACTGCGCCTCGCCACCGCGGACATCGCCGTACGGCCGCCGCTGCGCCATCCGTTCACCGAGTGGCTGGAGTTCGCCACCCGCAAGTTCACCGGTGCGGTCCGGGAGGCCGACGTCCACGGCGATCTCGATGTCGGCGCCGTCGCCCACTCCCTCGTCTGCTTCTTCATCGGCACCCGGGTCGCCGGCCGCTCGCTGGAACCCGTCGGACGCCTGCCACGGAGAGTCGCCGAGATGTGGCACCTCATGATCCGCGGCCTCGTCCCGGTGCACCGCCGCCCCCGCTACGTCACCCTCGCCACGCAGCTGGAGCGGGAGATCCGCGCCGCCTGACGCCCGCGATACGGTGACGGACATGCCCGACACCCCCTTCGCACCCGTGATCCTCGGCAACGAACCCGGCTCGTTCCCGCACAGCGTGCTGGCCGAGCGGCACCCCGCGATCATCCGGCAGGTACGGGAGGCCTTCCCGTACGGCCCCGGGCAGCACACGGCGCTGGACGAGCTGCTGAAGAGCTGCACCCAGGGGACGGTCGAGCCGCTTCCCGCCGACGCCCCGGACCGGGAGCGGTGGCACGGCTGGGGCCTGGCCGAGTACACCGGCCGGTCCTGGTACGACGTGCCCTGGCTGTGGTCCGAGAGCTACTTCTACCGCCGGCTGCTGGAGGCCGTCGGCTGGTTCGGACCGGGCGCCTGGCAGGGCATCGACCCCTTCCGCCCCTTCAAACGCGCCGAACTCGACGCCCCCGAGACCGGCGAGGAACTGGCCGCCCTGGACGGCCTGCGCGACCTGCCGGAGCAGGAACGGGCCCAGGCCCTGCTGCACGGCTCGCTGTGGGGCAACCGCGCCGACCTCGGCTTCCGGCTCTCCGCCGCGGGCGCCGAGGCCCGGGAACCGGCCCCCGCGCTGGTCGCCGACGACAGCGAGACCCTCTGGTCGCTGCTCCCGCCCGGCGGAGCGGGCACGCTCGTGCTCGTCGCCGACAACGCGGGCCGCGAACTCGTCCCCGACCTGCTGCTGATCGCCCACCTCCTCGCCGAGGGCCGGGTCGCGCGGGCGGTGCTGCACGTCAAGCCGTACCCGTACTACGTCTCCGACGCCACCACCGCCGACACCGTCGACGCCCTGCACCGGCTGCGCGTGGCCCCGGGCGCGGCCGCCGAGTACGCGCGCGTGCTCTGGTCCGCCATGGCCGACGGCCGGTTCACCGTCCGCGCCCACCCCTTCTCCTGCGCCCCGCTGCCCTACAGCGCGATGCCGGACGACCTGCGCGCCGAGTTCGCGGCGGCCACACTGACCGTGGTCAAGGGCGACCTCAACTACCGCCGCCTGGTGGGCGACCGACTGTGGCCGCCGACCACGCCCTTCCGGGAGACGACCGCGTACTTCCCCGGCCCGGTCGCCGCGCTGCGCACCCTCAAGTCCGACGTGATCACCGGACTCACACCCGACACGGAGGCCGCGCTGGTGGAGGCCGAAGGGCAGACCTGGCGGACGAACGGCACGCACGCGCTGATCCAGACCGACCCGTCAGGTGACCCGCAGCGGCAGTGACTTGATGCCGTTGATGAAGTTCGACACCAGCCGCCCGGCCGGTGCGGCGAGCCGCGGCGGCCCGGGCAGCACGCGCAGCACTTCCTCGTGGAGCAGCCGCAGTTGCAGCCGTGCGAAGTGGGCGCCCAGGCAGACGTGCGGGCCGTCCCCGAAGGAGACGTGCGGATTGGGCGAGCGGGCGAGGTCGAGCCGGCCGGGATCGGCGAAGACGCGCTCGTCCCGGTTGGCCGAGGCGTGGAACACCACGACCTTGTCGCCCGCCCGGATCGTCCGGCCCGCCAGCTCGGTGTCCCGCACGGCCGTCCGCCGGAAGGTCAGCACCGGCGGATGCCAGCGCAGCAGCTCGTCCACGGCGGACGGTACGCCGACCTTCCCGGCGCGCAGCAGCTCGTACGCCTCCGGATGCTCCGCCAGCGCCAGCAGCCCGCCCGGGGCCGCGCCGCGCACGGTGTCGTTGCCCGCCACGGTGAGCAGGAAGAAGAACATCTCCAGTTCGGCGTCGGCGAGTCCGGGTTCGTGGGCGAGTGTCGTCATGATGTCGTCGGCGGGGTGCCGTCTTTTGTGTACGGCGAGCTGTCCGGCGTAGGCGAACATGTCCCGCAACATCGCCGGGGACCGCGGGTTCACCGGCCTGCCCGACCCGTCCCGCACCGGCGGACCGGCCTCGTCCGGATCCTGGTAGCCGATGACCCGCTGCGTCCAGTGCAGCAGCAGATGCCGGTCGCTCTCCGGGACGCCCAGCAGATCCGCCAGGTTCAGCAGGGCGTACTCGTCGGTGACGGCGGCCACCAGATCGACCGTGCCGTCCCGCTCCCGCGCCGTCGCCAGGGCGCCCGTGAGCAGCGTGCGCGCCCGCTCCCGGGCGACCGACGCGAACCGCTCGACGCGCCCCGGCGTGAAGGCGCGGCTCACCAGCCGGCGCAGCCGCCCGTGCGCCGGCGGATCCTGGTTGAGCATCATCCGCCGGATGAACGGCAGATCCTCCGGTTCCGGATCGCGGATCTGCGTGGCGCCGGCGTACGAGGAGTACGCGCTCGCGTCCTTCAGTACGCGCACGACGTCCGCGTGCCGGGTCACCGCCCAGAACCCGGGCCCGGCCGGCCAGCCCAGTACCTCCGGCTCCTCCTGCCAGGCGACCGGGTGGTGGTCGCGCAGCACGCGGTAGGCGTCGTGGGGCACCCCGGCGGCGTACCGGCGCGGGTCGAAGACGTCCGGGACCGGCGGCGCCTCGCGCACGCTCACGCCGGCTCGCCCTGGCGTGCCTCGCCGGCCTCGCGGGCTTCGACGGCTTCATTCGCTTCGACCGCTTCGCCTGCTTCGTCCGCCTCGCGCGCCGCGTCCGTCCCGTCGGTTCCGTCCGCCCGCAGGAAGTCCTCGACGGTGCGGATCAGCTCCAGCGGGGTCTCGTCCATGGCGTAGTGGCCGGCACCGGGCAGCACGGCGAGCCGCGCGCGCGGGTACCAGGACATCCAGGTCTGCCGCATGACCTCCGGCGACAGCGCCGGATCGAGCGCGCCGGCCACGGCGAGCGCCGGCACCTCGCTGCCCACGACGTCGGCGCTGAAGTCCTCACCCGCCCACGAGTCCAGCCAGGCCCGGAACGCCTTGGCGTCGCTGCGCTCCAGCGAGCGGGTGACCATCCGGTCCAGCCAGGCGGCGGGCCGGCCGCCTCCGGTGGTGACGTCGATGATCGCGCGCCGGTTCTCCGCCCGGTGCGCCGCCTCCGTGAACAGCGCCGCCTGCTCGCCGGCCAGCGGCATGCCCGAGGCCGGCACCGGCGAGACACCGGCGATCCGGCGCACCCGGTGCGGGGCCACGGCGAGCAGCCGCTGGGCCACCGCGCCGCCCATGGAGTGCCCGACCACCGAGAACCGCTCCCAGCCGAGCCGGTCCGCCAGCTCCACCAGGTCCACGGCCGCCTCGGCCGTCGTGTACGCGCCCGTGGCGTCCCGGGCCTCGCCGTAGCCGCGCAGATCGACCAGCGCGTAGGCGAACGACGTGCGGTCGAGGTCCGGCAGGACGGCCGCGTAGGCCGAGCGGTCGGCGAACCAGCCGTGCACGGCGAACACCTTGTGGGCGCCGTCGCCGTGCACCTCATGGGGCAGTACGAAGGAGGTCATGCGCTTACCGTGGCCCCCGCGCGCGGGCACGGCAAGAGCACCAACGCCACAAGACCCCGCCGGAGTTCCAGGTTTCCCGGGCGGTTCACGCGATGGTGTGATCATGTGCCGCCGTGCGGATGGGGGTCCGGGGCCAGGGGTAGTGCCCGGCCATGACGCAGCCGTTCGAACTCCCGCACTTCTACATGCCGTATCCCGCCCGGCTCAACCCGCACCTGGACGAGGCCCGTGCCCACTCGACCCGGTGGGCACGGGAGATGGGCATGCTGGAGGGCTCCGGGATCTGGGAACAGGCCGACCTGGAGGCGCACGACTACGGCCTGCTGTGCGCCTACACCCATCCCGACTGCGACGGACCCGCTCTCTCGCTGATCACCGACTGGTACGTGTGGGTGTTCTTCTTCGACGACCACTTCCTCGACATGTACAAGCGCACCCAGGACCGTGCCGCGGGCAAGGCGCACCTGGACCGCCTGCCGCTGTTCATGCCGCTCGACCTCGCCACCCCCGTGCCGGAGCCGGAGAATCCGGTGGAGGCCGGACTGAAGGACCTGTGGGCGCGGACGGTGCCGTCGATGTCCGTGGACTGGCGCCGCCGGTTCTCCGTCGCCACCGAGCACCTGCTCAACGAGTCGATGTGGGAGCTGTCCAACATCAACGAGGGGCGGATCGCCAACCCCGTCGAGTACATCGAGATGCGCCGCAAGGTCGGCGGCGCACCCTGGTCGTCCGGGCTCGTGGAGTACGCGACCGCCGAGGTGCCCGCCGCGGTCGCCGGCACCCGGCCGCTGCGCGTCCTCATGGAGACCTTCTCCGACGCCGTCCACCTGCGCAACGACCTGTTCTCCTACCAGCGCGAGGTCGAGGACGAGGGCGAGAACAGCAACGGCGTGCTCGTCCTGGAGAAGTTCTTCGGCTGCACCACACAGGAGGCCGCCGACATCGTCAACGACGTCCTCACCTCCCGGCTGCACCAGTTCGAGCACACCGCGCTGACCGAAGTGCCCGCCGTCGCCCTGGAGAAGGGCCTCACGCCCGGTGAGGTCGCCGCGGTCGCCGCCTACACCAAGGGACTTCAGGACTGGCAGTCCGGCGGCCACGAGTGGCACATGCGCTCCAGCCGCTACATGAACAAGGGCGCGCGGTCCGACTCGCCCTGGCAGCTGAAGAACGGCCCCGGCACCTCCGCCGCCGACATCGGCGCACTCCTCGCCTCGGCCGCCCAGGAACGCCTGCGCGCCTACTCCCACGTGCCGTACCAGAAGGTCGGTCCCTCCCGCGTCCCCGACCTGTACATGCCCTTCGAGCTGCAGCTCAGCCCCCACCTGGACATGGCCCGCGGCCACCTCGTCGACTGGTGCCACCGCATGGGCATCCTCCAGGAGGGCGTCTGGGACGAGGACAAGCTCGCCGCCTACGACCTCGCCCTGTGCTCCGCCGGCCTGGACCCGGACGCCACCCCCGAGGCCCTCGACCTCAGCGCGCAGTGGCTCGCCTGGGGAACGTACGGCGACGACTACTACCCGCTCGTCTACGGCCACCGCAGGGACCTGGCCGCCGCCCGCCTGACCACCGCGCGGCTGTCGCAGTGCATGCCCGTCGAGGGCGAGCCGACGGTCGTCCCCGGCGACGCCATGGAACGCGGGCTGATCGACCTCTGGACGCGCACCACGGCCGAGATGACCCCGGACCAGCGGCGCACCCTCAAGGCGGCCGTGGACACGATGACCGAGAGCTGGGTGTGGGAGCTGTCCAACCAGCTCCAGAACCGCGTCCCCGACCCGGTCGACTACCTGGAGATGCGGCGCTCCACCTTCGGCTCCGACCTCACCCTGAGCCTGTGCCGGATGGGCCAGGGCCCGGCGATCCCCGCCGAGGTGTACGCCAGCGGCCCGGTGCGCTCCCTGGAGAACGCCGCCATCGACTACGCCTGCCTGCTCAACGACGTCTTCTCCTACCAGAAGGAGATCGAGTACGAGGGCGAGATCCACAACTCCGTCCTCGTCGTGCAGAACTTCTTCGGCGTGGACTATCCGGCCGCACTCGCCGTCGTCCACGACCTGATGACCCAGCGCATGCAGCAGTTCGAGCATGTGATCCGGCACGAACTCCCCGTTCTCTACGACGACTTCCAGCTGTCCGAGGAGGCGCGCACCGCCATGGGCGGCTATGTGCTCGACCTGCAGAACTGGCTGGCCGGCATCCTCAACTGGCACCGGAACGTCGACCGCTACAAGGCCGAGTGGCTCGGCCGCCGCGCCCACGGCTTCCTGCCCGACCGCGCACCCGCCGTGCCCGCCCTGACGCTCGGCTGAAGGTCACCGAAACTTCTCGTACGGAACCGGGCATTCAGGGAACTTCGGTGAGTCCTCGGGAGTCTTGTGGAGTAAGGGGAACAACAGACCACGAACACGGGGGGTGTTCGGCCTTGACCGAGACCATCGAGAGGCCCACCGGACAGAGCACGGGGAACAAGGCACCCAGGGCGAGCGAACTGACGCCGTACGCCGCGCCGTTAACGGTGCCGCCGGTGCTGCGGCCCGCCGGCGACGACGTCCTGCGCGAGACCGAGATCGCGCTGCGCCCGACCTGGGTGCGCCTGCACCCGCAGCTCCCGCCGACCCTGATGTGGGGTTACGACGGGCACGTGCCGGGCCCGACCATCGAGGTGCGGCGCGGACAGCGCGTCCGCATCGCCTGGACCAACCGCATTCCCAAGGACAGCGAGTACCCGGTCACCTCCGTGGAGGTGCCGCTGCGCACCGACGGCCGCCCGCAGGCCACCACCGAGCCCGGCCGCGAGGGCGTCGAGCCCAACAAGGACGTCGCCGCCCTGCCCGCCTGGTCGGTGACCCACCTCCACGGCGCGCAGACCGGCGGCGGCAACGACGGCTGGGCGGACAACGCCGTCGGCCACGGCGACGCCCAGCTGTCGGAGTACCCGAACGACCACCAGGCGGTCCAGTGGTGGTACCACGACCACGCCATGAACATCACCCGGTGGAACGTGATGGCGGGCCTGTACGGCACCTACCTCGTCCGGGACGACGAGGAGGACGCCCTCCACCTGCCCTCCGGCGAGCGGGAGATCCCGCTGCTCATCGCCGACCGCAACCTCGACACCGACGAGGACGGCCGCCTCAACGGCCGGCTGCTGCACAAGACGGTGATCGTCCAGGAGAAGAACCCGGAGACGGGCAAGCCGGTCTCCATCCCGTTCACCGGCCCCTACACCACGGTCAACGGCCGCATCTGGCCGTACGCCGACGTGGACCCGGCCTGGTACCGCTTCCGGCTGGTCAACGCCTCCAACGCGCGCATCTTCGACCTCGTCCTGATCGACGAGGACGGCGAGCCGGTGCCGGGCATCGTCCACCAGATCGGCAGTGACGGCGGGCTGCTGCCGCGCCCGGTGCCGATCGACTTCGACGAACAGCTGCCCGCCCTCACCGCCGCGCCGGCCGAGCGCTTCGACCTGCTGGTGGACTTCCGCGGCCTGGCCGGGCGGACCCTCCGCCTGGTGAACAAGGGCCGCAACCAGCCGGCGGGCGTACCCGACCCGGCCGGTGACGTGTCCTGCCCCGACGTGCTGGAGTTCCGGGTCCGGGACACCTGCGAGGAGGACACCTTCGAGCTGCCCGAGGTGCTCTCCGGCTCCTTCCGCCGGCTCACCCACGACATCCCGCACGGTCACCGCCTGATCCTGCTCACCCCGCCGGCCACCAAGGGCGCCGGCGGGCACCCGGAGATCTGGGAGATGACCGAGGTCCCGGACGCCTCCGGCCTGCGGTTGCCGGCCGAGGGCATCGTCCAGATCACCGGACCCGACGGCACCACGAAGACGTACCGCCGCACCGCGCGGACGTTCAACGACGGGCTCGGCTTCACCATCGGCGAGGGCAGCCACGAACAGTGGAGCTTCCTCAACCTCGCGCCCATCGTGCACCCCATGCACATCCACCTGGCCGACTTCCAGCTGCTGGGCCGGGACGCCTACGACGTCTCCGGCTTCGACCCGGCGGCCGGCGGCACCCGTACCCCGATCCGGTACGACGCGGGGAGGGCGATACCGCTCGCGCCCAACGAGCGCGGCCACAAGGACGTCTTCCGGGTGCCGGGCAACCAGATGCTGCGGGTCATGGGCCGCTTCGACGGCGCGTACGGCCGGTTCATGTACCACTGCCATCTGCTGGAGCACGAGGACATGGGCATGATGCGGCCCTTCGTCGTCATGCCGCCGGAGGCCCTGAAGTTCGACCACGGCGGGGCGCACGGCGGCCACGGCGAGGGCCACACGGGCTGACACCGGGCCGGAGCGGCCGCGGGTGCGGGCGGGCGAGGCTCACACCGGTCGGGCGACGGCCCGGGAGGCCGCGTGCTCGACCGCGGCGCGCGCCAGTGCCCTGATCATCGGGTGCGGCTGCGAGCCGTCGCCGGCCAGCTCCGGCTGGAACAGCGAGGCCAGGAAGAACGGATGGCCGGGCAGCTCGGCCATCCGGACCTGGCCGTCCTCGTCGTGGCCGGAGAACCGCAGCCCGTGGGCGCGGAGGGTGTCGAGGTGGCGCGTGGGGCCGTAGGCGCAGAAGTACCGCTCCACCGTGCGCGCCGAGCCGATCACGGACGCGGCCAGCGAGCCGGGCTCGACCGCCACCGCGGCCTCGTGGCCCACCAGCGAGCAGGCCAGCGGCTCGATGAGCGGGTCCTCGGCGTCCGGGTCGTTCTCGGCGTGCGCCGCGCCGGTCAGCCCGCACACGTTCCGGGCGTACTCCAGCAGCGTGTGCTGGAAGCCGCCGCACGTGCCCAGGAACGGGATGCCCTCCTCGCGCGCGGTGCGCACCGCCGCGAGGACGCCCGCCTCGCTGCGGTACGGGCTGCCCGGAAGCACCCACACGGCATCGAACCCGCGTACCGCGCCCTCGGCCCCGGCGTCCTCCGAGGAGATCCAGTACGCGTCCAGGACCAGCCGGTCGCGGGCGGCCAGGGCGTCCAGCAGGAGCGGGACGCGGGTGTGCGAGACGACGTGCGGGGAGCGGTCGCCGACGAGTGCGAGGGTGGCGGTGTTCATCATGGCCACCATCCTCCGTACGCCGGGTGGTTCACGTCCAACGATGGTTCCTGCACGGCCGATAAGCACTGCTGATGGAGTGGGATGCTGGGCGGCATGGACCCGCATCTGCTCCGTACCTACGTGACCGTGGCGCGTCTCGCCTCCTTCTCGGAGGCCGCGCGCGAGCTGGGCTACACCCAGTCCGCGGTCTCGCAGCACATCGCCGCCCTCGAACAGGACCTGGGCGCACCGCTGCTGACGCGCCGGCCGGTCGCGCCCACCACGGCCGGCGAGAGGCTGCTGGAGCACGCGGGTCCACTGCTGCTGCGGCTCGACGCGGCCCGCGCCGACGTCGTCCGCATGGCCGCCGCGCCCCAGCACGGCCTCACCCTCGTCACCACCGCGACCGCGCTCGGCCCCGCCGTCCTCGGCGCACTCCCGCCGGCCGGCGTCACCCTGCGCGTCCTCACCCGCGCGGAGATCCCCGCCGCCGTCGCCACGGGCACCGCCGACCTCGGCCTCGTCGACGGGCTGGCCGCGCCGAGCGACCCGCTGCGGCTGCCCGACGTGGCGCCGCTGACCACGCACGGCGTCGCCGAGGAGCCCGTGAGCGTCCTGCTGCCCGCCGGACATCCCCTCGCCGGCCGCCCCGGCCTGCGCCTCGGCGACCTCCGCGACGCCCGCTGGCTCGACGCGCCCGACGCGGCCCTCCCGCTCGCGCACCTGCGGGCCGCGACGGCGGGGGGCGCCTTCCGGCCCGCCCTGCGCTACGAGGGCACCGACGTCCGCACCCTCACCGCCCTCACGGCGGCCGGACACGGCCTCACCCTGCTGCCCCGCTCGGCGGCCACGGCCATCCCCGGCACAGCCGCCGTCCCCCTCACCGCTCCCCGCCTCGTCCACCGCACAGAACTCCTCCACGGCGGCAGCCCCGGCGGAGCGGCGGCGGAGGTGGTGCGGCGGCTCCTGGGCGGGCGGTGAGCGCGCCGGGGGTCGGGGTGGAGACGTCGGACCGGGGGGAGCGGCACCGGGCGACGGGCCGCCGGGGACCGGGCGGCCGGGCAGGGCGGCGTACACCCGAGGCGGTGCGGGCCGACGCGCGCTCGGTAGTGGTGGCGTAGGACCGAGCTGGGCCGACGGCGGTCCGGTGCCGATGTGGATCCGACGGCGGGGGTGGAAGGCGTACGCCCGGGCAGGAGGTCGCGGGCGGACCGCATCGGCGGAGGCTCCTCAGGGCGCCGATTCCCGGATCCGGCCGTGGGAGGGTGCCGGCTGTCGGCCAGGAGCGGCGGCGGGCGCCGGAGCCCGCCGGGGGCGCGTGCGTGCCGCTTCGACAGCCATGACTACCCTCCGCCAGCCTTCGGCCAATCTCACTCGTTCGTGTCTCGTCGCGGCCCGCCGCCCCGGGTAGAGCACCAGCCGGAGGCGAGCGAACCATGGAACAGACTGCGTTGCGTCCCAAGCCGATGCCCGGTCAGGACCGGCGGGACGACGGAACCGCCGGCCCCGCCCGCCGCCCGCACGCCGCACCCCGGCGCGGACGGCGGCTGCGGACCGTGCTGTTGGGCGTGTGCGCCGGCACCCTGCTGGTGCTCTCCGGCGTCGGCATCGGCACCGTCGGCGCCACGGTGTTCGGCATGAGCCGACTCGCCGAGCTGCAGCGCCAGGCCCCATCGCCCGCCCTTTCGGCCGCGGTCACCCCCACGGCCGTACCGGCCCCCGGCCCCGCTGGACCCGGCTCGACCCTGGGCGTCGAGGTCGTCGACGCCGAGAAGGCCGGCGCGCTGGTCGTGGGCGTGCACGTGCCGGGCCCCGGTTACGCGGCGGGCCTGGTCCGCGGGGACGTGGTGCTGCAGTTCGGCGCGGCCCGCGTGGACACCGCCGCCGACCTCGCTCGAGCCGTCACCCGCGCCCGCTCCGGAAAAGCGGTGCTCCTCACCGTGCGCCACAGCAGCGGGGGCTACCAGCAGTTGTCGGTGATCCCCGGCCTGGTCACCTGACCGAGCCGCGCCTTTGGACTCGGCGGTCTCGTACACGCCAGGAAACCCGCTGGTCACCGTCCGTCCCTCGCGTCATCATGGGCCCATGCCGAGTCCCTTCGCCACGGACCGCGGGACACCGGTCCCCGGGACCGGCTCGCGTGCCCCTGCCCGGGCGGGCAGGATGCTGCCCGGGACACCGGCGCGCCGTCGCCCCGCCCGTTGCGACCCCCGTTGCCACACCCGCCGCCCCGCCCGTTTCTCACCCGCGCCCGGAGGCCCGGATGACCGGTAGTACGCCCGCGCCCTTCACCGCCGCCGACTACAGGGCCCGCATGGAGCGCGCCGCGCGCTCCGCCGCCGACGCCGGCCTCGCCGGGCTGCTCGTGGCCCCGGGACCGGACATGGTGTGGCTCACCGGCTACACGCCCACCGCGGTCACGGAACGGCTCACCCTGCTCGTCCTCGCCCCCGGCCGGGACCCCGTCCTCGTCGTGCCCACCCTGGAGGCCCCGGACGCCGAGCAGGCGGCCGGCGCGACCGCGCTGACCCTGCGCGACTGGACCGACGGCAAGGACCCCTACGCCGTCACCGCCGGCCTCCTCGACGACCACGGCCGGTTCGGCATCAGCGACAACACCTGGGCGATGCACCTGCTGGGCCTCCAGCGGGCCCTCCCCGACACCTCCTACGCCTCCCTCACCGACGCCCTGCCCATGCTGCGCGCGGTGAAGGACGCGGCCGAGCTGGAGCTTCTGGCGGCCGCCGGAGCGGCTGCCGACGCAACGTTCGAGGAGATCCGGAAGGTTCCCTTCGCCGGCCGCCGCGAGTCCGACGTCGGCCGGGACCTCGCCGGCCTGCTGCGCCGCTTCGGCCACTCCCAGGTCGACTTCACCATCGTCGGATCCGGCCCGAACGGCGCCAACCCGCACCACGAGGTCGGCGACCGGGTCATCCGGCCCGGCGACATGGTCGTCCTCGACTTCGGCGGCCTGATGGACGGCTACGGCTCCGACACCACCCGCACGGTCCACGTCGGCGAGCCGACCGAGGAGGAGCGCCGGGTCCACGACGTCGTGCGCGCCGCCCAGGAGGCCGGCGTCCAGGCCGTACGCCCGGGCGTGGCCTGCCAGGAGGTCGACCGCGCGGCCCGCGCGGTGATCACGGACGCCGGGTACGGCGAGTACTTCATCCACCGCACCGGGCACGGCATCGGCGTCACGACGCACGAGCCGCCGTACATGATCGAGGGCGAGGAGCAGCCGCTCGTGCCCGGCATGTGCTTCTCCGTGGAGCCCGGTATCTACCTGCCCGGCCGCTTCGGGGTGCGCATCGAGGACATCGTCACGGTCACCGAGGACGGCGGCCGCCGCCTCAACAACACCACCCGTGAGATGGTCATAGTGGACTGAGAGGCCCCAGGAGACCCCTTCTCGACGACACCCGGAACGGCTACCCGCGACCCATGACCCAGGCACCGACACCCACCGCGGACACCGTCCGCAGACTGGTCCGTTCGCTGCTCAAGGAGGGCGACGACGGCACCGGGGGGCCCGATGTGCGGCCCGTGACGGAGGACCGTGAGCACACCTGGTGGGTCGGCAGCCGCCATGTGCTGCGCCTCGCCCCCGACCGCGAGGCCTCCGTCCGCCGCCGCCGGGAACTGCGCCTGCGGGACGTGGTCCGCCCGCATATGCCCGTCGCCGTGCCCACCAGCGTCGCGCACGGCGACTGGGCGCCCGGCCTCGCCTACACGCTCGACACCCGGGTGCCCGGCGGCACGGCCGACGAGTACGACGTCTCCGCCGTCGGCGAGGCCGACCTCGCAGGGCTGCTCAGCGGACTGCGCGCGGTGCCCGTGCGCCAGGTGGAGGCGCTCGGTGTGCCGCGTGTCGCGCCGCGCTCGCTGGAGGCGCTGCGCCGGATGGCCGTGCACGCGGCCGAACGGCTCGCCGCCGCCGACGAGTTCGACGCCGCCCGGCTGCTCCAGCTCACCCCGCCCGGCGCGGCCCAGCTCGCCGCGCAGCCCGGCACCGCCGTCCTCACCCACCACGGGCTGACCGGCGCGCACGTGGTGGTCAGCGCCGACGGCCGGGTGCGCGGCATCCTGGACTGGACCGCGGCGGCCCTGGGCGACCCCGCCGAGGACATCGCCGGGCTCGCCGTCGCCGTCGGCTCCCCGGCGGCCGTCCGCGCCGCCACCCTCGCCGGCTACGGCGCCCGCCCCTGCCTGCGCGGTCTGTGGCTGGCCCGCTGCGACGCCGTCATCCGCCTCACCGACCACCTGGAGGGCCGTACGACCGGCTCCCTGGCCCTCCTCCGGACCCAGCTGCGGCGCGCCTGGGAGCCGATCCTGCTGGAGCGGGTGACGGACTTCCAGGAGGACGAGCCGGAGCCCTGACGGGGCCGTACAGCCCTCCGGGCCCCGGCGCCGCCCGCGGACCCCGTGGGCTCCGCGAGAGAGCGCCACGGAGGCCGCAGAGCCCATCAGAGGCCGTAGCACCCCTCAGGGCTGTGTCAGCACCACGCACGACTCCCCGGGCACCTGGAGCAGTCCGTCCGGGCCCGGTGCCTCGACCGGGTCCCAGGCGGCGAGAACCTCCACCTGGCCGGTGCCCAGCGGGATCGCCGCCTGCTCCTTGCCCAGGTTCACCGCCACCCGCACGTCCCCGCGCCGGAAGGCCAGCCAGCGGGCGTCCGCGTCGTACGCGACCTTGGTGTCGGCGAGGTCCGGGTCGGTGAGGTCGGGCTGTTCCCGGCGCAGCGCGATCAGCCGGCGGTACCAGGCCAGCACGCGCGCGTGGGGCGCGCGTTCCGGCTCCGACCAGTCCAGGCAGGACCGCTCCCGGGTCGCCGGGTCCTGCGGGTCGGGCACGTCCTCCTCGGCCCACCCGTGCGCGGCGAACTCCCGCCGCCTGCCCCGCCGTACCGCCTCGGCCAGCTCGGGGTCGGTGTGATCGGTGAAGAACTGCCAGGGCGTGCCCGCCGCCCACTCCTCGCCCATGAACAGCATCGGCGTGAACGGCGCCGTCAGCGTCAGCGTGGCCGCGCAGGCCAGCAGACCGGGGGAGAGGAGGGCGGAGAGCCGGTCGCCCTGGGCGCGGTTGCCGACCTGGTCGTGGGTTTGGCTGTAGCCGAGCAGCCGGTGCCCGCCCACCCGCGCGCGGTCCAGCGGCCGGCCGTGACCGCGGCCCCGGAAACTGGAGTACGTGCCGTCGTGGAAGTAACCGCCGGTGAGCGTCTTGGCGAGGGCGGCGAACGGGTCCCGCGCGAAGTCGGCGTAGTAGCCCTGCGACTCCCCGGTCAGCGCGGTGTGCAGGGCGTGGTGGAAGTCGTCGTTCCACTGCGCGTGCAGCCCCAGGCCGTTCTCCGCGCGCGGGGTGATGAACCGCGGATTGTTCATGTCCGACTCGGCGATCAGGAACAGCGGCCTGCCGGACTCGGCCGCCAGGCCGTCCACGGCCGCCGACAGCTCCTCCAGGAAGTGGCACGCGCGCGTGTCGTACAGGGCGTGCACCGCGTCCAGCCGCAGCCCGTCGATCCGGTAGTCCCGCAGCCACGCCAGCGCGCTGCCGACGAGGAACGCGCGCACCTCGTCCGAGCCGGGCGCGTCCAGGTTCACCGCCGCGCCCCACGGCGTGGTGTGCGTGTCCGTGAAGTACGGCCCGAACCGGGGAAGATAGTTACCCGACGGGCCCAAGTGGTTGTGGACGACGTCCAGGACGACGCCCAGTCCGAGTTCGTGCGCCCGGTCGACGAAGCGTTTCAGTGCCTCTGGGCCGCCGTACGGCTCGTGCACCGCCCACAGCGACACCCCCTCGTAGCCCCAGCCGTGCCGCCCCGGGAAGGGACACAGCGGCATCAACTCCACGTGGGTCACGCCCAGTTCCACCAGGTGCTCCAGCCGGGCGGCCGCGGCGTCCAGGGTGCCCTCGCGGGTGTACGTGCCCACGTGCAGCTCGTACAGCACCGCGCCCGGCAGCCCGCGCCCCGCCCACCGAGCGCGCCACTCGTGGCGCCCGTGGTCCACGACCGCGCTCAGCCCGTCCGGGCCGTCCGGCTGACGGCGTGAGCGCGGGTCGGGCAGCACGGGGCCGTCGTCCAGCGCGAACCCGTACCGCGCGCCGTCACCCGCCTCCGCCTCACCCGTCCACCAGCCCTCGCGCGCGGGATCGCGCGCCAACGCGCGCGTGGTGCCCTCGCAATGGAGCGTCACTCGGTCTGCCTGCGGTGCCCACACCTCGAACTGCACGGACGGTTCCCCTTCGTCTGCTCACCGTGATGTCCCGCGGATCCCATCGTGCCGCCCCGGACGATCAATCCGCTTTCGAATCCGCCCTTTGCCGGCAGGTGTCGCGGAAGTGCCCGCACACGGGCACCGGTTCCGCCGATTCTGGACACCCGGGGTTCACTGCCCGAGAATCACCTGTGTGACGTCGTCCTTCGAGTTCTCCACCTACCCCGCGCGCCTGTCCGACGCGGAACGTGACAAGGCGCTGCAGGTGCTGCGCGACGGCGTCGCCCTGGGCCGGCTCTCGCACGACACGTTCGTGCGCCGCATGGAGCTGGCGCTCGCCGCGCGCCACTCCGACGAACTCGCCGCCCTGGTCGCCGACCTGCCCCGGGAGAACCGGTTCTCCCGCGCGGTCTTCGGCACCGTGGAGGCGGTCTCCGGGTTCACCGTGCGGTTGCGCCGGGCCTGGCAGGCCGAGCGGCTGCCCAAGCTGCTGCTGCCGCACCCGGCGCACACCCATCCGCTGCGCATCGGCCGGGACCCCGCGAACGGGCTGCGCCTGAACCACGAGACGGTCTCCCGGGTCCACGCCGAGCTGCGTCATCAGGGCGGGCTGTGGGTCCTCAAGGACCTCGGCTCCACCAATGGCACCACCGTCAACGGCCGCCGGGTGATCGGGGCGGTCGTCGTCCGCGAGGGCGACCAGGTCGCCTTCGGCAGAATGGCGTTCCGGCTCACGGCCCCCTGAAGGTCCCTCTGAGCCTCTCTGGCCGGTCCCGCTCGAACGGACGCTCGGCCGTGCGCGTGTGCCGTCCCGATCGGGTGAGCCGCACTGCGGATGCCGGGCCGCCGTGCCGATGGAACGGGCATGACGTACCTCACCAGAGCGGCAGCGGCGGCCGGTGCCCTGCTGGCCGCCGCCGGCCTCCTCACCGCGGGTCCGGCCCGGGCCGCCACCCGTGACACTCATCCCGGCAACTGGCTCCACCTGACGGTCACCAAGGGCGGCGCCCGGTCCGGTGGCACCCTCGGCACGCTGCTGCTGTGCGACCCGCCCCTGGGCCATGCGCACGCGGCCGAGGCCTGCGCCGCACTGGACGCCGCCGACGGGCACATCGACCGCATCCCGGCCGCGCACGCCTTCTGTCCGATGATCTTCGCTCCGGTGACCGCCCACGCGCGCGGGCGCTGGAACGGCCGCTGGGTCGACTTCGCGGAGACGTACACCAGCGCGTGCGTCATGAAGGCGCGCACGGGATCCGTCTTCGACCTGGACGGCTGACCGGCGCGCCCCAGGACCGGGCGGTGTGGTCGGGCGCCGGGGGGCGTGAGCCGGTGACCGGGGGCGTGGGCCGGGTCCTGCGTGGGGTGGGCCGGTGACGGGGTGGCGTGGGCCGGGTCCTGCGTGGGGTGGGCCGGTGACCGGGCGGTGTGGGCCGGGGACGACGGCTCAGGCCACCTGCTCCCGGGCCTGCTGCGCCGCCACCAGCACCGTCCGGGACTGGTGTTCCACCTGGTGCTCCAACGGCACCCAGCGGGCCCGGAACCGCTCCGCGAAGGCGTCGCACCAGTCGGCGACGAGCTGCTCCAGGCGCGGCGCCGCCCGGTCGTCCGTCTCCCGCAGCACCCGCAGCAGCATCGCCGCGGCCCGCAGCGGCAGCCGCCGCCCGAAGGCGTCCACACTGCCGACGTACGCCATCGTCGTGCCCGCCGGGGAGGTGTGGACCCAGTCCTCGGCCAGGCCCGGGATCAGCTCCAGCGCCCAGCGCGCGGCCCGCAGCAGCGGACCGTCCACGCCCTCCAGCCGGGGCAGCGCCTCGGCGAGGATCCGCTCCACCTCGCGCGCGTCCCGCAGCAGCCGCGCGGCCAGCCGCCGCATGGCCGCCGCCGGCGCCGGGTGCGGAGCCGGGTCGTCCACCAGGTCGCTGGCCCACATCGGCACCTCCACCACCGCCGTCAGGCCGCCGTACCGGTGCGCGTGGTACCAGGTGCTGTGCCGGGCGTCGTCCGGCATGCTCGGATAGGCCACGCCGGTCTCCGGGCCGGGCATCACATGCACCCCGGGGCCGGAGGCCGGCCAGCCCGCCGCGTCCGAGGCCCCCGTCTCCACCGGAATGTGCAATTCCGCGGCGGACTTGGCGAACGGCTCGGCGAGGCCCGGCACGTCCCTGGTCAGCTGCACCCAGCTGCCGCCCAGATCGGTGCCGTGCAACGTCACCTGGAGATACGGGCGCAGTTCGTCGATGACCCCGGTCAGCGCCCGGGTCTCGGGCGGCAGCCGGTCCGGCGGCAGGACCGCGGGCGACCACTCCGGCTGCTCCGCGCCCGTCGGCCGGTAGAAGCCGAGGTGGTAGTCGAGCAGGCTGCGCGGCGCCGGGGTCACATGCAGACTCGCGCCGTCCGGGTCCGCGCACAGCAGGAAGTGCCAGGAGGTGTCCGTCCGCAACTCCCGCTCCGCCAGCACTCTTTCGGCAAGCACCCGCAGGGTGGAACCGCCCGTCGGCTCGTTGGCGTGGGCACCCGCCACCACGAGCACCGCACGGCGGGCGTGCCCCACCGACAGCAGGTGCAGGGGTCTTCCCGCGCGCGACAGGCCCACCTGACGCAGCGCGCACAGCCCGGGTTCCTGAGCCGCCAACGCCTGAGCGGAGGCGACCAGTTCGGGAACGCTGGGATAGCGCAGCTCCGGCAGAGGACTCACCCCCGACTTGTCCGCCCGGCTTCGCACTCCCAGTCCCGCACGCGACGGGTGAACTGTCAAGCATGCGGCGGGGGAGGCTCCCGGGGGCGCCCGGACGCAGTGGCCCGCCCCCGTACGGGCCACTGCGCTGCGTGGGCTCACTGCTGGTGCAGGCCGCGTCCCGCGAGGGTCAGGAACACCTCGCCCACCGCCTCCGAGAGGGTGGGGTGCGCGTGCACATGCCGGGCCACGTCCGCGGGCTCGGCGTCCCAGCCGACGATCAGCTGGCTCTCGGCGATCATCTCCGACACGTGCGGGCCGACCAGGTGGACGCCGAGCACCTGCCCGCCGCCGGCCTCCGTCACGACCTTCACCATGCCGCCCTGACCGTGCACCATCCCCTTGGCGACGGCGGTCAGCGGCATCGTGTTGACGTCGACCTCGTGCCCACGCGCGCGTGCCTCGGCCTCGGTCAGCCCCACCGAGGCGGTCTGCGGCGAGGAGTACGTCACCCGGGGCACGGCCGCGTAGTCGACCGGGGCCGACTCCAGCCCCGCCAGCGTCTCGGCCACCAGCAGGCCCTCCGCGAACGAGGCGTGGGCGAGGCCGAGCGAGGGCGGCGGCAGCAGGTCGCCGACCACGTGGACACCGGGCACGGCCGTCTCCAGCCGGCGCCAGTCCGCCGGTACGACGAACCCCCGCTCGTCCGTCGTCAGGCCGGCCGCGTCCAGGCCCAGGTCCTCGGTGACCGGGGCCCGGCCCACGGCCACCAGCAGCCGGTCCGCCGTCACCGTCCGGGTCTCACCCCGCGCGGTGCGTACGCGCGCGCGTACGCTGCCGTCCAGCAGCTCCGCGTCGATCAGGCGCGCACCCGCCTGCACATCGATCCCGCGCTTCTTCAGGCCGCGCGTCAGATGCCGGCTGACGTCGGCGTCCTCCAGCGGCACGATCCGGTCGGCGGCCTCCACCAAGGTGACCTCCGCGCCCATGGAACGGTGGAAGGAGGCGTACTCCACGCCGATCGCGCCCCCGCCCAGCACCAGGACGGACGCCGGGAGCCCCGGCGCGAACAGGGCGTCGTCACTGGTCACCACGCGCCGCCCGTCGGGAGCGAGCCCCGGGAGCGTGCGCGGGCGTGAGCCGGTCGCGAGGACGATCCCACGGCGCGCGGTGAGGTCGCGCACGCCGGGCGCGACCCCGCCATAAGCGCTCGGCGTGGCATCCGTGGGCACGCCCTCCACGCGCACCGTGCGCGTCCCCGTCAGCCGCGCGCTGCCCCGCACCACCCGCACGCCCGCGTGGGCGAGATGCGCCTCCACGCCCTTGTGGTTGCGCGCGACGATGTCGTCCCGGGTGGCAACCAGCGCACCCCAGTCGACGGAGTCCACGGTCGCCTTCACGCCCCAGCGCTCGCGGGCCTCGGCGATCCCGTCGACCAGCTCGGCGGCGTGCAGCATCGCCTTGCTCGGGATGCAGCCCCGGTGCAGGCACGTTCCGCCGACCTTGTCGCGTTCGACGAGGACGACGTCCAGCCCGAGGGAGGCGGCGCGCAGGGCGGTGCTGTAGCCGCCGGTGCCGCCGCCGACGACGATCACGTCGGATGTGGTGATGCCCGTATCGATGGTCATGGCATCCACCCTCCGTCCACCCCTTGTCATGAGTCCAAGGCAATGTTGTTGTGGAATCCATGCATGATCCTTATGGGAGGACGTGACGGTGAGCCTGCGTCAGATGGAGTACTTCGTGACGGTCGTCCAGGAGGCGTCGTTCACGCGCGCGGCGGACGCCCTGCACGTCACCCAGCCCGCGCTCTCCCACCAGATCAAGGCGCTGGAGAAGTCGGTCGGCGGCGCCCTGCTGGAGCGCCTGCCCCGGGGCGTGCGCCTCACCCCCATGGGCCGCGCCTTCCTGCCGCACGCCGAACTCGCCGTCCGCAGCGCCGCGCAGGCCCGCCGCGCGGCCCGCGCCACCGTCGGGGCCGAGGGCGGCGAACTGCATGTCGCGGCCCTGCACTCCATCGCGGTCGGCGCCCTGCCCGATGTCTTCGCCCGCTGGCGCACGGCCCACCCGAGGGTGCTGCTGCGCCTGCACGAGTACGCCACCGCCGAGGCCCTGGAAGAGGCCGTGCAGCGCGGCACCGCCGACCTCGCCGTCGGCCCCGAGCCCACCGGCCGGCCCGGCACCGTCGTGCCCGTCGGCGAGGAGGAACTGGTCCTCGTCGTGCCCTTCGACGACCGGCTCGCGGGCCGTACGACGGTCACGCTCCCGGAACTCGCCGACCGCCCGTGGATCCGCTGCGCCATGGAACCCGTCGTGCACGGCGAGCGCTTCCTCGACTGGGCCTGCGGGAAGGCCGGCTTCCGCCCCCGGACCGCCGTGTGGACCGAGCACACCTCGACCGCCGTCCGCATGGCAGCCGCCGGCGTCGGCGTGTGCACCGCGCCCGCCCACATCGTGCGCGGCGCCGTCGGCGAGGACTGCGTGGTCCTCAGTCCCGACCCGGCCTGGAAGCGCCCCCTGGCCGTCTACGCGCGCGTGCCGCCCACCGGGGCCGCCGCGGCCTTCGTGGACCTCCTGCGCGCCACCTGGCCGGCCCTGAGCGCCCCTGGGCCGTACGAGCACTGCGAACTGCCCACCCCACCGGCCCCCTGACCCCCGGGATCCCTCAGTCCTCCGCGACCCGCTCCGGCAACGCCGCCGGCAGCCGGTCAGTGTGCCGGGTGAACTCCCGTCCGGGGACGGGCGCGTCCGCCTGCTCGCCGTGGCGGCTGCCTGGCCGCCGGGTTCTTTCAGTCGTCCGCGATCCGCTCCGGCAACGCCGCCGGCAGCCGGTCAGTGTGCCGGGTGAATTCCCGTCCGGGGACGGGCGCGTCCGCCTGCTCGCCGTGGCGGCTGCCTGGCCGCCGGGTTCCCTCAGTCGTCCGCGATCCGCTCCAGCAGCGTTACCGGCAGTCGGTCCAGGAGGTCCGCCACGCGTGCGTGCCCGGTGAACTCCCGTCCGGGGACGAGCACGTCCGTCCACCGGCCGGGTGGCAGCGGCAGCCGTGTCTCGCGCCAGCCCCCCGCCTCCGCCAGCCGCAGCGACAGCCGGGTGACCACCGTGACCACCTCGCCGGAACGCGCGAAGGCCAGGCAGTGCTCGGCCGCCGGGCCTTCGGCGGGCAGCGGGTCGTACGACGCGGCCGCCCCGAACGCGTCCGGCCGCCGGGCCCGCAGCCGCAGCGCCGCCGCCGTCACCACGTCCTTCTCGCCGGGCGCCTCCGGCGGGAACGCCACCGGTCGCCGGTTGTCCGGGTCCACCAGCGCCCGGTACTCGCCCTCCGTGCCCTGGTACACGTCCGGCACCCCGGGCATCGTCAGATGGACCAGCGCGGTACCGAGGACGTTGGCCCGGACGTGCGGCTCCAGCGCCTTGCGGAACGCGGCCACACGCTCCCCGGGCGGCCCGCACGGCCCCGCCGCGACGAAGGCCGCCACCGCCTCCTCGTACGGCGGCTCCTGCTCCGTCCAGCTGGTGTACATGCCCGCCTCGCGCACGTGCTTCAGCAGCGCCCCCTGTACCCGCTCCTCCTCCGCCGGGCCCAGCCCGAACACCGTCTGCCAGGCCGCCCATGCCAGCTGCCCGTCCGGCACGCCCTCCTCGGCCCGCGTCACCTCGGCGAGCAGCTCCGCCCAGCGGTCCGGGCACTCCGTGAGCACGGCCAGCGCGGCGCGCACGTCCGCGCTGCGCTTGGTGTCGTGCGTGGAGACCACCGTGCCGGTGAGCGGCCAGTCGCGCTGCACGCGCGCGCAGTACGCGTGGAACTCCTCCGGCGACACGCCCGGGCTGCCCGGGTCGCCGCCCACCTCGGCCGCCGACAGCAGCGGCACATAGCGGTAGAAGGCCGTGTCCTCCACCGACTTGGCGCGCAGCGCGGACGCGGTCTGCGCGAACCGGGTGCGGAACTCCACCCGGTCGGCGTGGTCCGGCGCCGACGCCTCGCCGGGCGGCTCCACCAGCAGCCTGCGCACGATGCCGACGGCCTCGGCCTCCTCCGGCACCACGAACGCCAGCCGGGCCTCCTCGGCGGCCTCCTCGGTGATCACGGCCGAGGCGTCACCGGAGGCGTACGGCCGGTAGACCCGCATCCGGACCAGCAGCTCCTCCACGGCCGTACGCAGCGCCCAGGGCGCGCGGTCGCGCAGCGAGAGGTCGGGCGAGGCGGCGCACAGCCGGGCCGCCACCCGGGTCAGCCGGTCCGTCTCGGTGGCCAGTTCGTGGGTGAGCACCTTGTACGCGGCCCGCCGGGCCGTGGCCTCCCAGTTGCCGCCCCGGTCCGTCTGCGGCGCCGCGAACGCCCGGTAGCGACCGAGCAGTTCGTACGCCCCGGTGCGGTCCGTGAACAGGCCGTCGACGTGCCGCAGGGCGTCGTAGCCCGTGGTGCCCGCGACCGGCCAGGAGGGCGGCAGGTGCTCGCCGTCGGCCAGGATCTTCTCCACCACCGTCCAGCGCCCGCCGGTCGCCTCGCGCAGCCGCGCCAGATAGCCGTCGGGGTCGGCGAGCCCGTCCGGATGGTCGATCCGCAGCCCGTCGAACACTCCGTCCGCCAGGAGCCGCAGGATCGTGCCGTGGGTGGCGTCGAACACCTCCGGATCCTCCACCCGCAGCCCGATCAGCTCCGAGATGCTGAAGAACCGCCGGTAGTTCAGCTCGGTCCGGGCCAGCCGCCACCACACCGGGCGGTACCACTGGGCGTCCAGCAGCTGGGGCAGCGGCAGGTGCTCGGTGCCCGGGCGGAGCGGGAACGCGTGGTCGTGGTAGCGCAGCACGTCACCGTCGACCCTCAGATGGTCCAGCTCCGAGCCGATCGGGCCGCCGAGCACCGGCAGCAGCACCCGGCCGCCCTGCGCCTCCCAGTCGATGTCGAACCAGCGCGCGTACGGTGAACCGGGCCCCTCGCGCAGCACCTCCCACAGGGCGGGGTTGTGCCGGGGCGCCAGCGCCATGTGGTTCGGCACGATGTCCACCACCAGGCCGAGGCCGTGCTCCCGCGCGGTGCGCGCGAGCGCGCGGAGCCCCTCCTCGCCGCCCAGCTCCTCGCGCACGCGCGCGTGGTCCACGACGTCGTAGCCGTGCGCGGAGCCCGGCACGGCCTCCAGGACGGGGGACAGATGCAGGTGCGAGACGCCGAGCGACGCCAGGTAGGGTACGGCCGCTTCGGCGGCGGCGAACGGGAACGCGGGCTGGAGCTGCAGCCGGTAGGTGGCCGTGGGCACCCCCGGTCCGGGTCGCGCAGAAGTCATGGGAACCTACGTACCCCGCTCGCCGGCTTTCGTGTCATCGGCCGCTGCCCGGATCACGCACGCGTGTCTACGTTCGAGCGATGGGTACGACGGGGAAACCGGGGCGGCGCCGCACACGGGACACCTACCGGCGGGTGATCGGCCTGACGGGGCCGCTGCTGCAGTGCGTGTCCTTCCTCGGGCGGCTGCCGACGGCCACCATCCAGTTCGGCAGTGTGCTGCTCGTCGCCCGTACGAGCGGTTCCCTCGGCGCGGCCGGGCTGACCGGCGGCGCGCTCGCGCTCGGCCAGGTGGCCTGCGGACCGCTGGTGGGGCGGCTCGCGGACCGGTACGGACAGCGGCCGGTGGTGCTCGCGTTCTCACTCGCCAACGCCCTCGCCGTGGCCGCGCTCGTCGCCGGCGCGCTCGCCGGGCTGCCGACGCCCGTCCTGGCCCTCCTGGGGGCCGCCGCGGGCGCCACCGTGCCGCTCGTCGGCCCGCTGGCGCGCACCCGCCTCATCGCCCTCGCCCGCCGCGCCGACGCCCCGGAGACCGTCGTCGGCGCGGCCCTCTCCTTCGAGAGCACCCTGGACGAGCTGTCGTTCGTCCTCGGCCCCGCACTCGTCGGCCTGGCCGCCGTACTCGCCCACCCGGCCTGCGCGATGGCCGCCGCGGCCGCCCTGGTGGCCACCTGCGGCAGCGCCTTCGCCGTCCACCCGACGGCCCGGGCGACGGCACCCACGCGCGGGGAGTCCGGGCCGGGCCGCGGGGGCGCGGCCGCGCGCGGGGAGCGGTGCCGGGAGGGCGCGGGCGCGTCCGAGCGGGGGGAGTGCCGTCCGGGGGACGCGGCTGCGTCCGTGCGCGGGGAGTCCGGGCCGCTCCGTGAAGCCGCATCGGCGCGCGTGCACTCCCATTCGGCCACCAGGACCGCACCCACGCGCGCAGAGCACCACCAGACCGACGCCCCCGCCCCGTCCGAGGCTCCCGCGCTCTCCGACGCTCCCGGGCCCTCTTACGTTCCCGCGCTCCCCGAACCCCCCGAACCCCCCGCATCCCTCCCCGTCCAGCCTGGCCCGGTCCGCGTGCGAGCCGCGCGTGCCGCTCCCGCCCCCATGCCCCGCTGCGTGCCCGCCCTCTTCGCCGCGCTGGCGCTCCAGGGCGCCATGTTCGGGGCCTGTCAGGCCGGTATCACGGCGCTCACCGCCCGGCTCGGACAGGAGGACCAGGCCGGACTCGTGTACGCCGCCATGGGGGTGATGAGTGCCGTGGCGGGGTTCGCCATGGCCGCCGTGCCGGAGCGGGTCGGTGCCCGGACGCGCTGGCGGCTGGCGACCGGTGCCGGCTGTGCGCTCTCCCTGCCGCTGCTGGGCACGGGCGGCCTGCCCGGCCTGTACGCCGTCGTGACCGTCCTGGGCGTCGCCTACGCCCCGCACCTGATCACCGCGTTCGGCCTCCTGGAGCGCGCGGTGGCGCCGTCCCGGCTGGCCGAGGCGATGGGCGTGGCCACGAGCGCCCTCGTCGGCGGCCAGGCCCTGGCGGTCGCCGTCACCGGACGCCTCGCGGAGGCCCACGGCCCCTGGGCGGCCTTCGCGGCGGCGAGCACGGCGGCCGGCCTCGCCTTCGTGCTCGCCCTCACGGTGCGCCCGACGACGTACGCGGAGGGGCCCGGGAACGCCCTCCACGCGCGCGTGCGGGACACGCAGCCCCGCTAGGGGGCTGCGGCACCCCCTAAGCCGGCCGCTGCAGCACCGTCAGGCTGCGGTCCGGCAGGGTGATGCGGTCGCCGGCCGCGACCTTCGCGCCCGCGCCCGGCGGCACCCCCTCCGGGCGGGCCGTGTCGACCACCACCTGCCACTGCCGGCCGTGGTCGACCGGCACCACGAAGTCCAGCTCCTCAGGGGAGGCGTTGAACATCAGCAGGAAGGAGTCGTCGGTGATGCGCTCCCCGCGCGGCCCGGGCTCGGAGATCGCGTTGCCGTTCAGGAACACCGTCAGCGCGGACGCCTGCGCCGAGTTCCAGTCCCGCTGCGTCATCTCGCCGCCCTCCGGGGTGAACCAGGCGATGTCCGACAGCTCGTCATGGGTGCCTTCCACCGGACGGCCGTGGAAGAAGCGGCGCCGGCGGAGGACGGGATGGTCGCGGCGCAGCCACACCATCGCGCGCGTGAATTCCAGCAGTTCGCTCTCCAGGGACTCCGGCCAGTCCACCCACGACAGCTCGTTGTCCTGGCAGTAGGCGTTGTTGTTGCCGCGCTGGGTGCGCGCGAACTCGTCCCCGTGGCTGATCATCGGCACGCCCTGGGACAGCATCAGCGTGGCGATGAAGTTCCGCATCTGCCGGGCGCGCAGCCGCAGTACCTCCGGGTCGTCGGTGTCGCCCTCCGCCCCGCAGTTCCAGGACCGGTTGTGGCTCTCGCCGTCCCGGTTGTCCTCGCCGTTGGCCTTGTTGTGCTTGTGGTTGTACGACACCAGGTCGTGCAGGGTGAAACCGTCGTGGCAGGTGACGAAGTTGATGGAGGCCAGCGGGCGGCGGCCGTCGTCCTGGTAGAGGTCGGACGAACCGGTCAGCCGGGACGCGAACTCCGCCAGCGTGCGCGGCTCGCCCCGCCACAGGTCCCGCACGGTGTCGCGGTACTTGCCGTTCCACTCGGTCCACAAGGGCGGGAAGTTGCCCACCTGGTAGCCGCCCTCGCCCACGTCCCACGGCTCGGCGATCAGCTTCACCTGGGAGACCACCGGGTCCTGCTGCACCAGGTCGAAGAACGACGACAGCCGGTCCACCTCGTGGAACTGCCGGGCGAGCGTCGCCGCGAGGTCGAAGCGGAAGCCGTCGACGTGCATCTCGGTGACCCAGTACCGCAGCGAGTCCATGATCAGCTGGAGCACGTGCGGGGACCGCATGAGCAGCGAGTTCCCGGTGCCCGTGGTGTCCATGTAGTAGCGGGGATCGTCCGCGAGCCGGTAGTACGAGGGGTTGTCGAGGCCCTTGAAGGACAGCGTCGGGCCCAGGTGGTTGCCCTCGGCGGTGTGGTTGTAGACCACGTCCAGGATGACCTCGATCCCGGCCTCGTGCAGCGCCCGGACCGCCGACTTGAACTCCAGCACCTGCTGGCCGCGGTCGCCCCAGGAGGCGTACGCGTTGTGCGGGGCGAAGAAGCCGATGGTGTTGTAGCCCCAGTAGTTGCTCAGCCCCATGTCGGCCAGCCGGTGGTCGTTCACGAACTGGTGCACGGGCATCAGCTCGAGGGCCGTCACCCCGAGCTTGGTCAGGTGTTCGATGATCGCCGGGTGGGCGAGGGCCGCGTAGGTGCCGCGCAGTTCCTCCGGCAGCCCCGGGTGACGCATGGTGAGGCCCTTGACGTGGGCCTCGTAGATCACGGTGTGGTGGTACTCGGTGCGCGGCGGGCGGTCGTCGCCCCAGTCGAAGTACGGGTTGATCACCACGGAGGTCATGGTGTGCGGCGCCGAGTCCAGGTCGTTGCGCTCGTCCGGCGCGCCGAAGTGGTAGCCGTACACCTCCTCGCCCCACCGGACCGCACCGCTGATCGCCTTCGCGTAC
Source organism: Streptomyces sp. NPDC028928 (assembly GCF_055564915.1). NCBI lineage: Bacteria > Bacillati > Actinomycetota > Actinomycetes > Kitasatosporales > Streptomycetaceae > Streptomyces > Streptomyces sp. NPDC028928. Next base: position 271,956 of record NZ_JBVHVI010000004.1, read on the forward strand.
GGGTCGAGCAGCAGTTTCGCCGAGTTGCAGCGCAGCCCGCGCCCGGGGTCGTACGGGCCGTGCACCCGGAACCCGTACCGCTGTCCCGGCATCACGCCCGGCACGTACGCGTGCCGCACGAACGCGTCGCTCTCGCGCAGTTCCACCGCCGTCTCCGAGCCGTCGTCGTGCAGCAGACACAGCTCTACTCGGTCCGCGGCCTCCGTGAAGACCGCGAAGTTGGTTCCGGCGCCGTCATAGGTGGCGCCGAGCGGATACGCCTCTCCAGGCCAGACCTGCATGGTGACGACTCTCCCAGGTGTGCCCTCCGGCCGGGGCCGCGTTGGCCCCGAGTCTCGTCCGAAAGTGAGGCAACCTTCCGCGGCTCACCCGCCCTCTAATCAAGTGACCAGTGCGCACGGCGGTTCTGGTACCCGCCGTGCGCCGAACATGCGGGGCAGACACGTACTCCCGGGGATCAGGGGGAGTAGGGGGAAGATGTGCGCGAGAAAGTCCACCGCCATCTGGGCAAAGTACTGACCGGTGCGGCCCTCGCGGCGGCGGGGACCGCCGCCATGGTCGCGGTCACGCTGCCGGGCACGGCGGGTGCGGACGATTCCGGAGGGGCCGGCGGCGGGACGCGGGCCGCGCGGCAGACCGGGCAGGGCCCGGACGCCGCACCGCCGGGCGTCGTGGAGCAGGCACCCGCTGAGCAGAAGCAGGGCACCGGCCGTGACCCGCTCACCGACGACGAGATCCGGCGGGTCGAGAAGCTCGCCGTGGCCGGACGGCTTTCGGCCACGGGCCGGGACGTCGAGGGGGACCGCGGACCGCAGCGGCTGAGCGTCGACCTCGCCGAGCCCGAGGCCGCCGAGGCGGACGACCCGCAGGCGCCACGGCGGGCCGACGTGACCTACTACGACTACAAGAACGACACACTCGTCACCAAGACCGTCAACCTGAAGACCGGGAAGGTCGAGCAGACCGGCGTCCAGCGCGGTGTCCAGCCGCCGCCGAGCCGCGCCGAGAACGCCGAGGCGGCCCGGATCCTGATCGCCGACCCGCTGGGCGCGGGCCTGAAGGCGGACTACAAGGACGCCACGGGCAAGGAACTCACCTCGCCGGACCAGCTGGACCTGAGCGGCGGGATCTACGAGGCCTCGCCGGGCGCCCAGCCCGCGGTGCTCGACAAGTGCGGCGAGCACCGGTGCGTGCGGCTGTTCTCCAAGGTCCTCAACGGGCCCTGGATCGACACCCGGGACCTCGTGATCGACCTGAGCGCCCGCAAGGCCGCCGCCCTCGACCGCGGCTGACCGGCCGCCGCCCGACCTTCACACCCGTACCTCCGGTAAGGGAGTCACCTCTTCATGCCCGAACAGCACCTGCCCGGCGGTGTCCGGCCGCGGACCCTCGGCCGTGCCGCCCGCAAGAGCGCGGCCGTCGGACTGACCCTGGCCGCGCTGGCCGCCGGCGCGACGACGACGGCCGGCCCCGCCGCGGCCCGCCCGCAGAGCGCGCCCGCGGCGGCGGTCCCCGGCTGCAGCGCCGCCTACACGATCGAACAGAAGCTCTCCACCGGCACCACCTGGCGGATGTGCTGGCGCTACGACAGCAAGGCCGGCCTCGTCCTGGAGAACGTCTCCTACCAGCCCAAGGACGAGAGCAAGCCGATCAAGGTCCTCAACAGCGCCAGACTCGCCCAGATCCACGTCCCGTACGACGACGGGAAGCACGAGTACTACGACCTCACGGGCCAGGACTTCGCCCAGGAACTGATGGAGCTGTCGCCCGCCGAGTGCCCCGGCGGCACCATCAAGACCGTCAAGGTCCCGGACGGGGACCCGCGCCACCCCGACGTCAAGGGTCTGTGCACCACCACCCGTTCGCGTGGCCACGCCTACCGGATGCACGACCTCTTCCAGCCGGACAAGACCTACCAGCAGCAGGGCAAGGACCTGCTGGTCTACACGGTCAACCAGGTCGGCTGGTACGAGTACATCACCGAGTGGCGCTTCCAGGACGACGGCACGGTCTCCATGAACGCCGGCGCGACCGGCAGCCTCTCCTACGAGGACTACAACGCCCAGGACGGACGCGGCTGGCCCATCGGCAAGGGCGCCAGGGACTACGCGACCAGCCACAGCCACAACATCTTCTGGCGGCTCGACTTCGGCCTCGACGGCTCCTCGAAGACGAAGGTCGAGCAGTACGACTCCACCGTCAGCGCCCCCGCCGGCGGCCGGGAGGGCCCGACCGCCAAGACCACCCGCACCAAGGTCGGCAAGGAACTCGCGGCCGACTACAAGACCTACCGCTGGTGGCGGGTGGTCAGCGCGACCGGCAAGAACAAGGACGGCCACGCCCGTTCCTACGAACTGGTCCCCGGACCCACCACCAGGTACCCGGGCCGCAGCTTCACCAAGCACGACATGTACGTCACCGAGTACAACAAGTGCGAGCTGTTCGCCAGCAACAACCAGAAGTGCGCGACCGGCCACCCGAAGTCCGTCGACAAGTGGGTCGGCGGCCAGGCCCTCACCCACCCCGTGGTCTGGATGAACGTCGGATTCCACCACATCGCCCGGGACGAGGACCAGCAGCCCATGCCCGTGCACTGGCAGGGCTTCTCCATCGCCCCGCGGGACGTCACGGCTATGAATCCGCTCACTCCCAAGGAGCTGGCATGGCAGAACGGTCACTGGGAACCGCGTAGTTGAGCACAGCAGTCGGGAAACCGACCTGTCCATCCGGCTGCACCGCCGACCGCTTGCGGAGTACCCTTCCTTGATCGTTGACACGGGAAAGGCCCGGGGGAGCGGAAGGCGGTGCAACGGGTGGGCTCGGGAGGGCTGGAGCTGCCTCCTGGTGACGAGGGTCACGAGGGGAACTCCACAGACGTCCCGCCCGGCGCGGTGTCCCTGGCCCGCCCGATGGACGCGGGATCCATCGGGCCGGAGCTGGAGTGGGACGCCGACGCCTGGCTTGAGGTGCGCACCCGCGCCCAGCGGGCCGGCCGGGCCTACATCTGGCTGAACCTCGTGGAACAGCGGCTGCGCGCCGTCGTGGCCGCTGTGCTGCGGCCCATCTACGAACCCGTCCACGGCGACGAGTGGGTGGTGGCCGCGGCCGGGCCGGCCGGGCAGGAGTGGGTGCAGCGGGCGGTCGCCGTGCGCGAAGTCAGCCGTCGCAAGGGCTACTTGCTCGACCCGGCCGACGACAACGTGCTCAGCTTCCTCACCCTGCCCCAGCTGCGCGAGCTGGTGGTGCAGCACTGGCCGTGCTTCGAGCCGTACTTCGACGAGCGCCGGGACCTCGAACTCGCCCTGGACGAGCTGGAGGTGACCCGGAACGTCGTCTCCCGCAACCGGGCCCTGTCCGAGGCGGTCCTCGGCCAGGCCGAGCGGGCCTCCGCACGGCTGCTGGAGATGCTCGGCGCGGGCGGTGACGTCCCCTCCGCGCGCCGGCTGCCCGTCGACGCGGTCGAGGACCTGGTCGGCGACCGGTACGCCGACGTCGTCGCGGTCCACGCCGACCGGGTACGGCTGATGCGCCAGTTCCCGGCCGAGGACATCTTCGGCGGCGCCCGCCGGCTCGACGCGATCGGCATCGGCCTCAACCTGCTGGTGCAGAACTTCTCCGGGCGGCGCCTGGTCCGGCTCGCCGAGTCCGGCTGCCGGGTCCGGCTGCTCTTCCTCAACCCGGCCTCCAGCTCGGTCAAGCGCCGTGAGCGGGAACTCGGGATGAAACGGGGCGAGCTGAGCCGCTCGGTCGAGATGAACATCCTGCACATGCGCCGGGTGCGGTCCCGGCTCCGCGACCCGGACGCCTTCGAGATCCAGGTCTACGACGAGACACCCCGCTTCACCGCCTACCTGGTGGACGGCGACGGCGCGGACGGCATCGCCGTGGTGCAGTCCTATCTGCGCGGGGCGCGCGGGATGGAGTCTCCGGTGCTGGTGCTGCGCAACGGCAGTCGGCTGGTGAAGTCGGACGACGTGGGTGAATCCGGGCTCTTCCCGACATACCGCGAGGAATTCGAACTGGCTTGGGCGGATTCGCGCCCGGTGTCCTGAACGGTCGGGGCCGGGTGCGGGGCGGTTCGGGGCCGCGAAGCGGAACGCCGTCCTCGGATTGTCAGTGCCCCGTGCGATGGTGGAGGCCACTGGGGGAAAGCACCACCAAGAAGGGGGGCCGCCCATGGGCTGGCACCAGGAGCTGCTGATCGGCTTCGACCTGGAGACGACCGGGACCGATCCGCGTGAGGCACGCATCGTCACGGGTGCCGTGATCGAGGTCAGGGCCGGTGAGCCCATGGGGCGCCGGGAATGGCTGGCCGATCCGGGCGTGGAGATCCCGGCCGACGCGGTCGCCGTCCACGGCATCAGCAACGAACGCGCGGCGGCCGAGGGCCGTCCGGCCGACCAGGTGGCCGACGCCATCGCGGACGTCCTCGTCTCCTACTGGAAGTCGGGCGTTCCGGTCGTCGCCTACAACGCGGCCTTCGACCTCACCCTGCTCTCGGCGGAGCTGCGGAGGTACGGCCTGCCGTCGCTGACCGACCGGCTGGGCGGCACCCACCCCGCCCCGGTCATCGACCCGTACACCATCGACCGCTGGGTCGACCGCTACCGCCGCGGCAAGCGGAACCTGGAGGCGGTCTGCGCCGAGTACGGCATAGTCCTCGGCGCGGCCCACAACGCCACCGCCGACGCCCTCGCCGCGGCGCGGCTCGCGTCCGCGATAGCTGACCGCCACCCGAAGATCGCGTCCCTGGGTCCGGCCGAGCTTCACCAGCGGCAGATCGGGTGGTACGCGGAATGGGCGGCGGACTTCCAGGCGTTCCTGCGGCGCAAGGGGGAGACCGAGGCGGTGGTGGACGGGGCGTGGCCGCTGCGGGAGCTGACCGAAAGCCAGCCCGCGTAGCGTTGTCGCCCGCGGTCGCTCGCCGTCAGAACGGGTACCACCGCACCGTCTCGTCCCCGTCCCGCAGCGACGCCACCCTGCGCCGGAACTCGGCCAGCGCCTTGGGGTTGGACGGAGCGTGCTGGGCCACCCAGGCGCAGCTCGCCGTCTCCCGGGCACCCCGCAGCACCGCACAGCCCTCCCACGCGCGTACATCCCAGCCGTACGCCTCGGTGAAGGAGTCGTACGCCTCGGCGGGCAGCCCGTAGCGGTCGCGGGAGAGGGCCATGACCACCAGGTCGTGCTCGCGCAGGTCGGCGGAGAAGGTCTCCAGGTCGACCAGGACCGGCCCGTCCGGCCCGACGTGCACATTGCGGGGCAGCGCGTCGCCGTGGATCGGGCCCGGCGTCAGACGCGGCGTCAGCGCCGCTGCCTGGGCCGCGAAGCCGTCGCGGCGCTCCCGGAGGTAGGCCGCGTCCTCCGGGTCGACCGCGTCCCCCGCGAGCCGCAGCCAGCGCTCCACCCCGCCCAGCAGATCGCGGGGCGGCAATCCGAAGGGAGGGGAGGGAAGTGCGTGCACCATGCGCAGCAGACCGGCCAGGTCCCCCGGCTCGGCGGGCCGCACGGGATCCGGCAGCCGGTGCCACACGGTCACCGGACAGCCGTCCACCAGCAACGGCTTCGGCTCGGCCGCCCGCACCGCCGGTGCGCCGGCCTCGGCCAGCCATCCGGCGATGGCCAGCTCGCGCTCGGCCCGCGGCAGCAGCTCGGCGTCCCGGCCCACCTTCACCACCAGATCACCGGCCGCGAACACCGCGTTCTCGCCGAGAGCCAGGAGCCGCGCGTCCCGGGCGGCCGGACCCGGCAGCACTCCCGCCGCGGCCAGTACGTCCCGCGCGCGTGCCTCGTCCATCGTCCTGCCTCCGTACCGTCTTCCCGTGCCCTGCGTGTCCGGTCCTCGGCCAGTCTCGCATCCGCCCTGGTCGGCCGCCGTGCGCGGGCCCGGCCGCCGTGCGCGGTCCCTTGACGAGGTACCGGGCCTTTACGACCATGAACACGCCAACCGGGGCTGGCAAAGGGGCTGATTCCGTGACATCAGTGGCCGAAGCGCGGACACCGTCGACGGGGGTGCGGCGGCCTGCCCGGCGCCGGATCGCCGGTCACGGCACCTGGTTCCTGGTCCTGCCCGCCCTCGTCCCGATCCTCGTGCTCAGCGTCGGCCCGCTGCTCTACGGCATCCTGCTGGCCTTCACCGACGCCCAGTCCGGCCGGACGGCCGCCACCCGGTGGATCGGCGCCCTCAACTTCCAGGACCTGCTGCACGACACCCTCTTCTGGGAGTCGTTCCGGATCGGCCTGGTCTGGGCGGTCGGCGTGACCGTGCCCCAGTTCCTGCTGGCCCTCGGCCTCGCCCTGCTGCTGAACCAGGACTTACGCCTGCGCGGCCTGGCCCGTGCCCTCGCGATCGTGCCCTGGGCGATGCCCGAGGTCGTCGTCGGCATCATGTGGCGGCTCGTCTACAACCCGGACGCCGGTGTCCTCAACGAGACCCTGCGCGACCTCGGCCTCGGAGCCGGCCGGGACTGGCTGAGCGGCCTGGCCACCGCGCTGCCCGCGGTCATCGTCGTCGGCGTCTGGGCGGGCCTGCCGCAGACCACGGTCGCCCTGCTCGCCGGACTGCAGAACGTCCCGCGCGAACTCCACGAGGCGGCGGCGGTCGACGGCGCGGGCGCCTGGCGCCGCTTCCGCACCGTCACCTGGCCCGCCCTCAGACCCGTGGCCCTCGCCATCACCGCGCTCCAGCTCATCTGGAACCTCAACTCCTTCGCGCTGGTCTACGTCCTCACCAACGGCGGCCCTGGCGGGAAGACCCGGCTGCCGATGCTCTTCGCCTACGAAGAGGCCTTCCGCTACGGCCAGTTCGGCTACGCGGCGGCGATGGGCTGTGTGCTCGTCGCGGTCGTCTCGGTCTTGCTCGCGGTGTTCCTGGCGGGGCGGCTGCGGGGCGGTGACGAGGCATGACGCTCACGAGGCCCGTGCGGTCCGGGCGGACCACGCCGAGGAAGCGGACCCGCCGTGCCGCCCGCGCCGGCCAGTACGCCGCCCTCCTCGGCTACCTGCTCTTCCTGGCCTTCCCCTTCCTGTGGCTGCTGTCCACCGCGCTCAAGTCCCCGCGCGAGCTGGGCAGCCTGCACCCGTCCTGGATCCCGCGCGATGCGACCCTGGCCAACGTCCGGCAGGCCTTCGCGGAGCAGCCGCTGGCGCACGCCGCCCTCAACTCCCTGCTGGTGGCGCTCGGCACCGCGGTCGTCGCCGTACTGATCGCGACCCCGATGGCCTACGTCATGGCCCGGCACCGCACCCGGCTGGCCCGGGCCGCCACGGGCTGGGTGGTGGTCAGCCAGGCGTTCCCCTTCGTGCTGCTGATCATCCCGCTGTTCCTGGTGCTGAAGAACCTGCGGCTGATCGACTCGCTGCTCGGGCTGACGCTGGTGTACGTGGTGTGGGCGCTGCCGTTCGCGCTGTGGATGCTCGTCGGCCACGTCCGGGCGGTGCCCGCCGAGCTGGAGGAGGCGGCGGCCGTCGACGGGGCCGGGCGCCTGAGAACGCTCGTGTCGGTGACGGCGCCGCTGCTCGGCCCCGGCATCGCGGCGACGGCCCTGTTCGCGTTCGTCACCGCATGGAACGAGTTCTTCTTCGCGCTGGTGCTGCTCAAGAGTCCCGCCAGGCAGACCCTCCCGGTCGTCCTCACCCACTTCATCGGCGCGGAGGGCGTGGCCGACCTCGGCCCGCTGGCCGCCGCCGCGTTCCTCGCCACCCTGCCCTCCGTGGCCCTCTTCGGGGTCCTCCAGCGGCGGATCACGGGCGGCCTGCTCGCCGGGGCGGTGAAGAGCTGATGCGGACCAGAGGCGCCACGGCCCTCGTCGTGCTCCTGCTGCTCCTCGCGGGCTGCTCCGCGGGCGGCCGCACCGACGGCGGCCCGATCACCCTGCGCTTCCAGTCCCTGGCCTGGCAGCAGGAGTCCGTCGCCGCCAACAAGGAGCTGGTCAAGGAGTGGAACGCCGCCCACCCGGACGTCAAGGTCGAGTACGTCCAAGGGGGCTGGGACGGCGTCCACGACCAGCTGCTCACCTCCTTCGAGGGCGGCGAGGCCCCGGACGTCATCCACGACGCCTCCGACGACCTCGCCGACTTCGCCTACGGCGGTTACCTCGCCGAGCTGACGGACCTGCTGCCCGCCCGGCTCAGAGCCGACATCCCGCGGAGCAGCTGGGACACGGCCACCTTCGGGGACGGCGTCTACGGCGTGCCCTTCCTCCAGGAGCCCCGGGTGCTGATCGCCGACGCCGACCGGCTGCGCGCGGCGAAGGTGCGCATACCCACACCCGGCCACCCCTGGAGCTGGGCGGAGTTCCGGCAGGTCGCCAAGCGGCTCAGCGGGCCCGGGAGGTACGGCGTGGCCTGGCCGCTGAAGGAGCCCGTCTCCGCCACGCTCAACCTGTCCCTGTCGGCGGGCGGGCGGCTCTTCCACCGGGGCGCGGACGGCAAGGTGACCGTACGGTTCGGGGACGGGGACGCGGTCGTACCGCGCACCATCCACGACCAGGTCGCCATCGACCGCAGCGCACCCGCCTCGACGCTCGGCAGCGGCGGCTCGGACACCCTGCCCGGCTTCTTCGGCGGCCGGTACGCGATGGTCCCGCTTGGCTTCTCCTACCGCCAGCAGATCGTGCAGCAGGCCCCCGAGGACTTCCGCTGGACCGTGCTGCCGGCCCCGGCGGGCGCCGACGGGCTCACCCAGGGCGTCAGCCCGCAGACGCTGTCCGTGTCCGCCGACTGCCCGCACAAGAAGGAGGCGGTCGCGTTCATCGACTTCCTGCTGCGGCCGAAGAACATGGTCCGCCTCGCCCTCGGCGACTGGATGCTGCCCACCGGCACCCAGGCCCTGAGGGACCCGGCCCTGCACACCGGCAAGTACGGCTGGGCCACCGGCACCGCCCTCGCCGCCCGGCTGCGCCCCGCGCCCGCCCAGTCCGTGCGCGGCTACCCGGAATGGAAGGACAAGGTGGCCACCCCGGCCTACCAGGAGTACTACAGCGGCGCGATCGGCCTCACCGAACTGCGCAGCCGCCTCGAAGAGGACGGCAATCTCGTGCTGGCCCGCTACCAGCGCTGAGCCACCGCCCTCCGGAATTGATTAGACGAGACGTATCGTCTCACCTAGCCTCGATGACATGACCCCAGTGACCACACCCGCTCATATCGCCATGTTCTCCATCGCCGCCCACGGCCATGTGAACCCCAGCATCGAGGTGATCCGCGAACTCGTCGCCCGGGGCCACCGGGTCACCTACGCCATCCCGCCGGCCTTCGCCGACAAGGTGGCCGCCACCGGTGCCCAGCCCGTGCCCTACACCTCCACGCTGCCCGGACCCGACGCCGACCCGGAGGCCTGGGGGACCACCCTGCTCGACAACGCGGAGCCGTTCCTGGACGACGCGATCCAGGCGCTGCCCCAGCTCATCGAGGCCTACGCCGACGACACCCCCGACCTCGTCCTGCACGACATCGCCTCCTACCCCGCCCGCGTCCTCGCCCACCGCTGGGGTGTCCCGGCGATCTCCCTCTCCCCGAACCTCGTCGCCTGGGAGGGCTACGAGGAGGAGGTCGCCGAGCCGATGTGGAAGGAGCCGCGGCAGACCGAGCGCGGTCGGGCGTACTACGCCCGCTTCCAGGCGTGGCTGGCCGAGAACGGCATCACCCAGCACCCGGACCCCTTCGCCGGCCGTCCGGCACGCTCCCTGGTGCTCATCCCGAAGGCCCTCCAGCCGCACGCCGACCGGGTCGACGAACGCGTCCACACCTTCGTCGGCGCCTGCCAGGGCGACCGCGCCGACCAGGGCGACTGGCAGCGCCCCGCGGACGCGGAGAAGGTCGTGCTGGTGTCGCTCGGCTCGGCCTTCACCAAGCGGCCCGACTTCTACCGGGAGTGCGTGCGCGCCTTCGCCGACCTGCCCGGCTGGCACGTCGTCCTACAGGTCGGCCGGCATGTGACCCGCGCCGAACTGGGCGACGTACCCGACAGCGTGGAGGTGCACAGCTGGGTGCCGCAGCTGGCGATCCTGCGGCAGGCCGACCTGTTCGTCACGCACGCGGGCGCCGGCGGCAGCCAGGAGGGGCTGGCCACCGCCACGCCGATGATCGCCGTACCGCAGGCGGTCGACCAGTTCGGCAACGCCGACATGCTCCAGGGCCTCGGGGTCGCCCGGCACCTGCCCGCCGGGGAGGCCACCGCCGACCGCCTCCGCGAGGCCGCCCTCGCCCTGGTGGACGACCCGGAGGTCGCCCGTCGACTGGGGGAGGTGCAGGCGCAGATGGCCCAGGAGGGCGGCACCCGGCGGGCGGCCGACCTCATCGAGGCCGAGCTGCCCGGCCGGGGTCAGAGGTAGGCGGTGGTGTCCAGCCGGGCCTTGTAGATCACCGCGCCCCGCCGGGCCCGGGGCACACCGCTCACGTTGAAGTGGACGTACTGCGTCCCGAAGGCGTTGCCGCCCGGCACCGCACCCGTCCACATCTGCTCGCCCGAGACGTGGTGGACATACGACTTCACCAGCTTGCGCGTGTGCAGGGTGGTCGGCCGCATGGTCGACTTGTCGACCGAGTAGACGCCGTTGGTGTCGGTGACCAGGAGCCGGCCGGGGTGCTGGTGGTCCGGCTGGAGGTCGTGCGGGTGGTGGAAGCCGGTGAGACGGCGGGCGGTGTCCTCCACCAGCTTGGCCGAGCTCGCCGTCGTCACGATCCGGTACGCCGTCAGCACCGAGCCGCCCGCCGCCCACATCCGCTCCAGCTGCGGGTCCCACAGCAGGCCGTGCGCCTGGTGGAAGGGGATCGGCGAGCCCGCGCGGACCAGCGAGCTGCTGTGGCTGCCGGTGGGCCGGAAGACGTGCAGGCTGCCGCCCTTGGCCTGGCCGCCGCCCGGTCCCTTGCTGCGCCCGGCCACCACGACCACGCCGGTGCCGCGGGCGCGCTCGATGGCGTGCGGGTAGTTGGGGATGTTCGCGGACCACAGCAGCTTCTTGTCCCGGCGCCGGTAGATGCTCGCCGTCCCGCTGTCCGGGGTGCCGGTCACGGCGAGCAGGATCTGCCCGTCGCCGCTCGTGTCGCGGAACCGGTGCTCCATCGGATGGCCCGAACCCACCGGGTTCAGCTGCCACTTGATGTTGGCGTCGGTGAACGGCCTGTTGCGGTCGAAGAGAAAGATCTTCCCGGAGTTCACGTCCCCGATGAGCACGTTGAACGCCGGGGGTGCCGCCGCGTGCGCGGGGGCCGCGGTCAGCAGTCCGGCCGCGGGCACGGCCAGCGCGCCCTTCAGCAGACTCCGCCTGCCCAGCCCGCTCAGCCTGTTCGGCCCGTTCAGCGCGTCCATGTGGTTCTCCCCCCGTACGGTCGTGTCCGTCCGGACAGAGAGAAGCCGCACAGGGCCCGTCGGTTCCCACGGAAACCGACGGGCCCCGCGTCAACGGGCGGAATCAGACAGTCAGTCGCTCGCCACGGTCGGCTACCGGCGGGGCGGCCGGCTCCGGCGCCTCGTCGTGGGTGAGGTCCGGCAGCCGGTGCAGCCACTTCGGCAGGTACCAGTTGCGCTCGCCGAGCAGCGCCATCACCGCCGGCAGCAGCACCCCGCGGATGACCGTGGCGTCGATCAGCACCGCCGCGGCCAGGCCCACGCCCATCTGCTTCATGGACTGCATGGACAGCGTGCCGAAGATGGCGAAGACGGCGACCATGATGACCGCGGCGCTGGTGACGACCCCGGCCGTGGTGACCACGCCGTGCCGGATCGCGTCCTTCGTCGTACGGCCGCGCATCCGGGCCTCGCGGATCCGGGAGACCACGAACACGTGGTAGTCCATCGACAGCCCGAACAGGATCACGAAGAGGAACAGCGGCAGCCAGGTGACGATCGCGCCGACCCCCTCCGCGCCCACCAGCGAGGCACCCCAGCCGTGCTGGAAGACGGCGACGAGGATGCCGTACGCGGCGGCCACCGACAGCAGGTTGAGCACGATCGACGTGAGCGCGACGGTCAGCGACCGGAACGACAGCAGCATCAGCAGGAAGGCGAAGACGACCACGAACACGAAGACCGGGACGACGGAACCCATCAGCTGGTCGTTGAAGTCGTGGTTGCCCGCGACCTGACCGGTCACCGGTGCCTGCACGCCGTCGACCTTGCCGAGGGTGGCGGGCCGCACCTCGTCGCGCAGCTTCTCCAGGCTCGTGGTCGCCCGGTCCATGTCGGAGCCGCCGACCAGCGGTACGGACACGACGGCGACGTTCTGCGCGTCGTACAGCTTGATGTCGACCGGGCCGCGCGAGGCGCCCGAGGAGACCGCCTGCTTCCTGAAGTCGGCCAGCGCCTGCCGTACCTCGGGGGCGCCCACGTCCTTGGCCTTGACGACGACCTGGGCCGGTTCGCTGCCGCCGGGGAAGGCGTCGTTGAGGCGGTTGTACGTCTGCACCATGGGCAGCGAGTCGCCGAACTCCTGGTCAAGGGTGAGCTGCTGGGTCTTCATGCCGAGCGCGGGCGCGGCGACCGCCAACAGCGCACCGGCCGCGACGAGGACCGAGACCAGCGGCTTGGCCAGCACGCCCCGCAGCACGGCCGTCCAGAACCGGCTCTCCCCGTTCCCCCGGCGCTTGCGGCGGCCCAGGAACGGGATGCGGCCCTTCTCGACCCGCTCGCCGAGCAGCGACAGCAGCGCGGGCAGCACGGTCACCGAGCCCACCATGGCGACCGCCACAACCATCAGCGAGGCCAGGCCCATCGCCTCGAACTCGGCGAGCCCGGTGAACAGCATGCCGGCCATCGCCACGCACACCGTGACACCGGAGACGATGACCGCCCGCCCGCTGGTGGCGGCGGCGATCCGCAGGGCGGTGCCCGGGTCCCGGCCGGCCTCCCGCTCCTCGCGCTCGCGGCGCAGGTAGAACAGGCAGTAGTCGACGCCGACGGCCATACCGACCAGCAGCATCACGGAGTTGGCGGTGTCGCTCATCGGCTGGAGGTGGCTGACCAGGCCCATCAGGCCCATCGTCGCCATGATCGCGGTGATCGCCAGGGCCACCGGCAGCAGCGCGGCCACCAGCGCGCCGAACGCGATCAGCAGGATGCCGAGGGCGACCGGCACCGCCGAGTACTCGGCCTGCTGGAAGTCGTCCCCGAAGGCGTCCTTGTACTGCTTCTGCATGCTGGCGCCGCCGATCTCCTCGATCCGCAGGCCGGCGTGGTCCTTCTGCACCCCGGCGACGGCGTCCAGCACCGGCTGGATCCGGTCGGCGGCCGTCTCCGCCTCCCCGCGCAGGTCGAACCGGACCAGGGCGCTGCGCCCGTCCCGGGAGATGGTGTGCGTGTCGTACGGCGAGGTCACGTCCGTCACCCGGCCGGTGCCCTCGACGGCCTTCACCACGTCGGTGACGGCCGCGCGGAACGGGGCGCTGTCCGCCTTGACGGCGCCGTCCTTCGCCTGGATCAGGACGGTCTCCCCGGCCGGCTCCTTGATCCCCGCGTCATCGATGATCGTCGCGGCGGTGTGTGTCTCGCCCTTGAGCTGGTCGCTCTCGGTCACGTCGACCCGGCCCGCCGCCGAGCCGAGCCCCATCGCCAGGACGACGAACAGCACCCATATGCCGACGGCCGCCCAGCGGTGCCGGGCGCTCCAGCCGCCGGCGCGGGCGGCCAGCCCCCGCACCCGCACCTCTGTGTTCCCCATGACGGGTCTGCCCCCCTCGTGTGCGGTGACGGCCCCCTGCCCTCACCTGTGTGCTTGCTCCGGTTCGACGGTAGGGGCCGGACAAAAGCGTCTCGTCGTACTGTCCGGTGAACTGTGCGGGGCCTGGATCACCGCAGGGGAGGACGGGGCCCCTTACATCTATCGCCGCATCTCGGGGGCGAGTCTCGGGGGTCGAGTCTTGGGGCGAGTCTCCGGGGCCCGGTGCCCGATCCGCCGACAGGGATCCCGTTTGTGATGACGAAAGCTTGTTGAACAAGTCACAGCTGCGTGTAGGAGTTGAACCGCCCCCCGTTGATCAGCGAGAGTTTCGCGCAACCCGGCGTACGCCGGGCGCGGCCGTCGTGCCCGCCCCCACGGGGCACGACGGCCGCACCTCCGCCACCGGGTGCCGGCGCCGCGCGTCGGACGCGTGTGCGAGGCTCTGCGCCATGCGCTACATCATCATCGGAGCCGGCGCGGTCGGCGGTACCGTCGGTGGCCGGCTGGCCCAGGCCGGGCGTGAGGTCGTCCTCGTCGCCCGTGGCCGGCACCTGGCCGCCCTCCAGGAGAACGGGCTGCGACTGCGGGTCCCCGAGGGGGAGTTGACGTACCGTCTGCCCGCCGTCGACGGGCCGGGCCCGCTCGGCGGGCTGCGCGCCGACGACGTCCTGGTGCTCGCCGTGAAGACCCAGGACACCGTGGCCGCCCTGGACACCTGGGCCGACGCGCCCGTGGCCGGCGGCGGCACGGCGGCCGAGCGGCTGCCGCTCGTCTGCCTGCAGAACGGCGTCGAGAGCGGTCGGCTGGCGCTGCGCCGCTTCCGGCACGTGTACGGCGTCTGCGTCTGGCTGCCGTCCACCTTCGTGGAACCCGGCGTCGTCTCCGCCGCCGGCGCCCCGCTCACCGGCATCCTGCACCTCGGCCGCACCCCGCACGGAACCGACGACACCGCCCGCCGGATCGCCGCCGACCTCGCCCAGGCGCACTTCGAGGCGCCCGTGGTGCCCGACGTGGCCCGCTGGCAGTACGCCAAGCTGCTCGGCAACCTCGGCAACGCCCTCGAAGCTGTCGGCGGACCCGTGGCGAGCGAGGCCGCCCAGGCCCTGCTGGCGCGCGTCCGGGCCGAGGGCGAGGCGGTGCTCGACGCCGCCGGGATCCCGTACACCGGCGCGGAGGAGCAGCGCGCGGCCCGCGGGGACAAGGTCACCCTGGTCCCGCTGGACGGGACCCCGCGCGGCGGCGGCTCCTCCTGGCAGTCCCTCGTCCGGGGCACCGGCACCATCGAGGCGGACTACCTCAACGGTGAGATCGTCCTGCTCGGCCGGCTGCACGGCGTCCCGACCCCGCTGAACGAGCTGCTGCAACGCCTCGCGAACCAGTTCGCCCGCGAGCACCGGGCGGCCGGTTCGATGCCGGTCGCCGAACTGGTGCGGCTGGCCGACGAGGCGGTGGCGCAGGGGAGTTGACGGTCGGCGGGCAAGTGGGCCAAGGAAAGGGAGGGGGATTGGGCCGGGGCGCTGTGCCACCGGCGCACTAGCGTCACCGTCATGACGCACAGCACCGACACCCGTACCGACACCCGTACCGAGACCGGTACCGAGACCGGTACCGACACCGACTCCCGGACCCTCGCCGTCCCCACCCGGATCGACTTCTTCTTCGACCCGGCCTGCCCCTTCGCCTGGATCACCTCCCGCTGGCTGCTGGAGGTCGAGCGCCTGCGCCCGCTCGACCTCCGGTTCCGGGCGATGAGCCTGTACCTGCACAACGCTGGGAACGAACTGCCCAACTGGTACCGGGACTTGGTGGACCGCTCGATCGGCCCGGTGCGGGTCGCCGTGGCCGCCGCCGAACGGTACGGCGACACGGTGCTGCGCGACCTGTACACCGCGTTCGGCACCCGCATCCACGAACAGGGCGTCAAGGACTTCGACACGGTGATCACCGAGTCGCTGGCCGAACTCGGGCTCCCCGCCGAGCTGTCCGCCGCCGCCCACGACCCGGCGCACGACGACGCGGTCCGCCGCAGCCACGAGGCCGGCGCCGAGCCGGACACCGGCGGCTACGTCGGCACCCCCACCCTCCACCTCGACGGCACGGTGTGGTTCGGACCGGTGCTGCGCGCCGTACCGCGCGGCGCCGAGGCGGCCGAACTCTTCGACAGCTTCCGGGTGCTGGCCCGCCACCCCGACCTGTTCGAACTGAAGCGCACCCGCACCGGCGCGCTCCGGTTCGACTGACCCGAAGCAGGGTTGGCCGATAAACGCCCCTCCGGCGGGCCGGCCGCGCCGCACGTGTGACACGGCAGCCCCGACCGGCGCAGAAGGAAGAGCCGCCGCGGTCCGACGTCACAGGGGAGCGCCGGACCGCGGCGGCCGTTACCACACGCCCGCCTCCCGGCACCGCGCCTCACCGAACCACGCGACAAACCCGCGGCGTTGTCCCTAGGGTGAAACGCGCGGAACGCCTGAGGGGGACGGACGGATGAGTGTGACCGGCAGACCATTGCCGTCGTTGCCGCAGTACCGCAAGGACGGGGTGACCCGGCGCCTGAGCGCCTCGGTGCACCTCGACGACGACTTCGCCCTGTACGTCGACCGGGTGCTCACCGGAGACCGGCTGAACGCCCTGGGGCTGAGTCTCAACATCAACTTCGTCGCCCTCGCCCGGCACGCCCGCGTGGCCACCCTCCGCCGCGCCGCCCTCGACCGCCGGCTCGCCTGCCTCCTGGCGGCCGTACCCCTCACGGTCCTCGTCGGACTCTGGGGGCTGGTCAACGCACGCCCGTCACTCGGATGGGTGGCGATTTTCGGCCCTCTCGGGGCCTACGCGGTCGCCTGGACGCTGGTCCGCCACACCGAGGCCCGCAGCCGCGACACGGCCCGGAACGTGTTCCTCTCCGCCGAGAAACCCGAACAGACGGCACCCCCGGTGGAACCCGAGGCCGAGGCCGCGCTGCACGACCTCAAACGCGCCAACGTCCTGCCGTACGCCGACGAGGCCGCCTACACCTCGCCGTTCGTCGGCAGCGGCGACAAGATCAAGGAAGTCGTCTGGCAGCCCATCGACATCAGCAGACCCGCCGACGCACCCGGCGGCGGCAAACTCCCGCTGCGCCCGTTCGACGTCATCGACCTGCACACCTACGTGGCACGGCAGATGGAGAACATCTCCGGGCTCCAGGGCCTGCGGGCCAGGAACCGGCTCTACGTCCGCGGCAGCAACGCCCACCTCATACCCGAGCTGGTGCCCGACCCCACCCGGCGGCCCCGGGCCCAGATACCCAAGCAGCTCGTCCAGGCAGGCCTCCAGACACCGGGGGCCGGCATGCGCACCCACCTGTGCCTGGAACGGGTCGGCGAGGGCGGCCGGCTCATCGTCTCCATGTACCTGCGGGCGATCCTCCAACACCCCAGCCTCACCTGGGAGGTGGCCGCCTACGCGATACCGCCGCTGGACGGCCGTTTCCACCGCGTCGACCGGCTCCCCGTGGCGCCCTTCGAACGCTGGTGGTCCCTGGTCCGCCACGCCACCCGGCGCACCGGACCCGAACTGCGCGGCTCCCTCGGCCGCATCCTGCGGCGCCGGCGCTGGCAGCGCGACCACGACCGGTACCTGGCCAGGACCCGCCGCGCCATCACCAAGCAGCACGTCCGCCACGACTACGGCGCCACCGGCAGCCTGCGCGAGGACCTCGGTGCCTGGGACGAGGCCGGCTACATCGAACGCACCGACGCGCAGGACTACCTGTTCCGGCTCCAGCAGGGCGTACTGACCGCCACGGAACGGTTCCTGCGCGACCACAACATCGACACCAGTTCGTTCGACAAGGCCGTACAGGTCATCAACACGCAGACCTACAACATCGGTAACGTCAGCGGCCCCAGCAACTTCGGCGCGCACGGGACGATCCTCCTGGGCGGGCAGCAAGGGCCCGGCCCCCAGGGCGGCCCGGGAGCCCAGGGCGGCCCCGGGCCCGCGGGATCCGGACCGCCCGCGCCGAAGCCGTAACCCCCAGCCATCTCCACGACTCCTCCGGCCCGCAAGCCAGGCGCCGGAGCAGAAGCGAGGACAGGACATGAGCACCTACAACTTCGGCAACGTCAACGGCCCCGCCAACTTCGGCGACCACGGCCAGATCCAGATCAACCACGCCCACCCCGACCTGCCGACCATGATGGACCTCGCCCAGCGGCTCACCGACACGCTGCGCGCCGAGTACCCGCACCTGGTGCCCCAGGGCGAGATCATCCAGGCCCAGTTCCAGGAGTCCGCCGACGACGGCCTGCCGCCGAACCGCGGCCGGATCCGGTCCGCGCTGGAGACCATCGCCATCGCGGCGTCGGCCGGGACCGGCAGCCTCGCCTTCACTCAGCAACTCATCAACGCCCTCGGCCTGTGAGCGGCCGGAGCCCCGCCGCCACGGGGCTCCGGCCCAGGGACGTCACCGCGCCCGCACCACCGCGCGGACACCGCCGCCGAGGTCCAGGTCCAGCCCCGACCGCAGCGGCACCGTCTGACCGGGCTCGATCTTCTGCACCGTGCCGTCGGAGCGGGTGCCCGTCCAGGTCTCCCGCGAGCGGTTGGCGAGCCCGAACCGCCCCGGCTTCTTGGGGTGTTCGACCAGCTCCGCGACGAGCGCCGCGTCCGAACAGTCGTGGCGGGCCGGCTCCGGCAGCAGGTGATGGACCTGCACCCGGGCGGCTCGGCGCAGCCGGATGTGGTGCTCGGTGCGGGGCGGGGGAGTGGTCACCGTCAGCCGTGGCGGCAGCACCAGGCGGGCCTTGCAGCCCCAGCAGTCCCGCGGCGGCGGGTTCTCCCCCGGCTCGGTCATGTTCTGCCGCCCGCACGAGGCGCACTCGACCACCGAGTCCAGCACCGCCCGCAGCGCGTCACGCCACTCCGACTCCCGGACCCGGGCCGCCGGATCGCGCAGCCCGGTGGTGAACGACCGCCGGAACAGCTCCCGCAGCCTCTCCGCCGCCGCGTCCCAGGTGGCCAGCACCGTCGCGTGCTCCATCGGGTCCGGCGCGTTGGCGTCGTCCGCCGGGTCGAAGACGAACAGCGGGCTCTTGCCGTACAGCTTGCGCTCGGCCGCCTCGTCCAGGCAGTGGATGCCCAACTCGCGCCTGCCCTTGAGCGGGTGGTGGTTCATCAGCAGCATGAACAGCAGTACGGCGAGCGAGTGCAGGTCGGACTGGGTGCCGGGGCGCGCGCCCGGATCCCCGCGGACCAGCTCCGGCGCCATGAACTCCATGGTCCCGGAGATGCCGGTGGCGTCACCCTCCACCACCGCGTTGTCGTTGTCGCAGACCAGGACGTCACCGGTGTCCGGGTCGAAGAAGATGTTCCCCCAGGAGATGTCCCGGTAGGCGATGCCCCGCGAGTGCAGCGCCTGATAGGCCTCCACCGTGTACAGGCAGGCCGTCAGCAGAGCACGCGGGCTGGTGCGCAACTGCCTCCGGAACAGCGCCGGGAGACCTTTGTAGCGGTCCGGGCGCAGCCCCATCAGATAGCCGAACGAGCCGCGGTGCGCCGGCACGAAGGCCTCCGGCCACAGGAACCGGTCGTCGGCGAAGTCCCGGGTCACCAGCTCCCGTACGATCGCCTCCTGGTCCGTGGTCGCGAGGGTCGGGTAGTACCACTTCAGCGCCCGCTCCCCGTGCGGCGTCCGGACCCGGTACACCTCGCCCTGGCCGCCCGCGCCGAGAAAGTCCAGGATCTCGACGTCATCGCCGTTCTCCGCCACGAGGCGCGTCCCGCCATCGAGCATGCCGCTCATCTACGTCTCCGTCTTCCGTTCCATGTCCACATCGCCCCCGGCCGGGCCGGGTTCCGCCCGGGCGTCCGCCGCGGTCTCCGCCGCGCTCCGCTGCGAAGACTCCTCGAGGGGCTTCTCCGGGGTGTCCTGCGGGGTCTCTTCCGGCCGTACCGCCGCCGCCAGGGTCGTGTCGTCGCCGGAATAGCGGGACGCCTCGGTGAGCCAGTCCGGGAGGGAGCTGCGGATGCCCGCGCTGCCCTCCTCGGTGAGGCGGGCGGACAGGCCCCTGACGAACTCGGTGTACCCGTCACCCGAGGCGAAGCTCTTCGACAGGCCGTCCGTGGAGAGGACGACCAGCCGCGGGGCCCGGGCCTCCTCGAACAGCGGTGCCCAGTGCATCCGCATCGACCGCCACGCCTCCCGCCCGCACAGCGACTCGGTCTCGTCGCCCAGGTCCTCCTCGGCGGGCGCGAGCGGACGGATCAGCGTGCCGTCGTGCTCGACCACCGCGAGGTCGCCGTCGCCGATCTGCCAGGCCACGAACAGCCACGGCGTGAGCACCGCGCCGATCAGCGTGGTGCCGTAGAGGACCAGCTTCTCCTCGGGCCCCGGCTCCCGGGAGGCCTCCTCCACCACCGGGCGGTTCCGGTCCCAGTGGCCGAGGGCGTCCTGGCGCCACTCGTGGACCAGGGCCCGCGGGAAGTCGTCCCGGGCATAGGTCATCAGCCGGGTCAGCCGCCCCGGCTCATGGCAGTCGCGCGCCGCCCGCCCGAACGTGGCGGCCAGCGCCAGGAACCGGTCCACGGCGAACCGCGCGCCCAGCGCGCTGCGCGCGTGCACCGCCGAGCCGTGCCCGTCGGCCACCGCAAGCACCAGCGGGTCGGCCCCGGTCCCGGCGCCCCGGCACTCGTACCAGTCCTGGTTGCGGCGCTTGCCCACGCCCTGGACGCTGCCCGCCAGCGTCTCCCACCGTCGCACCCCGAGCGTCACCACACGTCGTCGTCATCGTCGTCGTCCAGCACCGGCGGCGCGTACGGCTGCTTGGCCGTGCTCACCCCGGAACCGTCACCGGCGACCGGCTGGGACGCCGCCTTCACGGCCGCCGTCGACGCCCAGCGGATCGCCGCCGCCAGCTGCTTGGGGCTGTTGGCGTCCAGCGGTTGCAGCTCCGGGTTGCCGAGGAACTCCTGGAGCACCCCACGGTCCGCGTCCGCGCCGATCGCGATGGCCACCCGGACCGCCTTGCGGCCCCACGGGGTGGCGTCCACGGCCTTCAGGCCCGCCTTCCAGTCGTCGGTGGGCACCCCGTCCGACACCAGCGCCAGCACCGGCTTCAGCGCCCGCTGCGGCATCGGCGGGGTCTGTAGCTCGCGGGCGACCAGGTGCAGCGCCTCACCGAGGTTGGTCATGCCGTCGACCTGCACGTCCTGCCAGGTGAAGTCGTCCACCGGGACCGGAGTCTGGTGGTGCCACTGCGCGGTCGTGGAGAAGGTGACCGTCCGCAGCAGCAGTTGCGCCGCGGGGTTGTCGTGGGCCACCGACCGCATCTCCGGAACGGCTTCCCTGATGGCGTAGTTCAGCTTGGCGATCTTCTCGCCGTGCATCGAGAACGAGCAGTCCAGCAGCCAGATGAAGTGGACCGGCCGGTTGGCCATCGGCCCGCCGGGAATGTCACTCACGCCGCGGTTCCTTTCCTGTCGAAGAGGGGCTTGGTGTCAAGGCGAGGGGGTCGGGTCAGGGCGGTAGCAGCAGCCAGGCCGTGCCGGCGATGGCTGCCGCCGCCAGGAGCAGGGCGGTGACGAACAAGCCCGCCATCACCCGGCGGGCCCGGCCGACGGGCGGAGTCACATGGTTCATGCCGGGCGGTACCCGCCTTCCCTCTCGGTTTCCTTCTCCGGCCGCCGGGGCCGTGGCAGCCGGCCCGTCCCGCTCCCGGCCCGCCCGGTCAGCGGGCCGGTGCGCAGCCCGGAGGCCGCGAGCAGCCACAGCACCGGTTCGGCGGCCCGCCGCTGCTCGCTCTCCAGCGGTCCGGTGCCGGTGGCCGCGTGCGCGCTGACCGCCCAGTAGCGGGCCGCCCCGAAGTCATGGCCGAGGGCCCGCACCAGCGCGCCCAGACCGATGTCACCGAGCCAGTCGTCGATCCGGCCGTCGCCGGGCACCGGCAGCGAGGTCAGCTGGTCCAGCACGTCCCGCTTGGTGACGACCGCGGCCACCGGCAGCCGGCGCCGCCGTCCGGTCAGCGCGGCCAGTTCACCGGTCAGCCGCTCGTACGTGGTCCGCGGGCCCTGCGCCGAGGGCCGCGCCCGCTCCGCCCGCTCGGCGTCCGCCGGGCCGAGCCGCGCCCGCACCGTGGGGTCGGCGAGCACGTCGGCGACCAGGACGACCCCGTCCGCGTGCGCGAGGTACCGCTGCGCCCGCACCCGTTCGGCGTCGCTCACCGACTCGCCCATCGGGTCGTACAGGTACAGCAGCCGGCGCCGCCGCCCCCGGGCCACGGTGAGCATGAGGGCGCGTGGCGGGCCGCCGGTGGTGGCGTGCGCCCAACCGGTCCGGTTCAGCTGCTGGTTGATCCCGGCCCGGGAGCTGCGGTCGGCCACGGTGGCGTACTCGACGCGCAGGTGACCCTCCCGGGCCCACGCGTGCAGCCCCTCCACCATGGCCGCCATCAGCATCGTCTTGCCGGAGGACGTCCCGCCGACCAGCGGGGTGTGCACCACCCGGGTGGTGGCCACGGCCGGCGGCAGGACCTGCTCGCAGTGCGGGCACAGCGCGGACAGCTTCCCCCGGCCGGTGAGCCGGGTGGCCGGCAGCCGGCGCCCGCAGCCGCACACGTGCCACAGGGCGCCGTACCGGCCCGGCCGCAGCTCGGCATGGCGGGCCGGGCAGCCGGGGCAGCGGTGCACGGCCAGTGGCACCGGTGCGTAACAGCCCGGGTGCGGGCAGGCGGCGCGCAGGCCCCGCAGCAGCGTCCAGGCCCGCTCCACCGCGCGCAGCAGGGGCACGCCCGCCGCCCAGCCCAGCCAGACCACGCCCAGCAGCAGCGCGAAGACCAGCAGCGTCCAGCCGAGCAGGACGGTGGCGAGCACCGCGCCGATCAGCGCCCCCGCCGCCGTGCCCGGGGCGATCAGCGTGGCCAGCAGGAACCGGCCGAGCGGCGCCCGGACCCACCTGCCCCGGGGGCGCCGGCCGCGGAACAGGTTCCGCACGGTCCGGTCCATCCAGGGATCGGTGAAGGCCCGCCACAGCATCCGCATGCCGTCCCGGCCGGCGGATCCCGCGTCCGCCCACATCTGCCGCCACCAGTAGGCGAGTTCGGCGGGCTCCGTGCCGACGGCGCCGGTCAGGCGCGGGTCCAGGTGGCCCGCCTGCCACGGCCCGAGGCTCCGCCACACCGCGTGCACACCCCGGCCGAGGAACTCCCAGAGCGTCCGGAACAGGCACACCGCGACGGCGACCAGCCCCGCCCAGCCGAACAGGGCCAGCACCACCTGCAACGCGAGGTGCAGCTCGGAGTCACCGCCTCCGGCGTTCACCGGGCACCTCCGCCGGCGGGCGGCTGCACATCCCCGGGCCAGCGGGTCCGTGTGTCCTCGCGCCGGCCGCGCCCGGTCAGCCGGCCCGCCAGCCGGCCCAGGGCGCCCGGCCGGTTCCACGCCCGGTACGCGTCCAGCCGGCCCCGGCCCGTGCGGCGCAGCGCCTCCTCGACCGCGTCCCGGTCCTCGGCGGGCAGCGCCCGCACCACCGGCCGCAACACCTTGGCCAGCAGCGTCGTACGCACCGCCTCCCAGCCGGGGTGGGTGTCCTGGTAGGCGCTCCAGTCGCAGAAGCGGGCGGCCACGTACGACGGTGCCGTGCGCAGCCGCTCGGCCACGGTGGCACCGCGCGCCGCCCGCTCGTACGCGGCCAGCAGCGCCGCGTCGCCCGAGCGGGCCAGCGCGTACAGCTCGCTCTCGGGCACCGGCACGGTCAGGAGCCGCCGGGCGAGGGCGTCGTACACCCGACGGGTCACCTGCTCGGGCACGGCCTCGACCGCGCCGTCCCGCAGCGCCCGGACCCGCTCCACCCAGTTCTCACCCTCGCCGTCGGTACCGAGCAGCGCCGCGAACTCCAGCAACAGCAGCGGGGCCCGGTGCGCCGGGGCCAGCTCATCGGTGAAGCAGCGCAGCAGGTCGGCGGCGAGCAGCGGGGCGGCGGCGTCCTCGGCCGGCGCGGCGAGCGCGGCGGCCACCAGCAGGTCCCGGGTGCCGGCCAGCCGGTGCGCGTCCGAGCCCAGCTCGTTCAGCAGCAGGCTCGCCTCCTCGCCGGTGGGCGGCTCGTCCGGCCACACCAGACGGATCGCGGTGCGCAGGACGGCCGGTTCGGCGTGCGGTGAGACCCCGGCGGTGTGCAGCACCACGCGCAGCCGGCTCCGCCGGTCACCTCCGGCCGCACCCGCCGCCGCGCCGCCCAGGACGCACATCCGCAGATGCGGGAAGCCCGGGTCCAGGTTTACCGGCAGCCCCGACCCGGCGAGCCGCCCGGCGACCGTGGCCGGCTGAGCCGCCGCGAGCGCGTTCAGTGCCCCGAAGAGGGCGGTGCGCAGGGCCGGGTGGCCGTGCAGGGCGTCGAGGAGGGCGGCATCCGGCGCAGCGCTCACCGGCTCCGTGCGCACCAGCTCGCGCGCGACCCGTCCGGCGAAGTCCGGCAGCAGGTCCGCGCAGTTGACGTCGAGCAGGTCGGCGAGGTGGAGCAGCGCCAGGGGACGGCCGGTCGGCGCTTCGGCAGGGTCGGCGACGGCGCGCCGCAGGGCCGGGGCGAGGTCCCGGGCCAGTGCGGCCCGTACCTCGGGGGTCAGCGAGCCCGCGCCGAGCGCGGGCACCGGGCCGCGACCGCGGACCGCCAGGGTCAGCACCCGCGCGGCGAGCGGCGCCGACACGACCGTGGGTACCTGTCCGTCCAGCCGGGCCAACAGGGCGGCGAGCGCGGCCGGTTCCTCGTCCCCGGCGCTTCCGTCGTCCGCGTCGGTCGCCCGCGCCAGCTCCCCGAGCAGCGCCGTCAGCGTGGGTTCGGGCAGCTCGGCGGTGCGTTCGGTGGCCCGGCGGGCCGCTGCCGCGCGGGCCGCCGGGGGCAGCGCGATGCCCTCGGCGAGCGCGGCCACGGCGAGGCGGCCGACATCGTCGGCGGTGTCCCCGAGGTCGCGGGCGGTGTCGCGGAACAGCTCCGGCCGCCCGGCCGTCCAGATCCGCGCGCACACCTCGGCCCAGGCGTCCGTCACGGGCTCCCCGGTGGCCCGCCCGGTGCAGTCGTGCACCCGGAACCGGTGGTCGTGCCCGACCGGTTCCGACGCGGGCAGCGCCCCGACGATCTGCTGCCGGGCCTGCTGCGGTCGCCGGGTGTACGTCGTGAAGGTCAGCCGGTGCGCCTGCTCGCGCGGCAGGACCGTGCAGGCCAGCGCGATCCACTGGGCCACGTCCGCGCTGTCCCGCTCCACCAGCACGATCTGCCGGACGTCGCTGCCGTCGGCCAGCGTGCGCAGGTCGGCGAAGAACGCGGCGAGCCGGTCCGTGCGGGACCGGGCGAACGCCACGAGCCCGTCCCGGCGCAGCAGCCGGGACGGCTCGATCCGGTCCACCGGCTCCGGCCGCCCGCCCGGGGGAGTGGAGTCCGCCCAGCGCGGCGACTCCCACACGGTGATGGGCAGCGCCCCGTCGGGCAGCCGGGTCCCGGGCGGCAGGTGCACGGCGTGGGCGTGGAAGTTGCCCCACCGCCCGCTGTAGTCCGCGCCGGTGTACACCGAGCGGCACAACAGGCGCCCACCGTCGGAGAGTTCGCTGCAGGAGAAGGCCTTCGGGAAGGACTTCAGCTGCTCGGTGTCCGGCCGGTCCGGCAGGTCCCGCGGCGGCTCGTACCCGATGAGCTGTTCGGCCTCCCGCAGCAGGGTGGCCGGTACGCCGGGGCTGACCGCGGTGAAGCGGAAGCCGGACCCGTCCGGGCCGGGCGGCGCCGAGGTGTAGTGCAGCTGGGCGAGGCTCACCGCACCCGCTCCTTTCCGGCCTTGTCCCGTCCGGCCTTGTCCCGTCCGGCCTTGTCCTTCGCGGCCGTGCGTACGGGCAGCAGCCCGCGCAGGGAGAGCAGCCACAGCAGCGGGTCCTCCACCCGCACCGGCTGCGGCCCCGACTTCGGTACGTCGGCGGGCGCGTTCGCGGGCGGCGGCGCACCCAGCGCGGACAGCCCGAACAGCGACAACCGGTCGAAGTCGTGCTCCAGTTGGCGCAGCAGCGCGCCGGAGTCCCAGTCCGTGAGCAGGGTGCGCAGCTCCTCGTGGACGGCGAGCCGGTCCTCGGCGTCGTAGGCGCCGCCGGGGTGCGGGGCGTTGCGCAGCAGCGGGGAGTGCGGGTCGAGCAGGGGTTTGAGCATGTCCGTCTTGGTGACGGCCACCGCGATCGGGGTGGTCACCCGGCCGCCCGCCCTGCCCTTGCCGTGGGTGCGCAGCTGGGCCGCGAGATCGGCGGCGATCTGCCGTGGCGAGGTCTCCACCACCGGCAGCGGAGGGCCGTCGTGGACCGGCAACCGGTCGCGCACCGAGCCCAGTTGCAGCGGGTCGACCAGCAGGATGATGCCGTCGGCGGCGCTCAGGTAGCGGGTGTAGCGGTCCATCGCCTCGGCGTCCGCGAGGTCCTCGCCGGCCGCGTCGAAGAAGACGAGCGTGGTGTGCCGGGTGCCGGAGCCGCCCAGCAGCCCGCGTCGGGGCAGGCTGAGCCGGTACAGCAGCGGGTCGTTGAAGCCGAGCGCGGCCGGCCGGGTGGCGGCGGGCAGCCGCAGCCGCTCGTACAGGTCCTCGGTCATCTCCCTGTCCCGCGCCTGCGTGTGCTGTCCCATCGCCGCCAGCGACGCGTGATAGGCCTGCCCCACCCGGTGGTCCAACTCGTTGCGCAGCACGGCCACATAGGTGCTCTTGCCGGAGGCCTTGGCGCCGACCAGGGCGATGATCCGGCTGTCCTGGTCGCAGTAGTCGCTGGGCAGGTCGCTGTGGCAGGACCCGCACACCCGTACCGGCGTCGGCACTCCGCAGTCGGGGCAGGCCACGCTGCTGCCGGAGCCGCCGGGCCCGGCGAGTCCGGCGAACCTGCGCGCCGGGGTGAACACCGGCCCGCGCATCCGGGCCGCCGGAGGCACCCCGGGCCCCACGAACGCGGCCCACTTCTCGTCCGGTTCGGGCCCGCAGGGCGAGCCGCCGCGCACCCCGTTCGGGGTCATCAGACAGCGGTACGGCAGCCTCGCCGCCGACGCGCGGGTGAAGCAGTAGGGGCAGATCACGGTCGTCATGGCTCAGCGCACCACCAGGCTGGCGAGAGAGGGTTCTTCGAGTCGGACCGAGGCGGCGTGCTCCCCGAGCAGGAAGCAGCGCAGGGTGTAGGGGGCCGGGCAGGGGGCGGCCGGCAGTTCCCGTTCCAGGCTGCCGTGCCGGGCGAGTTCGGGCCCGGGGATCCGCAGGACGGTCGTCCCGTCGGTGGCGTTGCGCGGGCGGAGGGTGCCGCCGCGCGCGACGCACACGAACTCCGGGACCTCCGCGAACCCGCCGGGCGCGGTCAGCGTGACCCGCAGCAGTCGGCTGCGGCCCCGGCCCAGCAACCGCCGTGGTGCACGCACCAGTTGGTAGGAGACGGCCACGTCCGCCGGCACCAGCACCTCGGCGGCGGCGGGCACCACGACCACCGCGCCGGGCACCCGGGGCACCGACGCGGCCCGCACCCGGACGGCGCCCGGACCGACGGGCAGGTGCAGCCCGCCGCGCCGGTAGGCGTGCGCCGTGACGGTGTGCTCCCCGCCGCCCGTGGAGCCCACCGGTGTCCAGCCGACCACCAGGTGCGAGACGTCCTCGGGCCAGTCCAGGCCGATCCGCGCCTGCCCGTCCGGGAGCCGGTGGGCGGTCAGCCCGGCTACGGGCCGTACGGCCTCCACGCCGACCACCGGCCCCGCCAGCGCCCGGGCACCGCGCACGGCGACCGCGGCCACCTCGGTGTACGTGCCGGGCGGCGGGCACAGACCGCCCGCCGACTCCGGCCAGTCCAGCGGGGCCGGCAGCTCCTCGGCGCGCAGTTCGCTGCCCGGCTCCGGTGCCCCGCCGGGCCACGCCACCAGCCGTACCTCGGCCCCTTCCGCCCCGGTCCAGGCGAACCGTACGGCCCCGTCGGCGGGCCGGGCGGTCAGCGTGCGCACGGGCTCCGGCCAGGGGTGCACGGTGGCGGTGGCCCGGACGCCGGGGGAGGGGACGGTACGGCCGCCGGTCGTACGGTAATGGCACACGATGCGGACGGCGTGGCTGCCGGAGGCCAGCCCGGTGGCGGTGAACCCGTCGTCCCGAGCGGGGAGTCGAGTGGTCCGTCCGTCGGGTCCGGTGTGCTCGACCGTGACGTCGGCGGCGCCGGGCGGCCGGTGCCAGGAGCAGTCGATCCGCTCGGGGCCGTCCGTCAGCACCGGGCGTTCCACCTCGGGGGCGACGAGCAGCCGCCGGGAGACCAGGGGCGGGCCGTCCAGCCGTCCGTCGCGCAGCGGCAGGGCCGCGTACCGGACCGTGGTGCCCGGCTCGGCCCCCGTGTCCCGGGCCGTGCCCGCGGCGGCCGTGGCCGTGACGGACCCGACGACGGTGCGTACGGCGGGCTTGCCCCGGCCGTCCCGGTACAGCCGCAGCAGCCGCCACTCGCCGGGTGGCTCCCGGTTCTCCTTCCAGGCCAACGCGACGTGGTCGGAGCGGAGTTCGGTGTCGAGCGTAGGCCGGCGGCCGTGCACACGGACCAGTCCGCCGAGGGCCCGCCGGTCGTCCGAGGCCGCGTGCAGCGCCCACAGGTACCCGGCGCTCGCCGCCTCCCGGTCGCCCCGCTCCTCGGCCCGCCGCCCGGCCCGCAGGGCGTCCTCGGCGGTACGCAGCCGCTCGGCCGCCTCGGCCCGCACGGCCGCCAGCGCCGGGTCGGCGCCGTCCGCCGGGAGCCGGTCGAGCAGGGCGCGCAGCCGGTGCAGCCGCCCCTGTGCCCGGGCGTCGGCCAGGGACTCGGCGGCGTCCCGCTGCCGCCGGTCCAGCCGGGGCCGCAGCCGGGCCGCCGCCACCAGGCCCGCGGTCTCGCTCGGGTGCACGCCCAGCTTCCGCACGAAGGACTCGTGCCGGCCCTCGGGCTGGTCCTGCAGCAGATTGATCAGCTGGTAGAGGACGACCCGGCGGGGTGCCTGCGGGTCGGCGCGGTGCAGCTCGGCCAGCCGCGCGGCGAGCGGGGTGACCGCGGGGTCCGCGGACCCGGCCAGCGCCTCCAGCAGCGGCACGTCCACCCGGCGCCGGCCCCGCACCCCCGCGGGCACGTACAGTCCGTCCAGCACGCGTAACCCGCCGGGGCCGGCCGCCAGCACCTCGCCGAGGTGGCGCAGGCCGGCCGCGTGCTGGGCGGCGGCGAGAGTGCCGTACCCCGGCACGAGCGGACTGAGCGGCAGACCCGACAGCGCCCTGGGCAGCCCCAGGTGATGCCCGAACTCCTGACCGGCCACTGAACCGTTCTCCCCCGATAGTGCTCAGGGGTCCATCCCAGCAGATCCAGCCCCGCCGAGGAGGGGTTTTCGGGGAAACGGAGCAGGTGGGAGCGTGCCGGGACGAGAGGGTGCCTCGATGGCCGCCGGTCTGCCCGGACCGGTGGTCACGCCGGGAGCGCCGCCAGAGCCGGCCGCCCGGCCGTGTCGTACCGTTCCAGCAGCACCCGGGCCACCTCCGGCGCCGCGCCCAGCACGTCCGCCAGGACGTCCGCGTCGGCCGCGCCCCGCGCGATGCGGTCCGGCAGGAAGCCGGGGGCGAGGACGTAGGGCGCGACGGCGACCCGCTCGCAGCCGAGGGCGCGCAGTTCGCGCACGGCGTCCTCGGTGCGGGGGAACCCCGCGGCAGAACCAGCGGAGGCGAACGCAGGTCGCACGGCGCACCAACCGGTGTGCCACCACTCCCGCGCGATGTCGGCGATCACTGCGATCGCCTCCGGGTCGGAGGACCCCGCCGAGGCCAGCACGACCCCGGTCGAGGACTTGTCGGCGGGTGTCAGCCCCGTCTCGTACAGGCGCCGTTCCAGCGCGGACAGCAGCAGCGGGGACGGTCCGAGGACCTCCGCCTGCCGGATCCGCAGCCGCGCCGGCGCGTCCCGCAGCACGGCGGGGATGTCGGCCTTGGCGTGGAAGGCGCGGGTCAGCAGCAACGGCAGGGCGACGACGTCCCGCACTCCCTCCGCCGCCAAGGACTCCAGCACCCCCTGCACGGAGGGGACGTTGAAGTCCAGGAACCCGGTCTCCACGCGCAGGCCCGGCCGCAGCGACCGTACGCGCTCCACGAGGGCGTGCACGGCCGCCGCGTGCCGCGGGTCGCGGCTGCCGTGGGCGATGACGAGGAGAACGGGCTCGTTGCGCATGGTCAGCTCTTCACCAGCAGGCCGCGGCTGCGCAGCACCCACCGCTCCAGCGGGCTGAAGATCAGCAGGTCGATCGCGATGCCGACGAACAGGATGAGCAGGATCGCCTCGAACACCATGGCCATGTCGCTGGCGGTGCGGGCGTTCTCCAGCAGCTGGCCGAGGCCCACGCCCAGGTCGGGGAAGCTCGCGATGATCTCGGCGGCCATCAGCGAACGCCAGGAGAAGGCCCAGCCCTGCTTCAGGCCGGCCACATAGCCGGGCAGCGCGGCCGGCAGCGTGATGTGCCAGACGCCCTTCACACCCGTGGCGCCCAGCGTGCGGCCCGCCCGCAGGAACAGCGGCGGCACCTGGTCGACGCCGGACACCAGGCCGTTGGCGATGGAGGGGACGGCACCGAGCAGGATCACCGCGTACATCATGGAGTTGTTCAGGCCGAGCCAGATCACGGCCGGGGGCACCCACGCCACCGACGGCAGCGACTGCAGGCCGGACAGGATCGGCCCGATGGCCGCGCGCACGAACGTGACCCGGGCCACCAGCAGACCCAGGGGGGTGCCGATGAGGAGCGCGAAGGCGAAGCCCAGCAGACCGCGCGAGACGCTGGTCCAGATGTAGCCGAGCAGCTCGCCCTTGAGCCAGGCGGCCTTGAAGGCGCTCGCCACGGCACCCGGCGACGGCAGCTTCGTCGGGTTGTCGACGACCGGGTAGAGGATGAACCAGGCGACGATCACCACCGCGACGGCGGTGATCGGCGGCAGGATCTTGTCGACGAAGGTCTGCCGGAGGGACGGGCGGCCGGTGGCCGTGGTCTCCAGCGCGTCCAGGCCCGCCTCGACGCTCCCGGCGTCCTGGACCGGTGTCGTCTCAGTGCTGGCCATGACGGCGGATCTCCCCACGCAGTACTTCGGTGATCTCAAGGGACAGTTCGGCCACCGGCGCGTCCTCGATACGGCGCGGCTGCGGGATGTCGACCTCCCACTCGCGCGCGATCCGCCCCGGGCGGGAGGACAGCAGGATCACGCGCTGCGCGAGCCGTACGGCCTCGCGCACGTTGTGCGTCACGAACAGCACGGACAGTCCGGTCTCCGCCCAGATGCGGGTCAGCTCGTCGTGCAGCACGTCCCGGGTGATGGCGTCGAGCGCGGCGAACGGCTCGTCCATCAGCAGCAGGTTGCTCTCCTGTGCGAGCGCGCGGGCCATCGCCACGCGCTGGCGCATACCGCCGGACAGTTCGTGGACGCGCTTGCCGTACGCGCCCTTCAGCCGGACCAGTTCGAGCAGTTCCTCGGCCTTGTCGCGGCGCAGCGGCTTGGGAACACCCCGCAGCTTCAGCGCGAGTTCGATGTTCTTGCCCGCGGTCAGCCACGGGAACAGGGCGTGCTCCTGGAACATCAGGGCGGGCCGGCCGTCCGTGGTGATGGACCCGGCGGTCGGCCGGTCGAGGCCGGCCACCAGGTTCAGCAGCGTGGACTTGCCGCAGCCCGAGGCCCCCAGGAGGGTGACGAACTCGCCCGGCGCGACATCGATGCTGATGTCGTCCAGGACGAGCTGCTGCCCGCCCGGTCCCGTGAAGGACTTCGAGACGTGCTCGAGGCGTGCCGCGAAGTCGACGGTCTCGTCGGCCTTGGCGAGGGTCGTGGCCATGGTCGTCACCTCCTGGGGACTCATCGGGGACCGGCGTCAGCTGGAGCCGAGGCCGGCGTCGTCGACCGGGCTCCCGCCTTCGGCCTTGAGGACCTTGTTGAGGATCGAGAGGTCGTAGATCCCCTTGAGGTTCGGCTTCTCCAGCAGACCGGCCTTGACCGCGTGCTGCGCCTCGGTGTCGAGGGTGGCGGCCAGCGGGTCGTCGGTGAACCGGATGGACTTCCACGCCGGGTCCAGGACGTCCGCCGGCAGCGCCTTGCCGGAGTCGGTCTCCAGCTGCTTGTTCGCGGCGGCCTTCGCCTCGTCCGGGTGGGCGTTGATCCACTTGTTGGTCTCGACGGCCGCCTTCAGAACGGCCTCGACCGCCTTCGGGTGGTCCTCGAGGAAGCCCTGCCGCACGATGATGTTGGTGATGACGAACTTCTTGTCCGGCCACAGCGTCGACTCGTCCAGCAGCACCTTGGCGCCCTCGGCGACCAGCTTCGACGCGGTCGGCTCCGGCACCCAGGCGCCGTCGACGGAACCGGACTTGTAGGCGTCCGGGGTGATCTTGTTGTCGGTGCGGACGACGGTGACGTCACCCTTGCCGCTCTGCGCGTCGACCTTCCAGCCCTGCTCGGCGGCCCAGTTGAGGAACGCCACGTCCTGCGTGTTGCCCAGCTGCGGGGTGGCGATCTTCTTGCCCTCGACGTCCTTCAGGGACTTGATCTTCTCCGGGTTCACGACCAGCTTCACGCCGCCGGAGGCCGAACCGCCGATGATCTTCAGGCTCTTGCCGTTCGACTTGGTGTAGCCGTTGATCGCCGGGGACGGGCCGATCCAGCCGATGTCGATGGAGCCGGAGTTGAGGGCCTCGATCTCGGACGGGCCGGCGTTGAAGACGGCGGGCTTGACCTCGGTGGCGCCCAGCTCCTTCTGGAAGAAGCCCTTCTGCACGCCGACCAGCGCGGTCCCGTGGGTGAGATTGCCGAAGTAACCGATCTTGACGGAGTCGAGCCCGTCGGTCTTCTCGGCGCCGTCGGCGATCTTGGCGGTGCCGTCGTCCTTGGCCTCGGAACCGTAGCCGCAGGCGGCGAGGCTGAGCAGAGGGAGCGCGGCTATCACCGCGAGGGTACGGCGGAAGGCTTGTGTTGCAGGCACGGGAGGGTTTCCTCTCGGAGGCCCGGCGGTCACGTCTCTCAGATCGTGGCCGGGAAGTCGGCAGGTCTTCGTTCACGGCGGTGGGGGGTGGAGGCGCGCAAGCGGTGCGCGTACGTCAGCGCACACATCGCGCCACTCCGCCCTGCCCGCTGCCGAGGTCGCCGCTGCCGACGCGGCCGCCCTCCTTCGCGAACGTCGAGTAGACGTCAGGGGATCTCATGCTCAGAAGTCCCAACCGTCGTCGCCGGTCTCGTCCTTGACCGGCTCCGGGGACGCGAACGACTCGCCGACCATGCCCGCGGTGAGCGTGGTGCCGTCGTTCGGGTCGATCAGGATGAACGAGCCCGTGCGGCGCGAGTCGGCGTAGGAGTCGACCGGCAGCGGCTCGGCGGTACGGATCTTCACCCGGCCGATGTCGTTGGCGACGAGCTGTCCCGGGTGCGGGTGCAGGGACAGGTCGTCCAGCGTCAGCCGGGACGGGATGTCCTTCACGATCGCCTTGACGGTGCGCGTGCCGTGCTTGAGCAGCACCCGGTGGCCGACGGTCAGCGGCGCGTCGGCGACATGGCAGACGGTCGCCTCCACGTCCTGCGTGGTGGCCGGCGCGTCCTTCGTGGGCACGATCAGGTCGCCGCGCGAGACGTCGATGTCGTCCGCCAGCAGCACCGTCACCGACTGCGTCGTCCAGGCGACGTCGACCGGCTCGCCGAGCAGGTCGATGCCGGTGATCGTCGTCGTCCGGCCGGACGGCAGGACGGTGACCTGCTCGCCCACCCGGAAGGTACCGGCCGCGATCTGACCCGCGTAGCCCCGGTAGTCCGGGTGCTCGGCGGTCTGCGGCCGGATCACGTACTGCACGGGCAGCCGCGCGTGGCAGTGCGCCAGGTCGTGGCTGACCGGCACGGTCTCCAGGTGCTCCAGCACGGTCGGGCCGCCGTACCAGTCCATGTTCGCGGACGGCTCCACCACGTTGTCGCCGGCCAGCGCCGAGATCGGGATCGCGGTGACCTCGGGGACGCCCAGCTCCGTCGCGTACGCCGTGAACTCCTCGGCGATCGCGGCGAAGACCCCCTCCTCGTACCCGACGAGGTCCATCTTGTTGACGGCGAGGACGACGTGCGGGACGCGGAGCAGGGCGGCGATGGCCGCGTGCCGGCGGGTCTGCTCGACCACGCCGTTGCGGGCGTCGACCAGGATGACCGTCAGCTCGGCCGTCGACGCACCGGTGACCATGTTGCGGGTGTACTGCACATGGCCGGGGGTGTCGGCGAGGATGAACCGGCGGCGGGGCGTGGCGAAGTAGCGGTAGGCCACGTCGATGGTGATGCCCTGCTCCCGCTCGGCGCGCAGGCCGTCGGTGAGCAGCGCGAGGTCCGGGCCGTCCTGGCCACGGCTCGCGGAGGCCCGCTCCACGGCCTCCAGCTGGTCGGCGAGGACCGACTTGGAGTCGTGCAGCAGCCGTCCGACGAGGGTGGACTTGCCGTCGTCCACGGAGCCGGCGGTGGCGAACCGCAGCAGGGTGGTGGCCGAGAGCGCCTCGGTCGTGGTCGTGCTCATGCTTAGAAGTACCCCTCGCGCTTGCGGTCTTCCATCGCGGCCTCGGACAGCTTGTCGTCGGCGCGGGTCGCGCCCCGCTCGGTCAGCCGGGAGGCGGCGATCTCGGCGATGACGGCGTCCAGCGTGGTCGCGTCGGAGTCGACCGCGCCGGTGCAGGACATGTCGCCGACGGTGCGGTAGCGCACCTGGCGCTTCTCGACGGTCTCGCCGTCCTTCGGGCCGCCCCACTCGCCCGCGGTCAGCCACATGCCGCCCCGCTGGAACACCTCGCGCTCGTGCGCGAAGTAGATCTGCGGCAGCTCGATGTCCTCGCGGGCGATGTACTGCCAGACGTCCAGCTCGGTCCAGTTGCTGAGCGGGAAGACGCGGACGTGCTCACCGGGGGCGTGCCGGCCGTTGTACAGGTTCCACAGCTCGGGGCGCTGGCGGCGCGGGTCCCACTGGGAGAACTCGTCGCGCAGGGAGAAGACGCGCTCCTTGGCGCGGGCCTTCTCCTCGTCCCGCCGTCCGCCGCCGAACACGGCGTCGAACTTCTCGCTCTGGATCTTCTCGGTGAGCGGAAGCGTCTGCAGCGGGTTACGCGTCCCGTCGGGGCGCTCCTTGAGCACACCGCGGTCGATGTAGTCCTGGACGGAGGCCACATGGAGGCGCAGCCCATGTGCGGCCACCACACGGTCCCGGTACTCAAGGACTTCCGGGAAGTTGTGTCCCGTGTCCACATGCAGCAGCGAGAACGGCACCGGCGCGGGCGTGAACGCCTTCAGCGCGAGGTGCAGCATGACGATGGAGTCCTTGCCGCCGGAGAACAGGATCACCGGGTTCTCGAACTCGCCCGCCACCTCACGGAAGATGTGCACCGCCTCGGACTCCAGAGCGTCCAGGTGCGACAGGGCGTACGGGCTGTCCGTGCCCTCTTCCACCTTGGCGACCGTGGTCATGCCAGTCCCCTCTCGCTCAGCAGCGCGTACACCGACGCGGCGGACTCCTGCACCGTCTGGTGCTGCGACTCGATCCGCAGATCGGGCTTCTCCGGCTCCTCGTACGGGTCGTCCACGCCCGTGAGTCCCGACAGCTCGCCCGCGGCCTGCTTGGCGTACAGACCCTTCACGTCCCGCACGCTGCACACCTCGACCGGGGTCGCCACATGGATCTCCAGGTACGGCGTCCCGTTCTCCTCGTGCCGCCCCCGCACCGCGTCCCGGCTGTCCGCGTACGGCGCGATCACCGGCACCAGCGCCTTGACGCCGTTGCGGGCGAGCAGCTCGGCGACGAAGCCGATGCGCTGCACGTTGGTGTGCCGGTCCTCCCGGGAAAAGCCGAGGCCCGCCGAGATGAACTCGCGGATCTCGTCGCCGTCGAGCACCTCGACCCGGTGGCCCTCGCCGCGCAGCCGGCCCGCCAGCTCGTGGGCGATGGTGG
Source organism: Streptomyces sp. NPDC028928 (assembly GCF_055564915.1). NCBI lineage: Bacteria > Bacillati > Actinomycetota > Actinomycetes > Kitasatosporales > Streptomycetaceae > Streptomyces > Streptomyces sp. NPDC028928. Next base: position 307,547 of record NZ_JBVHVI010000004.1, read on the forward strand.
TCTTGCCGGCACTCGGCAGACCCGTGAGCCAGACGGTGGCTCCGGTCGTCACGTGGTTCTCCTGAATCTGATCGTTCGTCATCCGTGCAGCCCGCACTCGGTCTTGGCGCGGCCCGCCCAGCGGCCTGCCCGCGCGTCCTCGCCCTCCAGGACCCGGCGGGTGCACGGGGCGCAGCCGACGGAGGTGTAGCCGTCCATCAGCAACGGGTTGGTGAGCACGCCGTGTTCGGTGATGTACGCGTCCACGTCGTCCTGGGTCCAGCGGGCGATCGGCGAGATCTTGACCTTCTGCCGCTTCTCGTCCCAGCCGACGACCGGGGTGTTCGCCCGGGTCGGGGACTCGTCGCGGCGCAGGCCCGTCGCCCACGCCTGGTAGCCCTTCAGGCCCTCTTCCAGCGGCCGCACCTTGCGCAGCGCGCAGCACAGGTCGGGGTCGCGGTCGTGCAGCTTCGGGCCGTACTCCGCGTCCTGCTCGGCGACCGTCTGCCGCGGGGTGAGGGTGATGACGTTGACGTCCATCACGGCCTCCACGGCGTCCCGGGTGCCGATGGTCTCCGGGAAGTGGTAGCCGGTGTCGAGGAAGACGACGTCGACGCCCTTCAGCACGCGCGAGGCGAGATGGGCGACCACGGCGTCCTCCATCGAGGAGGTGACGCAGAACTTCGTGCCGAAGGTGTCCACCGCCCACTGGAGGATCTCCAGCGCGGACGCGTCCTCCAGGTCACGGCCCGCCTGCTCGGCGAGCGCCTTCAACTCCTCGGTCGTACGTTCTTCCTGAGCCGTCGTCATATCCGGTCATCCCCTCCGTTGTCGGCCCGCTGCAGCCCCCGGGCCAGCAGCCCGAGGAACTTCAGCTGGAATGCGCGGTTGCACGCCCCGCATTCCCAGGCGCCATGGCCCTGCTCATGCGGACGCAGGTCCTCGTCGCCGCAGTAGGGGCAGTAGAAAGGCGCCGCGCGCTCACTCACGACAGAGCCTCCTCGGAAGCCCGCGCGGCCCAGGTGGCGAACCGCTCGCCGTCCTCGCGCTCCGCCTGGAACCGCTTCAGCACCCGCTCGATGTAGTCGGGCAGTTCCTCCGACGTCACCTTCAGGCCGCGCACCTTGCGGCCGAAGCCCGGCTCCAGGCCGAGGGCGCCGCCGAGGTGCACCTGGTAGCCCTCGACCTGCTCGCCCTCGTCGTTGAGGACCAGCTGGCCCTTGAGACCGATGTCCGCGACCTGGATACGGGCGCAGGCGTTCGGGCAGCCGTTGAGGTTGATGGTGATCGGCTCGTCGAAGTCCGGCAGACGGCGCTCCAGTTCATCGATGAGCTGCGAGCCGCGCTGCTTGGTCTCCACGATGGCGAGCTTGCAGAACTCGATGCCGGTGCAGGCCATCGTGCCGCGCCGGAAGGAGGACGGCCGGGCGGTGAGGTCCAGCGCCTCCAGGCCCTCCACCAGCGAGTCGACCTTGTCCTGCTCGACGTCGAGGATGATCATCTTCTGCTCGACGGTGGTGCGGACCCGGCCCGAGCCGTGCGCCTCGGCGAGGTCGGCGACCTTCGTCAGCGTGGCCCCGTCGACCCGGCCGACCCGCGGCGCGAAACCGACGTAGAACCGGCCGTCCTTCTGCCGGTGCACACCGATGTGGTCGCGCCACTGCTGCACCGGCTGCTCGGGAGCGGGCCCGTCGATCAGCTTGCGCCCGCCCAGGTACTCGTCCTCCAGCACCTGCCGGAACTTCTCCGCGCCCCAGTCGGCGACGAGGAACTTCAGGCGGGCGCGGTTGCGCAGCCGGCGGTAGCCGTAGTCACGGAAGATCGAGATGACGCCCTCGTAGACGTCCGGGACCTCCTCGATCGGCACCCACGCGCCGAGCCGCACGCCCAGCTTGGGGTTGGTGGACAGACCGCCGCCGACCCACACGTCGAAGCCCGGCCCGTGCTCGGGGTGGCGGACGCCGACGAACGCGACGTCGTTGATTTCGTGCACGACGTCCAGCAGCGGCGAACCCGAGATGGCCGTCTTGAACTTGCGGGGGAGGTTCGAGTACGCCTTGTTGTTCAGGACCCGGCGCTTCATCTCCTCCAGCGCCGGCGTGGCGTCGATGATCTCGTCCTCGGCGATGCCCGCCACCGGGGAACCGATCATCACACGCGGGGTGTCACCGCAGGCGGTGACCGTGGACAGACCCACGCCCTCCAGCCGGTCCCAGATCTCGGGCACGTCCTCGATCCGGATCCAGTGGTACTGGACGTTCTGCCGGTCGGTGATGTCCGCCGTGCCGCGCGCGAACTCCTGCGAGATCTCGCCGATCACCCGAAGCTGCCGGGTGGTGAGCGCCCCGCCGTCGATGCGGACGCGCAGCATGAAGTAGCTGTCGTCCAGCTCCTCCGGCTCCAGGATCGCGGTCTTGCCGCCGTCGATCCCGGGCTTGCGCTGGGTGTACAGCCCCCACCAGCGCATCCGGCCGCGCAGGTCGTTCGGGTCGATCGAGTCGAAGCCCCGCTTGGAGTAGATCGTCTCAATGCGTGTCCGCACATTGAGACCGTCGTCGTCCTTCTTGAACTGCTCATTGCCGTTGAGGGGCGTGAAATGGCCAACGGCCCACTGGCCCTCACCGCGGTGACGGCTCACCTTGCGGCGGGGCGCGGAGGCGGCGGGGTTCTGTGGGGTGGCGGCCATGGTTTGTACGTCCTTCGGACCGGTGGGAGTCAGGTCTGACCTGCACAGATGCGCGCACGCGGGCAGGCGTGCGCGTCCTTGCGCAAGGAGAGTGGAATGCGGGGGGTTCGCGGCGGTGCTGGGGCGTCAGCTCGCCGGACAGATGGCGCTGGACATGCGGCCGAGGTCGACGTGCCGCCGACTCACCAAGGCAATTCCAGTTCCAGACATGACGGCAGCGTGTCACGGCGATCTGGACACAGTCCAGCTTCGTCCATCATGCGGACACCCTTGTCCCGAGGAGTGGGACAAGGGTGTCGTCGCTCACATGCGCTGCCGGAAGGCTTGTCCCAGCAGGTCAGGCGGGGTATGCCCCGGGCCACGGTCCCGGCGCTGCCACGTCCGGCTCCAGCTCCACCTTGGTGTCGAACAGCTTGAAGCCGCGCCGCTGGTAGTTGGCCATCGCGAACTCGCCGTCCTTGCTGCACGTGTGCAGCCACACCCGCTTGGTCGGCGTCCGTCCCGGCCACCGCTCGGCCAGGTCCCAGGCGCGGGCCGTGCCCTGCGCCAGCAGATGACCGCCGATGCGCCGGCCGCGGAAAGCCGGGATCAGCCCGAAGTAGACGATCTCGACCGCGCCCTCGTCCTGCGGCTCCAACTCGACATAACCGGCCGGGGTGCCGTGGTCGTAGGCCACCCAGGTCTCCACACCGGGCCGCTCCAGGTACTCCCGCCACTGTGCGTACGTCCAGCCCAGCCGGTCGGTCCAGCGGATGTCGCCGCCGACCGAGGCGTACAGGAACCGGCTGAACTCGGGGGAGGGCACCTCGGCGCGGACGATCCGGACCTCGCCGTCGGGGGCGGCGGCGGGCAGGAGGTCGGCCGGGGAGGTCTGCTCCAGGGACCAGGTGGTGACAGGGACGCTGCTCATGCGGGCCAGGGAACCATCCCGCCGCCCGGTCTGTCGATCGGCCCGGTCTGTCGACCGGCTCCAGGGGCCGCGGCCCGCGAGGTCAGTCCAGGGAACGGTCGAGGTCGGCCAGCGGCAGCGCGAAGAGCATCCGGTCGGACAGCGACCACACCTCGCCGGTCGCCTGCCAGTAGGAGAGGGAGCCCGCCTCCCGCGCCCAGCAGCGGTCCGAGGCGTCGGCGCCGCAGCGGGCCGCCCGGGCCCCCTCGGAGTCCTGCCGCCACAGTCCGCCGTGCCCGTCCTGCGAAGCGGGCAGCCGTCCCACATACCAGGACGCCTTGTCCGCCCCGGCCGTCCGGTACGACAGCACGCCCCGGATCCCGTCCGCCCGGGTCCGGTACGCCTCCACCGCGTCCGCCCGCCCGCGGGCGTCCGTGGCGAGCAGCCCCGGGCGCGCCGGATCGGTGCTGAACGCGTACCGCCACAGCCGGGCGCGCCGGTCGGCGCCGGGTGCGGTCCACTCCGCGGCGACCAGGCTGTCGGGTGCCGTGCCGCGGTCGAGGGCCAGCGCCCCGGGGCAGGGCGGACCGGAGGAGGTGCAGCGGCCGTCCGTATAGCGGTACGAGCCGATGGCGGGCAGGACGTAGCGGTGGCCGTCGGCGGACCAGCCGCCGGGCACCCGGCCGATCGCGGGCCCGTCGACCGTGGTGCGCTGGATGCGGTCGAGGTCGTAGACGTAGAGCGCGTCGGCGCCGCCGGCCGTGGTGGTGACCAGGAGCTTGTTCTCGTACCAGACCATGCCGGAGATGCCGGAGGTCAGGCCCCGGTAGTCCCGGCCGCCGTCGACCGGTACCACCAGCAGCACCCAGCGGTAGGCGAGGTGAGCGGGGTCGTCCGCGTCGACGAAGGCGATCCGGGCGAGGCCGCGCTCGGCGGGGCGGCCGGCGGTGGTGCTGTGGGTCCAGCCGGCGAGGACGACGCGGTGGGTGCCCCAGACGCCGTCGTCGTCGGCGTCGCCGGAGGTGGTCACGGAGGCCGGCCGCCAGGCGTCGCCGGAGGTGTCGGCCGGGTCCCAGCAGTAGGCGCGGGCGGCGGCCGGTGCGACGGGCAGGGACGCGCGGTCGCCGGAGGAGCAGTCGGCGGCCTCGCGCAGGCCGCGGTCGGCGCTCTGCAGGACGGCGTCCACACCGACCGGGCGGCCCATCGCGGCGGTGAGCCGGTCCAGCGTGCGGGCGGGGACCAGGTCCTCCTGGAGCCGGAGCGGGCCGGTGTCCGCCGGGGAGGTCAGCGGCTTCAGCGCGCCCGGCCCCTCGGTGACCTCGGCCTGGGAGGCGCTGATTATGGTGGCGGCGGCGGTGAGTGCCAGCGCGGTCCCGGTCAGGACGGCGCGCAGTGCCGCGCCCCGCCTGCGCCGGCGGTGTCTGCCGCGATGCTTCATCTCTCCTCCAGAGGGCGGGCCAACTGCGCCTCGTGATCCGTACGTTGACGCGAGGAGCAGGTGGGGGGCCCGTACCGGATGCTACGGCAGGAACGGGCCGGGCAGGGCCAAGACCCCGCAGATGGGCGGAAGGCGCGCGGTCGGCGCGGGCGCCGAACCGGTCGGCGGCTACGCGGGCCGGTCGTCGTGCTCGGCATTCCGTTTCCGGGCCACCGCCGGTGCCGTCGACTGTGTGAGCAGCTCACGCGGATTGTCTGGAAGGACCACGTCTACTTCCGCATCCTCGCTGAAACGATACGGCCGATGCTGGAGAAGATCCCCAAGATACCGCCGGATTCTGGACATCTCAGCCCGTACGGTAACAGTCCGGGACGGATCGCCGAACAAGTCCTCGGCCAGCTCCGCCGCCCCGCGCCCGGCGCGGTGCTCGGCGAGCAGGAACAGCAACTCGGCGTGCCGTGGACTCAGTTCCCGCGACCAGGAGACCGCCGACTCCTTGACCGTCACCGTGCAGCGGCCCGGCCGCGCGAGGTCCAGCACGACCCGGCGGACGGCACCGGCCCGGGGCTCGTCCTCCGCCCGCAGCAGCCAGCCCCCGGCGAGCGGCTCCACCGCGCACGAACCGAGTGAGGGCAGCCACCGGCGGCCCGGCGCCAGCGATTTGGGCAGCGTCACCCGCCGTACGTACGGCATCCCGGTCACGGCCGCCGCCCAGCCGTCCCGGTCCACCACCAGCGCCCGCCCGGCCAGCCGGGCCAGCACCGGCGCCGCCACCGCACGCAGCCTCTCCAGCGAGGCCAGGTGCAGCTCCCGCAGCCGGGCCTCGGCCAGCTTGGCCACCGAGTCCACCCAGGCCAGGGTGGCCGGGTGCATGGTCTCCAGCGGACCGCTGACGTCCACCACACCGAGCAGCCGGCCGTCCCGCGGATCGGTGATCGGTGCGCCCGTACACGTCCAGGAGGTCTGTGACCGTACGAAGTGCTCACCGGCGAACACCTGGACCGGCCGCCGCACCACCGCCGGGGTGCCCACCCCGTTGGTGCCGACGACGTCTTCCCGCCAGTCCGCGCCGAGTTCGAAACCGAGCCCGTCGGCCTTGCGCATCACCGCGGGCGCCCCCTCCCGCCACAGCACGCGCCCGTCGGCGTCCGCCACGACCATGATGTGCTGGGCGACGTCCGCGACCGAAAGCAGCCCCTCCCGCAGCACCGGCAGGACATGCCGCAGCGGTGACTCCTCCCTCCGGCGCCGCACCTCGTCGGAGGACAACAGCCCCGAGCGGACGTCGCGTTCCGGGTCGACGCCGCGGCGCAGCACCCGTCCCCACGACTGCTCGATCACCGGTCGGGGCGCGATCCGCGCACGTTGTCCGGCGAGCGTGGCCTCGCGCACCTCGCTCAGCACCCGCGCCGCCTGTGCCGCGTCCACGGCGGCCAGGCGCGCCACGTTCATCGGCGGGTTCACCACTGCGGTCCTCCCGGAAAGGGTGTCGAACACACTTGTCAAGCCGTCCGGGCGGCGGAATCCGGTCCGGCTGTGCCCCTCATACTGCCGCTCCGGGCATGGCGGAGGCACAGACTCCGCGCACGTGCCCCCATAAGTTGCAACCCCCTGCAACCCTGGTGGACCGTCGCGGAGTGGCTGAGACTTGACCCAGGCGGTGGGGGGTGGTGCCGTGTCGGCGCAGCATCACCCCCTCCCTCCGGGGGTCCGGCCGGAGCCCGTGCCCTTCGGACAGGTCAGACCGGCCTCGCCCGGTCCACCACCGACTCCAGGTCCAGGCCCGCCGGCAGCGTGCCGAACGACGCCCCGTGGTCGCCGCCCAGGCGGGAGGCGCAGAAGGCGTCGGCGACCTCCGGGGGCGCGTGCCGTACCAGGAGGGAGCCCTGGAGGGCGAGGGCGAGCCGTTCCACCAGGCGGCGGGCCCGGCCCTCGATGCCGTCCAGGTCGGCGAGTTCGGTGAACAGGTCCTTCACCGCACGGTCCAGCCGGTGGTCGGCGCCGTGCGCCCGGCCGATCTCGGTGAGGCACGCGTCCAGTGCGCCCGGCTCCCGCTGCAGCGCCCGCAGCACGTCCAGCGCCTGGACGTTCCCGGCACCCTCCCAGATGGAGTTCAGCGGCGACTCCCGCACCAGCCGGGGCAGGCCGGAGTCCTCGACGTACCCGTTGCCGCCCAGGCACTCGGCGGCCTCCACGGCCACCGGGGCACAGCGTTTGGTGATCCAGTACTTGGCGGCCGGCACCGCGAGCCGCAGGAACGCGCGCTCCTGCTCGCCCCCGTCGTCGTACGCGGCGGCCAGCCGCAGCGCGAGCGCGGTCGCCGCCTCCGACTCCAGCGCGAGATCGGCGAGGACGTTGCGCATCAGCGGCTTGTCGACCAGCTTCCCGCCGAACGCCTCCCGGTAGGCGCAGTGGTGCACGGCCTGCGCCACCGCCTGCCGCATCAGGCCCGCCGAGCCGAGCGCGCAGTCCAGCCGGGTCGCGGCGACCATCCCGATGATCGTGCCCACCCCGCGCCCCTCCTCGCCGACCCGGCACGCCCAGGTGCCGTCGAACTCCACCTCGGCGGAGGCGTTCGAACGGTTGCCCAGTTTGTCCTTCAGCCGCTGGATCAGGAAGGCGTTGCGGCTGCCGTCGGGCAGGACCCGCGGGACCAGGAAGCAGGTGAGCCCGTCCGGGGCCTGCGCGAGCACCAGGAACGCGTCCGACATGGGCGCCGAGCAGAACCACTTGTGCCCGGTCAGCGCGTACGTCCCGGATTCCGCGAGCGGGACCGCCCGGGTGGAGTTCGCGCGGACGTCGCTGCCGCCCTGCTTCTCCGTCATGCCCATCCCGAACAGCGCGCCGGGCTTCTGACCGGCGGGCCGCAGCTCCCGGTCGTAGACCGTGGACGCCAGCCGGGGCTCCCACTCGGCGGCCAGCTCCGGGTCGGCGCGCAGCGCGGGCACGGCCGCGTGCGTCATCGACAGCGGACAGCAGGTGCCCGCCTCGGCCTGCGTCCAGACATGGAACCCGGCCGCCCGGCGCACGTGCCCGGAGGGCCGGGTCCAGGCACCGGTCAGACCGGCCGAGACACCCTTGCCGAGCAGCCGGTGCCAGGCGGGGTGGAACTCGACCTCGTCGATCCGGTGGCCGTACCGGTCGTGGCTGCGCAGCCGGGGCGGGTACGCGTTCGCCTGCACCGCCCACTCCTGCAGCTGCGTCGAGCCGGCGGCCCGGCCGAGCGCCGACAGCTCGGCGCGCACCTCGTCCAGGACGTCCGGGCCGGCGTACCGGTCGACGGCCTCCACGAGGGCCCGGTCGGCGGTGAAGACGTCGTAGCCGACCAGTGGGGGCGGCTGGTTCGTCACGGTGTGGGTGGAGGTACCTGCCATGACTGCGAACCTACCCGGGACGGCGGCGATGATGGCGGTGACGGCCTCCAGAGTGGCACAGCGCGGGCAAGCCGGGGCGGAGAACCGTTGATCGCCCCCGGAAGGTGAGGGCGGCCCCGCGCGGCGGATACCGTTAGGACGTGCAGCCAGCAAGTGACATCCCCGAGCAGCCGGCCGGCCGGCTCCACCGGGCCAGAGCCCTCTACCGGAACGTATCCAAGCGCAGGACCGCCTGGCTGTTGCTCAAGGACACCGTCAACTCCTGCATGGAGTACCGCATCCTGGGCCTGGCGGCCGAGGCGGCGTTCTTCACGCTGCTGTCCGTGCCGCCGCTGCTGCTGAGCCTGATCGGACTGCTCGGCTACGTCGACGACTGGACCGGCGCCGACACCATCCACAGCCTGGAGACCAACCTGCTGGAGGCCTCCCGCACGGTGCTCTCCGACAAGGGCGTCAAGGAGATCGCCGAGCCGATCCTGGACGACGTGATGAAGGGCGGCCGGCCCGACGTCATCTCCATCGGCTTCCTGTTCGCCCTGTGGTCGGGCTCGCGTGCGGTGAACGTCTTCATCGACACCATCACCGTCATGTACGGCCTGGACGGCGTCCGGGGCATCGTCAAGACCCGGATCATGGCGTTCCTGCTGTTCATCGTGGCGCTGCTGATCGGCTCGGTGGCGCTGCCGCTGATGGTGGCCGGGCCGGACGCGGTGGTCCGGATCCTGCCCTGGTCGGAGACGGTCGTCCAGGTGCTGTACTGGCCGGTCGTGATCGTCCTGTCCATCGTCTTCCTGACGACGCTGTACCACGTGTCGGTGCCGGTCCGCTCCCCGTGGATCGAGGACGTGCCGGGCGCCCTGGTCGCCCTCGCGATGTGGGTCCTCGGCAGCTTCCTGCTGCGCATCTACCTCACGAACACCATCGAGGGCGCCACGATCTACGGCTCCCTCGCCGCCGCCGTCGCCGTGCTGCTGTGGATCGGTGTGTCCGCCTTCGCGGTGCTCGTCGGCGCGGCCGTGAACGCGGCCATCGACCGGGTCTGGCCCGCCGCCGCCACGGCCGCCGCGCGCGAGGCCAACGAGCGGGTGCGGCATGCGCAGGTCGCCGAGTACGTCGCGCGTGCCGCGGCGGCCCGCGAGGCCCACCCCGACGATCCCGACGACCCGGACATGCCCTCCGAGTTTCCCGAGCGCTGGTCCCGCTTCCTCCCTCCGGAGGACGTGACGGCCCGCCTGCGCACCCATGCGAAGAACCCCCACCACGCCCACAAGGGCAGCGGGGGGCACGGCGGCCATGGCGGCCACGGCGGCGACAGCCCTTCCTGATCCCCGAGGTGTCCGTCTCCTCCCCGCGGTGGAGAAGGCGGCTGTGCTTGTCCTCGGGATATCCACCCGGCACTCCACCCCTGCGCCGATCCGCCGGACACGGTCCTGCGCCTAGCGTGATGACACAGGTGTACGGCTCTGAGACCGGGCAGGGAGGCAGCGGACATGGTGCAACCGACAGGACACACGCGGGGGCGGGGTACGGCACGGGGGACGGCCGGGGAGGCCAAGCCCCCCGAGCCCCCCGAGCCTCCCGGGCCGCCCAGGCCCGCCGAGCCACCCGGAGCGGCCCGCGGCGCCCTGCTGTCCCTCGCCGTGGACATCCTCCTCCCGCTCCTCGTCTACTACGCGGCCCGGGCACTCGGTGCCGGCCAGGCGCCCGCCCTGTTGCTGAGCGGGGCGCCGCCGGCCCTGCGCCTGGTGGCCGGCGCGGTGCGGCACCGCCGGACCGACGGAGTGGACCTGTTCCTGACGGTGCTGCTGGCCACCGCCGCACTGGTGTCCCTGATCGGCGGCGGCCCCCGGGTCCTGCTGTTCAAGAACGCCGCACTGTCCCTCGCGGTCGGCGGCTGGGCGCTCGCCACCGCGTTCACCGGCAGACCCCTGGCCTTCCAGCTGGGACAGCGACTGCACCGGGGAAGCGCGGTCCGCGTACGGGCCGGATTCTGGCGGGACAGCGCCCCGTTCCGCCGCGGCCTGCGCGTCCTCACCCTGCTCTGGGGAACCGAGCAGCTCCTGGACGGGGGTCTGAGCGCACTGGCCGCGGCCACGCTGCCGACGGACACGGTGCCGCTGTTCGACCGTGTCCTCTCCCTCCTCTTGCTGGCCCTGACCGCCGGGGCCACCGCGGTCTACGCCCGCCGCTTCCGCATACGCCACGCCCTCCCGCTGTTCGGTGCCCCGGCCCCGGCACCGGCCCCGACGACGGCTCCCGGCGCCGGCCCCGCCCGGGCGCCCTCGCCGTCCGTGGTCCGCCGGCCGGGCTGAGCGGTCCATCGGCCGGGCTGAGCGCGGAGGCCGCACACGGGCACCCCCGGCGACGTACGCTGGCTCCCGTGTACACGGAGCGGGCATCCCGGCTGACCGGCGCGGTCGTGTGGACGAACTCCCCGGCCGGCTCCGGCGCCCGGCCCGTGCTGCCCGACGGCTGCATGGACCTGCTGTGGAGCGAGGGCCGGCTGCTGGTCGCGGGGCCCGACACCCGCCCCTACGCCCCTGAGGGCCCGGCCCGCTCCTGGGCCGGTGTCCGCTTCTTCCCCGGGACCGCACCCGCGCTGCTCGGCGTCCCGGCGCACGAACTACGCGACTTCCGGGTGGAGTTGGCGGACCTCTGGCCCACAGCGCGGGTCCGGAGGCTGTGCGACCGGATCGCGGCGGACCCCGACCCGGCGAGCGCGCTGGAGGACATCGCGCTCGACCGGGCGGCGGAGGCAGGACCCCCGGACCCGGTGCTGCGCCGGCTGGTGGAGTGCCTGGACGAGGGCCGCCCGGTGTCCGCGACGGCCGCTGATCTGGGCCTCGGCGAGCGTACGTTGCACCGCCGCTGCCTGGCCGCGTTCGGTTACGGCCCGAAGACCCTGGCCCGCATCCTGCGTCTGCAGCGCGCGCTGAGCCTGGCCCGCTCCGGGACGCCGTACGCGGAGACGGCGGTCCGTGCGGGCTATGCGGACCAGCCGCATCTGGCGCGGGAGGTGCGGCAGCTGGCGGGGATGCCGCTCGGGGAGCTACTCGCCGGAGACGGGTAGCGGGGCGAACAGGGCGACCTCGTTGCCGTCGGGGTCGTGCACGACGGCGTACCGCTGGCCCCAGAAGGCGTCCCACGGCTTCAGTTCCCCGTGGTGGCCGGCGGCCACCAGCTCCTCGTACCGGGCGTCGACCTCGGCGGGGGAGTCGCAGCGGAAGGCGAGCGAGACCCGCCCTCCGCCGGCGGGCGGCTGCCAGCCGGGCTGGAAGGAGCGGATGGTCTCCTCGGTGTCCAGGGCGAGCACCAGCCCGCCGGGCAGGGCGGCCTCGACATGCGGCTGGTCCTCGGCTCCCTCGGGGAAGACCAGTCCGAGGCGGCGGTAGAAGGCGAGCGAGGCGGCCAGATCGGAGGCCACCAGGCCGGTCACGGCGAATTGTACGGTCATGCGGTCACCGTAGGCGGCGGCCGGTCAGCCGGTCTTGAAGGAATCGGACACCGGGAACACCGGGCACACCGGTGGCGGGCCGGCCGGGTTCGGGGTGCCCGGCGCGGCGGTCCGGACCGGATGATCCGAGGCGCTCGACGAGGACGAAGGTGACGCTGATCAGCAGGGACCAGGCGCCGAACTTGGTCAGCGGCACCGGCTGCCAGCCGCCGAGCTGCTGCGGGTAGCTCCAGGCGCCCGCGTAGGTCGCGGCGTTCTCGGCGACCCAGAGGAAGAAACCGATCAGGACGAAGGAGACGGCGAGTGGCATGCGGTAGCGGTGGGTGCCCACGCTGAAGCCCACCCAGCTCCCGGCGGTCGCGGCGGTCATCGCCACCGCGAGCGGCCAGCGCAGGTCCGGTATCCAGTGGTGGGTGAAGAAGTTGAGGTAGACGGCGGCGGCCACCAGGGTCGTGGCGGCGGCGCGGTAGCGGGTGTAGCGCAGTCGCATCAGCCGCCGGGCCCGGCAGACGTAACTGGCGACCGCCGCGTACATGAAGCCGCCGTAGAGCGGCACCCCGGCGATCTTCGTGAGGGCGTCCTCCGGGTAACTCCACGACCCCAGGCGCACCTTGACCAGCTCGAACAGGAGGCCCAGCACATGGCACACGGCGATCACGGCGGTGTCCCGCCGGGTCTCCCAGCCGACCCGGCGGGCGACGAGGGTGAGCAGCACGCCGTAGACCAGGATCAGGTCGTAGCGCGCCACGGGCAGCGGGGGCAGCAGCCGGGAGGCGCCGATCCCGGCCAGCAGCGCCCCGGCGAAGGCGCAGGCACGGACCTGGACCATGCCGAACCGCACCAGTTGGGCGAGCCCGTGCCTCAGTCCGCCCGCGGCGGACCTCTCCTCGTCGCGCATACCCCCTCCTTCGTGCGACAGCGAGGGGCCCGATCCTAGGCATGGAATTGAACATGTTCAATCATGGGGGTGCGGTGCCGGCCCGCCACTCCAGGCCGTAGCCCGTCGGCTCCGCGTCCGCGAAGGGAACGGTCCAGTCGGCCCCGAGCGGCAGGAACAGGGCGTACGACAGCGGGGCCGGAAGCAGTCCGGCGAAGATCACCCGGGCGTTGCCGAAGCGGTTCACCAGCCTCGCTCGCACCCGCACACACGGCCCTTCACCACGCCCGCCCCGGTGTCGCCTACCGCCGACCGGACCGCCGACGAACTCCCCGCCGCCCACCGATCCCTCGCCGGCGAGGTGGTACACGGCTCGGACCGGCGAAGCCGCGTCCGGCAGCCGGACACTCCCGGACGACAGGCGGGTCCGGCACTCAGCCGAAGGTGACCGGCCCGTTCGGGGAGTCGACGGTGAAGGAGAGCGCGGCCGGTCCCGGGCGGAGCGTCAGTGAGGTGCCCAGAGCAGCGAGTCGGCCGCGCAGCTCCTCAGGGTCGGGGGCCGAGGCCGACACCGCCAGCAGCGGGGTGACCGGCAGGCCCGAGGCGGCCGGGTGCCGGGAGTCGCCCCAGTCGATGAGGAACGGCACCAGGCCCGTGGCCTCCCCGGGACCGGCGTCGGTCAGCCGCCACCGCAGCAGGGTGCCGTCCGGGGTGCGGCGGCTCATCGGCCGTACCGGACCCGGGTCATGGCCCCGCGCCCGCGCCCCGGCGATCGCCGCGTCCAGGTCGGGCGGGCTGATGGCCCAGGTCAGCACCAAGGGCCCGGCCAGCCGGTCGACGCCGAGCGGGCGCGGCCCGGCCGGCTCGGGCTGGTCCGGATCGGGCCCGAGGATCTCCAGATAGCTCCGGCCGCCCAGCCCCACCAGGTGATTGCGCGTACCCAGTCCGAGGTGCACCCCGCCGGGCGCCGGTGTGACCCCGGTCCGCCGGGCGAAGTCCGCGACCGTCGCGCGCAAGTCGGGCGTGGCGAGGACGAGATGGTCCAGCAGCGGCGGAATGGCGTTCATCGTGCGGGAGGTTACGGGACCGGGGCCGCCCCGGGGAACGGCCGTGCGGCACCATGGGCACATGATCCGAACCGCACGCGCCCTGCCGCTGCTCCTCCTCCCGGCACTGCTCACGGCGTGCGGCACCGAGAAGGCGGACACCGGCGACGCCCGGGAGCCCGCGCCGACCGCCACCGGGCGGCCCACGCCGACCGCCACGCGGCAGCCCGGAACGGACGCCCGACTGCGGGCGTTGGGTATCGCACCGGAACTGGTCTACGTCACGGACGTGCCGGGCTTCACGCTCGCGCAGCAGTCGGTCGGGGTGAACGGTGACGACGGTTTCTCCGCCGCGTACTGGGCGAAGAACGGTGCCGTGCTCCACCTCTACGCGGAGCGGGGCAGCGCCGCCGACTGCCCCGAGGGCTATGCCTGCCTCGCACCGGCGAAGGGTCACGTGGTGCGGATCGGCGGCGAGAAGGTCGCGCCCGGTGTGCTCCGCAGAGCGGCGGACGCCGTGCACCGCCCCACGCCGGCGGAACTCGCCGCACTCCTGCCGCCGGCCCCCACGGCCACGGCCACGGCCCCGGTGCGGCGCGGCGACCTTCCGTCGTACGGCGACGGAGCGCCCGACAACCATGTGGGCGAGGGCGGTTGACCGGGCCGGCCACCGGTGACCGGAGGCGTCTGCCGGGCAGGCGCGCGTCCGCCTAGAGTCCCGTGGCATGCCTCCTCGTCTCCTCGTGTACACCCGTACCGCCGACTACCGTCATGACTCCATCCCGGACGCCGTCGCCGCCGTCCGGGCGCTCGGCCGGTTCGCTGTCGAGCACACCGAGGACCCCGCGGACCTCGAACGGCCGCTGGACGGGTTCGCGGCCGTGGTCTTCCTCTCCACCAGCGGTGACGTGCTGACCCCGGCCGGGCGCGAGCGGCTGGAGCGGTACGTCGGCTCGGGCGGCGGCTTCGCCGGCGTGCACGCGGCGGCCTGCACCGAGTACGGATGGCCGTACTACGGCGAACTGCTCGGCGCCCGCTTCACCCGGCACCCCGCCTGCCAGCGGGGCCGGATCCTCGTCGCGGACCCCGGCCATCCCGCCACCCGGCAGCTGCCGGCCGGGTGGGAATTCACCGACGAGTGGTACGACTTCGACCGCGCTCCGGGCGGCGGGGCCCGGGTGCTGCTGCGCGCCGACGAGACGTCGTACGACGGCGGCGGGATGGGCGCGGACCATCCGCTGGCCTGGTGCCGCGAACAGGGCCCCGGAGACGGACGTGTGTTCTACACCGCCCTCGGCCACTGTGCCGACGCCTACCGCGACCCGGTCTTCCTGGCCCACCTGAACGGCGGGCTCATCTGGGCGGGGCGGCTCGCCGAGTGACGTTTCTGCGGTGAACCGGTTCCGCCGTTCGAGTGAGTAAAGCTGGCGTAGGGCGAAGGTCACGTGACTATCTAGACATGCTCTTGTCTTGGCAAAGGGCGCCGGACGCGGCGGGCCACCCCCCTTCCGCCCGCGTCACCCACCCACAGGAGGAGCCGGACCTTGAATTACGGGAAGAAGCTGCGCGAGCGCATCGCCGGGCCCGGGACCACACCGCTGATCGGCGTGTACGACATGTACTCCGCGTCGATCGCGGCCAAGCACTACGACGGGATGTTCGTATCGGGCTTCGGCTTCGCGGCCTCGTACTACGGACTGCCGGACATCGGATTCATCGCCTGGCCCGACATGGTGGCCTTCGTACAGCGGCTGCGGGGCGCGTTCCCGCACCACCACCTGCTGGTCGACATCGACGACGGGTACGTCGACCCGGAGGTCGCCTGTCACGTCGTCGAGGGACTGGAGCGCATCGGCGCCTCCGGGGTGATCCTGGAGGACCAGAAGCGGCCCCGCCGCTGCGGCCACGCCGACGGCAAGCAGGTGCTGCCCCTGGACGAGTACCTGGAGAAGCTGCACAAGGTCCTGGAGACCCGCAAGGACCTGGTCGTCGTCGCCCGTACGGACGCCACCGACGAGCACGACATCCTGCACCGCGCCGAACAGCTGGCGGCCACCGAAGCCGACGTGGTCCTGGTCGACGGGGTGCGCAGCGTCGAGTGGATCAAGCGGATCCGCGAGGTCGTCGGGGACAAGCCGCTGCTGTTCAACCAGATCGCCGGCGGCAAGTCGCCCCGCCTGTCCCTCGGCGAACTGTCCGACCTCGGCGTGGACGTCGCCATCTACAGCACCCCGTGCCTGTTCGCCGCGCACGAGGCGATGGACTCCGCGCTCTCGGACCTCAAGGCCGCCGACGGCCGGCTGCCCGAGGTGGATCCCGCGAGCGGGGTCGGCGTGAAGGCCTCCACCAGCCTGCTGGAGCGCAACATCGCCCGCGACCGGCTCACCCCCGAGGGCGTGGGCGTGTGACCCGTGCGTTACCCCGGCTCGGCATGGCCACGGCGGTCGCCGCCGTGCTCCTCGGAGCCGGCGCCGTACCCGCCGTCGCGTCCGGAGGCCTGATCACCGTGATCGACAACTCGCGGACCGGTGTCGACAATTCGGAGCAGGACTCGATCCTGGAGGTCGACCGCACGGGCAACGCGCAGACAGGCAGCGGCACCGCCGGCAGCGACCACGACGGCAGCGCCGTGGACGTGGTGGAGGCCCTCGTCGGCGCCGGCCGGGGCGAGGAGGACTGAGCGACAGCAGAAGAGGGAAGCGGCCGGGCACCCCTGCGGGAGGTGCCCGGCCGTCGCCATGCGGCCGGGCACCTCCCGGGACTCAGTCCTCGGTGAGGTCGGGGCGGCCGTTCTCGTCCAGCTCGACGTCCTCCTTCGGGTCGTGCTCGTCGGCGGGCGAGGCCACGGTGGCGCGGTGCGGACCGGGAGCGAGGACGCGGTCGGCGGCATGGGCCGTGCCGTAGGCGGTGACCAAGGCGACTGCGGCCGCGACCAGGGCCGCGGCGGTACGCGTGGTGTGGTTCATGCCCGGAAAACGACCTCAGCGGGGGCGGGGTCACCGTCCGGTGCCCGAATCGGCCGCTGCCGTCACGCAGTTGGCCGCCCGGTCGGCGCCGCCGCGCGGGCCGCCGAGTGGTGCGCCGGGTGGTGCGCCGCGGGCCGGGCCGTGCTGGCGCGCTGCACCAGCCGGGTCGACAGTTCCGTCCGGGTGCCCTCGGGGCGCTCGCCGTGCATCATCCGCACCAGCAGCCGGAGCGCCGTCGCCGCCATCTCCGCCAGCGGCTGGCGGACGGTGGTCAGCGCCGGGGCGACCCAGCGCGCCTCGGGCAGATCGTCGAAGCCCACCACGCTCATGTCGTCCGGCACCCGCAACCCCCGCTCGGCCAGCGCCGCGTACACCCCGAGCGTCATCCGGTCCGAGCACACGAACACCGCGGTCGGCGGCTCGGGCAGGTCCAGCAGCTCGTGCGTGCGCAGCCGGGCGGTGGCCTCGTCACCGCCCGCGTGCCGCACGTACTCGGCGCGGTGCCGTACACCCGCGGCGGCGAGCGCCGAACGGTAGCCGGCCACCCGGGCGCCGTCGGCCATCGCGCGCCGGTGCCCGGCGATCACCGCGATCCGCTCGTGACCGAGCCCCAGCAGGTGCTCGGTCGCGCTCACCCCGCCCTGCCAGTTGGCCGCCCCGATCGAGACCACTCCGGCCGGCGGTTCGTGCGCCGGGTCGATGAGCACGTACGGGATGCGGTGCTGGTCCAGCCACGCGTACTGCGCGGCGGACAGCTCCGCCAGGTTGAACAGCACGCCCGAGGAGCCGCGCGTGGTCAGCTTGTCCAGCCAGCCGCGCTCCGGCCGGGCGCCCCCGCTGCGGCTCGGCCCGGCCGAGACCACCACCTCCAGGCCCGCCTCGTACGCCGCTGCCTCCACCCCGTGCAGCACGGCACCCGACCAGGAACTGTCCAGCGAGTGCAGTACCAGGTCGACCAGGCCCGGCGCCTTCGACGCGTCGAAGCGGGGGCGGCGCACATAGCCGAGCCGGTCGAGGGCCTCGGTCACCCGGCGGCGGGTCTCCGGTGCGACGTCCTCCCGGCCGTTGACCACCTTCGACGCGGTGGGCACCGACACGCCCGCCTCACGGGCCACCACCGCCAGCGTCGGGCCGGCCGCCACGCTCGCACTCCCCGCACGGACCATAGGGAACCACCTCTCCGGCCCGCCCGTGGGCCACCGAAAGTTGCGACCAACGCTGCTTCCGCGGCCTGCGCACCGACCATGCAGAAAGCGCTTCCTACGATAGATGCGCGTCAACACGGCGGGAAGACACGGGTGTTCCTCCGCAGCTCACCGGCGCTGTCGATGTGGGCCGCCTCCAACAGCTCGGCTGCTGAAGACCCCGGGGAAACCGTTTACGAAACGCCCTCGGCGTTCCACGGCGAGGGCTGTACCCGACCGGCGGGCGGCCGCACGGAGTGGCGTACGACGGCATGGGCGCCCGGCACCACGTGCTCGCCGTCGGCGCCCCTGCGGCGGCCCGCGCCGCCCTCGCGCCGGTCGGCCACCGATGTCGTCTCCCCTCAACCGGCCCTGAGCTGTGGTGAGTTCGGCGCGTCCCGGCAGCACGAGGATGCGCCGGTGGCCGGCCGACAGCAGGTGGCCGGCCATCGCGTAGGCGCCGCCCTCGTTGTCGTAGTCGACCGTCGTGGCCGGGGCGTCGCCCTCCAGGGGAGGCCTGCCCACCAGGACGAGACGGGATCCGGTCGCGTCCAGGGAGCGGGCGAAGCGGGCCATGCGCAGCTGGTACTCGTCGTAGTCGTACGCACCGCCCAGCAGCACCACCGCGGCCACGCCCTGCTGCCGCATGAGGTTCACCAGCGCCGGCTCCCGCTCGGGGTCGTCGCCGGCCGTGCCGACCAGCGAAGATGAAGGTCATCCGGGACCTGGACTACGTCACCGGTGCCGCGTTCGCTCACGTGGCCAAGGGCGTCGAGGGCGCCGCCACCCTGCGGGGCTGGCTTCGTCGCGGATGGTCGCCCGGCCGGCGTCACCGGGCGCCTTGCGCTGACTCACCGTTCCGGCTCCTTCGACGTCGTGGCGCGCTTCCCGCCTGCCCGGGTCCCGCCCGCGCCGGTGCGGAAACCGCGTCCCATGGTCACTCCGGGCTGGTGGGCCTGTGGACGGCGTCCGCCGCGGGCATCAGGCGACCCGGGCCAGATCCGTGTGCCGCACCTCGTGCAGCGGCGGCAGCCCCTCGGCCAGCCGCTCCAGCTCGTCCACCACGATCGCGCCCAGCCGCTGCAGCTCGTTGCCGAGCGAGCCCGCGATGTGCGGGGTGAGGAAGACGTTGGGCAGCCGGTACAGCGGGGAACCGGCGGGCAGCGGCTCGGGTTCGGTGACGTCGAGCACCGCGTACAGGCGTCCCGAGACCAGTTCCTCGGTCAGTGCCTCGTGGTCGACCAGCGCACCGCGAGCGGTGTTGATCAGCACGCCCCCGTCCCGGACGAGGGCGAGCCGGGTGCGGTCGAGCATGTGGTGGGTCTCGGGGATGTCGGGGGCGTGCAGGGTGACGATGTCACTGCGCCGCAACAGCTCCTCCAGCGGCAGCAGTTCCGCCCCCAGCGCGGCGGCCTCGGCGGGGCTCACGTAGGGGTCGTGCAACAGCACCGTGAGGTCGAACGGCCGGAGCAGCTCCAGGAGCCGGCGGCCCACGCGGGAGGCGCCGACGACCCCGACGCGGCGGCCGAGGTTGCCGGTGGCCGCGGTCTCGGCGGGGGTCGGACAGGTGTGCTCGCGGCGGTAGCGCTCGCGGTGGTCGAAGACGTCCTTGCCGGCGAGCAGGATCATCGCGAGCGTGTACTCCGCCACCGGCAGGGCGTTGCCGGTGACCGCGCTGGACACGGTGACGCCGTGTTTCCACAGGGCCTCGCCGACCAGGGAGCGGACCGAGCCCGCGGCGTGCAGGACGGCCCGCAGTCCGGGGGCCGCGGCGAGGACGCCGGCGTCCAGGTGCGGGCAGCCCCAGCCGGTGATCAGCACCTCGGCCGGGGCCAGGGCCTCGGCCACCACCGGATCGGCGAAGTCCCGTACGACGAACGCCGGGTCGATGTCGGCCGTCCGCCTCAGCCGGTCCATGAGCGGTGGGGGGAAGAGCAGCGGGAGGTGTACCGGATCCATCGCGAACACGGCCCGCGGCGGCTGAGGGCTGGGCATGGCTCTCCTGACGAACGCGGGGAAACAGTTTCAGAAAGCGCCTTCTACCGTATGTCTGCCGAGAAAGACGGGTCAATCGGTGGGGCTCGGGAGGTGGGCCGTGCCGGGCCGGGGCCGGCCCGCTTCCGGCACCGACGGCCCGCGCGTCCACGAGCGCACCGGCCTCGTCTCCGGAACACCCACCGGGACCGGCGAGTTCACCGCCACCACCACCGCGGGTAACGCGGCCGGCGACGCCACCGGCACCCTCATCCGCACCGTCGGCACCCCGCCGCCCGCACAGCATCGCCCACGAGGACGGGACCTTCGCGGTACGGGGCCCTGGGAGCGACCTCGGCGTCAACGGCCAGGGCAGCTCCGGCCAGTTCGTACGGCGGCCCAGCGGCGGCCCTCGAGGGCGGAGGCGGCGACTGCGGTTCCCCCTCCGGCGGATACGACCAGCTGGGCTGCGGCGCCCTGATGTACGCCGAATGGCCCACACGCGGGGCCCGTGCACCGGAATACCCGCGGCCGGTGTGGTGCTCTGAAGGAACACTGCACGCGCGGCGAAGGGCTGGTGGGCGATGACGGCAGACCAGACGGGCCCCGTGGTCAGAACGCCCCACGGAGCCGTACGCGGCCGGTACGAGCGGGGTGTCGCGGTCTTCCGCGGTATCCCGTACGCCGCCCCGCCCTTCGGCCCCCTGCGGTTCCGCCCACCCCGGCCGCCCGAGCCCTGGGACGGGGTGCGGGACGCCGGCGCGTTCGGGCCGACCGCGCCGAAGCCGCCGTACTCCGAGGCGTTCGCCCCGTACCTGTCCGACCCGGTGATCCCCGGCGACGACTGCCTCAACCTCAACGTCTGGACCCCCGAACCGGGACCCGGCGCCAAGCTCCCGGTGCTGGTCTGGCTGCACGGCGGCGCGCTGACCAGGGGCTCCTCGGCCGTGCCGGTGTACGACGGCAGCGCCTTCGCGCGTGACGGCGTCGTCTGCGTCTCGGTCAACTACCGGCTGGGAGTGGAGGGCTACGGACTGTTCCCGGACGCGCCCCCGAACCCCGGCCTGCGCGACCAGCTCGCCGCCCTGTGCTGGGTGCACGAGGCGATCGAGGCCTTCGGTGGCGACCCCGGCCGGATCACCCTGTGCGGCCAGTCGGCCGGTGCCATCAGCGCCGGCGTCCTGCTCGCCGCGCCCCGGACGCGGGGCCTGATCCGGCGGGCGGTGCTGCAGAGCGGCCCGCCCGAGATCCTGGACCGCGAGAAGGTACGGCGGATGGTGCGCCGGATGGCCACCCGGCTGAAGATCCCCGCCACCGCCGAGGCGTTCGCCGCCGTCGACCGCGAACTGCTGCTGCGCACCCAGGCCGAGGTCGGCCGGCTCAGCAGCCCGGTGCTGGGCGGCCCCGCGTTCGGTATCGTCGCGGACGGCGACCTCGTGCCCCGCGACCCGCTGAAGGCGCTGACCGAGGGCGCCGCCGCCCGGGACGTCGAGCTGCTCATGGGCTGGACCCGGGACGAGTACCGGCTGTGGCTGGTGCCCGGCGGGCTGCTGGAGCGCGTCGACCGGCTCGGCGCGTTCGCCCTGGCCGGGGCCATGGCCCGCTGTCACGCCGGCCACGAGATACCGCGCGGCTACCGTGCGCTGCACCCCGACGCCGGGACCGCCGAGATCGTCGGCCAGATGGTCACCGACCACCTGCTGCGGGTACCGCTGCACCGGCTCGCCGACGCCCGCCCCGGCACCTCCTACCTGTACGAGTTCGCCTGGCCGTCCCGCCTCCCCGGCCTCGGCGCCTGCCACGCGCTGGAGCTGGGATTCGTCTTCGACACCGGGGACGTGCCCGAGTCGAAGCGGCTGGCCGGCGAGGGCGCCCCGCAGGAGCTGTGCGACGCGATGCACACCGCCTGGGTGCGGTTCGCGACGACCGGGGACCCCGGCTGGGCGGCCTGGGACGCCACGCACCCGGTGCGGGTCTTCGGCGACGGCGTTCCGCACACCGCGTACGGCCCCCGGGACGCGGAGGTCGCCCTGTGGTCGGCCGCGCCCGCGCTCCCGGAACCCCCGCGGCACTCGGTGCCCCGCGCCCCCGGCGCCGAACTCGCCGCCGCGATGCGCCGGCTGCGCCGCTCGGTGGGCACCCTGCGCCGCTGACCCGCCCCTCGGCCACTCATGGCTGCCACCGAGTCCCGCACCACCCCACGCGTGCCCGGCAGCGGGTGCGCCGACCCGCTGCCGGCGCACCGGTCGAGCGCGGTGCGCACGGCCGGCCCAGCTCCTCGTAGGGCACCTGCACGGTGGTCATCCGGGCCCCTGTCTCCCCTGGGAACCACGCCGTACGGCAACCGGTTCCCGCGCCGGGAGGCCGGCGTCCCGGCGGAGCGGCGGGCCAGTGTCCCGCGGCCCCGGGCAGGGAAGGGGCCGGCCGCCCGGTGGGAGGCTCCGGGCGGCCGGTGGCAGGGGCACGGCTCAGGTCACCGGATGGAGAGGCTGTACCCGGTCCACCACTGACAGTACGGACGTGGATGCGCACCGTCACCGGCGCTCGGGGGCGCCGTTCGATCGAGGAGTGCTCTGCGTACTCCGGCGTCCCCCGGGTGGGGGACTGTGCGAGGAGCCGGAACGGTGTCGACTACCGGATCAAGCCGCCAGCGCCCCCGCGAGCGCGCCGATCGCCTCCGGACCCACCCGGCAGCACCCCCCGATCAGCCGTGCGCCCGCCTCCCGCCACGCCTTCACCCGCTCGGTGCCGAACGTGGTGCCCCCGCGCCAGGCCCGCGCCTGCGCGTCCCAGGCCTCCCCGCTGTTGGGGTACACCACGACCGGCTTGCCGGTGACGCGCGCCGCGATCTCCACCGCATCCCGAACATCCTCCGGCGCACAGCAGTTGACGCCGACCGCGATCACCTCGTCCGCGTCGGCGGCGAGAGCGAACGCCTCCTCCAGGGGCTGCCCGGCCCGCGTCCGCAGGCCCTCGACGGTGTACGACAGCCAGGCCGGCACCCCCAGCCCCCGTACCGACCGCAGCAGCGCGGCGGCCTCGTCGGCGTCCGGGACGGTCTCCAGCGCCAGCACGTCCGGCGCGGCGGCGGCCAGCACCTCCATCCGGGGCCGGTGGAACCGCTCCAGCTCGTCCACGCTCAGCCCGTAGCGGCCCCGGTACTCGGAGCCGTCCGCGAGCATCGCCCCGTACGGCCCGACCGAGGCAGCCACCCACAGCGGGCGCGAGACACCCGCTCCACGGGCCTGCCGGGCCGCCTCCCGGGCCAGTTCCACGCTCAGCCCGAGCAGCCGCGCGGCCTCGCCCCGGCCGATGCCGCGCTTGCCGAAGCCCTCGAAGGTGGCCTGGTAGCTGGAGGTGATCGCCACGCTCGCGCCCGCGAGGTAGTAGGCGAGGTGAGCCTCGGTGACCGCTTCGGGCCGCTCGGCGAGCAGCCGCGCCGACCACAGCTCGTCGCTCAGGTCGTGCCCGGCCGACTCCAGCTGGTTGGACATGCCGCCGTCGAGCACGACCGTCCCGGCGGCGAGGGCGTCGGCGAGGCTGGGGGAGGTGTCGCTGGTCATGTCACGACGCTAGTCGTTCGTGAACAGCTTGCCCAACATGTGAACGCCCCCGTCACGGTCACCCGCTCCCGCTGGGGATCCCTCATGGCCGCCCCATGTGTGACCGCGTGGCCGTCAGCCCCCGCGAGCTGAGGAGGGGAAGCGCTTTCTCCTCCTTGCCGTCAGACCCATTGACCCTCTCGTGGCTCACCTTTACCTTTTCGGCGTTCGGAATAGCAGATGAGGTCCGACATATCGAACATCGAACCTCCTTGCTTCCCCACCGAGAGGCAGTCCGCATGAGCCGCGACCCCCACCCTCCCCACCTCCCCGCCCGCCGCCTGCTGTTGAAGGGCGCCGCAGCCGCCGGCGCCCTGGCGGCCACGTCCGCGACCCCCGCACTCGCGTCCCCGTCCGCGTCCGCGGTCCCGAAGGCGGCCCCCTACGTGAACCCCCTCGTCGTCCAGCGCGCCGACCCGCACATCACCCGGCACACCGACGGCCACTACTACTTCACGGCGACCGTCCCCGAGTACGACCGCATCGTCCTGCGCCGCGCCCGTACCCTGAACGGCCTGTCCACGGCCGCCGAGTCGGTGATCTGGCGGGCGCACGCGACCGGTCCGATGGGCGCGCACATCTGGGCGCCCGAGCTGCACCGGATCGGCGGCAAGTGGTACATCTACTTCGCCTCGGCCCCCGCCGAGGACGTGTGGGCCATCCGCATCTGGGTGCTGGAGAACGCGAACCCCGACCCGTTCGAGGGGACATGGGTGGAGCGGGGGCAGATCAAGACCGCCTGGGAGACCTTCTCCCTCGACGCCACCACCTTCAAGCACCGTGGCACCCGCTACCTGGTCTGGGCCCAGCACGAACCCGGCATGGACAACAACACCGCGCTGTGGATCTCGAAGATGGCCGACCCGTGGACGCTGACCGGCCCCCAGGTCCGGCTGTCGACGCCGGAGTACGACTGGGAGTGCGTCGGCTACAAGGTCAACGAGGGCCCCTGCGTCCTGCAGCGCAACGGGCGGGTCTTCCTCACCTACTCGGCCAGCGCCACCGACTGGCACTACTGCATGGGCCTGCTGACCGCCGACGCGCACAGCGACCTGCTGGACGCGCGGAGCTGGAGCAAGTCGCCGGTCCCGGTGTTCACCAGCAACGACACCACGAAGCAGTACGGCCCCGGCCACAACTGCTTCACCGTCGCCGAGGACGGCCGGACCGACGTCCTCGTCTACCACGCCCGCCAGTACAAGGAGATCGCCGGCGACCCACTGCACGACCCCAACCGGCACACCCGGATCCAGAAGCTCGGCTGGAAGCCGGACGGCACCCCGGACTTCGGCGTCCCCGTGGCCGACACCGTGAAGGAGGGTGCGTGAGATGAGACGCGCGTACGCGATCCTGCTCGCCCTGTGCTGCGCCCTCGCCGCCGCCCTGGCGACGGCCGGACCGGCCCAGGCGGCACCGCAGACGATCGTCAACGGCACGCAGTTCACGGACACGTCGGGCGACCCGGTGCACGCCCACGGCGGCGGGGTCGTCAAGGTCGGCGCCTACTACTACTGGTTCGGCGAGGACCGCAACGCCGACAACACCTTCCGCTACGTCGACGCCTACCGTTCCACCGACCTGAAGAACTGGGAGTTCCGGGGCCACGTCCTGACCCAGTCGTCCTCCTCCGAGCTGGCCACCGCCAACATCGAGCGCCCGAAGGTCATGTACAACGCGGCCACCGGCAAGTTCGTCATGTGGATGCACAAGGAGAACGGCACCGACTACAGCGAGGCCCGCGCCGCCGTCGCCGTCTCCGACACCGTCGACGGCACCTACACCTGGAAAGGCAGCTTCCGCCCGCTCGGACAGCACATGTCCCGCGACATCACCGTCTTCGTCGACACCGACGGAACCGGATACATGGCCTCGGCCGCCAACGAGAACTACGACCTGCACATCTACAGGCTCACCGCCGACTACACCGGCATCGCGAGCCTGGTCGCCAACCCCTGGCCGGGCGGCCACCGCGAGGCCCCGGCGCTGTTCAAGCGAAACGGCGTGTACTTCATGCTGACATCCGGCGCCACCGGCTGGAACCCCAACCAGCAGCAGTACGCCACGGCCACGAACCTCGCCGGCCCCTGGACCTCGATGACCAGCATCGGCGACTCCACGGCCTACGGCTCGCAGACCGCGTACGTCCTTCCCGTGCAGGGCACTTCGGGCACCTCGTACCTCTACCTGGGCGACCGCTGGGGCAACTCCTTCGGCGGCACCGTCAACGACTCGCGGTACGTGTGGCTGCCGCTCACCTTCCCGTCCTCGACCTCGATGTCGATGTCCTGGACCCCGGAGGTCACCGTCGACACGGCCACCGGGACGGTCAGCGGGACGAGCGCCACCTACCAGACGCTGATCGCGCGGCACAGCACCAAGTGCGCCGACGTCACCGGCCAGTCGCTGTGGGCGGGCGCCCAGATCAAGCAGTACGGCTGCAACGGCGGCACCAACCAGAAGTACTGGTTCAAGTCCGTCGGGAGCGGTTACCACCAGCTGATGACCCGGCACAGCTCGCTCTGCGTCCAGGAGAACGCGAGCACGGTGACGCAGGAGAACTGCAACGCCTCGGCGGCCGGCCAGCAGTGGTCGGTCACCACCAGCGGCTCCTACGTGACCATCAAGTCCCGCGCCAGCGGCGAGTGCCTGGACGTGAACGGCGCGTCCACCGCCGACTCCGCCGCGATCATCACGTACACCTGCAACGGAGGAACGAACCAGCAGTGGACGCGCGGGACCTGAGAATCCCTAGGCCAGCAGGTCGATCGCGTCGACGGACGTGCCCGCGCTGAGATAGGACGTCGTCCCCGAGCCGCTCACCACATTGATCTTCAGCACGTTGTACCGACTGGTGTCCGTGAGCCAGGCACTGGCCGGAACGCTGTAGCTGAAGGTGTGGTTGTTGCCCCGGTACGAGCCCACGGTCAGCGACCGGGTGCTCGGCTGGGCGGGCGGCGAGGGGATCGACGACGTCCAGTCGTTGACGGTGATCTGCGGGCGGCCGTTGGCGTAGGCCGTCGTCACGCCGATGCGCAGGGTGTGCGCGGCGGCGGCCTGCGCGGCGGTCAGCTTGAAGTAGACGATGATCCCGCTGTTGACGTCCTTCCACAGGTAGCAGGGGAAGGCGGACGTCTCCGTGCCGCTGCCGATCACCACGTTGCCGGTCCAGGACGCGGCCCGGACGTCGGAGGGGTGGGCGTACGTCATCAGGTCCGCGTTCTTGAACCCGGCCGGGGTGCCGTTCCAGTCGCCGATCCGCCAGATCGCGCCCGCGTTGGACGGGTCGTCGGAGGACGGGATCGTGATCGTGTTGAGGGTGGTCGTACCGCCCGCGGACACGCTCACCGAGGTGGTGTACACGGCCAGCTCGCCCTTGTGGACGGTCAGCGTGTACGTCCCCGGCAGTACACCGCCGATCGAGAACCAGCCGTCCGAGGAGCGCGCCGAACCCCAGTACTGTGCCGACGCGTTGGCGAGCCCCACCGTGTACGGGTACGCCGTGTCGCGCCCGGCGATCCCGACACCCGCGACCTTTCCGCGCCCGCTCGCGGGGACGTACCCGGAGATGCCGAGCGAGTCCGCCCACGGGGTGGTGAGCGTGCCCGGGAACAGCGACGAGGAGGGTGCCCCGCCGTCCGTGAACGCGATGACGTACGGGCCCTGGAGGCCGAAGCGCTGGGCCTCGGTCTGGTTCTCGCCGTAGTAGAGGATCTCGTACAGCCCGCCGCCGTCCGCGCTCTGGTGGCGCAGCAGCGAGCGGTAGAAGGGTCCGCCGGAGGCCTTCTCGTGGTTGCTGCGCACGATCCACAGGCCGACGCTGCCGGTGGACCAGCCGACGTAGGCGTAGTCCATGACCCGCAGCTTGGAGTAGTGCTTCGAACGGGTCTGGCCGTCGGACTTCTTGAAGACGTCCGAGGCCTCGATGGTGGTGGGCGCGTAGGTGTAGGAGTCGGGCTCGTCGTTGCGGAACTTCCCCGCGTTGACGCGCAGGATGTAACGGGTCGCCGAGACGGAGTCGTCGGCCTTGTCGGTCCACAGGTAGATGTTGTTCTCGCCGCTGCGGGCCGCGTAGTAGTGCCGGAGCGTGCCGTACGCGACGGAGATCAGGATCGTCGTACCGGACTGCCTGACCGTGACGGTGGAAGTGCCGAGGCCGGACTCGATGTGCGAGTTCTTGCCGCCGTAGCCCTGGTACTCGGTGCCCTTGTAGACCAGTGAGGTCAGGTCGCCGTTGGTCTTGCTGACCTTGAAGACCAGGTTCGCGCCGGTGTCGACCACGTAGTGCGAGCCGTCGTCGCTCCAGCCGAAGCCGGCGGCGGACGCGGTGGCCGCGAGCGGGCCGGCGAGGGCGGCCGAGCCGGCGGCGGCAGCGGCGCCGACGACGAAGGCGCGGCGGCTGACGGCGCTCTCGGGGGATCCGGACATGGGGGTGCCTCCTTCGGGAGGTCCGGGGTGTGCGGGTGTCTGGCAGAGTGACAGTTGAATCGATTTTGCGAAAGGGCTTTCACGGCGGGGCAGTCGGGGATTACTTGAATTTTCGCCTAAGACTAGAAAGCGCTTGTCCAGAGCGGTACGGTCTCGGGTCGGCCGAGGTTCGACCGACCAAGGAGCCGCTCATGAGACGTGTCACAGCCGCCCTGCTGGTGCCCGCAGCCCTGGGCGCCGCCCTGACCGCGACACCCGCCCAGGCCCACGGCGGCCGCCCGCTCGGCATGGCGAACTGCACCGCCACCGCCTGCCACTTCGACGTCCCCCCGGGCGCCTACGACGTCACGGTCCGGCTCGGCGGCGCGGCGGCGTCGAGCACCCGGGTCACCGGCGAGACCCGGCGCTCGCTGCTGCCGGAGACGGCCGTACCGGCCGGCGAGCACGTCACCCGCAGCTTCACCGTCGACGTCCGCACTCCCGAGGGCGAACCCACCGGCCCCGACGGAACTCCCGGCCTCGACCTGGCACTCGGCGGCTCCGCACCCGCCCTCGCCGGCATCAGGGTCACCCCCGCCCGACACGTCCGCCAGATCTTCCTCATCGGCGACTCCACCGTCTGCGACCAGCCCGCCGACCCCTACTCCGGCTGGGGCCAGCAGCTCCCGCAGTACCTGCGCAAGGGCCTGTCCGTCGCCAACCACGCCGACTCCGGCGAAAGTACGGTCACCTACCTGCAGAACCCGCAGCTGTGGGCCACCGTCCAGCCGCGGATCCGGCCCGGCGACCTCGTGCTGGTCCAGCTCGCCCACAACGACAAGACCACCGACGAGGCGACCTACCGCGCCAACCTGGAGACGCTGGTCGCGGGCATCCGGGAGAAGCGCGGCGAGCCGGTGCTCGTCACCCCGATCGTGCGCCGCTGGTTCAACGCCGACGGCACCCTGAACAACAACACCGCCCTGCTGGTCAACGGCCTCGGCGTCGACCACCCGGCCGTCATCCGCTCGGTCGCCGCCGCCGGGGACGTTCCGCTGATCGACCTCACGGCGAAGACCAAGGCGCTGGTGGAGTCCCTCGGCCCGGAGGGCTCCAAGGCCCTCTACCTCTCCGACGAGAAGCGCGACAACACGCACACCTCCGTGCACGGCGCCACCGTCTACGCGGGCCTGGTCCGCGACGAACTCCTCGCCCGGCATCTGGTGCCCGAGGGCGCCGTGCGGGTGGGATGAAGCCCTGGGGCGCCCCGACCGGAACCGGGGCGTCCCAGGCCCTGCCAGGAAGGAAGACCACCGCCGTGATCCGACTGCCCGCCGACGACCGCGCGGCCAGCCCCCACACCGGCTACACCCGCGCCCACTGGGAGGCCGCCGCCGACGCCCTCCTCGCCGCCGTGGAGCCGTACGCCACCCCCGACCGCGCCCTCTACCACCTGCCCGGCACCCGTGTGAGCCACGCCGGCCGGCTCTCCGACGGGCTCGAGGGCTACGCCCGCACGCTGCTGCTGGCAGCGTTCCGCCGCGACGAGAATGCGCTCGGCCGGTACGCCGAGGGCCTCGCGGCCGGCCCCTGCGGGGTCTGGCCGCGCATCACGGACCGCAGCCAGCCCCTGGTCGAGGCCGCCTCCGTCGCACTCGCCCTGCGGCTCACCCGGCCGCTGCTCTGGGACCGCCTGGACGACGCGGTGCGCCAGCGGACCGCCGCCTGGCTCGCGGACGCGCTCACCGCCGAACCCTGGCCGTGCAACTGGGAGTTGTTCCCGGTCACCGTCGGCGGCTTCCTCGCGGAGACCGGCCACCAGGAGGAGGCGGCGCGGAGGGCGATCGACCGGGGGCTGGAGCGGGTCGAGGGGTGGTACCTCGGCGACGGCTGGTACACCGACGGCGACGGCCGGAAGTTCGACTACTACAACGGCTGGGCCATGCACCTGTACACGGTCCTGCACGCCTGGCTGGCGGACGACAGCGACCTGCTGGACCGGTACGGCCGACGGCTCTCCCGTCACCTCGCCGACTACGCCCGCCTGTTCGGCGGCGACGGCGCCCCGATGCACCAGGGCCGCTCCCTGACCTACCGCTTCGCGACGACAGCCCCGCTCTGGCTCGGCGCCCTCACCGGCCACACCCCGCTGCCCCCGGGCGAGACACGGCGCCTGGCCTCCGGGGCGCTGCGGTACTTCCTGGACGGCGGAGCGGTCGACGAGCGGGGCCTGCTGCCGCTCGGCTGGCTCGGCCCCGACGAGTCCCTGGCGCAGAACTACTCGGGCCCCGCCTCGCCGTACTGGGCGAGCAAGGGCTTCCTGGGCCTGCTGCTGCCGCCGGAGCACGAGGTCTGGACGGCGCCGGAGCGGCCGGGGCCGGCCGACCGCGCGGACGGGGCACACCCCGTTCCCGTCCCCAACTGGCTGTTGCAGTCCACCCGTTCGGACGGCCTGGTCCGGCTCCACAACCACGGCAGCGAGGACGTCCGCTACGACCCGTACTACACCCGGCTCGCCTACTCGACCGCCACCGCGCCCGCGCCGTCGTACGACAACAGCGTGATCGTCGGCGGTGATCCCAGCCGCACGGGGATCGAGCCGCTCGGCACGGGCGAGGGCTGGATCGCCTCCCGGCACACCGTGGGCGCCGGCGTCACCGTCACCAGCCTGGTGGTGGTCCGGGGTGCCGTGGAGGTCCGGGCCCATCTGGTGGCCGGTGCGGCGCCCGGGACTCCGGTGCGGGTGACGGGCTGGCCGGACGCGAAGGGCGTACGGGCCGAACTCGCCCCGGTCACCTGTCTGTCGGCGGAGCTGACCGGGGTGACCGGGGACGGAGGGGCCACGCTCTTCGTGGCGCTGGCCCGGCTCACCGGGGAGCCGGACCCGCTGCCGCTCGCGGAGCTGGTGTCCGTGGCGGTGCGGGAGGACGACACCGGGGAACCGGGCCTCGAGGTGCGCGTGAGCTGGACCGCGGGCGAGACCGCCGCCTTCCGGTTCACGGCGCCGGACGGGGCGACGGCCGAGGCGTGGTCGGTGGCGCCGCGCTGACAGGAGGACGGGTCGGGGACGGTTCGGCGGGGACCGAACCGTCCCGAGCCTAGCGTGGCCGTATGACCGCAGAGCCTGCCCCCGCCCCGGCCTCTTCCTTCGCCTGCCTCCACCACCGTCCGGGCGAGCCGCTGCTGCTGCCCAACGCCTGGGACCACGCCTCGGCCGCCGCCCTCGCCGCCCGCGGGTTCCCGGCGATCGCCACGACGAGCCTGGCGGTCGCGGCGGCCGTCGGCCTGCCCGACGGGGAGGCGGCGACCCGCGAGCACACCGTCCGGCTCGCCCTGACCCTCGGCTCCGAGCCGTACCTCCTCTCCGTCGACGCCGAGGGCGGCTTCAGCGACGACCCGGAGGAAGTCGCCGCGCTGGCCCGTGAGGTGTGGGCCGCGGGCGCCGTCGGCATCAACCTGGAGGACGGCCTGGGCCCGGCCGGCCGGCACGCGGCGAAGATCGCCGCCGTGAAGGCGGCCGTGCCCGGTCTCTTCGTCAACGCCCGTACGGACACGTACTGGGCGGGCGACGGCGACGACAGGGACACCCTGCGCCGGCTCGACGCCTATCAGGAGGCGGGTGCCGACGGGGTCTTCGTCCCGGGCCTGACCGACCCGGGGCGCATCGCGGCCCTGGTCCGGCACACCGCCGTCCCGCTCAACGTCCTCTACTCGCCCACCGGGCCCACGGTCGCCCGCCTCGCCGATCTCGGCGTGCGCCGCATCAGCCTCGGCTCGCTGCTGTACCGGCGGGCGCTCGGCGCGGCCCTCGACGCCATGGCCGACATCGCGGCCGGGCGCACCCCGGGCGGTACGACCCCGTCCTACGCCGACGTGCGCGCACGGGGACGCAGCGTCTCGGTGAGCGCGTCGGCGAAGTCCTCGGGGTGATCCAGGGTGCCCAGATGCCCGCCCGGGAACTCGGTGAACGCACACCCCAGCCGCCCGGCGACCGACTCGGCCGTACGGTGCAGGACCTGACCGCGCGAGCCGGCGCCGGCGGCGATGGTGAGCCGGCCCCGGGGCGGGGCGGCGGCGGGCACGTACGCGGTGAACGGGCGCAGCACCCGGGCCAGGAAGACCCCCGTCGGGGTCGCCGACGCGCCCTCGGCGGGCGGCCGCCCGGGCCCGTCGAGCTGCTCGATCAGCTCGGCCCGCCGCGCGGCCCCGTCCGGCAGGACGGTCACGCACGGCGGCTCGTGCGCGACCACGTGCGCCAGCCGTCCCGGACACTGGGCGAGCAGGTCCAGGACCGCGATGCCACCGGAACTGGTCCCGAACACGGACGCGGGTTCACCCTCCGGCAGCACCTCCTCCAGCACCCGCCGCGCGCCCTCGCTCCAGTCCGCGACCCGCTGCTCGGCGACCGGCGCGCCGAGCCGGCCGTGCGCGAGGCCCAGCGGGTCGTACGTCACCACGGTGAAGCGGGTGGCCAGCCGCTCGGTGAGCGGCCCGAGACCCATCGGATGCCCGGCGCCACCCGGCACGAGCAGCAGCACGGGACCGCGGCCCGTGACGTCGTAGTGCGGCGTGTCAGTCATCGTTCTTCCGCTCCCCGTTCTCGCGCGGCCAGTGGGTGAGGGCGAGGTGCAGGGCGTCGACCGCCTTGTCCCAGGAGGCCCGCACGTCCCGGTCCGCGCCGAAGCCGCCCGCGCTCTGCAGGACGCAGTAGCCGTGGAAGGTGCTGCGCAGCAGGCGCACCGCGTCCGTCAGGTCCGGTTCCTCCAGACCGTAGGCGCGCAGCATGCCGTAGGTGATCTGCGCGGTGCGGCGCAGCGCGGGGGAGTCGGCGACCAGGGTCTGGTCGATGCGGATCTGGGTGGCCGCGTACCGGCCCGGGTGTTCCAGGGCGTACTCCCGGTAGGCGCCGGCGAACGCCGTCAGCGCCTCCTTGCCCGCCCGGCCGGCCACGGCCGCCGCGATCCGGTCGATCAGCTCACCGCCCGCGTACAGCGCGAGCCGGGTGCGCAGGTCCTGGAGATTGCGGACGTGCGAGTACAGGCTCGCGTCCTTGACGCCGAAGCGGCGGGCCAGCGCGGAGACGCTGAGGTTCTCGAACCCGGCCTCGTCCGCCAGTTCCGCGGCCCCCGCCACCACCCGCTCGACACTGAGCCCCGCTCTCGCCATGCGCCCGCCTCCCTTGAATGTCTAGGGCATAGCCTAGAGCATCTAGGGAAGTGCTCAGCCGATCGGCGCGTACAGCACTCCCAGCTTGTCGATCTCGGTGCCGGAACGGCCGGTGAAGCCGACGATCTGCCAGCCGCTGGGGGCGGTGAAGGCGGCGGTGTCGGCGGTCGGAGTCCCCGCTGCGAGGGTGCGGCCCTTGTCGGTGGTGAAGGCGGCCGAGAAGATCCGGGTGCGGCCGTCCTTCTGGCCCTCGGTGAGCTTCACCGAGGTGAGGTGTTCGCCGGCGGCCAGGGTGAGGGAGGCGGCCGTGCCGCCCGTGCCGCCGTGGGCGAGGGCCGTGCCGCCGTCGTGGGTGAGGGACACGGCGTCCAGGCGGGCGCCGCCGCGCAGGGCGAGGGTGCGCGGGGACGGGGTCGCCGGCAGGTCGTCGGCGTCGTTGAAGGCCGTGCCGTGCGGGCCGCCGAAGAAGTCGCTCGCCCGGAGCTTCGGGCTCGGCGTGTAGGAGAAGTCGACGGTGTGCGGGAAGTGGTCGGAGAGGTTGCCGCCGGCCGCGTCGAGGAACGACGCCCACTCGTCGTGGTAGCGGGTCGCGGTCAGCGAGACCAGGTCGTTGCCGCGGTAGAGGATCTTGTCGACCACCTCGCAGTCGTCGGGCGGCGCGGACGCCGGGCACAGCAGCGGGTCGGCGCCCTGCGCGGGGGCCGTACCGCCCTTGACCAGCCGCACCCAGGCGTCGGTCAGGCCGTTGTCGGCGACGAGGGTGCGGATGGTGTCCCCGGCGCGGGTGTACCGGGTGTTGGTGTCACCCATCACGATCACCGCGTTGCCCGCCGAGTTGGCCCGGACGAAGGCCGACAGCTGCGCGATGTTGGCACGGCGCGCGGCCAGGGCGTCGTCGGTGTCGTCGGCGTTGGGGTGCAGGTTGTACAGGTCGACGTAGACGCCCTCGGCGAGCCGTACCCGGGCCAGGGTGAAGCCCTTCGGGGTCAGGCAGTTGGTGCCGGTGCAGTCGTTCCACCTCACCCGCTCGAAGTCCTCGAACGGGTAGGCGGAGAGGGTGTTGAGGCCGTCGCCGAAGCCCGCACCGCCGCTGGTCGCCGTGCGGTAGGGGTGGTGGTCGCCCGCGTAGAGCGCCGCGTGGTAGTTGAAGTCCTCCTGGACGTTGACGATGTCGTATCCCGCCAACCGCGGCGAGATCAACGGTGTGTTGGTGGCCGGATGGCTGGAGCTGAGTCCCTCCGGGAGTCCGGCCACGTTGTAGGTCAGGACACTGAAGCCGCCTGGTTCGGCGGCCTGTGCGCTACCGGCCGAGGCGGTGAGCCCGGACACGGTCAGCAGGCCGGCGGCGAGAGCGCCGAGGAGTCGTCCCATGGGTCGCATGCGACCCATGGTCACGTCAACTCGACTGCGATTGAAGAGGAGTTCAGCAAACGCTTTCCGTCGCGGAGAAGACGAACGAGAACTCCGCCGGCCGGGCCCGCAGGTGGTACCGGGGCAGCGGGGCCGGGCCGCAGGACTGGGAGCCGATGCCGTGCTGGGCGTGGTCCAGGTTGACCCAGACGGTGTCGCCCGGCACCAGGTCGGTGCGGTGGGCCGCGGTGTCCAGGTGCTCGGTGGTCCAGCGGCGGGCGGTGAGGAAGAACGCCGGGTCGCCCTCGATGCGCAGGCCGCCCAGCTCCGCCCAGCGGACGTCGATCCGGGCGCCGTTCTCCTGGGGGCGGACGTAGGGGGTCTGCATGCCGTCCACGGTCGACTGCCAACGGCCGATCCGGGACGCCGTCCTGGTGTCCGGATACGCCTCGCCGGGGCCGCCGCCGTACCAGCGCACGGCGTCGGCCGCGGACAGTCCGAAGCGGATGCCGAGCCGGGGCAGCGGGACCGTCCAGTCGCCGTCCGGGGTGGTGGACACGGTCAGCCGGAGCCGGTCCCCGTCCGACGTCCAGCGGTACACCGTCGACAGCCCCAGCTCCCGGGCGGCCGGCGCCACCCGGGTGCGGACCGTCAGCGCGTCCCCGCCCACCTCGACCGCGTCCAGGCGGTGCCGCATCCGGTGCAGACCGAGCGTGCGCCACAGCAGCCCGTAGCGCAGGTCGCTCTGCCAGGCGGCGCCGTCGTCGTTGTCGGTCGTGGCCCGCCACACGTCCAGCCGCAGACCGGTGACCGGCACCCCGCCGATCGTCCGCGGCGCCCCGGTACGGGCGTCGAACACCGCCGGGCCCAAGGTGATCACGCCGTCACCGGGCGCCGGGCGGGCGGTCGCGGCGACGTACGGCACCCGGCGCTCCGACACCGGGAGCTGGCCCCAGGCGACGACGTGGCCCTTCGGCGCCCACGCCGTGTCGGACGCGAGGACCGCCCGGACGGTCCAGTGGGCCTCGCCGGCCGGTGCCCCGCCCGGTACGGCGGGCAGCTTGACCTCGGCGGACTCGCCGGGCGCCAGCGCGGGCACCGACAGGGTGCCGCAGTCCACCGTCTCCCCCTCGACCTCGTACACCCAGGAGAAGGCCAGCGCCGACAGGTCCGCGAAGTCGTACTTGTTGGTGACCCGGACCGTTCCGGCCGCGCCGTCCGTGCCGTCACCGGTGAGGGCGACCGGTTCGATCACCTTCTTGTACTCGACCAGACCGGGTGAGGGTTCGCGGTCCGGGAACAGCAGGCCGTCGCAGACGAAGTTGCCGTCGTGCAGCTCCTCGCCGAAGTCACCGCCGTAGGCGAAGCCCAGGTCCGGGTGGGTGATGCCGTGGTCGATCCACTCCCAGACGAAGCCGCCCTGGAGCCGGTCGTGGGTCTCGAACAGCCGCTGGTAGTCGGCGAGTCCGCCGGGCCCGTTGCCCATGGCGTGCGCGTACTCGCACAGGACGAAGGGCAGTTCGCGGCGCTTGTGCGTCCCGCCGTCCAGGCCCCGGCCGATCCGCTCGACCTCGGCGTGGTCGGCGTACATCCGCGAGTACACGTCCGTGTCACGGCAGCCGAGGTCGCCCTCGTAGTGCACGAGCCGGGAGGCGTCGCGGCCGTGGATCCACTCGGCCATCGCGGTCAGGCCCCGGCCGGTGCCGGCCTCGTTGCCCAGCGACCAGATGACGACCGACGGGTGGTTCTTGTCCCGCTCGACCATGCGGGCCGCACGGTCGAGCAGGGCCGGGGTCCAGCGGTCGTCGTCGACGGGGTTGTCCCGCCAGCCCTGCTCGGTGAAGCCGTGCGTCTCCAGGTCGCACTCGTCGATCACCCACAGCCCGTACTCGTCGCACAGGTCGAGGAAGGCGGGGTGCGGCGGGTAGTGCGAGGTGCGGACCGCGTTGATGTTGTGCCGCTTCATCAGCAGCACGTCCTCGCGCATGGTCGCGAGGTCCAGGGCGCGGCCCCGCTCCGGATGCCACTCGTGCCGGTTGACGCCCTTGAAGAGCACCGGGCGGCCGTTCACCTTGATCAGGCCGTCCGACAGTTCCACCGTACGGAAGCCGATGCGCAGCGGCACCCGCTCGCCCTCGGTGGCCAGCACACCGTCGTACAGCCTCGGCGTCTCCGCCGTCCACGGCTCGACCGGGACGGTCACCGGCTCCCCGGTGGCGACGTCGATGCCGAGATCCGGGACCGTGACCCGGCCCGGCACCTCGGACTCGACGCGGAGGGTGCCGGTGCCGGACACGTGGTCGTAGGAGGCGTGCACGAAGAAGTCCCGGACGCTGCCCGCCGGGCGGTGCAGCAGGGTGACGTCCCGGAAGATGCCCGGCAGCCACCACTGGTCCTGGTCCTCCAGGTACGAGCCCGCCGACCACTGGTGCACACGGACGGCCAGGACGTTCCCGGCGGGCTTCAGCAGGTGCCCGACGGTGAATTCGTGCGGCAGCCGCGAGCCCTTGAACTCGCCCAGCTCGGTGCCGTTCAGCCAGACCCGGGCGCAGGACTCCACGCCGTCGAGGCGCAAGCCGGCACCGCCGTCGGCCGGCCAGTCCGCGGGCAGGTCGAAGGTGCGCAGATGGTCGCCGGTGGGGTTCTCGGTGGGCACCCGGGGCGGGTCGACCGGGAACGGGTAGAGGTGGTTGGTGTAGACGGGGGAGCCGTGGCCCTGGAGGACCCAGTGACCGGGGACCGTGACCTCCGCCCAGTCACCGGCGTCGTACCCCTCGGCCGCGAAGGAGTCGTCCTCGGCGTCGGCTGTGTCCGACAGTCGGAAGCGCCAGCTGCCGTTCAGCGAGAGGGACTTGGCGTCCGAGGACGCGTACCAGGCGCGGGGTGGCAGCGCCCCGGAACCCGGCGAGACGTCCTCGACGTAGGCGGCGGTCGTACGGAAAGACATCGGTCTCCTAGCTCAGCCCTTGATGCCGGTCTGCGCGATCCCCTGCACCAGCCAGCGCTGGAGGAAGAGGAACACGAACAGCAGGGGCAGGATCGAGATGGCGGTCGCCATGAAGATCAGGTGGTAGTTGACGGTCTGGTTGGTCATGTACGACGACAGCGCGACCTGGACGGTCCAGGCGTTCGGGTCCTGGCCGATGACCAGCGGCCACAGGAAGGCGTTCCAGCCGTTGATGAAGGTGATCGTGGCGATCGCCGCGAAGAAGTTCAGCGAGTTCGGCACCACGACACGCCAGTACGCGCCCCAGTAGCCGAGCCCGTCCACGCGCGCCGCCTCCTCCAGCTCCTTCGGGAACCCGAGGAAGTACTGCCGGAACAGGAAGCAGGTGAAACCGCTGAAGAGCCCCGGGACGATCAGACCCCGGTAGCTGTCCACCCAGCCGAGGGACGACACCAGCACGAAGCTGGGGACGAAGGTGACCGCGGCCGGGACCATCAGGGTCACCAGGACGGCGTAGAAGATCTTGTTGGCGTGCCGGTAGGGGATACGGGCGAGGGCGTAGCCGGCAAGCGAGCAGACGAACAGCGTGCCGACCGTGTGCAGGACGCCGACCACCAGCGAGTTCCACATCGACCGGCCGAAGTCGACCGTCGTGTCCTCGAACGGCTCGGTGATGTTGTCCCACTGGATGTGGGTCGGGAAGAACTTCCAGTTCTCGCCGGTGATCTCCGGGTCGGTGGACAGGGCGTTGCGGACGATCAGATAAAAGGGGATGAGGAAGAGCAGCGCGGCGACACTCGTGGCGATGTACAGGCCGGTGGAGCTGATCACCCCGCCGCGCCGGGCGCGCTTGCCGGTGTCGGGTGCGGTCGTGGTCACTTGGACTCCTCACCCCTTCCGAAGCCCATGATCCGGCCCTGGAACAGGGTGACGACACAGATCAGCACGGTCAGTACGACGGCTCCGGCGCTGCCCTTGCCGTAGTTCTGGTCCTGGCCGAGGGCGGTGTAGTACAGCTCGACCAGCGGCGGGCGGCCCCAGGTCGTCTTGGCCAGCAGGTTGAAGAACTCGTCGAAGGCCTGGTAGGCGGCCACGAGCAGCAGCAGGATCACGGCCGTGGAGGTGGCCCGCAGCTGCGGCAGGGTGATGTACCGGAAGGTCTGCCAGCCGCGCTTGGCGCCGTCGATGGCGGCGGCCTCGTACAGCTCCTGCGGGATGTTCTGGAGCGCGGCCAGGAACAGGATCATGTAGAAGCCGGACTGGAGCCACAGCCGGGCGGTGATGATGACCAGCCAGTACCAGGGCGGGTCCGGGTTGGCGAGCCAGGCGGTGTTGTCCACGCCGAACAGGCCGAGGACCGTGTTCGCCAGGCCGAAGCGCACACCGTTGAAGATGGACATCTTCCAGACCAGCGAGGCCGCGACATAGCTGCACGCGGTCGGCAGGAAGAACACCGACCGGTAGAACGCCCGCATGAACCGCAGCCGGTTCACCAGCAGGGCGAGGCCCAGGGACAGCGCCCAGGTGGTGGGCACGATGAACGCGGCGAAGACGGTGAAGGTGCCGAGCGAGCCCATGAACCCGCTGTCGGAGAGGATCTCGCGGTAGTTGCCCAGCCCGACGAACTCGCTGGGCGTGACGGTGAAGCGGGCCTCGAAGAAGCTGAGGTAGAGGCTCCAGCCGATCGGGACGTAGACGAAGACGATCAGCCCGATCAGGAAGGGGCTGCTGAAGAGCCAGAAGTTGAAGGTGCGGCTGCCGAGCAGCCGCCGCCGCGGCCGGGCCTCGGGGGCCCCCGCCGGGGCGGTGCTCGTGACACCGCGCGCGGTGGTCGTAGACATGGCGTGATCCGTCCGGCGGCCTATCCGAACAGCTTCTTCAGCTCGGCGTTGACCGTCTTGTCGCACTTGTCGAGCGCGGCCTCCGGGTCACCGCCCTTGCGGACGCAGTCGGCGAAGACGTCCTCCGTGGCGGTGATCATCGCCTGGGTCCAGCCGATGTTGTCGAAGTGCCCGTACTCGCTGAAGAGCTTCACGCCTTCCGCCGGCAGGCCCGACTTCAGCTTGCTCGTCGACTGGGCGATGGAGGTGCGCGGCGGGATGTGGAAGCCGTACGAGGTCGCCCAGTCCTCCTGGTACTTCTTCTGGTCGATCCACAGCCACTTCACGTACTCCTTGGCCGCATCGACGTTCTTGCCCTTGGCGTTGACGAACATCGACCAGCCGCCGTTGTAGACGGACGGCTTGCCCGCGTCGCCGACCTTCGGGAACGGCATGATGCCGAGGTCGTCGCCGAGGGCCTGCTGGAACTGCGGCATGGCCCACATGCCGCAGAACTGGATGGCGCACAGCCCCTGGTTGAGGGCGGAGGGGTCCCAGAAGTCGGCCGGGGCGTCCAGCAGCAGATCGCCGCTGGTGAACAGCTTGCGCATCTTCTTCAGGCCCTCGACCACGCCGTCCGTGTGGTAGGCGATCTCGTTCTTCTCGTTCAGGGTGTCGGCACCGGCCGACCAGATCAGCGGGTTGATGACCGCGTGCAGGTCGTTGCCGAGGAACACGCCCTTGACCTTGCGCGTGGTCAGCTTGGCGGCGGCCTCGATCAGCTCGTCCAGCGTCTGCGGCGGCTCGATGCCCGCCTTCTCCAGCATCGACTTGCGGTAGAAGAAGAACTGCGGGTCGTCGATCATCCGCACGCCGTAGATCTTGCCGTCCACCGTGTGCGACCGGATGTCGGCCTGGTTGAAGTCGTCCTTGGCCGGCTCGATGATGTCGGTCAGGTCCGCCACCTGGCCGCTCCTGACGAGCTGGATCTGCGGGTGGAACTCGAACAGGTCCGGCGCCTGGTCGGTCAGCAGCGAGGCGAACAGCTTGCTCTCGAAGTTCGAGCCGGTGATCCACTGTGTGGTCACGTTCGCCTTCGTGTAGGCCTTCGCGTAGCGCTTGATCGCCTGCTCGGTACCCGGTTCGCCGTAGGCGTGGAAGTACTGGACGAGCTGCTTGCCCGAACCGGAGCCGCCGCCCCGGCCGTTGTTGCTGCCGCACGCGGCGAGCGTGCCGGCGGCGGCCAGGCCCGCGGCGGCCCGGAGTATCGATCGGCGGTCCCAGGTGCTGCTCTGTGCGGACATTGCTGACGTCCTTGTCTGTCGGGTTCGACGGTGCGGCTCTCACGCCCGGCGGCCCTGCCGGCGTCGGCCGGGTGGCCCGCAACGGGGGCGTGGTGCGGGACGCTAACCTTCGGCTAAGGCTTCGGCAAGGGGTTGGACGAAGTGGGTACGACTTGTTGTACGCGGTTCGGGATCACGAACGGGCTGTCCGGGCAGGCGAGTTGAGGGCCGCCGGGTCAGGGGAGTGGCCGGCGGCCCTCGGTACGGGGGAGCGGTCGCGCTAGCGCCGGGTCCAGGCCTCGTTGGCGCCGCCGGTGCAGCTGTAGAGGATGACCTCGCTGCCGTCGGCCGTCGCCTGCCCGCCGACGTCCAGGCACCTGCCCGACGCCTCGTTCACGATCTGCCCGTTGCCGTTCAGCAGCCAGCGCTGGGAGCCGCCACCGCTGTACGAGGCGACGGCCGTCAGGTTCGAACCCGCCGCCGTCAGATAGCCGTTCGCACCCTTCAGGGTGCCCCGGGCGTCGTACGACCACGACTGCCCGGCCGTGCCCGTGCAGGCGGCGATGGCGGCGCCCGAGGCGTCGGCCGTCAGGCACTTGCCCGACTGGCCGCCGACCAGGGCACCGGTCAGCGCCGAACTGCCGTGTCCCTTCCCGTCCAGGACGTACGTGGTGATCGAACGGGCCGCGAGCGTCGCGGACAGGGTGCCGCCGGTGACCGACGGCTTCGCCACCCTCGCCCAGTTCTCGTCGGCGGAGGTCCGCACGGCCTGCCGGGCCCGTACCGGCGAGTCGCTGTTGAAGTGCAGGTTCAGCGCGGTGTCGGACGCGTTGTGGTTGTTGGCCACCACGACCCAGGTGCCGTTGCGGTCGTAGGCCGACACCTCCACGCCGTCCGGCACCCCGGTCACGTTGTGCAGGGCCGCGCCCGGCCGCACGAAATTGCTGTACTGGCCCAGCGCGTAGTAGCGCTTGGTGAAGTACAGGGACTGGTTGCCGTTCTTCGC
Source organism: Streptomyces sp. NPDC028928 (assembly GCF_055564915.1). NCBI lineage: Bacteria > Bacillati > Actinomycetota > Actinomycetes > Kitasatosporales > Streptomycetaceae > Streptomyces > Streptomyces sp. NPDC028928. The sequence continues at coordinate 348,992 of NZ_JBVHVI010000004.1, forward strand.
GTAGTCCGGGTCGTAGTAGATCAGCCCGTCGTTCCAGCCCTCGTCGTTGCGGGCGTTCGGATCGCTGCCGAACATCTCCGACAGCGCAACCCACCACTGGAACGCCGAGTCGTGGGCGGTCGCGAAGTCCTTGTAGATGATCCGGGACAGGTTCAGCCCGCCGTCGATCGTCGGGTCGTACTCCTGCGCCCAGCCGGTGCCGCCCTTGCCGAAGCAGCAGATCTCCGTCGACCAGGACTCCTTGCCGGCCGCCTTCGACGTCTCGTACACCTGCGCGCGGTTCGCGTCGCTCGGGTTGTCGTACGTGTGATGGGCCAGCTTGGCGACGTACCGCGCGGTGCCCGGCTGTGAGATCCACTGCGGGACCTCGGAGTTGAACTTCACCGTGCTGGTCGACTCGTCGGCGATGATCGTCGTCTTCTGGTGCCGGGCCCGCTGCTCGGCGCCGAGCGCGCGCACGATGTCGTCGCGCTGCGGGACGTCGACCAGCATGCCTTCCTGGCCGCACGAGTCGAAGCTGTTCGTCGGCTCGTTGAACGGGCTGATGTAGTCGAACTTGACGCCCTGCTCGGCGAAGTGGTCGGTGACGTCGGCGATGTACGTGGCGAAGTCCTTCTCGTTCTCCGCCTTGAGATAGCCTCCGCAGCTCTTGCCGTTGGTCTTCCACTGGGCGGGCGCGCTGTTGACGAAGCCGATCAGGTCCTTGACGCCGTACTCGGCGGCGGCGTCGAGGAAGTAACGGCCGGCCTCGTCCTTGCTCCAGTCGTAACCGCCGTCCGGATCCAGGAAGTCCTCGGGTGCGCGCGGCGCGTACGTCACACCGGTGCCGCCACCGCCGATGTTGTAGCGGTACGAGCTGAGGGCCAGGCCGTCCTTGGAGAACAGCAGCTCGGCGACCCGGGCCCGGACCGCCGGGTCGAAGTTCTTCAGGTCGTTGACCCACCAGGCCCCGGAGGCACCGATGTTGTCGATGGTCTGGGCGGCGTGCGGGGAGACCTGCGCCGTCGCGGGGGCGGCCTGGGCGGTGGGGGCGGATATCAGGGGGCCCGTGACAGCGAGCGCGGTCGCGGCTGTCAGGAGGGCGGGTCTGGTGAGGCGGGGGTGAGACACGTGCATCCCTTCCGTCGTCATGAAGGCGGTGCGGTACGGCTCCGTGCGTGCGTGCGTTTCACTGCCCTCTGCCCGACGGACTGCAGCGCCCCCTCCAGCGCGAACGTGGCCGCGCCGAGGGACACCGGGTCGGTGGGGATCGGGGAGAGGACGATCTCGGTGGCGGCCAGCGGCCGGCGCAGGGCGTGCCGGGCGACCGCCTGACGGACCTCCCCGAGCAGCGGCTCGCCGAGCCGGGCGGCCACCCAGCTGCTGAGCACGACCACTTCGGGGTTGAGGAGATTGATCAGGTCGGAGATGCCGGCGCCGAGGTAACGGGCGGTGTCCCGGACGACCTTGAGCGCGACCGGGTCGTTCTCGGCGACCGCGCGGGCCAGCGCGTCGATGGTGGCGGTCTGGTCCTCGGGGTGCAACAGGGTGGAGCGCGGGCTGAGTTCGCGCAGGTTCTGCATGATGCCGGGCGCGCCGACGTACGTCTCCACACAGCCGTGGTTGCCGCAGTGGCACAGCCGGCCGTCCAGCACGAGCGTGGTGTGCCCCCACTCGCCCGCGCTGTTGCTCACGCCCCGGTGCAGCCCGCCGCCGAGGGCCAGGCCTGCGCCGACCCCGGTGCCGAGGTTGACCACCACGGCGTCCCCGCGGCCCCGCGCCGCCCCGAACCACAGCTCGGCCACCGCGCAGGCGCGCAGCGGGTTGTCCAGGTAGAGGGGGTAGGCGATGTGGTCGGCGAGCAGGTCGAGCAACGGCACGTCGTGCCAGTCCCAGTTGGGCGCGTACTCGGCGACGCCGGTGTCCCGGTCCACCTGGCCCGGCACGCTCACCCCGACGCCGAGCACCCGGGCCGCCTCGACCCCGGCCTGGGCGACCACCGAGCCGACCGCGGCGGCGACGTGCCCGACCACCTGCTCGGGCCGGCTCTCACCGGGCCGCATGTCCTCGTCGGCCCGGGCCAGCACGTTCAGCGCCAGGTCGAACAGCTCGACGTGGACGTACGTCTCGGCGATGTCCACGCCGATCAACGCGCCCCCCGACGCGTTGACGGCGACCAGCCCCCGGGGGCGGCCCCCGGCGGAGTCCTCGAACCCGACCTCGGTGATCATGCGCAGGTCCAGCAGCTCGCCGACGAGCGTGGCCACCGTGGCGAGGCTCAGCCCGGTGGCCGCGGCCAGCTCCTGCCGGGAGGTGGGAGACTCGGCGATGATCTGGCGCAGCACCTCGTAGCGGTTCGCGGTGCGGATGTCCCGTGATGTGCGCTTCACGCGGCTGCCCCTCCCGTCCCGTGCGGACCAGTCCAGGCCGGGGCGGCTTCGGCACCGGCGCGGGCGTCAGGCTATGGGCTGGGATGGACTTTCGACAAGGGGTTAGGAAAGGGGCTGGAGAAAGTCCCGGGCGGCTACCAGTGGCCGGGGAGGCCGAGGAGGTCCCGCACGAAGGCGTTGGCGAACGTGCCGGACGGGTCTGTGTGGCGGACCAGGGACGCGAAGTCGTCGAACCGCGCGTACCGCCCGCGGAGCACGGCCGCGGGGACCTCGAAGACCTTCCCCCAGTGCGGGCGCGGGTCGAACGGCTCCAGCACCTCCTCCAGCCGGCGTACCACCGGCAGCACGGCCGCCTCGTCCCGCACCCAGGTGAAGTGCAGCGCGACCGAGTCCCGTCCGTGGGCCGGGCTCAGCCACTGCGTGTCGGCGGCGACCGTCCGCACCTCGCAGGTCTGCAGCACCCCGGCGACCGTCTCGCGGATACCGTCGACGGCGTGCAGCGCGTCGAGGGCCGCCGACCGGGGCAGCAGGTACTCCGACTGGGTCTCCTCCCCGCTGCTCGGCGTGAACTCCGCCCGGAAGTGCGGCAACCGCTCGTGCCACGGCCCCGGCACACCGAGCTGCTGGGTGCAGTTCCGGGCGGGCATGCCCGGCACCGGGTGCAGCGGGCCGGCCGCGGGCGCCGCCCACGGGAAGTCCACCGCCGGCCGGTCCGTGCGCCGCTTGACCCACACCTGCCGGAAGCCGGGCCGCCGCCAGTCCGTGAACAGGCTCACGCTGTACCCGGCGGCGGCGACGGCGTCGAAGTCCAGTCCGTCCAGGGGGAGTTCGGTGTAGACGCGCTGCTCCACCTCGTACGCCGGCTCCAGGTCGAGCGTGAGCGCGGTGACGACGCCCAGCGCGCCGAGGGAGGTCACGAAGCCGTCGAAGCGCGGGTCGTCCCGGCCGATCGTCCCGGTGTCGCCGGCCGCGACGACCATCTCCAGCTCCCGGACCGCCGACGCCAGCGGAGCGTTGTCGACGCCCGAGCCGTGTGTGCCCGTCGCCACCGAACCGGCCACCGAGATGTGCGGCAGCGAGGCCATGTTGGGCAGCGCGAGCCCGTGCGCGTGGACCGCGCGGGCCAGTTCGGCGTAGCGGACCCCGCCCGCCACCCGGACCGTACGCGCCGTCGTGTCGACGTCGATCGTCCGGGGCAGCCCGGCGGTGGAGATCAGGATGCCGTCCGGGCCCGGGTCGGCGATCCGGTTGAAGGAGTGCCCGCTGCCCAGCACCCGTACCCGCGTGCTGTCCCGCACCAGCGCCGCCAACTCCTGCGGCGTGCGCGGACGGTGGAACTCCCGCGCCGCGTACGTGACGGTGCGCGCCCAGTTGGTGGGCGCGCCCGCGCCGTCCCTGGTCCCCGTGTCCGCTGTCTCGGTCATCCGTGCGTCCCTCCACGAGAGTTGCGTGTCCCCCGACCCTCTCATCCGGCGCGAACCGCCGTGGAGCTCGACTTCGGGGCCCGTGCAGCGGATTTCGTTGTTCATTGACTCTAAAACTCTGGAATTCGCAAAAAATTTCGCCGATCCCTGTCTTTTTCGATAGCTTCGGCGGCATGACCTCGCACCCCCTCCCCGCTCGCCTCCCCGAGACCGACCGCACCCGCCACCGCCGCCTGCGCGAGCAGGGCAGCCTGGAGCGCGCCGATCTCGACGCGATCCTGGACGCCGGTTTCGTCTGCCACCTGGGCGTGGTGGTCGACGGACGGCCGCTGGTCGTGCCGACCGTGTACGGGCGGGACGAGCGCCGGCTGTACGTCCACGGCTCCGTGGCCAGCCGCAGCCTCGCCGGCGGCCTCCCGGTCTGCGTGACCGTCACGCACATCGACGGGCTCGTGCTCGCCCGGTCCGTGTTCGAGCACGGGGTCAACTACCGGAGCGCCGTGATCCACGGCGACGCGCGCAAGGTCACCGACCCCGACGAGAAGCTGGACGGGCTGCGCCGGCTCACCGAGCACGCCACGCCCGGACAGTGGTCGTACGCCCGCCGCCCGAACCGGAGGGAACTCGCGGCCACCACCCTCCTCGCCCTCTCCCTGGAGGAGGCCTCCGTCAAGATCCGTACGGGCGCCCCCGACGACGGTGACGGACCCGACGCGGCCCTCGGCCTGTGGGCGGGCGTACTCCCGCTGACCCAGTCCTGGGGCGCTCCCGTACCCGACCCGGCCCTGCCCCCCGGGACCGCCGTACCGGAGCACATCGCGCGCCGGGAGGGGACCCGGCACGGATGAGCCCGGGATGGGGGCATACGGTGAGATCCGTACGCCTGAACCGGGAGGAGACAGACGGATGGGCAGTCGTACCGCGCTGGTCGAGGATCTGATGCAGCGGTTCCCGCACGTGCCGCGGGAAGCCGTCTTCAAGGAGGACCTGCTCCGCGGCGGTGTCGCCTTCGACCGGTCCGCCCTCAGTGACAATGAGGGCGGGGACGTCAAGCCGAAGTCGTACTTCATCTTCTCCTTCGACCACGGCACCCTGCCCGAACTGGGCGAGGCCGCGCTGCGCCGGCCGCCGGAGGAGATCATCCTGACCGGCGGCCCGTACGACCTGAGGCGTACGGTCGTCTCCGTACGGGTGAACCCCGCCTCGCCGTACCGGGTCGCCGCCGACGAGGAGGGGCTGCTCGGGCTGTACCTCGACGGCAGGCGCATCGCCGACGTCGGGGTGCCGCCGATGCCCGAGTACTACCGGCACACCCTGTCCAACGGGAAGTCCGTCATGGAGGTCGCGCCGACCATCCAGTGGGGCTACCTGATCTACCTCACCGTCTTCCGGGTCTGCCAGTACTTCGGCGCCAAGGAGGAGTGCCAGTACTGCGACATCAACCACAACTGGCGCCAGCACAAGGCGGCGGGCCGGCCGTACACCGGTGTCAAGGACGTGGAGGAGGTCCTGGAGGCGCTGGAGATCATCGACCGCTACGACACCCAGAAGGCGTCGACCGCCTACACCCTCACCGGCGGCGCCATCACGTCGAAGGTGGCGGGCCGCGACGAGGCCGACTTCTACGGCCACTACGCCAAGGCCATCGAGGAGCGCTTCCCGGGCCGCTGGATCGGCAAGGTCGTCGCCCAGGCACTGCCCAAGGCGGACGTGCAGCGGTTCAAGGACTACGGCGTGCAGATCTACCACCCCAACTTCGAGGTGTGGGACCGCCGGCTGTTCGAGCTGTACTGCCCCGGCAAGGAGCGGTACGTCGGCCGGGACGAGTGGCACCGCCGGATCCTGGACTCCGCCGAGGTGTTCGGCGCGCGCAACGTGATCCCGAACTTCGTGGCGGGCGTGGAGATGGCCGAGCCGTTCGGCTTCACCACCGTCGACGAGGCCATCGACTCCACCACCGAGGGCCTGCGCTTCTTCATGTCGCACGGCATCACGCCCCGCTTCACCACCTGGTGCCCGGAGCCCACCACCCCGCTCGGCAAGGCCAACCCGCAGGGCGCCCCGCTGGAGTACCACATCCGGCTGCTCCAGGCCTACCGGCAGACGATGGACGACTTCGGCCTGTCCTCCCCGCCCGGCTACGGCCCGCCCGGCCCCGGCCGCGCGGTCTTCTCCGTCAGCTCCTTCATGGACAGCCTGCCCGCGAACGAAGCCGTACCGGTGTGAGCCGAAGCGCGTCCGCATCCGTACCAGAGGCCGGAGTTCCGGGGTCCGTAGCGGCGCGCACGCCTGCCGCCACCGTCGGTAGCCGGATGTGAACAGGCCGCTTGTCAGTTGTGTCGAGGACGTGAAAGGCTCTGTGCGCTGCCGCGAGGTTCCCCTTAACTCCCTTTTCCCTTTGGTGAGTTGACCTCGCTCGTGGATGCAGGAGTCCCATGCCCGACCTGCCGACCCCCCAGGACGACACCGAGGCCGCGCTGTTCTCGGAGTGCTGGGACGCGGTGCTCTCGTACGCGGACCTGTGCACCTCCGGTTCCCTGACGGCCCATCAACTGGCGACCGAGGCGTTCACGCTGGGCATGCGCGAGGTCCGCGCCGCCGCGCACACCCATGTGCGCGGCGCCGGCCGCCGTACCGCACGGCTGCCGACGATCCCGGCGCTGCTCACCGCCGTACGCAACACCGCCGCCGCCTGGGAGGCCGGCGGACAGGGGCACCGGCTCGACCCCGACCTGCGGCTGTGGCTCAACTCCGGGAACGCCGCCCGCTTCTCGGGGCCCCCGCTCGACCGCCCCGTCGCGCTGCGCGGACTGCGGGACATGCAGGAGGCGGACGCCGAGCTGCTCTGGCTGGCCGAGGTCGAGGCGCTCCCGCTGCCCACCGTGGCCCGCCGGCTCGGCCTGGAACCGGCCACCGTCACCGACGAACTCGACCAGGTCCGCACCCTGTTCCGGGACCGCTGCCACCGCGCCCACCTCGACTCCCCGATGGACGCGCAGTGCCGCAGCTACGCCCGCCTGCTGGACGCGGTCACCCGCTCGGCCGTCGCCGAGACCCCCGGCGACCTCTCCCGGCACCTCGCCACCTGTGTGCGGTGCGCCGAGGCCGCCGCCTGCCTGCGCCTGCACGGCGGCGGACTGCCCGCCGCGCTGGCCGGCGGAGTGATCGGCTGGGGTGGCCTCGCCTACCTGGAGCGGCGCCGCCGCGCCACCGAGGTCCGCCTCGGCGCGGGCCGCCCGGGCACCGACGACCCCGCCGACCCCGCCGAGGGCACGGGCCGCAGCCGTGTGCTGCGCGGCGGACTGCTCGCCGCCGCGGTCCTGCTCTCCGCACTGGCGCTCGGCGTGTCGATGATGCCGTTCGGCGGCTCCGGCGACGACACCGCCGCCGCCCAGGACGACCGGCAGCCGGTCGCCGACCCGGACCTGTCCAGCACCGCGCCCCGCCCCACCGGCTCGTCCTCCGCCACCCCCACCCCGAGTCCCACGAACGACACCCCGCGCCGGAGGAAGCCCGACCCCGAACCCCAGGGCACCTCCTCCGCCACCCACCGCACCGGCCCCGCCGGCGCCCCCGCCACCACCCCGTCGGCGGGCTGCCGGGTCGCCTACGAGCTGGACAGCCAGTGGCCCGACGGCTTCCAGGCCACCGTCACCGTCACCACCGACAAGGCCCTCAGCGGCTGGCGGGTGTCCTGGTCCTTCCGCGACGGCCAGCAGGTCGGCCAGATGTGGGACGCCACCGTCCAGCAGAACGGCTCCCGCGTCACCGCCACCGCCGCCGACTACAACAGGACGGTCGCCGCGCACGGCACCCTGTCCTTCGGCTTCCTCGGCACCTGGACGGACACCAACCGCACCCCGCACGCCTTCGCCCTCAACGGGGAGCCCTGCACGACCGGCTGAGACTGCCGCCGGAAAACCCTTTGACGCACGAGCCCGCCCGCGGGCTACAGTTGCCGGGCACGCCGAGGTGGTGTGCGCACGCGCGAGCGAGAAAGAGGAGGTGTCGACCGATGGCTGTCACTGTGCTGGGCGCTGCCCTCATCCAGGAACTCCTCAAGTCCACCTCCGTGGCCACCGGCTGAACCGACCGCGCGACCCACGCGCCCGCGCAACCCACGCGCCTGGCCGGGGCCACCCTTGTGAAGGGTCTCCCTTGACTTCCACCTCCGCTGTGTTCCCCGCACTGTCTCCCTACGGCTGGGACGAGGACTGGGCCGACGCGTTCGCCCCGTACGCCGCCGACGGACTGCTGCCCGGCCGGGTCGTCCGGGTCGACCGCGGCCAGTGCGACATCGTCACCGCGGACGGGACCGTCCGCGCCGACACCGAGTTCGTCGTGCCCCGCGATCCGATGAAGGTCGTGTGCACGGGGGACTGGGTCGCCGTCGACCCCGACGGCGACCCGCGGTACGTCCGCGCGTACCTGCCGCGCCGCACCGCCTTCGTCCGCTCCACCTCCTCCAAGCGGTCCGAGGGGCAGATCCTCGCCGCCAACGTCGACCACGCCGTCGTCGCCGTGTCCCTCGCCCTGGAACTCGACCTCGGCCGCGTCGAACGCTTCCTCGCCCTCGCCTGGGAGTCCGGCGCCCAGCCCGTCGTCGTCCTCACCAAGGCCGACCTCGTGCCGGACCCGGTCACCCTCGCCCACCTCGTGCAGGACGTGGAGACCAGCGCGCCCGGCGTGCCCGTGCTCACCGTCAGCGCCCTGCACGGCGACGGGCTCGACGTGCTCGTGGCACTCGTCGGCTCCGGTACGAGCGTGCTGCTCGGCCAGTCCGGCGCGGGCAAGTCCACCCTCGCCAACGCGCTCATCGGCGCCGACGTCATGGACGTGCGGGCGGCCCGGGACGTCGACGGAAAGGGGCGGCACACCACGACCACCCGCAACCTGCTCGCCCTGCCCTCCGGCGGGGTCCTCATCGACACCCCCGGGCTGCGGGGCGTCGGCCTCTTCGACGCGGAGACCGGCGTCGGGCAGGTGTTCTCCGAGATCGAGGAACTGGCCGAGGGCTGCCGGTTCCACGACTGCGCCCACGAGACGGAGCCGGGCTGCGCGGTGCGTTCCGCCGTGGAGGACGGGGAGCTGCCGGAGCGGCGGCTGGAGAGCTACCGCAAGCTCATGCGGGAGAACCAGTGGATCGTGGCCAAGACGGACGCCCGGCTCCGGGCCGAGATCAAGAAGGACTGGAAGCGCAAGCACGCCGTGGGCAAGGCGGCGGTGGAGGCCAAGCGGCGGGGCTGGAGGTAGGCGCGCCGTACGCCCGGGCCGGGGGGACCGGTTTGATTCGCCGGCCGGGCCCGGGGCGGGTGCGGCTCGCCCACCGGGGCCGGTGCCGGCGTCATGTCCGGTTTCCGCTGGCCCGGCCCCGGCCCGGCGTCCCACACTGGAACGCGTGAAGGACGAAGACAGCAGGTACGAGGCGGTGCGGAGCCGGGACGGGCGGTTCGACGGCGTGTTCTTCTTCGCCGTCGAGACCACCGGCATCTACTGCCGCCCCAGCTGCCCGGCCGTGACGCCGAAACGGCACAACGTGCGGTTCTTCGCCACGGCCGCCGCCGCGCAGGGCTCCGGTTTCCGGGCCTGCCGGCGGTGCCGGCCGGACGCCGTGCCGGGCTCGGCGGAGTGGAACGTCCGCGCGGACGTCGTCGGCCGGGCCATGCGGCTGATCGCCGACGGCGTCGTGGACCGCGAGGGCGTCGCCGGGCTCGCCACGCGGCTCGGCTACAGCGCCCGGCAGGTCCAGCGGCAGCTCACCGCCGAACTGGGCGCCGGGCCCGTGGCCCTCGCCCGGGCCCAGCGGGCCCACACCGCCCGCGTCCTGCTGCAGACCACCGAACTGCCGGTCACCGAGATCGCGTTCGCCTCCGGGTTCGCCAGCGTGCGGCAGTTCAACGACACCGTCAAGGAGGTGTACGCGGCGACACCGACCGAGCTGCGGGCCGCCGCCCCCGGGGGCCGCTCCGCCCGCCGGGCCACCCCCGGCACCGGCATCCCGCTCCGGCTCGCCCACCGCGGCCCCTACCAGGCCGCCGCCGTCTTCGACCAGCTCGCGCGGGAGGCCGTACCCGGCGTCGAGGAGGTGACCGGCGCCCTGGGCGCCCGCACCTACCGGCGCACCCTGCGGCTGCCGTACGGCACCGCCCTCGCCGCCGTCCAGGAACGCACCCGCGCCCCACGGGCCGGCACCGGCACCCACCCGGGCGGCTGGCTCGACGCCCGGCTGCACCTCACCGACCCCCGGGACCTCACCACCGCCGTGCAGCGGCTGCGCCGGCTGTTCGACCTGGACGCCGACCCGTACGCCGTCGACGAGCGGCTCGGCGCCGACCCCCGGCTCGCCCCGCTGGTCGCCGCCCGGCCCGGGCTGCGCTCGCCCGGCGCCGTGGATCCGCTGGAGCCCGCCGTACGCGCCCTGGCCGGCACCCACGGCGCCCAGGAGTTGGTGCGCCGGTACGGCAAGGTGCTGGACGCCCCCCACGGCGGCCTCACCCACCTCTTCCCGGAGCCCGGCGTCCTCGCCGAGGCCGAGCCCCGCGGCCCGCTGGGTGCGCTCGCCGCCGCCCTCGCCGACGGCACCCTGCGGCTGGACCCGGGCGCCGACCGGCACGACGCCGAGGAGGCCCTGCTCGCGCTGCCGGGCATGGACCCGGCCACCGTCGCCACCCTCCGTGTCCGCGCCCTCGGCGACCCCGACGTCGCCCCGCCCGGCGCCGATGTCCCCGACGGCTGGCGGCCCTGGCGGTCGTACGCCGTCCAGCACCTGCGCGTGGCGGGAGAGCCCGTCCGCTGACCGCCCGCCCGCTTCATGAGCCGCTGTTCGTTCCGCGCGGCCGTTCGCGGCGTTGCGCCGAGTGGGTGGACCGTCCCGGATCCTCCGGCGGCACCGCCCGGCCATGTGGCACGGTCGCCTCCGAGGGCCACGGGGAAGTCCCCGGCGGGCCTCGGGGAAGGGCGGGCAGACATGGCCAGGTTCGTTCGGGTCCTCGCGGTCCTCCTCCCGGCGCTGCTGCCGGGTCTCACGGCACCGGCCGTCGCCGAGCCGGCCCCGCTGCCCTGGACCGGCAGTTGGGAGACCGCGCCCTCCGGCACCGCCGCCGCGCTGCCGGGTGCCGCCGTCCGCAACGTCGTCCACCTCAGCACCGGCGGCACCGCCGTCCGTGTCCGGCTCAGCAACCGGCTCGGCACCAGGCCGCTGCGTCTCGGCGCGGTCACCGTCGCCCTGCGCCGCGCCGCCGGCCCCGACGCCGTGCCGGGCAGCCTGCGCACCGCCACCTTCCAGGGCGCCCCGGAGACGACCGTCCCGCCGGGCGCGGACACGCTCACCGATCCGGTGCCGCTGCCCGTACCGGCCGGAGCCGACCTGCTCGTCACCGTGTACACGCCGGACGACTCCGGGCCCGCCACCTACCACCGCACCGCCCTGCAGACCAGCTACCTGGCCCGGCCCGGCGCCGGCCGGGCCGCCGACGAGGCCGGCACCGCGTACACGGAGACCACCAGCCGCTGGTACTACGTCACCGGTGTCGACGTCCGCGGGTCCGCCGCCGGCAGCGTCGTCGCGTTCGGGGACTCGCTCACCGACGGCAACGGCTCCACCCCCGACACCAACCGCCGCTGGCCCGACCGGCTCGCCCAGCGGCTCTCCCCGCAGCGGCTCGGCGTCCTCAACGCGGGCATCGCCGGCAACCGGCTGCTGCGCGACGGCACCGGACCGAGCGCCCTCGCCCGCCTGGACGCCGACGCCCTGGACCGGGCCGGCGTGCGGTCCCTGGTCGTCCTTGAGGGCATCAACGACATCAAGGGCACCCCGGCGGCGAACGACCCCGCCGCGTTCGCGGCCGCCTACCGCACCCTGGTGGCCCGGGCCCACGCCCGCGGCATCCGGGTCGTCGGCGTCACCCTCACCCCGTACCGCGGTTACCCCGCCTGGACCGCCGCCGGTGAGGAGGTACGGCAGCGGGTGAACGCCTTCATCCGCACCGGCGGCGCCTTCGACGCGGTCGCCGACGCCGACGCCGTCCTGCGCGACCCGGCCGACCCCGGGCGCATCCTGCCCGCCTACGACCCCGGCGACCATCTGCACTTCAACGACGCCGGCATGGCCGCCGTGGCCGACACCGTCCACGGCGCCCTGACCCGCCGCTCGCCCGGCCGGCCCGCCTCGTGTCCCCGGGCCGGTGGGAACTCCTGCTGCCCGGCGTGCTGATCGCGACGGGACCGTGCGGAGGGCCGGTGGCCGGGCCGAACGAAAGGAGGCGCAGGTCAGCGGGAATCCTCCCGGCTCACCCAGCCCCGCTCCCGGGCGTGCCAGCCCAGCTGGAGCCGGGTCGTCACCCCGGCCAGTTCCATCAGCCGCCGCACCCGGCGCTGGACCGTCCGCAGGCCCAGGTCGAGCTGTTTGGCCACGCTCGCGTCGGTCATCCCGGCCAGCAGCAGGGACAGCACCTCCAGATCGGTGGCGTCGGGGCCGTCCGGCTCTTCCTCGGTCACCCCGCAGGCGCCGAGGCGCAGCGGCAGCGCCTCCCGCCACACCGACTCGAACAGCCCGGCGAGCAGCTCCAGCAGCCCGCTGGCGTGCACCACCAGCGCGGCCGGCTCCGCGGTCCGCGATGTCAGCGGCACCATCGCGAGCGAGCGGTCGGCCACCACCAGCTTGGTCGGCACCCGGTCCACCACCCGGACCCGCTCGTCCCGGCCGAGCGCCGCCGTCAGCTCGGTCAGCCCGTGGGGGAGGTCCAGTACCGCGCGCTCCACGACCACCCGGTAGCGCACCCCGCGCCCGGCCGCCTGCTCCTCGGCGTCGTTCTCCATGCCGGACACGACCACCGGAGCGCCGGTGACCAGCGCGCACACCTCGTCGGCCGCGCCCAGCTGGAGCTGGAGGAAGCGCTGGGCGACCGCCGAGGCGCCGGTCACCACCTCCACCAGGTCGTGCACCGCCGGTTCGGCCGCCGCAGCCCGGTACTCCTCCGCCAGCAGCGCCGCCGCCAGCTCCGCCTTCTCCAGCTCGTGCCGCTGCTGGGTGAGCAGCGCGCCCAGCGCCACCCCGGGCGGCGCCGCGACCCAGCGGCCCGGCCGTGCCGAGGACTGGGCCGCCAGACCCTGCCGCTCCAGCCGGCGCAGCGTCCGCTCGGTGTCCTGCTCGGCCAGCGTCAGGCGCCGCGCCAGATCGGCCACGTCGGCCGCGCCCACGGACACCAGCGCCCGGTACGCCGCCTCGTGGGTCTCGTCCAGCCCTATCGCCGCGAGCATCGGCCCACGTCCCTCCCCTGTGCACACGTCACCGAGGCGGATCGCCCTGGCGGAAACCGGCCACGGCGCAAACCCGCCGCGGGACATCATCGCCGTAGGGGTGGGGACTCTGCCAAGGTGGCAGCACCGGGCGGTCCTCCCGTGGGGGGTGGGGCCGCCCGGTGGTCACCCGCCGGTTCTCGTACGGCAGTTCACCCCCTCACCCGACACGCCCTTCAACGCGGCCGATGCGCCGGGATTTTCCTGATGCCCCGTTTTCCTACGGCCCGCGCGGTGGACAATTACGGGCATGAGCCAGCAGGGGGGAAGACCCGCCCGTCATGAGGACGACTGGTGGGGCCAGCTGTACGACGACTCCACCCAGGACACGGGTCCCACGGCAGCGCCCGATTCCCTGGACGACCGGTACGCCTCGGCGCGGAACGCGGTGGCGGGGCGCCCGGAGCCCGCACTCCCGCCACCGGCGCCCGAGAAGGCGGCGGTGCCGCCGCAGCGGGCCGCGCCGCATCCGCCGGCAGAGCCGGCCCAGCCCGCCGAGCCCGCCGAGCCCGCCCTCCTCCCCGCCGACCCCGCCGACCACGTCGACTACGTCGGTTCCGGCCCTCCCACCTACGACCCCGAACCCACCGCGCTGCCGCCCGCCGACCCGGACGGGCTCGGTGAACTGGTCGCGGACACCGTGCTGGACGGCGCCCGGTACGGGACGTGGACGCTGCGGGCCGTCTCGCTGCGCGGGGACTCGGCGCGCTACCGGGGCGAGCCGCGCCGGGACTCGCTGCTCACCGCGCGGTTCGGGACGGGGGAGCAGGCGCTGGTCCTGGTCGCGATGGCGACCGGCGCGCGGGCCACGCCCGGCGCGCACCTGGCGGCGGCCGAGGCGTGCCGGTGGATCGGGCGGGCCGTGGGCCGCAGCCACCAGCGGCTCGTGGAGGACATCAGCGCGGCCCGCCGCGGCGACCTGAAGTCCGGCCTGCACCGGCTCACCGACCGCACGCTCGGCAAGCTCCGCGCGAGCGCCGCCGAACAGGGCCTGGACCCCGAGGAGTACAGGGCGAGCCTGCGCTGTCTGCTGCTGCCGGCCGGCCCGGAGTGCCGTACCCGCGTGTTCTTCGGCGTCGGCGACGGCGGGCTGTTCCGGCTGCGGGACGGCGCCTGGCAGGACATCGAGCCGAGCGTGCCGTCCGACGGCGGCACCGGCGCCCCCGGCGCCGGCTCCGGCTCGCCGCCCGAGCGGACCCCCGAGGGCGACCGGCTGACGATGGACCTCGGCATCCCGACCCCGCCGAGCCCCTTCGAACCCGCCGGGCCGGCCCCGGAGCCGCCCCGCGAGCCGTTCCGCTTCCGGGCCTCGGTAGCCCGTCCGGGTGATGCGCTGGTGATGTGCACGGCGGGCCTGGCCGAGCCGCTGCGCGGCGAGCCCGCCCTCTGCGCCTACCTGGCCCGGCGCTGGTCCTGCCGTACCCCGCCGGGCCTCGCCGCCTTCCTCGCCGACGCCCAGGTGCGGGTGAAGGGCTACGCCGACGACCGTACGGCGGCCGCCGTGTGGGAGGCGTAACCGCGGCCCCTGTGACTGGATGGGGGTATGGGCAGACAGAACGTAGCCGAGCAGTTCGTCGACATCCTCGTCCGCGCCGGCGTGCGCCGCCTCTACGGTGTCGTCGGCGACAGCCTCAACCCGGTCGTGGACGCCGTCCGCCGCAACGCCGCCATCGACTGGATCCACGTACGCCACGAGGAGTCCGCCGCCTTCGCGGCCGGTGCGGAGGCCCAGATCACCGGGAGGCTGGCCGCCTGCGCCGGCTCCTGCGGCCCGGGGAACCTGCACCTGATCAACGGCCTGTACGACGCCCACCGCTCGATGGCCCCGGTGCTCGCGCTCGCCTCGCACATCCCGTCGAGCGAGATCGGCCTCGGTTACTTCCAGGAGACCCACCCGGACCGGCTGTTCCAGGAGTGCAGTCACTACAGCGAGCTGATCTCCAGCCCGAAGCAGATGCCCCGGCTGCTGCAGACCGCCATCCAGCACGCGGTCGGGCAGAGCGGGGTGAGCGTGGTGTCGCTGCCCGGGGACATCGCCGCCGAACCGGCCCCGGAGAAGGCCGCGCAGAGCGCGCTCGTCACCTCCCGGCCCACCGTGCGGCCCGGTGACGCCGAGATCGACCGGCTCGTGGAGATGATCGACGCGGCCGGCAAGGTCACCCTGTTCTGCGGCAGCGGCACGGCCGGCGCCCACGCCGAGGTGATGGAGTTCGCCGGGAGGATCAAGGCACCGGTGGGGCACGCGCTGCGCGGCAAGGAGTACATCCAGTACGACAACCCGTACGACGTCGGCATGAGCGGACTGCTCGGCTACGGCGCCGCCTACGAGGCCACCCACGAGTGCGATCTGCTGCTGCTGCTCGGCACCGACTTCCCGTACAACGCGTTCCTGCCCGACGACGTGAGGATCGCCCAGGTCGACGTGCGGCCCGAGGTGCTCGGCCGCCGCTCCCGGCTCGACCTCGCCGTGTGGGGCGATGTGCGCGAGACGCTGCGGTGTCTGATCCCGCGGGTGAAGGAGAAGACGAACCGGCGGTTCCTCGACCGGATGCTGAGGAAACACGCGGACGCGCTGGAGGGCGTGGTCAAGGCGTACACCCGGAAGGTCGACAAGCACATCCCGATCCACCCCGAGTACGTGGCCGCCGTCCTGGACGAGGTCGCCGACGACGACGCCGTGTTCACCGTCGACACCGGGATGTGCAACGTCTGGGCCGCCCGGTACGTCTCGCCCAACGGCCGCCGGCGGATCATCGGTTCCTTCTCGCACGGCTCGATGGCGAACGCGCTGCCGATGGCCATCGGCGCGCAGTTCACCGACCGGCGCCGGCAGGTGGTCTCGATGTCCGGGGACGGCGGATTCTCCATGCTGATGGGGGACTTCCTCACGCTGGTGCAGTACGACCTGCCGGTCAAGGTGGTGCTGTTCGACAACTCCTCCCTCGGCATGGTCGAGTTGGAGATGCTGGTCGCCGGGCTGCCCTCGTACGGCACCGCCAACACCAACCCCGACTTCGCCGCCGTCGCCCGGGCCTGCGGCGCCCACGGGGTGCGGGTGGAGAAGCCCAAGCAGCTCGCCGGGGCGCTCAAGGACGCCTTCCGGCACAAGGGACCGGCCCTGGTGGACATCGTCACCGACCCCAACGCCCTGTCCATCCCGCCGAAGATCAGCGCCGAGATGGTCACCGGGTTCGCGCTGTCCGCCTCCAAGATCGTGCTGGAGGGCGGGGTCGGCCGGATGCTCCAGATGGCCCGCTCCAATCTGCGCAACGTACCGCGGCCGTAGGGGGGTGATTTCGGCCAGTTTCACGTGGCGTGACGACGTGACGGCAACCGGTGCCGGAGGCGGCCGGACCGGTGTCGCGGGGCGTCGGTGGCGTGCAGCGGCGTCCGGGGAGCCCGGGGCGGGGGTCAGGAGCGGCCGGGCGGCCCGTCGGGACGGTGCGCGGATATGGCCGAACCACCGTCGATCGGGCATACGCCAGGACTGCCCCGGAGTCTGCTGGGCAAGCATCCCCCGTGAACGTGTTCGACCAGGAGGGGCAGGGACCGGCGGCGTGCGGGCGGGGGTCATGAAGAGGCAGGCACGAGGGGGCGGTCCCATGGCTGTAGGGGCCTTCTCGGCGGCAACGGGGGAAGAGACCGACACCATCACCGATCACGCACGGCGCCTCAGGCGCAGGCTGGGCCGGGCCGACCTCAGGGCGGTGCCGGAGGCCCGCCGGGCGCTGCGCGAGCTGCTGCGGCACTGGGGCAAACCGGGCCGCTCGGAGATCGCCGAACTGCTCACCAGCGAACTCGTCACCAACGCGCTCGTCCACACCGACGATGACGCCGTCCTCACGGCCGTCGTGGAGGACGGCGGACTGCGCGTGGAGGTACGGGACTTCGTGGCCCGCAGACCCGAGGTGCGCGGCCCCGGCACGGACGACGACACCCACGGCCGGGGCATGGTGCTGGTGCAGTCCCTCGCCGACGCCTGGGGCGTACGGTCGCACGGGGTGGGCAAGTCGGTGTGGTTCGAACTCGGCGCCGAGGCGGCGTGAGGCGCGGTGCCGACCGGAGGGGCGGGGTGACAACGGGACGGGGGCGCGACCCGCGCGGTCACGCCCCCGTCCCGTACCGCGGTCCCACCGCGGGTCCGGCGGTCAGCCGAACTGCTGCTCCAGGTCCTTGAGTTTGCGCTCCAGGGAGTCCAGGCGCGGCAGGGCCATGGTGTCGTCCTCGGCGGTGAGGTCGACGGTCACCGGTTCAGCCCCGCTGGGGACCGGCTGAAGGGAGGGCCGAGCGCGGACGGGCAGTTGCTCCGCGCTCGATATGGCAGGCTCCGCGGTCGCCTGCGCCGGTCCACGCTCCACCTGCACCTCGACCTCCCGGCCGGCACCCCGGCCCACGAAGCCGCGGTGGCCCCGGCTGATCGCCTTGAGCTGGGCGCGCTCCACCCGCTGCTGGTCGCGCCGGCGCTGCCGGGCCTCCTCCTTCTGCCGCTTGTCCTCGCGGACCTCCTCGACCGCCTCGTCGAGGCTGCGCACGCCCTCCAGGAGCATCAGCGACCAGGCCCTGTAGGTCTCGCGGGGCGCCCGTACCCAGCGCACGATCCGGATCTGCGGCAGCGGACGCGGCACCAGGCCCTGCTCGCGCAGCGCGGCCCGGCGGGTCTGCTTCAGCGCCCGGTCGAACAGCACCGCCGCCGACAGCGACATGCCGGAGAAGAACTGCGGAGCGCCGGCGTGACCCACGCCGCGCGGCGCGTGCACCCAGTTGAACCAGGCCGCGGCGGCCGCGAACAGCCAGACCAGTATCCGCGAGCCGAGGGCCGCGTCGCCGTGGCTGGCCTCGCGCACCGCGAGGACGGAGCAGAACATCGCCGCGCCGTCCAGGCCGAAGGGCACCAGGTACTGCCAGCCGTCGGTCAGCCCGAGGTTCTGTTCGCCGAAGCCGACGAGGCCGTGGAAGGACAGGGCTGCCGCGACCGCCGCACAGCAGAACAGGAGCACATAGGAGGCCGTGCCGTAGATGGCCTCCTTGCGCCTGCGGCGCTCCTCGCTGCGCTCCCAGGAGTCGTCCGCGCTCGCGTTCTCCCCGGAGGAGCGCTTGCCGCGCGCGAGCACCGCCACCGCCGCCAGCATCCCCAGGAGCAGTACGGCGCCCGGAAGCAGCCAGTTCAGCGATATGTCGGTCAGTCTCATCAGGGGTCCCTTGCATTGGGATAGGGCGTAACGCCCGCCATAGTGGCCCACTCCCGAGGGCCCTCAGGGGGTTTCGGGGCAAGAGGCCGCCATAGAGGTGCAAGGGGATGCCCAGGACGGCGTTCTGTTCGAACTGCCGCTTGACGGACTGGAGTTGAGTTCGAATAAAACTACCCGGACGGATGGTTCCGTGGGAACTTCGTACGGCGCCCGGGGGAGTGTGACCCTCAAGCGGCGGCAGTGGCCGTGAGCCTGGCGGTCCGGTCGCTGTCGCAGGTGCGCGGGCAGGTGGCGCAGGTGTCCTGCGGGCGGACGGTGTAGAACATGCAGCAGCTCGCCCGGTCCCGGGTGGCCAGCGGCGCGCCGTCCGGGCCGGTCAGCGTCCGGAACCCGGCGGCACCGGCGTACGGCAGGGTCGCCCCCGGCAGCAGCAGTTCCAGCTCCCGCACGGCCCGCTCCGCCTCCCGCTCGCCGAACAGCCGCGCGACATACCACAGCCCCTCCACGACCTCGTCGGTCGCCATGCCCCACAGCGCGCGCCCGCGCCGCCGCATCCGGGGCCCGAACGCGGCGAGCACCGGCTCCAGATGCTCGGCCACGGCCGCCCGCACCTCGGCCCGCAGCGCCTCCTCGTCCGGGACGACGACGGTGCCGGGCAGCGCGGCGGCGGGGTCGCCCGGCAGGCAGGCGAGGGAGGCGGGGCGGCGTACGGCCATCCGGCCGGCCGCGCGGTCGTAGCGGACGTGGGTCACGGGCAGCCGGGGGACCCGGCGGTGCAGGAACCACGGGACGGTGATCAGCAGGCAGGCGGGCCAGGCGTAGCGGTGCAGGCCGAAGCTCGCGACGACGTCCGGGCGGGCCACCCGGCCGTAGTCCCGCACCACCTGGGCCGCGTCCCAGGCCAGGAAGGCGTCCAGCTCCGCGCCGCCCGCGGCGAGCCCGTCGGCGCCCACCCAGCCCGCGCCGGCGGGCATCGGGTCGTCCGGGCCCAGCTCGGTCACGGTCAGGCCGGGGAAGGCCGCGGTGAGGCGGTCGTACGCGGCGGTGAGCGGCGAGGCCGCAGCGGGCATGGCGGAACCACCGGTCCTTGGACGCGTCCGTGATCGCGGACTGGGTTGAGCAGGTAAGCCTTACCTTACCCAAGGTCGTCGGAATTTGAACTGTCGCCCGGTGCGCCTAAGGTGCTTGACGGACAAGCGACAACCCGTCGTTAATGACCCCAAGTACCGACAAGCCGCCAGGAGGACCCGTGAAGCAGGGCGCGCAGGGCTCCCCGGGCACTCCGGTCGCCGCCCGGGTGCCGGCGCAGCAGCGGCCCGCGGGCGGCGCGGAGTGCGGCCGGGAGCGGGACGCCGCCGTGCCGGGCGCGGTGCGCGGCGAGCACACCCACGGCGAGCGGCCGGTCCCCGAGCCGCGGGCCGCGGTACAGCGTTCCTCGGTGCGCGGGCAGATCCTCGACGCGCTGCGCACGGCACTGGTCACCGGCGAACTCACACCGGGCGAGGTCTACTCGGCGCCGGTGCTCGGCGAGCGCTTCGGCGTCTCGGCCACACCGGTGCGGGAGGCCATGCAGCAGCTCGCGCAGGAGGGCGCCGTCGAGGTCGTGCCCAACCGTGGCTTCCGGGTGGTCGAGCGCGGGGCGCGGGAGCTGGCCGAGCTGGCCGAGGTGCGCGCGCTCATCGAGGTGCCGGTGATGTTGCGGCTCGCCCGTACGGTGCCGGCCGAGCGGTGGGCCGAGCTGCGGCCGCTCGCGGAGGAGACGGTACGCGCGGCCGCCTCCGGCTGTCCGGCGACGTACGCGGAGTCCGACCGCGCCTTCCACCGCGCACTGCTCGCCCTCGCGGGCAACGAGCAGTTGGTCCGCATCGCCGAGGACCTGCACCGGCGCTCACAGTGGCCGCCGGTGCGGCGGGGACGGGCCGAGCTGGTCGCCGACGCGGCGCAGCACACGGCTCTGCTGGACGCGTTGGCGCTCGGGGACGTGGATGTGGTGCGGGGGTTGGCCGGGGAGCACTTCGCGGGCGCGTGCTGAACTGTGCCGGTCCGGCGGACGGCCTTCCTGTCGCATCGGCCAACGGATTTCAGCCACTCGGTTGCTGCTGTGGCGGTGGTGTGCTAAGTGTCCGTATCTCGTCACGCAGCGCGACCGCCGCGCGGTGCCGGGAACCGGCATTCGACGCGTATGAGCGCGAACTTCGGTGGTTTCTCCGGAGGTTGGATGGCGATTGCCGTTCGATGTCATGAATGTCTGGTGTGGCCGAAGATCGCATTTGTCCGACCCCATGTTCCCCCTAGGTTTCGTAGGCAGTGGCCGGGAAGCGTCGTTCGCTTCCGGTCACGGCACACAACCAGCAGTGCAACGGGAGGAACGTTCCATGAAACGCACCATCGCACTCGTCTCCGCCTCGGCCGCCGTGGCCGCCGGCCTGCTCGTCGCGGGTTCCGGCGCGGCGAACGCCGCTGAGGCGAGGGGCCGTGAGTGCGCCCAGACGGGTGACTACATCTACCTCTTCGTCGACAAGGAGTGCGGCGGGGGCTGGGCCCGGTTCAAGGCGGACGACCGCAACCTGAACAACAACAAGACGAACCGGGGCGCCGCGATCGACAACCGCCCCAGCTCGATGATCAACCGTTCGGGCCATGACGCGTGGCTCTACACCGGCGCCAACTTCACCGGCTACAAGTACGTGGCCAAGAAGCACAGCATCGACCTGAGCTTCGCGAACAACCCGCACATCGACAACGCCGTCAGCTCGGTCGACTGGCGCTGACCGCAAGGCGATCGGCCGACGGACCGCAGTCGCAGCCGTCCCTGCGCTGCGGGCCGTCCATGGAGTCCCTTCCCGGCGTGGAGCAGCCGCGTCGGGCTTTCGTCCGTCTGGAGCCGTTCCGTTGATAGCCACACGTGTTGTCTGCACCGTGCTGCTGCTGGCCGCGGCAGCCGGCTGTACCTCCGTGGAGGGGGCGCGGCGGTCGGAGGCGGTGAAGACCGTGCGGCCCGTCCCGGCGCAGGATGCCGTGGTCCCGAACGAGGACGTCACGTCGCTGGTGCTGCCGTTCGACGCCTACGACCTCACCGAGTCGCAGTTCGCCGAGGTCGAGAACGCCCGCGACGTCCTCACCGGCGTCTGTATGCGGGAGCGTGGTCAGCCGTGGACGGTCCTCGTACGGCCGGTCCACGTCCCCCAGGTGGCCAACCGGCGCCGCTATGGCGTTCTGGAGGCCCGTGTGGCCTCCAGGTGGGGCTATCACGCCCCGGCGGCCCTGATGGACCCTCAGGGGGTGAAAGCGGCCGTGCGCCGACGCGAGAGCCTGCTCACGCGGGAGCAGAGGAAGGCCCTGGAAGGCGAGTCGGGCTGTGACCGGCGGGCGCAGCACGACCTCGGCGGCCAGGAGGCGGATTTCTCCCTGCTGAACCAGGTGGGGGCCGCGATCTTCGAGAAGGCGCGGCGCAGCGGGCCGGTGCGGCGTGCGGCGCTGGCGTGGCAGGGGTGCATGCGGTCGGCCGGCCACCGGTACGCCGATCCGTTCGAGGTGGTGGCGGATCCGCGGTGGAGGGCCGACACGACGGCCGGGGCGTCGGCGGCCGAGAAGAAGACGGCCGGGGCGGACGTGCGGTGCAAGGCGCGGTCAGGCTACACGGAGGCGTTCCGGAACGTCGAGCGGCGCCTTCAGAGCGAGGCGGTCGGGCGGCATCGGGGCTACTTCGCGGGCCTGGCGGCGGCCAAGCGAAGGGAACTGGACAGGGCGCGGAGGGTGCTGAAGGGGCAATGAGCGGGTAGCGTCGCCGTGCGCCGGTGTGACGCCCCGGACGGTGGCGGCCGGCTGCGGATCCGCACGCCTCGCCCCTACGCCGTCGCTGCCCCTATGCCGTCGCCGCCCCCGCCGCCGGCGGGGCCAGCTGGCTCGCCAGCCACGTCGGCACCCCACCCAGCAGTCGGAACAAGCGGCGGGCCTCCTCGCGCAGCCGGGACGCCTCGGGTTCCTCCTCCGTGTCGGCCAGGGACACCAGCGCGGGCGCCGTGCCCACCAGGTAGCCCAACTCCTCCCGGATCCGGAGGGATTCGGCGAAGCCGTGCCGCGCTTCCGCCAACTCGCCGTCCCGCAGCGCGAGTCCCGCCAGGTGTCGCCAGGTGAAGGACAGCAGCAACGGGTCGGCGTTGGCCGTGGCGGCAGCGTGCGCGCGACGGAACGCGGCGCGGGCCGCCTGCGGGGCGCCGGCCAGGTTCTGGGCCACCAGCCCGCGCCGGAAGTCCAGCAGGGCCCGCCCCGACGCCCCGGGAGGGATCAGCGCCGCCGCCCGGCCCAGCGCGGCCCGCGCCTCGTCGGCCCGGTCGCGCACCCCGAGCAGTGTGGCGGCGTACGCCAGGTAGCCCCGCTCGCACGCGGCGGCGCCCCGCTCCTCGTCGCTGTGCGCCAGCGCCTCCGCCGTCCGCAGCGCGTCCTCCGCCTCCTCCCAGCCCCGCTCGGTGTACAGACACCGTTCGGTCAGCAGGGCGGCCCGCTGCAGCGCCGGCTCGGGCCGGTCGGCGGGCAGCAGGGCCGCCGCGTCGGCCCAGCAGGCCCGGCTGCGCAACCGCCATACCGCGGTCTGGAGCGGATCGTCACCGGTGGTTCCGTTACCAGACATGGCGGTATGCGCCACGTTGCCCTCCCCGAGCACGCCATCGAGCTGTTGAGTGGTGGCGGCATTCCAGCACCAATCGCGGCGCCCGGCCAAGAGGCTGGGTGAAAGATTTCACAAAGTCGTGGGGCGTGGGCGTGACCGGGTTTGGCCGCCGCACGCCCCCGCTGACCTCAGCTCATGCGCAGGGCCAGGAAGAAGTCCAGCTTGTCCTCCAGGCGGGACAGGTCCCGTCCCGTCAACTGCTCGATCCGGCCCACCCGGTAGCGCAGCGTGTTGACGTGCAGGTGGAGCCGGGTCGCGCAGCGGGTCCAGGAGCCGTCGGAGTCGAGGAACGCCTCCAG
Source organism: Streptomyces sp. NPDC028928 (assembly GCF_055564915.1). Taxonomy (NCBI): domain Bacteria; kingdom Bacillati; phylum Actinomycetota; class Actinomycetes; order Kitasatosporales; family Streptomycetaceae; genus Streptomyces; species Streptomyces sp. NPDC028928. The sequence goes on from NZ_JBVHVI010000004.1 coordinate 372,239, forward strand.
GGTCGGTATCAGCTCGGCCCGGTGCCGGCGGTCGTAGTCCTTCAGCGGGTCCAGCAGCCGGGCCGTGAACGCGCGGCGGACGTCGTCCGGGACGAAGGGCAGCAGCAGGACGTGGCTGGCCAGCTCCTGGTGGCCGGCCGCGCAGACCCGGCCGGAGCGGGCGGCGGCCACCCGGCGGGCGTGCCGGGCCTCCTCCAGGGCGCCGCGCAGGCCCTCCGCCGAGTGCACGGCCGCGCTGACCCCGAGGGTGAGCCGGCCGTCGTCGTCCAGGCCCGCCGACAGCGGCTCGCGGACCGACTGCAGCAGGGCGTCGGCGAGCAGCCCGGTCTCCGAGCCGTCGTGCTCGGAGGCGACCGCGGGCAGCGGGACCAGGGCGATCGCCTCGCCGCCGGTGTGCGCGACGGCGATCCGGTCGGAGGGCTCGGGGCCGGTCGCCTGCGGGTCGACCAGCACCTCCTCCAGCAGGGACTGGGCGACCGGGCCGCCGTCGACCTCGTCCCCCTCCCACTCCACGCGGGCCACCACGACCTGCCAGTGCGGGGCCGCCCCGAGCCCGGGCAGCAGCACCGGCGCCGCCACCCTGAGGCGGGCGGCGATCTCGGCGGGCGCGGCGCCCGTCTGTACCAGCTCCAGCACCTCCTGGGCGAGCCGGCGCCGGACCGTGCGGGCCGCGTCCCGGCGGTCCCGCTCGACGGCGATCAGCTGGGTGACGCCCTGGAGCAGGTCCAGACGCTCCCCGGGCCAGTCGCCCGCGTCCGCCTCCACCGCCAGCAGCCAGTCCGACAGGACCGTCTCGCGCACATCGCGGGCGGCCTGCGGGGAGCGGCCGGAGGAGCGGATCGGGAACAGGGAGTACGTGGTGCCGTGCAGCGGGACCCGGTACGGGCCGCGGCGGCCGGTGCGGGTGGCCGCCAGGTGCTCGGCGGCGAGCTTCGCGCAGGTCTCGGCGGGCAGCGCCGGGCCCGCTTCCTTGGAGCCGGCGATCATCCGGCCGGTGGGGGAGAGCACCCAGGCGCGCAGGTCCAGGTCGGAGCCGAGCAGGTCCAGGACCACGTCCGGGCCGCCGCCCGCCGGGCCGGAGGTCATCATCCGCCGGTGCCGGTCCACGACGGCCGCCAGGTCGCCGGCGCGCTCCCCGGAGACCTGCCGGACGACATGCTCGGTGATCGTCGCGAACGCCACCGACTCGTGCACCGCGAACAGCGGCAGCCGGTGCTTGGCGCAGGCCAGCACCAGATCGTCCGGTACATCGCCCAGCTCGGCCTCGCCGGCCGCCAGGGCCGCCACCCCGGCCTGCACCAGGATGCGCACGAACGGCTCGGAGTCGGCGGCGTCCCGGCGCCAGGCCAGGCCCGTCAGCACCAGCTCGCCCCCGGAGAGGTACCGGCTCGGGTCGCGCAGGTCGGTGGTCATCACCCCGCGTACCGAGCGGTCCAGCTCGTCCTCGCCGCCGAGCAGCCGCAGGCCCAGCGCATCGGTGTCCAGCAGTGCGCGCAGCCGCATCTCGTCGCCGCCGTTCTTTGTCTCGAAACCTACGATGGATCTTGGAGGGGGGCCGGGAAGGGGCCCGATGAGGGGCCGTACCGGCCGGAAACCGGGCTCGCCGTGCCGTTACCTGCGTTTCCCCAGGAAAACGGAGAGGTTACCGATGACCTCCGTTCATACGAATCTACAAGATGCTCCCCCTGGCCAGCGAACTCCTTCATGGTTTCGGTGACTGACCCCGCCGGAGCACAGGGCGGTGTACTGAGTCCACTCCGCGTTAACAGCACATGAACGAGCCGGGACCGCCGCACACGGATTGGCTCAATCTGTACGACCCACGAGACGAAGAAGAAGAGAGCCGGTCATGGACTTCCTTCGCCCCGCCAGCTGGGAGGAGGCGCTCGCCGCGAAGGCCGAGCACCCCACCGCTGTGCCGATTGCGGGTGGCACCGATGTGATGGTCGAGATCAACTTCGACCACCGCCGGCCCGAGTACCTCCTCGACCTCAACCGCATCGGCGACCTCTACGAGTGGGAGGTCGGCGAGGACACCGTACGGCTGGGTGCCTCCGTCCCGTACACCAGGATCATGGAGAACCTCCGTGCCGAGCTGCCGGGCCTCGCGCTCGCCTCGCACACGGTCGCCTCCCCGCAGATCCGCAACCGCGGCGGCGTCGGCGGCAACCTCGGCACGGCCTCGCCCGCGGGCGACGCCCACCCCGCCCTCCTCGCGGCCGGCGCCGAGGTCGAGGTGGCGTCGGCGGCCCGCGGCACCCGCCTCATCCCGATCGACGCGTTCTACACGGGCGTCAAGCGCAACGCGCTCCAGCCCGACGAGCTGATCCGCGCCGTCCACATCAAGAAGGCCGACGGCCCGCAGCAGTACTCGAAGGTCGGCACCCGCAACGCCATGGTCATCGCCGTGTGCGCCTTCGGGCTCGCCCTGCATCCCGAGACCCGGACCGTGCGCACCGGCATCGGCTCGGCCGCCCCCACCCCGGTGCGGGCCAAGGCCGCCGAGGAGTTCCTGAACGCGGCCCTGGAGGAGGGCGGCTTCTGGGACAACGGGAAGATCATCACCCCGTCGGTCGCCAAGCAGTTCGCGGACCTGTGCTCGGCCGCCTGCAACCCGATCGACGACGTCCGGGGCACCGCCAGCTACCGCCGGCACGCGGTAGGCGTCATGGCCCGCCGGACGCTGACCTGGACCTGGGAGTCGTACCGCGGCGCCCGCCGTACCACCGAGGGAGCTGCGTGATGCGCGTCAACTTCACCGTCAACGGACGCCCGCAGGAGGCCGACGACGTCTGGGAGGGCGAGTCCCTGCTGTACGTCCTGCGCGAACGCCTCGGCCTGCCGGGTTCCAAGAACGCCTGTGAGCAGGGCGAGTGCGGTTCCTGCACCGTGCGCCTGGACGGCGTGCCCGTCTGCTCCTGCCTGGTCGCGGCCGGCCAGGTCGAGGGCCGCGACGTCGTGACCGTCGAGGGCCTCGCGGATTACGCCAAGCAGCGCGCCGAGCACGGCGGTTGCGCGACCGGCGCCTGCGGTACGTCGCTGCAGGACGCCCAGCAGTGGCAGGCCAAGGGCACCGACTCGCAGACCGGCGAGGGCACCGAACTCTCCCCGATCCAGCAGGCCTTCATCGACGCCGGCGCCGTCCAGTGCGGCTTCTGCACCCCGGGTCTGCTCGTCGCCGCCGACGAGATGCTGGAGCGCAACCCGAACCCGACCGACGCCGACATCCGTGAGGCGCTGTCGGGCAACCTGTGCCGCTGCACGGGCTACGAGAAGATCATGGACGCGGTCCGCCTGGCCGCGGCCCGCCAGTCCGAGGGGGTCTGAGCATGCCGACCAACGGTGCACCCACCAAGATCACCCAGGGTTCGCAGACCAAGGGCGGCATCGGCGAGTCCACGCTCCGCCCGGACGGCACCCTCAAGGTCACCGGCGAGTTCGCGTACTCGTCCGACATGTGGCACGAGGACATGCTGTGGGGTCAGATCCTGCGCTCCACCGTCGCCCACGCCGAGATCGTCTCGATCGACACCTCCGAGGCCCTCGCCATGCCGGGCGTGTACGCCGTCATGACGTACGACGACCTGCCCACCGAGGTGAAGAACTACGGCCTGGAGATCCAGGACACCCCGGTCCTCGCGCACGGCAAGGTACGCCACCACGGCGAGCCGGTCGCGATCGTCGCCGCCGACCACCCGGAGACGGCCCGCCGTGCCGCCGCCAAGATCAAGGTCGACTACCGCGAACTCCCGGTGATCACCGACGAGGCCTCCGCGACCGCCCCGGACGCGATCCTCGTCCACGAGAACCGCGACGACCACCACTCCGGGCACGTCCCGCACCCCAACATCGTGCACCGCCAGCCGATCATCCGCGGGAACGTGGAGGAAGCGCGCAAGCGCGCGGACGTGATCGTGGAGGGCGAGTACACCTTCGGCATGCAGGACCAGGCCTTCCTCGGCCCCGAGTCCGGCCTCGCCGTGCCGGAGGAGGACGGCGGCGTCCACCTCTACATCGCCACCCAGTGGCTCCACTCCGACCTGCGCCAGATCGCGCCCGTCCTCGGCCTGCCCGAGGAGAAGGTGCGCATGACGCTGGCCGGCGTCGGCGGCGCGTTCGGCGGCCGCGAGGACCTGTCGATGCAGATCCACGCCTGCCTGCTGGCGCTGCGCACCGGCAAGCCGGTGAAGATCGTCTACAACCGGTTCGAGTCCTTCTTCGGGCACGTCCACCGGCACCCGGCCAAGCTGTACTACGAGCACGGCGCCACCAAGGACGGCAAGCTCACGCACATGAAGTGCCGGATCGTGCTGGACGGCGGCGCCTACGCCTCCGCCTCCCCGGCGGTCGTCGGCAACGCCTCCTCGCTGAGCGTCGGCCCGTACGTCATCGACGACGTCGACATCGAGGCCATCGCCCTCTACACCAACAACCCGCCCTGCGGCGCCATGCGCGGCTTCGGCGCGGTCCAGGCGTGCTTCGCCTACGAGGCGCAGATGGACAAGCTGGCGAAGAAGCTGGGCATGGACCCGGTGGAGTTCCGGCAGCTGAACGCGATGGAGCAGGGCACCATCATGCCGACGGGCCAGCCGGTCGACTCGCCCGCCCCCGTCGCCGAACTCCTGCGCCGCGTCAAGGCGATGCCGCTGCCGCCGGAGCGCCAGTGGGAGTCCAGCGAGGGCGCCGACGTACGGCAGCTGCCCGGCGGTCTGTCCAACACCACGCACGGCGAGGGCGTCGTACGGGGCGTCGGTTACGCCGTCGGCATCAAGAACGTCGGCTTCTCCGAGGGCTTCGACGACTACTCCACCGCGCGCGTCCGCATGGAGGTCGTGGGCGGCGAGCCCGTCGCCACCGTGCACACCGCGATGGCGGAGGTCGGCCAGGGCGGTGTCACCGTCCACGCCCAGATCGCCCGCACGGAGCTGGGCGTCACCCAGGTGACCATCCACCCGGCGGACACCCAGGTCGGTTCCGCGGGCTCCACCTCGGCCTCCCGGCAGACGTACGTCACCGGCGGCGCCGTGAAGAACGCCTGCGAGATCGTCCGGGAGAAGGTCCTGGAGATCGGCCGGCGCAAGTTCGGCTCCTACCACCCCGCCTGGGCCACGGCCGAACTCCTGCTGGAGGGCGGCAAGGTCGTCACCGACGGCGGCGAGGTCCTCGCCGACCTGGTCGACGTCCTGGAGGGCGAGGCCGTGGAGGTCGAGGAGGAGTGGCGGCACCGGCCGACCGAGGCCTTCGACCTGCGCACCGGCCAGGGCAACGGACACGTCCAGTACTCCTTCGCCGCCCACCGCGCGGTGGTCGAGGTCGACACCGAACTCGGCCTGGTCAAGGTCATCGAACTGGCCTGCGCCCAGGACGTCGGCAAGGCGCTCAACCCGCTCTCCGTCGTCGGCCAGATCCAGGGCGGTACGACCCAGGGCCTGGGCGTGGCCGTGATGGAGGAGATCATCGTCGACCCCAAGACGGCGAAGGTCAGGAACCCCTCCTTCACGGACTACCTGATCCCCACCATCCTCGACACGCCGACCATCCCGGTCGACGTGCTCGAACTCGCCGACGACCACGCCCCGTACGGGCTGCGCGGCATCGGCGAGGCGCCGACCCTGTCGTCCACCCCGGCCGTCCTCGCGGCGATCCGGAACGCGACCGGGCTGGAGCTCAACCGCACTCCCGTACGGCCCGAGCACCTCACCGGCACCGCGTAACACCCCCACAGCTCTCCGGGCGGCGCAGGGAACGTCACACACTCCACGCGCCGCCCGGAGGAACCCCCTCTTTGAGTTCCGCTCCGCTCGCGGTCCTTGAAGTACCAGGAAAACGTTCGTCTCGGGCCGTCCCCCGGGTCGTCCATTCCCCAAATCCCGTACCCCACAGGGAAGTCGTACGGGTGCCCCTTTGAACCTTGGGAGATGGCACCATGACCCAGCAGTCAGTGGAGCCCAGGACCGCAGCCGAAGACGCCGGCGAAGGAAGCCGCGTCCCGGCCGGACGGTCCTGGCTCGACCGGTACTTCCACATATCCAGAAGAGGATCCACGGTCGCGCGTGAGGTGCGCGGCGGCATCACCACCTTCATGGCGATGGCGTACATCCTCCTGCTCAACCCCCTCATCCTGTCCGGCAAGGACCACGCGGGGGACACGCTCGGCCAGAAGGCGCTGATCACCGCGACCGCGTTCGCGGCGGCCTTCACCACGCTGCTGATGGGTTTCGTCGGCAAGGTGCCACTCGCCCTCGCCGCCGGCCTCTCCGTCTCCGGCGTCCTGTCCTCGCAGGTCGCCCCCAACATGACCTGGCCCCAGGCCATGGGCATGTGCGTGATGTACGGCGTGGTCATCATGCTGCTGGTCGTCACCGGCCTGCGCGAGATGATCATGAACGCGATCCCGCTCGCGCTCAAGCACGGGATCACCATGGGCATCGGCCTGTTCATCGCGCTGATCGGCTTCTACAAGGCCGGCTTCGTGCACCAGGGCAAGGCCACCCCGCTCAGCCTCGGCCCCGCCGGTGAACTCGCCGGCTGGCCGGTGCTGCTCTTCGCCGGCACCCTGCTGCTGATCTTCATGCTCCAGGCCCGGAACATCCCCGGCGCCATCCTCATCGGCATCGTCTCCGGCACGATCGTCGCCGCCGTCCTCAACGGGCTCGGCGTCATCGGCGCCGGGCAGTGGGCCAACGGCGCCCCCGCACTGCACGGCAGCGCGGTCTCGATGCCCGACTTCTCGCTCTTCGGGGACGTGGAGTTCGGCGGCTGGGCCGAGGTCGGCGCGATGACGATCGGCATGATCGTCTTCACTCTGGTGCTCGCCGGCTTCTTCGACGCCATGGCCACCATCATCGGCGTCGGCACCGAGGCGAACCTCGCCGACGACAAGGGCCGGATGCCGGGCCTGTCCAAGGCGCTGTTCATCGACGGCGCCGGCGGCGCGATCGGCGGTGTCGCGGGCGGCTCCGGCCAGACCGTGTTCATCGAGTCGGCCACCGGCGTAGGCGAAGGCGCCCGCACGGGTCTCGCCTCCGTCGTGACCGGCCTGTTCTTCGCGGCCTGCCTGTTCTTCACGCCGGTCACCGCGATCGTGCCGCAGGAGGTCGCCTCCGCAGCCCTGGTCGTCATCGGCGCGATGATGCTGATGAACGCCCGGCACGTGGACTGGGCCGACCGCGCGACCGCCATCCCGGTCTTCCTGACCGTCGTCCTGATGCCGTTCACCTACACCATCACCACCGGTGTCGCCGCGGGCGTCATCTCCTACGTCGCCATCAAGGCGGCGCAGGGCAAGGCCCGCGAGATCGGCGCCTTCATGTGGGGCCTGACGGTCGTCTTCCTGATCTACTTCGCCCTCCATCCGATCGAGACCTGGCTGGGCGTCCACTAGCCGCCCGTCCCCCAGATCCCTCCCACCCGCTTAAGGAGACCGACAGATGCTGGACATCGCCGAGGAGCTGAACCGGTGGGTCGAGCAGGGCCGTGACTTCGCCGTCGCCACCGTGGTGGCCGTCGGCGGCAGCGCCCCGCGCCAGCCCGGCGCCGCCCTCGCGGTGGACGCCGACGGCACGGCGATCGGCTCGGTCTCCGGCGGGTGTGTGGAGGGAGCCGTGTACGAGCTGTGCCGGCAGGCGCTGGAGGACGGCGAGACCGTCCTGGAGCGCTTCGGCTACAGCGACGAGGATGCCTTCGCCGTCGGCCTGACCTGTGGCGGCGTCATCGACATCCTCGTCACTCCGGTCCGGGCGGACGGTCCCGCCCGGCCGGTGTTCGCGACCGCGCTGGCCGCCGCCGCCCATGGGGAGCCGGCGGCGGTCGCGCGGATCGCCGAGGGCCCCGCCGAGCTGCGGGGCCGGGCCCTCCTGGTCCGTCCCGACGGCTCGTACGACGGCGGCTTCGGCGCCCACCCCGAGCTGGACCGCACGGTCGCCGCCGAGGCCGGCGCCTTCCTGGACGCGGGCCGCACCGGCACGCTGGAGATCGGCGAACAGGGCTCGCGCTGCGGCGCCCCGCTCACGGTCCTGGTGGAATCCTCCGTCCCCGCACCCCGGATGATCGTCTTCGGCGCCATCGACTTCGCGTCGGCGCTGGTCCGGATCGGCAAGTTCCTGGGCTACCACGTGACGGTGTGCGACGCCCGCCCGGTGTTCGCCACGCGGGCCCGCTTCCCGGAGGCCGACGAGATCGTGGTCGAGTGGCCCCACACGTACCTGGAGCACACCGAGGTCGACGCCCGTACGGTCCTCTGTGTCCTCACCCACGACGCCAAGTTCGACGTCCCCCTGCTGCGGCTCGCCCTGCGCCTGCCGGTCGCCTACGTCGGCGCGATGGGCTCCCGCCGCACCCACCTGGACCGCAACGAGCGGCTCCGCGCGGTCGGCGTCACCGAACTGGAACTGGCCCGCCTGCGCTCCCCGATCGGCCTGGACCTCGGCGCCCGCACACCCGAGGAGACGGCCCTGTCCATCGCCGCGGAGATCGTCGCCGGCCGCCGCGGCGGCAGCGGGGTGTCCCTCACCGGCGCGCACACCCCCATCCACCACGACACGCCGACGACACCGACGGGCCGGATCGGATCGGTGGCCTGAGGAGACGGGGGCGGGGGGAGCGGGGCGCGGGCTGCGGCCGGAAGAGCGAGCCGTGGCCGGCCAGCGGACCGCGCGGAGCCTGGGAAACCGGCTCGCGACCGGACCCGGCCGGGGAAGTGGCGTCGCCCGTTCCGGTGTGGTCGGGCGCATGGCGGCGCATCGTGTGCGTCGGCCTGGCCCGGCCGGGGGTCGGGTTCGTGGCCGGGTCCGGCCGGGGGAATGGCGTCCCCTCGCTCCGGGGTGGCCGGACGCATGGCGTCCTGTCCCTTGCGTCGGCCTGGCCTGGCCGGGGAGTGGGCCGCGGCCGGGCGGCGGGTCGGGGGCGGCCAGCGGGCCATGGCGGGCTTGGGAAAGCGGTTCGTGGCCGGGTTCGGCCGGTGATATGGCGTCGCCCCGTTCCGGTGTGGCCGGGCGCATGGCGGCGCGTCGTGTGCGTCGGCCTGGCTTGTCCGGGGGAGTGGGTTCGTGGCCGGGTCCGGCCGGGGGGAATGGCGTCCCCTCGTTCTGGGACGGCCGGGTGCGTGACGTCCTGTCCCTTGCGTGGGCCTGGTCCGTCCGGGGAGCGGTTCGTGCTTGGGCGGCGGGTCGCGGTGGGCTCGGGAAGCCGGTTCGTGACCGGGCCCGGCCGGGGAAGTGGCGTCGTCCGTTCCCGTGTGGCCGGGTGCATGGCGGCGCCTCCTGCGCGTCGGCCTGGGCCGCCGGGAAAACGGTTTGCCGGGCGCCGTCGGCCCTGTGTTGCATGACGGCATGGTGTCCCCCGATCGGCTGGCGGCCTTCTCCGCCCTCTCCTTCCTGCTCATCGTGGTGCCCGGCCCCAGCGTGCTGTTCGTGGTCGGGCGGGCCCTGGCCCACGGCCGCCGGGCCGCGCTGACCACCGTCGTCGGCAACACGCTCGGCGCGTACGTGCTCGTCGTGGCCGTGGCGCTCGGCATCGGATCGGTCGTCGAGCGCTCGGTCCTCGTCTTCACCGCCCTGAAGCTCGTGGGCGCCGCCTACCTGGTGTACCTCGGCGTCAAGGCGTGGCGGCAGCGGGGCTCCCTGCGGGCCGCGGTCGCGGAGTCCGGCCCGGCGCGCGGCGGCCTGCGCACGCTGGGTGAGGGGTTCGCGGTCGGCGTGGCCAACCCCAAGACGATGGTGTTCTTCGCCGCCGTGCTGCCGCAGTTCGTGGACCGGGAGCACGGACACGTCCCGGCCCAGATGCTGCTCCTCGGCCTGGTCTTCAACGCCATCGCGGTGATCTCCGACGGCGTCTGGGGCCTCGCCGCCTCCGCCGCCCGCGACTGGTTCGCCCGCTCACCCCGACGCCTGTCCGCGGTCGGTGGCACGGGCGGCCTGACGATGATCGGCCTGGGCGTCACGGTCGCGCTGACGGGCCGCAAGGACTGAACCCCGCTCGTGGGGGCGCCGGCGGAGCCTGTTCCGGGTGACAGGGGCCTGTGGTGGCTCACGCCGGTCCGCCCGGTCGGGCCCCTCCACGCCCCCCCCGCGAGCCCCCTCACGCCCCTCTCAGCAGTCTGTTCGCCGCGCGGCCGAACAGATGGAGGGACGCTGTTTTCAGGGCGCCGTCGAAGGCGGGGGGCAGGTAGCGGAGGCGTAGGTTCTCGCGCCACAGGACGCGGGTGCGGCCGCCGGGGCCCGGGTGGACCTCGATCTCCGCCCAGCCGAGGATGAGCCGGCCGCGTTTCTCCAGGCGGCACAGGCCGCCCTCGTCGGCGGCCGGGGGGCGCCAGATCGTCACCTCCATGATGTCGTCCACGGAGAGCGGGCCGAAGCCCGTGCGGGCGACGAAGCGGGTGCCCTCGTGGGTCGGGGCGGGCGTGAGCATCCTGATCCGGGTCAGCGGGACCGCGTCGGCGTGGCGGGGCCAGTCCGTGAGCCGGCGCCACGCCACGTCGAGCGGGAGCGGGGCCGTACGTTCGAAGGAGAAGGTGGGCACGGGCACGATCGTAGGCAACGCGCGCCGGTCACCTGCGCGTTCATCGGCCGCCTCACCCCGCCCGCGTAGCAGGTGTCCGTGCGCGGACGTATGCTGAAACAGTCGGTGCGCGGGGCGGCACGACGCCGTTCCTGTTTCTGCCCTTCCTGCCATGTGCCGGGCAACCAGCCCGTCTCACGGGGGAGTTGATCGTCATGCCGTTGAAGGACTACGGCGTTCTCATCGCCCGCGCCGTCGACATCCGGCGTGAGGGCGCGAGGAACACGCCGCACTACCAGATCCACCTCACGGACGACCGGGGCACCCACTACCGCGCGGCGGTCAACGTGCTGTCGCAGGAGCGCCCCTCCGAGCTGCTCTACCTGGTCGCCGACGACTTCCGGCACCCGCTGACCGCCCGCCTGGAGGGCCTCCCCGGCGGCTGGAACACCCTGCCGCCCGGTCCCGGCGGCCCGAACCTCGACTTCGTACGCGGCAACCTCTTCGACCCGGCCGGCATGCGCTCGCTCCCGGCGGACGTCGAGGGCCCCGACAACGACCTCGCCGACCTCCTCGACCACTACGTCAAGCGCGCGGTGGCCGACCCGGCGGCGCGGCTGTACGTCTTCGGCTCCCGCTTCGGCCCCGAACCCTCCGTCAAGGACAAGGTGTTCGGGTTCCTGCCCGGCAACGGCGTGCACGACGTCCACATGAACCAGGGCAACAGCCACCGGTTCCGCGGCGACGACGGCGTCTGGCAGGACGGCGCGATGCTGCTGCGCTTCCCCGGACAGTCCCGCTGGGTCGGCATCTTCCTGGCCTTCCAGAGCCAGTCCTGGCACACCGACGACACCACCGGGCACACCCTGGAAGACGTCGACGGCACCCGGCCCACCCCCGCCGCGCGGCCCGTACGGATCGTCGCGGCGCTGGTCAACCCGAAGGGCGCCGCCCCCGAGGCGGAGACCGTCACCCTCCTCAACGCCTCGCCGGATCCCGTCGACCTGACCGGCTGGCGCGTCGTCGGCCGCACCGGCCCGGGCTCGCCGGTCCCGGCCGCGGCCCCGCTCGCGCCCGGCGGCTGCCTCGCCGTCCCGCTCACCGCCGGGGCCCAGCTCGGCAACCAGGGCGGTGAGATCTCGCTGCTCGACGCGGCCGGACTGAAGGTCCACGGCGTCTCCTACACGGCCGAACAGGCCGCCGGCGAAGGCTGGACCGTGGTGTTCTGAGGAGCCTCGCGGGAGGCTACGGGCGGTACACCTTTCCGGGCTCCGCCTTTCCGGGCGCCAGCAGCTGAGGGACCGTCACGAAGACGTAGCCGCGCGCCTTCAGCGCGTCGATGATGCCGGGCACGGCCGGCACGGTCCCGGGATAGATGTCGTGCAGCAGGATGATCCCGTCCCGGGACGACTGGTCGAGGACGCGCTTGGTGATCAGCGCCGAGTCGTTGGTCGTGTAGTCCTTGGCGGTCACGCTCCACAGCACCTCCGCGAGGCCCAGCTCCTTGCAGATCTCGTGCACGTCGGCGTCGGTACGGCCCTGCGGCGGGCGCATCAGGGTCGGCTTGTGCCCGGTGAGCCGCTCGATCGCCTCGTTGGGCCGGTTCAGCTCCTCACGTATCTCCTTGTCCGATATCCGGGTGAGGATCTTGTGGTCCCAGGTGTGGCTGGCGACCTCGTGGCCCTCCGCCGCCATCCGCTTGACCAGCTCCGGGTACTTCTCGATGTGCCGCTTGCCGAGCAGGAAGAAGGTGGCCGGGACCTTCTTCTCCTTCAGGATGTCGAGCAGCCGTGCCGAGTTCTCGCTGGGTCCCGCGTCGAAGGTGAGCGCGATGCACTTGGCCTCGCGGCAGTCGACGGTGCCGAAGCGGGCCGGCGCCCCGTGCGCCCCCTCGGCCGCCTCGGCGCGGGCGGTGCTCGGTGCGGTCGTGTCGACCTGCGCGCAGCCGGTCAGCGTGAGCGCCAGGCAGGCCGCGGCGGACGCGAGCGCCCGGCCACGCAACCTCCGGCCCGTTCCGCGCATCTTCCTGGGCGCATCGGTCGGCGTCGAGATCGTGTCGGTCGAAAGAGGCATGCCCGGACTATACACCGAGTGTATAGTGCACCCGTTCGAATTCCTTCCCCGGTCCTGCAAGCCCCTCGCCCCCGGACCTCCGCAACGACCCCGTGCACACCAGTAGTACCGGACGGGTACGCGGAGTAACCTCGGGACCATGACGCGCACGGGGGAGCGAGTCGTGGCATCGCGCTTACGGACACCGCCTTGGATCGCCCGCATCGAGACACCGGACGGGCGCGTCCTCGGCGCGGGCGTGCTGCTCGCCCCCGAACGGGTCCTCACCGCCGGCCACGTCGTCAGCCCCGGACACCGTTACACCGTCCGTCTGGTCGGCGTCCCCGGGCTGGACGCCGTGACCGCCACCGTCCACCCCGACGAACACGTGCCCCAGCGCGAGGACACCTTCGGCGACCGCAGCGGCGACCTCGCCCTGCTGCGCCTGTCCGCACCGCTGCCCGCCGAACACACCACCCGGCTCTACCGGCTCGCCGCCCCGCACGGACCCGTCAGCATGTACGGCTTCCCGGACGGCGACGACGGAGGGCGCTGGCACGGCGCCACCCTGGTCGCCGCCCGCGGCCGGGACAGCCAGGTGCAGTTGCGCCCGCTCACCCCCGGCGAACTCGCTGTCTCCGGCTTCAGCGGCGGCGGCGTCATCGACCACGCCACCGACCAGGTCATCGGCATCGTCCTCAGCGTGGACGAGGGGCCGGGCTCCGCGTTCAGCTACATGAGCCCCGCCGAGACCATCGTCAGCCATCTGCCGCAGGTCGCCGAGTGGACCGACGGCGCCGAGGCCGTCGACCCCCGGCTGCGTACCGGCACCGGCGCCGCCGCCGGCCGGCTCGACGTACCGTTCGCCACCGAACTCGCCTCCTGGTTCCGCGGCGAGGGCTGGCCGGTCCTCGTCACCGTCGTCCCCGCCCGCGGCGACCGCGCCTGGACCCTGCAGCGCGCCATCACCCTCGCCGATCGCGAACTGCGCACCCACCGCAACACCAGCGCCGTCAGCCACGACCCGCCCGAGACCGTGCCCCCGGCCGGCGCCCACGACCTCGCCCTCGACGTCAAGGGACTGACGTCCGCGGAGGTCATGGACCGGATCGCCGAACGCCTCGGCATCCGCGACGACCCCCGGCCCGAACGGCTCGGTGACCTGCGCGTCCCGCTCGCCGCCGTCCTGGTCGCCGTCGACCAGGCCGCCGAACCCGACGCCCTGCTCACCCTGCTGGACCGGCTCGCCCGGCACGGCGCCCGGCTGCTGCTGGTGTTCCGCCGCCCGGGCGAGCGCACCACCCGGGCCGCCGAGAACCTCGTACGCCACCCGTTGCGTGACCGCTGGGCCCGCCTGCACACCGAACTCGACCACATCACCGACGAGTTGGGGCCCGCGCTCGACGTCCGCCGGGACCGTGTGCTGCCCGCGCCCGGCACCCGTCCGCTGCTCGACCGGGCCGAGGCCGGCGTGCGGCGCAGCCGGATGCTGCGCGCCTGGATCGCCCACAGCCCCGACCAGGAACGCGAACCCGGGCGCGCCGACCTGCTGTTCACCTTCGAGGACGCCGTCGGCCGCCGCCGGCGGCGCCTGGAGAAGGCCATCGGCCTGCTCGACGCCCGGCTGCGCCGCCGCGAGGAACTCCTCGGCCGCGTCGGCGCGGAGTGGCCGCTGTGCCGGCAGCGGGCCGCCGCACACGGCGACCGGGTCATGGCGGCGTACCGGCTTTACGAACACGCCATGTCGGTGCTGCGGCAGACCCCCTGCGACATCGAGCGGGCCGAGGCCGCCGTAGAACGCTTCGTCGGCTTCTGCTCCACCACCGCACCCGAAGAGGAGGGCGCCTCATGACCTCCCGCGCCCTGGTGACTTCGTGCGCGCGGTCAGGCGGGCGTCGCGTGCCCCGGCTCGAGGGAGGGGGCAGCCTGGTGGCCTGGTGTGTTCGGTCGGCGGAGGACGGCGACCTCGTGCGTGGGGTCCGGACAGGAGCGCGGCACGGCCTCGTGCGTCCACCTCGAAGAGGAGCAGGTCCCGTGACCTCGTGCGTACGGCCCGCCCGGGAGGGTGCCCTGGTGACTTCGTGTGCGCGGCCTGGTGGACGTCGCGTGCCCCGGCTCGGGGCAGGGGCGGCTTGGTGGCCTGGCCTGGCCTGGCCTGTTCTGTCCGGCCCGGGGGGGAGGGCGGCCGCGTGATCTCGTGCGTTCGGCTCGCAGGGGACGGCGGCCGTCTGATCTCGTGCGTTCGGCCCGGAGGGCATGTCGTGGCCCGGCTCGGAGGGAAAGGCCGCCTGGTGCCTGGTGTGTTCGGGCCGAAGGGGAGGGCGGCCTCGGGTTCCGGCGTGTGCGGTTCGCGGAGGACGGCGACCTCGTGCGTGCGGTCCGGACACGAGCGCGGCCCGGCCTCGTGCGTCCAGCTCGAAGAGGAGCAGGTCCCGTGACCTCCCGCGTGCGGTCCGGACAGGAGTGCTGCCTGGCCTCGTTCGTCCAGCTCGGAGAGGAGCGCGTCTCGTGACCTCGTGCGTCCGGCCCGGCTGTGCGGGCCGCATCATGGGTACCGGCTACTGCGACACCTGCGGCCACCGGCACGCCGAGCCGCGCACCGCGCCGCCGGACCGGCCCCCGGTCGGCAGCACCGGTACCACCGGTACCGCCGAGGAACCCGCCGGCCCGGCCGCCGTGCACGCCGTCGCCGGGATCGGCGAACTCGACCAGCACGGACTGGTCGTGCTGCCCGAGATCCCCGTCCCCGACGACGTGCTCGTGGAGGACCCCCACCCGCCCACCGGGGGCCGCCGCTGCGGCGCGAACGGCTGCACCATGACCATCGGCATCGGCTACGGCGGCCAGCCCGCCCGTGCCACCGGCCGCTGCCCGCGCTGCGGCACGCCCTACTCCTTCCTGCCGCAGCTCGCCAAGGGCGACGTGGTCGCCGATCACTACAAGGTCCTCGGCTGCCTCGCCCACGGCGGCCTCGGCTGGGTCTACCTCGCCGAGGACACCCGCGCCGACGGCCACCGGGTCGTCCTCAAGGGCCAGATCAACGTCCACGACGCCCTCGCCCGCCGCACCGCCGTGGAGGAGCGCCGCTCCCTCACCGACCTGCACCACCCCGACATCGTCCGCATCATCACCTACGCCGAACACCGGACCCCCGGCCGCTCACCCACCGGCTACCTGGTCATGGACTACATCGGCGGACGCTCCCTGCAGCAGCTCTTCGACGCCGACGACGTCGAGCGGATCTTCCACGGCCGCCCCCGCCTCGACCACGTCCTCACCTACGGCTGCAAGATACTCGGCGCGCTGGAGTACATGCACGAACGCGGCCTGCTCTACTGCGACATGAAGCCCGCCAACGTCATCCACTTCGGCCGGGCGATCAAGGTCATCGACCTCGGCGCCGTCCGCGCCATCGGCGACCGCGCCTCCGCCTACGTCTACACGGCCGGGTTCGCCCCGCCCAAGGAGGAGATCGACCGGCGCGGCTGGCACATCGACAGCGACCTCTACACCGTCGGCATGACCCTCCAGGCCCTGGCCCGCGGCACCGAGACCGCCCGCGGCCTCGCCCCCGACTCCTTCCGCCGGCTCATCGCCCGCGCCACCCACGCCGAACCCCGCGCCCGGTTCCGCTCGGCGGCCGAGATGTCCCGCCAACTCTGGGAGGTACTCCGCGAGTTCCGCTCCCTCCAGTTCGGTGAGCAACTTCCGGAGAGTTCCACCCGGTTCCGTGCCTCCGGCGCCAGCCTGGACGCCGGACTGGGCGCCATCCCCGCCCTGGACCACTGGACCGGCCGCCCCGGCGAGCGGCCCCCCGGACTGGACGTCTCCCCGCCGCCCGCCGCCGAGGTGGCCGGCGCCCTGCCCGAGCCGGTCCCCGACCCCGAGGACGGCGCCGCCCTGCTGCTGGACACCTTCCCGCCCGACGCCCCCGACCGGGTCGCCCGGCAGTGGCCCCGCGAATCCCGCCTCGGTACCCCCGAGACCGCGCTGTGGCTGTGCCGCGCCTACCTCAGGAAGGGCGAACAGCAGGCGGCGCAGAGCTGGTTGGCCGAGGCCGAGACCCAGCTCGGCGAACGCGCCGCCCACGACTGGCGCATCGCCTGGCACCACGGCGTCCTGCACCTCAGCAGGGGCGAGGTGGACCTGGCCGGCGCCCGCTTCGACGCCGTCTACCGGGCCCTGCCCGGCGAGTACGTGCCCAAGCTCGCCCTCGGCTACTGCGCCGAGCACACCGGTACCGACCAGTCCGGAGGCGGGCGCCCGGCCCGGGCCATGCGCTACTACGAGGCCGTCTGGAAACGGGACTCCGCGCACACCGCCGCCGCGTTCGGCCTGGCCCGAGGCCACCTGGCCGGCGGCGACCGGGACGCCGCCGTCCACGTCCTCGACGAGGTCCCCGCCACCTCCCGGCACTACGACGCCGCCCGGATCGCCGCCGTACGCATCCGCGCCGGCATCCTGCACGGCGGCCCGCCCACCGCGGCCGGCCTCGGGGACGCGGCCCGGCGGCTGCCCGAACTGCGCCTGGACGGCGGCGCCGCGAGCGGCGAGTCCCGGGCCCGGCTGATCGCCGAGGTCCGCGAGAACGCCCTGCACAGCCGGCCCGGCCGGGGCTGGGGACCCGACTTCCCGGCCGGGGACCTGTTCGGCCCCGGGGACGAGGACAGCCTGCGCACCCGGCTGGAGCAGTCCTTCCGGCAGCTGGCCGCCCAGGCCCGCACCGCCGGGGAACACGGCCGGCTCCTCGACCTGGCCCACGCGGTCCGGCCGATGACCACCTTCTGACTACTTTCTGACCACCTTCCGACCACCCAGGGAAGAGGCACCGATGACCGTGGCCGAGGAGACCGAGGTGACGCTCGCGGTCGGCCAGCAGAAGGAACTGCCCGTCGCGCCGGACCCGGCCGGACGGCACCCCGACCGGGAGATGCACGCCATCCTGGAGATCGGGGTGAGGAGCGGGGACCGCCGCCCGGCGCGCGCCGGTGCGCCCGTGCCCGGCACCGGGCCCGCGCTCGCCGAGGTGCTGATCGTCGACACCTCGCGCTCCATGCTGCACCCCGCCGCCAAACTGCACGCCGCCAAGGACGCCACCGTCGCCGCGGTCCGGATGCTGCCCGACGGCACCGCGTTCGCCGTGCTCTCCGGCCGGTTCGACGCCACCCTGGTCCACCCCGGGTCCGGCAGCGCGGTGCTCGCCGTCGCCGGCCCCGCCGAACGCGAGGCCGCCGAACGCGCCGTACGGATCCTGGACGCGGACGGCGGCACCGCCATCGGCACCTGGCTCGACCTCGCCCGGCGGCTGCTCAAGGACCAGCCCGCCCCCGTCAAGCACGTCCTGCTGCTCACCGACGGGCGCAACGAGCACGACCACCGGGCCGCCATGTCCCTGGACACCGCCCTCGACGCCTGCGAGGGCCGGCTCGTCTGCGACGCCTGGGGCATCGGCGACGACTGGGACGCCGAACTGCTGCTGCGCATCACCCGGCGGCTGCACGGCCGCGCCCGCGCCGTCCGCGCCGAGTCCGAACTGACCTCGGCGTACGAGGAGTTGATGGCCGGACTGCTCGGCACAGCGGTACCCGAACTGCGCATCCGGATCACCCCCACCCCCGGTACGGTGATCCGCGAGGTCAAACAGGTGGTGCCCAACGAACAGGAGCTGCCCCCCGTACCGGCAGGCTCCGGCCGGCGCGGCGTGGAGTACGTCACCCGCGCCTGGGGCGACGAGGTGCGGCACTTCCAGGTCGTCCTGACCGCCGACCCGACCGGCCGCGAGACCGGCGAGGACCTCCAGCTGGCGGCCGTGGAGGTCGTCGTACCCGACTTCGGCCGGCCGGTACGGCTGCCCGCGCCGCGGCCCGTCCTGGTGCGCTGGACCGACAACCCGCTCGACGCCTCCCGGCAGCATCCCGGGGTCCGCCGGCACGAGCTGTACCAGCAGGCGAGCGCCGCCGTCGCCGGTGCCTACCGGGCCTGGCTGCGCGGGACCGACGGCCGGGACACGGCGGACCGCGAACTCGCCCGGGCCCTCGCGCTGGCCGGCGAACTGGGCGACACCCAACTGCTCGGCGCGCTCCGGCTGATCGAGGCGGCACCGGGCACCGGCCGGGTCCGGACCGGCCTGAAGGACGTCGACTGGCAGCACCTGATCCTCTCCAGCGCCCTGACCACCCCACCGGAACCCCCGGCGGCCACACCGCGGGCGCCCACACCGCGGGCGGACCCGGGCGCGCCCCCCGAGCCCGCTGCCGTCGCCCCGCCCGACCCCGCCTTCCCCGTCCGCCCCGACGGGCTCGTGGAGTGCCCGGACTGCCGATGGCTCGGCCCGGCCGACTCCGTCTACTGCGGGGGCGACTGCGGCCGGCTGCTGAGGGGGGCGCCCGCATGAGCACCGGCAGAGGTACGACCGCCGGACCGGAGCACCGTTCAGGCGCCGGCACGCCCGCGGCACCCTCCTCTTCCGTTCCGCACCCGCGGGCGCACCCGGCCGACCGTCGCGTACGCGGCAAGGCACCCCGCCTGCCCGCCCGTCTGCTCGCCCGGCTCCCCGGCGCCGGTCCGCGCCCGGCGGACGGCGGCAGCACGACCGCCCGCGACCTCACCGTCCGCCATCGCCTGCTGCTGGCCCTGTCGGCCCTGCTCACGCTGTCCCTGTTCGTGTCGTACCAGGGCGTGCACGGCGACGCGAACCCGCTGCGCACCTCCAGCGCCCCGGCCGTGCTGTCCCTCGACACCGCCCTGTACGCGCTCGGCCAGGCCCAGCAGGACGCCGGCGCGCCGGCCCCGACCAGCGACTTCCAGAAGCAGATCTCGGTCGCCGCGCAGAGCCTGTCGGCCGCCGCCGCGGAGGACGACCTCGGCGGACCGGCGGGCCGCCAGGCCCTGCAGACGATCGCCGGGCTGATCACCGTCTACGCCGTCAAGGTCCAGCAGTCCCAGCTCCAGCCCGACGGCAGCGTGCTGCGCGAGGCGTATCTCAGCTACGCCACCAGCGTCCTGACCGAGAAGGGCTCCGGGATACAGGACCGGCTGAAGGCCCTGCAACGGCAGCAGCGTGCCGCCGTGCACCGGCAGACCTCGTTCGGCCCGCTGCTGTGGCTCGCCTGGAGCGTCACCCTGCTGCTGACCCTGGCCCTCGGCGCGGCCCTGCTGGAGACCCAGCTCTTCCTCCGGCGCCGGTTCCGCCGCCGCTACAACCGGCAACTCCTCGCCGCCCTTGCCCTGTTGACGGCCGGAGTCGTCACCGCCGTGCTGTTCACCGTGTGGACCCAAGCGGGCATGACGGACACCCGGCACCTGCTCGACCGCCCGCTGCCCGGGCGGCTCATCCCCGAAGCGGGGCGGCACACCGCCTCGTACCTGGCGCACACCGGTTTCCGCGCGGCGGCGGCGGTGTGGATCCTGATAGGAGGCGTCCTGCTGATGGCACTGGCCGAGACGGGCCTGCGGCGGCACATCGACGACTACCGGTTCAGGCCCCGGTGAGCGCGCACACCGGCGGTCCGGCGACGGCCGCCCCCGGCATCCGGCGCCGCCCCTCGCGCCGCCTGGTCCGCACGGTCACGGTGGTGGCGAGCTGCCTGGCCGTCCTGGCGGCGGCCGTGGTGGTGGGGGTACGCGCCCTCGGGCAGGAGCCGACCGTCACCCTGCTGGCCAACTGGACCCGCGACGACGAGAAGAACTTCCGGAAGGCGGTCATCGAGCCGTTCCAGCGGAAGTACCACATCCACGTCGACTACCAGGGCAGCAATGCCGAGAGCCATGTGCTCGGCGCCGACGTCGAGGCCGGGACCCCGCCCGACGTGGTGGTGCTCACCGGCCCCGGCGAACTCGCCGAATACGCCCGGCAGAAGCACCTCCTGCCGCTCGAAGGCCTCGTGGACCCGGAGGACTTCGGCAAGTCCTGGGCCGTGCCGCTGACGGACGGACACGTGTACTGGTTCCCGCTCAAGGCCGATCTGAAGAGCATCGTCTGGTATCCGGGCGACGTCGGTGAGCAGCAGCGCGGGCAGGCGGCGCGCGAGCCGGCCGAGTGGTGCGTCGGCATGGGCTCCGGCGCCACCAGCGGCTGGCCCGGCACCGACTGGATCGAGGACATCCTGCTCCAGCGGTACGGTCCGAAGGTCTACGAGCAGTGGGCGCACGGCGATCTGTCCTGGCGGTCGAAGCAGGTGAAGTCGGCCTGGACCACCTGGCGCGACCTCGTCGGCGCAGGCGGCGACCCGGACCTCGTCCGGCGGGCCCTGAAGACCCCGTTCGACGCGGCGTCCCGGCCGGTCACCGCGAACCCGCGGGGCTGCACCCTGGAGCACCAGGCGTCGTTCATCCGCGGCCAGCACGCCTGGCGGCAGGCCCACGGCCGCTGGGGACCCTCCGCCCCGCTGCTCCTCGGGACCGCCGCCAACCGCGCCTGGGAGGTCTCCGGCGACCTGGTCGCCCTGCTGCACGCCACCCCGGAGGCCGAGAAGCTCATCCGCTACCTGGCCTCCGCCGACGCCCAACGCGCCTGGAGCGCCGAGAAGTCCGGGTTCTCCGTGCACGCCGACGTCCAGCCCGGCCCCGGCGACCCGGACTCGGACTGGCGCCTCCCGCTGGCCCGCGCCCTGCGCGACGAGAGGGAGGTGCACTGCTTCGACGCCTCCGACGCGATGCCGCCCGCCGTACGCGACGCGTTCGCCGAGGCGACCATCGAATTCCTCGCCCACCGCGACCACTTGGACAGCCTGCTGCGTTCCCTGGACACCCTCAGCCGCACCCGGGGCCTGACCTGGCTGCCGTCGGTGTGCGACCGCGCGCCGGACTGACCGGCCAGGCTCAGCCCCGCGCCCAGGGCAGCGTGAGCGCCCGCCCCTGCGCCCGGCCCGCCTCGGCGGCCGGGCCGCGGGTGGCGGGGTCCAGCGGGTTGTCGCCGATCGCCGCGGCCGACGCCTCGTCGGGACCGACGACCACGACCTCGGCCCCCCGGTCCCGCAGCTCCGCCACGGCACGCTCCAGCGGCTGCTCGCTGGGGAACGGCTCGGTGACGCCCAGCGGCACCAGCACCAGCACCCGGTCGGCGCCGGCGGCGAGATCGACGTTGGCGACGGACCGCACCCCGCCGTCCACGTACCGGCGCCCACCGATCGTCACCGGCGGCCACACACCCGGCACCGCACAGCTCGCCGCGACGGCGTCCACCAGGGACACCCCCGAGGTCCGGTCGAACACCCGCGGCTCGCCGCTCTCCGCGTCCACCGCGACGACCTTCAGTGCCCGCCCGGGCCACTCGTGGACCGGCAGCCGCGACTCGATCACCGCGCGCCGCTCCGCCTCGGACACCGTCCGCGCCGCGAGCGCCATCCGCCCGACCACGCGCCGCAACTCCGGTACGGACGCGCCGGACTCGATGGCGGAGCCGATCTCCGCGGCGAACTTCTCCCGATCCATCTCGGCCGTGATCTCGACGGTACGCGCCGCGGGATCCACCTGCCGTGCGTACAACTCCTCCAGACCGAGCCCACTGCCCAACTGGGCCGCCACGGTGGACCCCGCGGAGGTCCCGACGAGCAGCCCGGCCCCCGTCACATCCCGCCCGCCATCGGCGAGCCCCGCCAGCACCCCGGTGATCCAGGCGATCCCGCCGACCCCACCGCCGCCCAGCACCAACGCCTCACGCACGCCTGCCCCTTCCGCCGGTCGATGTCCTCGAGTGACGTTAACGTGCGGCCATGACCAAGAGCAGCGGGAAGCGGACCAGTAGCCGGAGCGGTGTGGAAGGTGCCCCGGTCATGGCGGAACGTGCCCTCAACCGCGCCACCCTCGCCCGGCAGCTCCTGCTGAGCCGTTCCGCGCGGTCGGTCAGGGACGCGGTGAGTCATGTCGTCGGTCTCCAGGCGCAGAACACCAGGCCCCCGTACTACGCCCTCGCCGCCCGGCTGGAGGGGTTCGCGCCGGAGCGGTTGTCGGCGCTCATGGCCGGACGGGAGGTGGCCCGGATCGTCACCCTGCGGTCCACGATCCACACCCACACCGCCGACGACTGCCTCGCGCTGCGGCCCTTCGTCCAGCCGGCCCGCGACCGCGAGCTGGGGGCCTTCCGCGCGGGGCTGGCCGGTGTGGACCTGGACCGGCTCGCGGCCGTCGCCCGGGACCTCGTGGAGGCCGAGCCGCGGACCATGGCCCAGTTGCGCGAGGCGCTCGGCGCCGAGTGGCCGGACGCCGACCCGAGGGCGCTTGCCGTCGCCGCCCGCTGTCTGCTCCCGCTCGTCCAGGTCACCCCGCGCGGCCTGTGGGAGGAGAGCGGCCAGGTCGCCCTGACCACCGTCGAGCAGTGGCTGGGCCGGCCCGCCGAAGCCGCCCCCGCGCCGGATGCCGTGGTCCTGCGCTACCTCGCCGCGTTCGGCCCCGCCTCCGTGCGGGACATGCAGACCTGGTCCGGGCTGACCCGCCTCAAGCCCGCCTTCGAGCGCCTGCGCCCCCGGCTGCTGACCTTCCGCGACCCGAACGGCGTGGAACTCTTCGACCTCCCCGACGCCCCGCGCCCCGACCCGGCCACCCCGGCACCGCCCCGCTTCCTGCCTGAGTTCGACAACCTCCTGCTCTCCCACGCCGACCGCACCCGGGTCGTACCGCCCGCCCACCGCGGCCGTCACTGGCGGGGCAACCAGGCCTACCGCACCCTGCTCGTGGACGGTTTCCTGGCCGGCCTGTGGAAGCTCGACGGCGACGCCCTCGTCGTCGAGACCTTCGAGCAGTTGACCAGGGTTCAGCGGGAGGAGGTCACCGCGGAAGGGGAGCGGATGCTCGCGGTGATGCATCCGGGTGCCGCGTACGACATCCGGTTCGGGGACGTCGTACGGCCGTGAGCCGGGGGGCTATGCGGACGGGAACGTTCCGGCGGTACGTTCCGTTGCCCCTGGGTCCACCCTGTCACCGATCCTGGGAGCATCGTGCCCGAAACGACGCCCGCACCCGCCACCGCCCTCCCCGCACTCCCGGCGCCGAGCGCGCAGGCCGAGCGGCTGATCGAGTTGGGGGTGCACCGGATCGCCGGACTGGCCGCCGCCGAGCTGCGCGCCTTCGCCGCGAGCGCCGAGGTCTGCTCGGACGGCGAGGTCCCCTCGGACAGCGGGGTTCTGCTCGCCGTCCATCCGGACCGGGCCCCGGCCTCCGCGCTCGCGCCGCTGCTCCGCCGCGAGGACAAGGCCGGCTTCGTGGTCACCGACATGACCGACGTCGACCTCTTCGCCCCGCTGGACACGGTCACGCTGCCCGACGCCCCGCTCTACCTGCTCACCGGGGTCGACCGAGGCGACCGGATGGCCAACTGGAGCCCGGACGAGGCGTTGCCCGCCCTCACCGCCGAGGCCCGCACCCCGCTGCTGCTCACCGAGGGCATCCACTGGGTGCTCCAGCAGCCGGACGTCCTGGAGCGCAACCACTGCTTCATGACGATCGGCTCCCGGCTGCGCAAGGCGAACGGCGCCCTGGACGCCCGTACCCCGGCGCTCTGGATCAGCAACGGCACCGGGCGGGACGGCCGCGAGCGCCGTAACGCCCCCAAGGTCGGCTGGTGCTGGGCCGGCAACCGGCACACCTGGCTGGGCTTCGCCTCCGCGAGGGACCGCCGGACGGCGTAGCCGGACCACGGCCGGCCAGGGGAGCCGGCCATTGGATAGGGGGCGGTTGCGGGCCGCTCGTGGTGGCTCGCAACCGCCCCCTGGCGGTTACCCGAGGGATACTCGGGAAATCTTCCGGGTCACGAGTCGACCTGCGCGGTCACCAGGTCCGAGAAGGTGGTCAGCCGGGTGTAGACACCCGGGTAACCGGCCTCCGCGCACCCCTCGCCCCAAGAAGTGATCCCTGCCAGGACGCCCCCGATGAGCAGGGGACCGCCGCTGTCGCCCTGGCAGGTGTCTACGCCGCCGGAGGTGTATCCGGCGCACACCATGTCGGACTGGACGAAGTCCGAACCGTAGGAGGAACGGCAGCCGGAGTCGGACACGACCGGCACGGTCGCGGTCCGCAGCTGGTTGGAGGAGCTGCCGTTCTCCGAGGTGGTGCCCCAGCCGAGGATGCGGGCCTTGGTGCCGGCCGCGTACACGCTCGTCTGGGAGGAGGAGACGTACTTCGCCGGGGTGTACGGCATCGACGTCGAGAGGGTCAGTACGGCCACGTCGTCGCCGTTGGTGGCGTCCGTGTAGTCCGGGTTGACCCAGATCCTGCTGACCCGGCTCACCGTGCCGTTGGTGCCGTTCAGGTACGTCCGGCCGCCGACCACCCGGACACTGCCGGTGGTCTCGCCGACCATACAGTGCGCGGCCGTCACCACCTTCGTGGCGGACACGAGGGTGCCGCCGCAGAACTGGTTCCCGGACGCGTCCGTGATCTGCATCATGAACGGGTACGCGGTCGTCGTGGTGGTCGTACCGCCGACGATGGGCTGGGGTGCGGCGCTCGCCGTGGGGGAGGCGAGCAGCGCGGTCGCCGCTGCGGCGGCGGTGGCCACCAGGGTCGCGGCGGTCTTTCTGGCACGTGTGAGCCCGAACATGAGTCTCCTCAGTGGGGGTTGCACCGGTGGGGGGTCGCGCGGGTGTGGGGGGTGTGCACGGGGGTCGCGGGACCGACCCCCGTATGCCCGGGCGAGCGGCACGCCCTTTACGCTAGGACCCGGATCCCTCGGCTCCCAATGAGGGAACCCCCTAGGGGGTTGGGTGAGGGAAAACCCTCGGTCCGGTTCAGTTAACAAGAGCGCCGCTCAACGTGCCCGTTGAGCCGCCGCCAATCGGACGATGTCGACGCGCGACCGGATCCCCAGCTTGCGGTAGACCCGGGTCAGGGTCGCCTCCACCGTCTTCACGCTGATGAACAGCCGGGCCGCGATCTCCCGGTTGGTCGCGCCCTCCATGACGAGCGCGGCGACCTGACGCTCCATCGCGGCCAGCACGGCCAGGGCGGCCGGCGCGTCGGGCGCGGCCGGCGCCGGGGCCGGCTCGGGGTTGGTGCGGGATTCCTCCACCTGGCGCAGCCAGGGCAGTGCCCGGCAGCGCCGGAACATCCGGGCGGCCTCGTCGTAGCCGGCGGGTCCGGGGACACCGCCGCGCAGCCGGGCCAGCGCGAACGCGGCCCGCGCCTCCTCCAGGCCGTAGCCGAGCTTGCCGAGCCGGTCCTGAGCGGACGTCAGCTGGGCGAGCGCGGCCTCCAGACCGCCCTGGGCGGCCCGCACCAGCGCCTCGGACCGGTCCAGGACCGCGAGGACGCTCTCCCGGCCGAGCCGCAGCGCGTGTTCCCGGCTGACGTCGATGACGTCCTGTGCCTCGGCGGGTTCACCGATCCGGACGAGCGCCTCGGCGAGGTCGCCCTGCCAGCGGCCCCGGGCCGGGTCGGTGATGCCGAGCCCCAGCTCCAGGCTGCGCACCCGGCGCAGCGAGCGCACGGTGCCCGCCGGGTCCCCGGCCACCAGCTGGGCGTACCCGAGCGCGCCCAGCGCCCGGGACAGGTACATCTGGTCGCCGTCCTCCTCGGCGTGGTCCACCGCCTCCCGGGCGAGCGCCAGTGCCCGGTCGACATCGCCGCCGGAGGCCTCCGCGAGCGAGGTGAGCATCGCCGAGGCCGTCTCGCCTATCCCCGAGTCGCGGGCGAGCCGCAGGCTGTCGCGGGCCAGGTCGAGGGCGCGCCCGCAGTGTCCGGCGCGCAGTTCGGTCTCGGCGAGGCCGCGCAGGAAGTGCACCTCGCTCTCCACCGAGCCGCGCCGGCGGACCTCGCGCAGCAGCGCGGTGACGGTGGTCCGGGCCTCGGCCAGCTGGTCGCCCATGACCAGCCAGCGGAACCGGGCGCTGCCCGCGCCGTTGTGATGGCAGGCCACCCGGGGGTCCTGGGGTTCCCTCAGGGCCCGTTTGATGGTGCGGGGCGCCTCCGGATGGCCCATCAGGGTCTCGGTCTGTGCCTGGAAGGCGAGGGCGAGCAGCTCGGTGCGCCGGTCCTGGCCGCGCGCGGCCAGTTCGGCGGCGTGCGCCGCGGCCTCCCGGGCCTCGGTGAAGTCGCCCTCCACGATCAGCGCCCGCCAGGCCAGCTGGTAGTGCACGAGGGCGAGCAGCCGGGGGTCGTCGCCGGCGTCGGCGAGGGCCTGCGGGAAGACGGCGTCGACCTCGGCCATGGTGTGGCCGGCGGTGTCGATGACGACGATCCAGGCCCGCACCCGGTCGGCGGGCACGGTCGCCCGGGTCAGCACCTCCCGGGCGATGTCCCGGGCCAGGTCGACCTCGCCGGCGGTGATGGCGTCCTCGGCGGCCGTCAGCCGGCGCTCCTCCGGGCTCGGGGTGCCGTCGGCGGGGGTGTGCCGGGCGGCGAGCAGGCCCAGCTGGGCGGCGACCGAGGGCGCCCCGCGGTCGCGGGCGAGGGCGGCGGCCTCGGCGAGCCGGGCGGCGACGTCCGGGTCGGTGCCGGTGGTGGCGAGGGCCAGGTGGCGGGCCCGTTCTATCGGGTCGGAGGCGGCGGTGGACAGCGCCGCGTGCGCGGCCCGCCGTTCGTGCGCGGGTGCCTCCGCGTACAGCGCGGCGGAGATCAGCGGGTGCGCGAACCGTACGGCGGGTGCGTCGGGCTCGGTGGCCAGCAGCCCGAGTTCGGCGGCCTGGGCGCACTCGGCCTCGGCGTTCTCCCGGCCGGCCGCGTGCAGCAGCGCGAGGGTGGGGCGGGCGCCGGCGCTGGCCACCAGCAGGGTGCGGCGGGCCTCCACTGAGAGCATGTCGAGCCGGCTGAGGACGAGGGCGCGCAGCGAGGTCGGCACGGGCAGCGGCTCGCCGGGCCGGGGCGGGGTGGGGTTGTCGGCGAGGGCGCGGCCCAGCTCCAGGGCGAACAGCGGGTTGCCGCCGCTGGTGCGGTGGATCTCGCGGACCGTGGAGCGGGACAGGCCGCCGTGGCCGCGGTGGTCGAGCAGCTGGGCGACCTGGGCGCGGGAGAGCGGGCCCAGCCGGACGGCGAGGGTGCCCGGCGGGCAGGCGCGCAGATGACGGTCGTACTCCTGGCTCTCCTGCCCCTCCGTGCGGACCGCGCACAGCAGTTGCACCGGGGTGCCCTCCAGCCGGCGGGCGGCGAAGCCGAGGAGTTCGGCGCTGGCCGGGTCCAGCCACTGCAGGTCGTCGGCGACGACCAGGACCGGGCCGTGGGCGGCGAGGGCGCGCAGCGCGGAGAGCACGGCCAGGCGCAGAGCGAGGCCGTCGCGCTGGAGGCTGGACTCGCCGCGGCCGGTGAGCGCCGATTCCAGGGCGGTGCGCTGGGCGGCGGGCAGCCGCGGGGAGACCTCGTCGAGGACCAGGCCGAGGAGGTCGGCGAGGGCGAGGAAGGGGAGGTGGGATTCGGACTCGGTCGCCGAGCAGCGCAAGACCGTGCGCGCGGTGGCGCCGTATTCCTCGGCCAATGCCCGCAGGACCGTGGATTTCCCTATTCCGGCGGGGCCGTGGAGCAGCACACTGCCCCCCGAGGCGAGTTGCTCACGGGCGCCGGCGAACAGCTCCTCGCGGCCGATGACCAGGTCGGGGCGGCACCTGGCAGGCTCCTGGAAGTCCCGTCGCACGGTCACCGCTCCCCTCGTGTGTCGTGTCCGGGCCA
The DNA here is from genome assembly GCF_055564915.1 of Streptomyces sp. NPDC028928. NCBI lineage: Bacteria > Bacillati > Actinomycetota > Actinomycetes > Kitasatosporales > Streptomycetaceae > Streptomyces > Streptomyces sp. NPDC028928. Next base: position 400,379 of record NZ_JBVHVI010000004.1, read on the forward strand.
AATTCTAGGCAACGATCCTTGAAATTCGGACGGAAGCCGTGGTGAGGGAAATAACAAACGGTCAAGCAGAGGGAAATTCAAAGCGGCGCCGGATGAATGGGCAGGTTTCCTTACCGCCTTCGCGCTACGGCAGCAGCCCCGCCCCGCGGGCCGCGGTCACCGCCTCCCCTCGCGTGTGCGCGCCCAGCTTCCGCATCGCCGAACGCAGATAGCCCTTCACCGTCTCCGGGCGCAGGCCCAGCCGTTCCGCCACCGCCGCGTTGGTGGCCCCCGCCGCCACCCAGGACAGCACGTCCAGCTCCCGTGGCGCCAGGGTCACGCCCCCGGCTCGTGGCGGCGCGGTCAGCAGACCGCACGCGGCCAGCAGTTCGGCCCGCAGCCCCGGGTCGGTGATCCGGGGTGCCAGCGCCCGCAGCGCCGCGTGCGCCTCGCGCACCTGTTCCCACGCTCCCCCCGGAGCGGCGCCGGCCCGCTCCGGCCGGGCCGCCGCCAGCAGCCCGCGTGCCTCGTCCCGCACCACCAGCGCCTGCTCCACGTCCCGCGCGGCCGCCACCGCCGCGCCCAGTGTGCGGTCGCCGAGCGGCTGGGCCGAGCGCAGCGCGCCGTACAGCACCCCGCGCACCCGGCGCCGGACCACCACCGGCACCGCGAGCACCGCGCGGATCCCCTCGGCGGCCACCGGTACGTCGTACTCGTGGCTGATCTGCCGGGAGCTGGAGTAGTCGGTCACCGCGCACGGCCGGGCCAGCGCCACCGCCTTGCCGCCGAGCCCGCTGCCGGAGGTCACCGCGAGCGAACGCAGCGCGGCCGTGGTCGTGCCGCTCAGCTCGCTGATGCGGATCTGCGGCCGGCCGGACTCCACCAGGCCGCCGAAGGCCACGGGAAGCCCCGTCGCCCGCCGCAGCCGGGCCAGCGCACCACCGATCTCCACCGCCCCCACCGCGTCTGCCGTCACGTCTTCGCCCCTTCGGCCGCTCACACCCCCGTTCGGGGGTAGTGAGACCTGCATCACGGATTAGACGATGCCAGAGAGCCGCCCGGCAATGGCCGGGAAGCACGGGAGTGAGCCGGAGGGCGCACCGGCGAGCGACCACACGGGCAAGGAGGACGGATGACGACGGCGACCGAGGCCTTCAGGAACGCACGGGACTTCCTGCTGGAGCACCGCGAGGACTATGCCACCGCCTACGAGGGCTTCCGCTGGCCCCGGCCCGGCCACTTCAACTGGGCGCTGGACTGGTTCGACGTGATCGCCGCCGGCAACGACCGCACCGCGCTGCACATCGTCGAGGAGGACGGCGGCGAGACCCGGCTGTCCTTCGCCGAACTGGCCGAACGGTCGAACCGGGTCGCCCGGTGGCTGCGCGAGCGCGGGGTCGCCGCCGAGGACCGCGTCCTCGTCATGCTCGGCAACCAGGCCGAGCTGTGGGAGACCGCGCTGGCCGCGATGAAGCTGCGCGCGGTGGTCATCCCGGCCACGCCGCTGCTCGGTCCGGCCGACCTGCGCGACCGCGTGGAGCGCGGCCGGGTGAAGCATGTGATCGCGCGCGCCGGGGACACGGCGAAGTTCGCCGACGTGCCCGGCGCCTACACCCGGATCTCGGTCGGCGGCCTGCCGGAGGAGGGCTGGGAGCCGTACGAGGACGCGTACACGGCGCCCGCCGAGTTCCTCCCCGACGGTCCGACCCTGGCCGACGACCCCCTGATGCTCTACTTCACCTCCGGTACGACCGCCCGCCCCAAGCTGGTCGAGCACACCCACACCTCGTACCCGGTCGGCCACCTGGCCACCATGTACTGGATCGGCCTCAGGCCCGGCGACGTCCACCTGAACATCTCCTCGCCCGGCTGGGCCAAGCACGCCTGGTCCAACCTGTTCGCGCCGTGGAACGCGGAGGCGACCGTCTTCGTCTTCAACTACACCCGCTTCGACGCGGCCCGGCTGATGGCCGAGATGGACCGGGCCGGCGTGACCACGTTCTGCGCGCCGCCGACCGTGTGGCGGATGCTCATCCAGGCCGACCTCGGGCAGCTGCGCACCCCGCCCCGCGAGATCGTCGCCGCCGGCGAGCCGCTCAACCCCGAGGTCATCGAGCAGGTCCGGCGGGCCTGGGGAGTGACCGTCCGGGACGGCTTCGGACAGACCGAGACCGCCGTGCAGGTCTCCAACAGCCCCGGCCAGCCGCTGAAGACCGGCTCCATGGGCCGGCCCAGCCCCGGATACCGGGTGGAACTCCTCGACCCGGTCTCCGGCGCGCCCGGCGCCACCGAGGGCGAGATCGCGCTCGACCTCGCCGAGCGTCCGGTCGGCCTGATGACCGGCTACCACGGCGACCCCGACCGGACCGCGGAGGCCATGGCGGGCGGCTACTACCGCACCGGGGACATCGCCACGAGGGACGAAGAGGGGTATCTCACCTATATCGGGCGCAGTGACGATGTGTTCAAGTCCTCGGACTACAAGGTGAGTCCGTTCGAGCTGGAGAGCGCGCTGCTGGAGCACGAGGCGGTGGCCGAGGCGGCCGTCGTGCCCGCCCCGGACGAGCTGCGGCTCTCCGTACCCAAGGCGTACGTCGTCCTCGCCGAGGGCTGGCAGCCCGGCCCCGACACCGCGAAGGTCATCTTCGAGCACTCCCGCGAGGTGCTCGCCCCGTACAAGCGCATCCGCCGGCTGGAGTTCGGCACGCTGCCCAAGACCGTCTCCGGCAAGATCCGCCGGATCGAGCTGCGCGAGGCCACGGCGGCCGGCTCCGAGGACGAGTACCGCGAGGAGGACTTCCGGTGACCGCACAGCTGTCGTACACGCACGGGACGAGCCCGACCGTCCTACTCGGCGACACCATCGGCGCCAACCTGGACCGGGCCGTGGCGACCTGGCCGGACCGGGAGGCCCTGGTCGACGTGGAGTCGGGGCGGCGCTGGACGTACGCGGAGTTCGGCGCGGCCGTCGAGGAGCTGGCGCGGGCGCTGGTCGTGAGCGGGGTCGCGAAGGGCGACCGGGTGGGCATCTGGGCGGTCAACTGCCCGGAGTGGGTCCTGGCGCAGTACGCCACCGCCCGCATCGGCGCGATCATGGTCAACATCAACCCGGCGTACCGCACGCACGAGGTCGAGTACGTCCTCAAACAGGCCGGTGTCCGCCTGCTGTTCGCCTCCCTGCGCCACAAGACGAGCGACTACCGGGCCATGGCCGAGCAGGTGCGGGGCAACTGCCCCGAACTGCGCGAGGTCGTGTACTTCGGCGACCCGAGCTGGGAGGCGCTGCTCGGGCGGGCGACCCCCGACGTGTCGTACCCGGAACTGTCCTGCGACGACCCCATCAACATCCAGTACACCTCGGGCACGACCGGCTTCCCCAAGGGGGCCACCCTCTCCCACCACAACATCCTCAACAACGGCTACTTCGTGGGGGAGTTGATCGCCTACAGCGAGCAGGACCGGGTCTGCATCCCGGTGCCCTTCTACCACTGCTTCGGCATGGTCATGGGCAATCTGGCGGCCACCTCGCACGGCGCCTGCATGGTCATCCCGGCCCCGTCCTTCGACCCGGCGGCCACCCTGGAGGCGGTGCAGCGGGAGCGGTGCACATCCCTGTACGGCGTCCCGACCATGTTCATCGCGGAGCTGAACCTCCCCGACTTCGCCACCTACGACCTGTCCAGCCTGCGCACCGGCATCATGGCGGGCTCGCCGTGCCCGGTGGAGGTGATGAAGCGGGTGGTCGCCGAGATGCACATGGAGCAGGTCTCCATCTGCTACGGCATGACGGAGACGTCACCGGTGTCCTTGCAGACGCGGATCGAGGACGACCTGGAGCACCGCACCGCCACCGTCGGGCGGGTCCTGCCCCACCTGGAGGTCAAGGTCGTCGACCCGGCCACCGGGGTCACCCGACCCCGCGGCAGCGCAGGCGAGTTGTGCACCCGCGGCTACAGCGTGATGCTCGGCTACTGGAACGAGCCGGACAAGACGGCCGAGGCGATCGACGCTGGCCGCTGGATGCACACCGGGGACCTGGCGGTGATGCGTGAGGACGGGTACGTCGAGATCGTCGGCCGGATCAAGGACATGATCATCCGGGGCGGCGAGAACATCTACCCGCGCGAGATCGAGGAGTTCCTCCACGCCCACCCGAAGATCCGGGACGTCCAGGTCGTCGGGGTGCCGCACGAGCGGTACGGCGAGGAGGTCCTGGCCTGCGTCATCCCGGGCGACCCGGCGGACCCGCTCACCCTGGAGGAACTACGGGAGTTCTGCGCGGGCCGGCTCGCCCACTACAAGATCCCCAGCCGGCTCCGCATCCTCGACTCCTTCCCGATGACGGTGTCCGGAAAGGTCCGCAAGGTGGAACTGCGGGAGAAGTACGGGGCGTGAAACGGCGGGGAACGAGCATCCGCTGAATGCCCCACGGCGACCCCGGACCGAGCGCGCAGTCGGCGGCGTACCCGGCCCGGGGCTCGTCAGACGGGCGCGGAGGTCAGGACCGCCCGTCCCACGCTCAGGGGCAGGCATGACCGGTCCCGTCCCAGGGCGAGATGCGTCGGTCCCGGGCCCGGCTCAGCGTGTCTGTCGCGGGTCGAGGTCGTGCCTGGCCGTCGTGCGTCCGGGTCAGGTGTGTCGGTGCTGGGTCGAGGTTGGGCGGGATCGGTTCCGTGCCTGGAGGGCGTCTCGGGTTCCGTGCGGCATGCGTGTCCGGGTGCCTGGGGTGTGTCGATTCCGGGCCGGGGTGTCCGTCCCCGGGCGAGGTCGTGCCTGGCCGTCCTGTGTCCGGGTCAGGTGTGGCCGTCCCGGGCTCTGGTTGCCGGTTTCGGGGCGCCCCTGGTGTGCAGGGTGACGGCGGGGTCGTTCACCGGCTGGGGCGCGCCCGCCAGGTCTAGTACGAACAGGGGGATGCCAAGCGCGTCCGCGGCGGCCCGGGCGGCGCTGGTGTAGCCGGCGAGGGAGAAGTACACGCACTGCGCCGACTCGGTCATCGCCGTCAGCCACAGGCACTCCACGTCCCTCGGCCCGGCGGGCCGCACGGTCGGGTCCACCTGAGCGAGCAGTCCGCGGGCGGCGAGCCCGATGCCGTTCGGGGGCCGCTGGTCGGCGCGGCGGATGTCGCCGTAGCCGAGCCAGCGCAGATAGAGCGCGGCGGTCGTGACGGCGTCGCGGGCGGTGCGGATGGCGCGGGGCTGGAAGGGCGGACGCTGCCGTTCGGGTTCACGGGGGCCGTCGGCGTCGGCCGGGCCCGGCTCCCGTGGCGTCGGGCCCTCGGCCACCGGAACGCGCAGGACCGTGCCGCACGGGCAGCCCAGTTCCGGGTGGGGCCAGTGGTTGCCGCGCCCGCAGGCGGCGCACGGCACGGTGAGCCACTCGTCGTCCCAGGCGCGGTGCGCCGCCACGGCCGGCTCGGCCGCCGGATCCAGCCACGGCGCGGTCGGCGCGCCGCACGCGCACGGATACACCGGCGCGGTGTAAAGGTGCGTGCGCCGGCAGACCGGGCAGCGCACCGGAACGCTCTCGGGCATGGCCCACCCCCAGGCGTCGCGTAGGCGTCGCGCCCATGGTGCTCCTCTCCGGCCCCTCCTGTCCGGCGCTTTCCGCTGTCCGGACCACTCTTGACGACCTTGCCCCTCGCACTTACATTGCTTCCAGATAGTAGAAGTCAGTTTCCGCTATGCGGAAGATGTTGGTGCTCACCGCGGGGCGCGACGGGAGTACGCATCCGACAGCCGAAGCAGGAGTACTCGATGGCTCGTATGACCGCTGCCCGCGCGGCAGTTGAGATCCTCAAGCGCGAGGGCGTCACCGACGCCTTCGGTGTGCCGGGCGCGGCGATCAACCCGTTCTACAAGGCACTCAAAGAGGGTGGCGGTATCAACCACACCCTCGCCCGCCACGTCGAGGGTGCCTCGCACATGGCCGAGGGCTACACCCGGACCAAGCCGGGCAACATCGGCGTCTGCATCGGCACCTCGGGTCCGGCCGGCACCGACATGATCACCGGCCTGTACTCCGCCATCGGCGACTCCATCCCGATCCTCTGCATCACCGGTCAGGCGCCCACGAACGTCATCCACAAGGAGGACTTCCAGGCCGTCGACATCGCCTCGATCGCCAAGCCGGTCACGAAAATGGCGGTCACCGTCCTGGAGGCCGCGCAGGTCCCCGGCGTCTTCCAGCAGGCCTTCCACCTGATGCGCTCCGGCCGTCCCGGCCCGGTCCTGATCGACCTGCCGATCGACGTGCAGCTCACCGAGATCGAGTTCGACCCGGAGACCTACGAGCCGCTCCCCGTCTACAAGCCGGCCGCGACCCGCGCGCAGATCGAGAAGGCGATCTCCTTCCTGCTCGCCGCCGAGCGCCCGGTCATCGTCGCCGGCGGTGGCATCCTCGGCGCCGACGCCGCCGACCTGCTGGTGGAGTTCGCCGAGCTGACCCAGACCCCGGTCATCCCGACCCTGATGGGCTGGGGCGCGCTGCCCGACGACCACGAGCTGAACGCCGGCATGGTCGGCGTCCAGACCTCTCACCGGTACGGCAACGCCAACTTCCTGGAGTCGGACGTCGTCCTCGGCATCGGCAACCGCTGGGCCAACCGCCACACCGGCTACAAGCTCGACGTGTACCGCGGCGACCGCAAGTTCGTCCACGTCGACATCGAGCCCACCCAGATCGGCAAGATCTTCCCGCCGGACTACGGGGTCGTCTCCGACGCCAAGGCCGCGCTGGAGCTGTTCATCGAGGTCGCGAAGGAGCTGAAGGCCGCGGGCAAGCTCCCCGACCGCTCCGACTGGGTCGCCTCCACCCAGGAGCGCAAGGCGACCCTTCTGCGCCGTACGCACTTCGACAACGTGCCCATGAAGCCGCAGCGCGTGTACGAGGAGATGAACAAGGCCTTCGGCCCGGACACCCGCTACGTCACCACGATCGGCCTCTCCCAGATCGCCGGCGCGCAGATGCTGCACGTCTACAAGCCGCGCCACTGGATCAACTGCGGCCAGGCCGGCCCGCTCGGCTGGACCATCCCGGCCGCGATCGGTGTCGCCAAGGCCGACCCGGACTCGCCGGTCGTCGCGCTCTCCGGTGACTACGACTTCCAGTTCCTGATCGAGGAGCTGGCGGTCGCCGCCCAGCACAAGATCCCCTACGTCCACGTCCTGGTGAACAACGCCTACCTGGGCCTGATCCGTCAGGCGCAGATCGGCCTGGACATCAACTTCCAGGTCAACCTGGAGTTCGAGAACATCAACACGCCCGAGCTCGGCGTCTACGGCGTGGACCACGTCAAGGTCGCCGAGGGCCTGGGCTGCAAGGCGATCCGGGTCACCGAGCCGGACCAGCTGGGTGCGGCCTTCGAGCAGGCGAAGAAGCTGGCCGCCGAGCACCAGGTGCCGGTCGTCGTGGAGGCGATCCTGGAGCGGATCACCAACATCTCGATGAGCCGCACCATGGACATCAGCGACATCAGCGAGTTCGAGGACCTGGCCACCGAGCCCGGCCACGCGCCGACGTCGATCAAGCCGCTGAAGGTCTGACACGTCCGGCACACACGAGGGGCGGCCCGCCCAGGGGAGGCGGGCCGCCCCTTCGCCATGCCCACCGGCCGACGCCCATCCGACCGCCCAGCCACAGCCACAGCCCCCGCCCCCGCCCCCGTCCGTGCCGCCGCTCCGGCCGCCCAGATCGCGGCTGATGCCCCGGCGTCGAGCGGGACGTGGTCCTCGTGCGTGAGCGCGCCGTGGCCTGTCAGCCCGTTCGCGCGGCGCCCGGGCGTTCAGTCGAAGCCGCCGCCCCCGCAGCCCCCGCCACCGTGGCCGTGGCCGTGGCCGTGGCCGTGACCGCCGGGCGTGCTGTCGCCCCGGTCGTCGCCGGCCCAGCCGCCCAGGTCGCCGTACAGATCCTCGTCACCGGCGATGTGGCGCAGGCTGGTGCCCCGGCCGAACGGGAAGCGGCCCTCGTCCGCGAGCGCGCCGCGGCCCGTCAGCCCGGCCTCGCGGGCGAACCGCGGTACCAGCACGGTCAGGGCCTGCTCGCCGTACAGCGCCACGGCGAGCAGCGTCTCCGCCTCCGGCAGCCCGTCGGGGCCTTCCGGGACCGGACGGCGCTCGCGCAGCTCCGCCAGCAGACGGCGGGCGGCGCGGGTGCGGCCCGGGGGCAGCACCCGCAGCAGTCCGTCCGCCGCGAGTCCGGCCCGCATCCGGGCCAGGGCCCGCCGCACCACCGCGCGGCCGGGCAGCTCCCGCGCTCCGGCGGGCCGGTAGAGGCCGGTACGGACGGCCTTCTCCAGCGGATGCCGGAAGGGCTCGGCTCCGCCTGCCCCGGTCCTGCGCAGCGTGCCCGGCCGGCCCGCCTCGACCGCGCCGCGCAGGTGCAGTGCGAGGACGGCGACCGTGATGGCGGCACGGTCGCCCCCGCGCAGCAGCGCGACCGCGTACGGGTCCGGCGGAACCGGTGGAGTCGGCGGAGTCGGCGGAACCGACGTCGTACGGGCCATGAGACACCCCCCGAGCGGGGCCCGCCGCCCCCGTGCCGACGGGCCCCTGTGCCGTAATGTGCCCTGGCGCAGGGGTGGTTGAAGCCTCCGCCGCGGTCTTCAGAGGTTGATTTGAGGGTTGCGCACCCGGCCTACGACCGCTGCCGTACGCGCCGCCGTCACAGCTCGTGCTCCGACAGCCCCGGCCAGTCGTCCGGGCCGCCGCCCTGCCATTCGATGAGGTCGCTCTCCTCCACCTCGATCCGGTCCAGGTCGGCCAGCCGCAGGATCTCCACGACGTCGTCCAGATGCGAGGCGATCCCCAGCGTCACGTCCCCCTCGGTGACCCGCCGGGAGCCGTCCAGGGCCGGGGCATGCACCACGATGTGCGGAAAGTGAGTCGGATTCGCCATGCCTTCAGCCTGCTGCGGAAGGGGTGCGGGCGCACGCCGAACCGGACGTGACCCGAGCCGGGAACGCGCGAAAGCGCCCCCTGCTCCAGGGGGCGCTTCGGCACCGGGTGGTTGCCGTCCGACGGCGCGAGGCTGGGCGCGACAGGTCGTTCGCGCCGCCGGACGGGGTGGGCGGGCCCCAGGGAAGGGGCTGGGTGGGACCGCGGTGGCTGCGACGGAGCCGGGTGCCCTTCCCTCTGGTCGAGAAGGGGACTCGGTCCTTCACCACCGCACTGGCTCGCACACCGCCGCGGTCCTCGCCCTGCCCGCGCCCTCCGTCCGGCGGCCACCCCTCATCCGGGCCGCCGGGCGTGCTGCGCGGGCCGCGTGCGGGATCATGACCTCCCGTCAGTCCCGTACGCTGCTTGTGTTCCTGGTGCTCAGTCCTCGCGCAGGGCGCGGACCGCCTCCTCCACGCGCTTGCCGTACTCGGGGTCGGCGGCGTGGAAGTGGGCCAGGTTCTTCTCGATCACGTCGTCGCGGGAGACCTGCGAGAGGCCGCCGGCGATGTTCGCGACCAGGCGGGACTTCTCCTCCTGGGACATCAGCCGGTACAGCTCGCCGGCCTGGAAGAAGTCGTCGTCCTTGGTGTGGAGCGGGGCCTCGTGGGTGCCGGTGTGGCCATGGACCGCCAGGGGGGCGGACAGCGGGCGGCCGGTCTCGACGGGGCCGTCGTAGGAGTTCGGCTCGTAGTTCCTGGCGGCCCGGCCCTGCGGGTTGAGGGCCATGAAGCCGTCCCGGCCGTAGTTGTTCGCCTCGGTCGCCTTCGGGGCGTTCACCGGGAGCAGGGTGTGGTTGACGCCCAGGCGGTAGCGCTGCGCGTCCGCGTAGGCGAACAGGCGGCCCTGGAGCATCTTGTCCGGGGACGGGCCGATGCCGGGCACGAAGTTGTTCGGGGAGAACGCGGCCTGCTCGACCTCGGCGAACACGTTGTCCGGGTTGCGGTCGAGGACCAGGCGGCCCACGCGCTGGAGCGGGTAGTCCTTGTGCGGCCAGACCTTGGTCAGGTCGAACGGGTTGAAGCGGTAATCGGCCGCCTCGGCCGCCGGCATGATCTGGACGTAGAGGGTCCAGGACGGGTGCACACCGCGCTCGATCGCCTGGAGCAGGTCGGTCTGGTGCGAGTTGGCGTCCTTGCCCGCCAGCTCCTGCGCCTGCTCGGTGGACAGGCAGCGGATGCCCTGGTTCGTCTTGAAGTGGTACTTGACGAAGAAGGCCTCGCCCTGGGCGTTCGTCCACTGGTAGGTGTGCGAGCCGTAGCCGTTCATGTGCCGGTACGACGCCGGGATGCCGCGGTCGCCCATCAGCCAGGTGATCTGGTGCGTGGCCTCGGGGGCGTGCGCCCAGAAGTCCCAGACGTTGTCGGGCTCCTGCTTGCCGGTGAACGGGTCCCGCTTCTGCGAGTGGATGAAGTCGGGGAACTTGATCGGGTCCTTGATGAAGAACACCGGGGTGTTGTTGCCGACGAGGTCGTAGTTGCCCTCCTCGGTGTAGAACTTCACCGCGAAGCCGCGCGGGTCACGGACCGCGTCGGCGCCGCCGAGGGAGTCGGCGACCGTGGAGAAGCGCAGGAAGACCTCGGTGCGCTTGCCGATCTCGCCGAGGAAGGCGGCGTGGGTGTAGCCGGTGACGTCGTCCGTCACCTCGAAGTGGCCGTACGCGCCGGAGCCACGGGCGTGCACCACGCGCTCCGGGATCCGCTCGCGGTTGAAGCGCGCGAGCTTCTCCAGGAGGTGCTGGTCCTGGATCAGGAGCGGGCCGCCGACGCCGGCGGAGGCGGAATTCTGGTTGTCGGCGACCGGGGCGCCGGACTCTGTCGTGAGCACGCGCTGCGACATCGTGGACCTTCCGTGCGGGTGTCAGCGGAAACCTGTTTCCGCTTTGTGGAGCCTAGAAGTGGGGCGATCTGGGCGTCAACAGTTTGTTGAATGCGAATCAACGGTTTGTTGAAAGTGATTCCGGGCCGCGGCGCCGCCTGGGCGCGACAGGACAGGTGTCAGCGGCGCCGCGGCCCGGAAGTCTGGGGAGGCTGTCAGACCTGGGCGCCGGAGAGGCGCTCCACCGCCCGCAGCAGGGCCGAGTGGTCCAGACCGCCGTCGCCCTGGGCGCGCAGCGAGGCGACCAGCTGGGCGACCACGGCACCGACCGGCAGGGCGGCGCCGACGTTGCGGGCGGCGTCGGTGACGATGCCCATGTCCTTGTGGTGCAGGTCGATACGGAAGCCCGGCTTGAAGTCGCGGTTGAGGAAGTTGTCCTTCTTGCGCGTCAGCACGGTGGAGCCCGCGAGGCCGCCGTTGAGGACGTCCAGCGCGGCCGCCAGGTCCACGCCCGACTTCTCCAGGAAGACCACGGCCTCGGCGCACGCCTGGATGTTCACGGCGACGATCAGCTGGTTGGCCGCCTTCACCGTCTGGCCGGAGCCGTGCGGGCCGCACAGCACGATGGTCTTGCCGAGCGCCTCGAAGATCGGCTTGGCCTGCTCGAAGTCGGCCTGCTCACCGCCGACCATGATCGACAGTACGGCCTCGATGGCGCCGGCCTCACCGCCGGACACCGGGGCGTCCAGCACCCGGATGCCCTTGTCCTTGGCGGCCTTGGCCAGGTCGACGGAGGTCTGCGGGGTGATCGAGGACATGTCGATCAGCAGGGCGCCCTGCTTCGCGTTCTCCAGGATGCCGTCGGGGCCGTAGGCGATGGCCTCGACCTGCGGGGAGGCGGGGACCATGGTGATCACCACGTCGGCGTCCCGCACGGCCTCGGCGATCGAGGCGGCGGCCGTACCGCCGGCGGCGGCCAGCCGGTCCAGCTTCTCCCGCTCCAGCGTGAAGCCGGTGACCTGGTAACCCGCCTTGATCAGGTTCTCGGACATGGGGGAGCCCATGATGCCGAGGCCGATCCAGGCGATCTTGGGAAGACTCATTGGGGGTGCCTTTCTCAGTACAGGGTGATCAGCGGGCCGCGCGGGCCTCGGCGGGCAGCCAGTCGAAGGCCTCGGCGCTCGGCCGGTCGCCGGGCTTGTACTCCAGGCCGACCCAGCCGTCGTAGCCGGCCTTGCGCAGCTGGTCGAGCAGCTCCTCCAGCGGGAGCGAGCCCGTGCCGGGCGCGCCGCGGCCGGGGTTGTCGGCGATCTGGACGTGACCGGTCTTCGCGGCGTACCGCTCGATGACCGAGGGCAGGTCCTCGCCGTTCATGGACAGGTGGTACAGGTCCATGAGGAACTTGGCGTTGCCGAGTCCCGTCGCCGCGTTCACCTTGTCGACGACCCCGACCGCGGCCGGCGCCGACACCAGCGGGTACAGCGGCGACTCGGGCTGGTTGAGGGCCTCGATCAGCAGGATCGCGCCGATCCGGTCGGCCGCCCGGGCCGCGAGGGCCAGGTTCTCCAGCGCGAGCGCGTCCTGCTCGGCCGGGTCCACGCCGTCGACGCGGTTGCCGTAGAGCGCGTTGAGCGCCGTGCAGCCGAGGGAGGCCGCGAAGTCCGCGGCGACGTCGATGTTGGCGCGGAACCTCTCCGACTCCTCACCGGGGACCGAGAGGGCACCGCGGTCCGGGCCGGGCAGCTGCCCGGCGTAGAAGTTCAGGCCCGTGAGCTGGACTCCGGCGTCCTCGATGGCCTTCTTGAGGGCGTCCAGCTCGGACTGGGCGGGGGTGGGCGAGTCGATCCAGGGCCACCACAGCTCGACCGCGGAGAAGCCCGCCGCGGCGGCGGCCGCGGGACGCTCCAGGAGCGGGAGTTCCGTGAAGAGGATCGACAGGTTGACGTTGAAGCGCTGGTCTGCAAATCCCACGGGGGCGGCGCTCCCTTCCCTGTAATTCCATATTGCGGAAGTTCGTTTCTGCTTAATGGAAGATTGCCTGTGGGAGGGGAGGACTGTCAAGAGAGCCCACGAAAAAGTGCCCCCGCGCGTACTGCGCGAGGGCACTCGGGGCGGACGGGTCAGAGGGCGTCGATGCCGCTCACCTTCCAGCCGTCGGAGGTGCGCGCAAGGGTCATCCGCACCCGGTTCAGGTCCAGGCGGGGCCCCGAGACCCGGGTGCTCTCCGTGATCTGGTTGACGAAGAGCAGGACGACGGCCCTGTCCGGCGCGGCCGACACGACCGAGACCGCCGGCGCGCCGCCGTCGGCGGGGGTGGCCACGGTCGCCGTCACCACGCCGTGGTACTTCTTCGCCGTCGGTGCGACCACCGCCTTCGTGGTCCTGCCGTACTGCTCGCGGAAGCGCCCGGTCAGCAGGGCGCGGGCCCGGGCGAAGTCACGGTCCAGGTGCCGGTAGTCGTACGACAGCACGACCGGCGCCGCCTTCCGTGCGGCCGCGAGGGCCTCGCCCCGGGCCTGCTCCGCCCGCTGCCCCTCCCGGTACCGCCACCCGAGTACCGTGGCCACGACCAGGCCGGCCACGAGGACGGCGCACAGTGCCGCGGTGAGCAGCCTCCGTCCCGCCCGGCGCGGCGGCGTGCTCTCCTCGGGCTCCTCCTCGCCCGACTCGGCCGGCGCGGGCTCCGGCGGGTCCTCCCAGCCGGTCGCCGGGGGCTCGATGAGCAGGGTGCGCCCGGACGGGATCTCCTCTTCCCGGCGGGCACCCCGCTCAGGGCCCGCCGGCCGCCCGGCGCGCTTGGCCGCCGCGCGGGCGGCCGCGGTCATCGTGCGGCGGGCCGGGGAGCCGGTGCCACGGGTGCGGGAGGTCGGGTTCGCCACGGGGTCTCTCCTTACTGGTGGGGCACTGGTGGGACAGCGCTGATGAGGGCAGGCCGGTGGGTCAGCCCACGAACGTGACGTCGGAGGTCAGCCAGCGGCCGTCCACCCGCACGAGGTCGAGCTGGAGCCGGTAGGTGCGCGCCTGGCCCTCGGGTGCGGCCTTGTTGGTCACCTTGCTGTCGGCCACGACCAGGACCCGGGCCGAGCGCTCGTCGGACCGTACGACGCCCGCTTCCAGGACCTGCCCCTCGGACACCGACTTGTTCTGGGCGACGAGCTTCGTCAACTGCGCGGTCTGCGCGGCGAACTGCTTCTTGAAGTCACCGGTGGCGCCCTTCAGCACGTTGCCGCTGTCCCGGTCGTAGTGCCGGTAGTCGAGCGAGGTAAAGTTCAGCGCCGACTGGCGGGCCGCCGCCAGGACGTCCTGACGGCGCTGTTCCGCCTCCCGCTCGTCGGCCAGTCTCAGGCCCAGCCACACGGACAGCACGGTCGTCAGCGCGGTCGCGGTGACCAGCCCCGCCGACAGCAGCCTCCTGCGCGCCCCTGTCATGCCATCGGTCCCACGAGCAGCCATTGCCACGACTCCTTTCCGAACACGGTCTGTTCGCCGCCCGTCGAGCCGATCTCGACGGGCGTTCCGTCCGGGCCGGTCGCGGTGCCGGTCTCCGGGTCGTACGGGGCCACGAACGTGGCCTGGTTCGCGCCGGTCGAACCGGCCCTCGCGCCGGGCGCGTTCTGCGCGCCGCGCACCGAGGTCCCGCTGCCGCGCGGTGCCGTGCAGCGCGCGTCGGTGTTCGCCGGGCGCGTGCCGGTGTCGGCGGGGTCGCGCCGCTGGGTGCCGTAGCCCTGGGTGCACGCGGGCGGGTCGTCGGCGTTCACGGTCAGCCCGAAGTGGGTGGTGCCGTCGCCGGGGATGACCGTGTAGCTGCCCGCCACGTTGAGCGGGAGCGTGACCAGGGCCTGCTCGACGCCGGGCAGCCGGGCCACGGTGACCTGGCCGCCGCTGATGAGGTTGGCCAGCAGGACCGGCACGTGCGCTCGCGTGGACCTCAGCAGGGAACCGACCTCCTGCGCGGCGGGCACCGTGTTGCCGATCAGCCGGCGCAGATCCCCGTCGCTCGACCTCAACTGCGCGCTGAGCGTGGCGAGATCGCGCGAGAACGACTTGATGGCCGAGCCCTGGTCGGCCTGCGTCCTGAGCACCTTCCGCGAGTCCTCGATCAGCGAGACCGTCTCCGGCAGCGACTCGGACGCCGACTCCACCAGCGCGTTCCCGGAGTCCACCAGGCGGCTCAGGTGTGGACCGGTGCCGGAAAAGGCCTTGCCCAGCTCGTCGACGGTCACCCGCAGATCGTCCTTGCCTACCGAGTTGACCAGCCGGTCGAGGCTGAGGACCAGGTCGGTGACCGGCAGCGGGGTCCGGGTGCGGCTGCGCGGGATCGGGCTGCCGTCGACGAGGTACGGCCCGTCCGACCGGCGCGGCTGGAGGTCGACGTACTGCTCGCCCACCGCCGAACGGTTGGCGATCACCGCGAGGGTGTCGGCCGGGATGTTCGGGGCGCCGTCCTTGATGTCCAGGGCCACGGACACCCCGGATCCGGTCAGCCTCAGATCGCCCACCCGGCCCACCGGCACACCCCGGTAGGTGACCTCGGCGCCGGGGAAGACGCCCCCGGACTCGGCGAAGTCGGCGCGCACGGTGTAGCCGCGGTCGAGGAGGCCGTCCACCAGGCCGGTGTACCGCGCGCCGACGTACGACACCCCGAGCGCGGTGACGGTCGCGAAGGCGAGCAGCTGGGCCTTGACCGTACGTGTGATCACGGCAGTATCCCCTTCAGCATCAGCTCGGCGAGGCCGAGGTCGACCCCGGGCGGAAGGCGGCGTGAGCCGCCCCCGGTGCCGTACGCCGCGGTGCACACCGGCGGGCACAGGAGGGTGCCGCCGTCGGAGGGCGTCGAGGGCACGGCGGGTGCGGACGGGGTGTCCGGCAGGGACGGGGTGTCCGGGACGGGCGGCAGGGACGGGAGCGGGGTGGGCGTGGGGACGCCGGGAAGGTCCGGGGTCCCGGGCGTCGGGGAGGGCTTGCCCTTGCCCGGTTTGTCGCCGACGTTGCCGTAGACGTCCGTCAGGTCGAGGTCGGCGGTGATCCTCAGGTTGACGTAGTCGCCCTTGACGGCGTCCGTGGCGTTGCGCGGGAACGGGTAAGTGGTCAGCAGCTCGAGGGAGTCGGGCAGGTCGTCGCCGGCCTTGTTCAGCTCCTGCAGGATCGGCTGCAGCTTCTTGAGGTTGGCGACGGTGTCGTCCCGGGAGGCGTTCACGACCTTGGTGCCGGTCCTGCCGAGCCTGGACAGCGCGGTGAGCATCTTCGTCAGGTCCTTGCGCTGGTCGGCGAGGGCCTTCAGGGCGGGCGGCATGGTGTCGACGGCCTCGGCGATCGTCTTCTTCTCCTTCTTCAGCCGCCCGGCCAGCCGGTCGACGCCCTTGAGCGCACGCACGATCTCCGCGCGCTGGTCGTCGAGCCCGCCGAGGAACGTGTCGAGCTGCTTCAGCAGGGACCTGACCCGGGGCTCGCGGCCGCTGAGCGCCTTGTTCAGCTCGACGGTGATCGTCTTCAGCTGGGCCACCCCGCCGCCGTTGAGGAGCGCGGACAGGGCCGACAGGACCTCCTCGACCTCGGGGTTGCGGCCGCTGCGCGAGAGGGGGATGCGGTCGCCGTCGCGGAGTCGTCCGACGGGCCGGGTGCCGGTCGGCGCGGACAGGGCCACGTACTTCTCGCCGAGCATGCTGGTCTGCCCGAGGTCGGCGACCGCGTTGCCCGGCAGCTTCACCGAGTCGGCGATCCGCAGCCGCACGCGCGCGTGCCAGCCGTCCAGCTCCACCTCCTCGACCGCGCCCACGGTGACGTTGTTGATCTTCACCGCGGACTGCGGCACCAGATCCAGTACGTCCCGGAACTCGACGGTGACGTGGTAGGCGTGGCCGTCCGAGGCGGCGCCGCCGGGGAGCGGGACGTCGTACCAGCCGTTGAACTCGCAGCCGGTCAGCACCAGCGAGCCGACCGCCGTCCAGGCGGCCACCCGCCCCAAGCGCTGCCCGCTCATGCCCGTGCCCCCAGGATTCCGCCGAGGCTCCGGTCGACCGTGCCCGTCGCCGCCGGGGCCGACGGCACCGCGGGCAGGGAGTCGAAGAGTTTCTTCAGCCCGGCACAGTCGTCGTGGTCGTCCCCGGTCGTCTTCAGGATCGAGCAGAGCAGGGACGTCGGGTCCTGCGGGGCTTGCGCGTTGTTGCGGGTGTCCAGGGTGCCGGCGGCCGGGTTGTAGGCGTTCTGGAGGTTCGACAGGCCGGTGGGGGCGACGGTCAACAGCTCCTCCAGTGCGGCCCGTTGGCTGACGAGGACCTTGGTGACCTTGGCCAGGCCCCGCACGTCCGAGGTCAGCGCCTTCTTATTGCCCTTCACGAAGCCGGCCACGTCACCGAGGGCGGCGGCCAGGTACTTCAGCGCGGCCGCGAGATCCTTGCGCTCCCCGGCGAGCTGCCCGGCCACGTCGGCGAGGTCGGTGTTGAACGACCGCACGCTCTGGTCGTCCGCCGCCAGCGCGGCCGTGAACACCTGGAGGTTCCGCACGGTCCCGAACAGGTCGCCGCGCCCGTCGGACAGCGTGGTGACCGCCTGGGAGAGGTCCTGGACCGTCTGGTTGAGGTTCTTCCCCTGTCCCTGGAGGTTGTCCGCGCTCACCCCGAGCAGCCGGGACAGCGAGCCCTTCTTGCCGGCGCCGTCCGGGCCGAGCGCCTCGGCGGTGGTGTGCAGGCTGTCGAAGATCCGGTCCAGCTCGACGGGGACGGCCGTGCGGGACTCGGGGATGACGTCACCGTCCCGCATGACCGCGCCCTTGCGGTACACCGGCAGCAGCTGCACGTAACGGTCGCTCACCACCGAGGAGTTGACGATGGCGGCCTGCGCGTCCGCGGGGACCTTGCGGCCCTGGTCGTACTCCAGCTCCACCCGTACCCGGCCGCCCTCCGGCGTGATCCTCTTGACCTCGCCGATGCGGACACCGAGGACGCGGACGTCGGAACCGGGGTAGATGCCGACGGTGCGCGGGAAGTACGCCGTGATCCGGACGGGGTCGGGGTGCGGCCACAGGACCACGGCGAGCGCCACGACGACGGCGAGCGCGGTGAACAGGGCCAGGAGTCTGCGGGTCATCGGGTGCCTCCCGTCCGGG
Organism: Streptomyces sp. NPDC028928; assembly: GCF_055564915.1. NCBI lineage: Bacteria > Bacillati > Actinomycetota > Actinomycetes > Kitasatosporales > Streptomycetaceae > Streptomyces > Streptomyces sp. NPDC028928. The sequence goes on from NZ_JBVHVI010000004.1 coordinate 418,211, forward strand.
GCGTGACCGGGGCGGCGACCAGGTTCTGCACGTAGGAGTCGAACCAGCGGCCGTTGCCGAGGGTGTTGGTGAAGAGCCGCACGTAGGGGGCGAGCAGCTTGACGCTGCGGTCGAGGCTCGCCTGGTTGCGTTCGAGCATCTTCACGAAGGTGTCGAGGTTCTTCAGGGCGGGCCCGATCTCCTTGCTGTTGTCGTCGACCAGGCCGGACAGCTCGATGCCCAGCAGCGCCGAGCTCTTGAGCAGCTTGTGGATCGCCGCGCGCCGCTTGCCGATCTCCTGGAACAACTTGTCGCCGTCCTTCACCAGCGCCGAGAAGTCCTCCGTGTGGCCGGCCAGCACCTTGGTGACTCCGTTCGCGTGGTCGAGGAGCTCGCGCAGCGCCTTGTCACGGGAGGCGACGGTCCTGGAGATCCGCGACAGTCCCTTGATCGACGCCCGCACCTCCTCGGGCGAGTCCTGGAAGGTGACGGAGATCGTGTCCAGTGCCTTCGCGAGCCGGTCCGTGTCGACCTCCTCGGTGGTGGTCGTCAGGTCACTGAAGGCCTGGACGACGTCGTACGCCGACACGGTCCGCCGGAGCGGGATCTCGCTGCCCGGCTTCAACTGCCCCGGTCCCTTCGGGTGCAGGGCCAGGTACTTCGCTCCGAGGATCGTCTTGACCCGGATCGACGCGCCCGTGTCGGTGCCGAACGCCGGGTGGTCCTTCACCTTGAAGGTGACCTTGACGTGGTCGCCGTCCAGGTCGACGTCTTCCACCTTGCCGACCTTGACCCCGGCGATCCGCACCTCGTCGCCCGGCTTGAGCCCGCCCGCCTCCGAGAAGGCCGCGCTGTACGTGTCGCCGCCGCCGATCAGCGGCAGGCTGTCGGCGTTGAAGGCGGCGACCGTGAGCAGCGCGAGGACCGTGAGTCCGACGGCGCCGACGACGACCGGGTTCCGCTCACGGAAGGGCTTCAGCCGCGGGCGCTTCAGCCGGATCCTGGGCAGCTTCGGCGGCAGGATCCGTACCTTCACCAGCGGTTCGGGGCGGGCCTTGCGCCTGGGCAGCCGGGGGAGTTTCGGCAGCTTCGGCGGCAGGATCCGTACCCTCACCAGGGGCTCAGGGCGCTGCCGCCGCCGTGGGACACGCATTCTCATCCGCCACACCTCGCCCGTGCCACGTGCAGCTCCGGGCTGATCACCTGCTTGGTCCTCGGCAGCACGATCCGGCCGTCGAAGTCGCAGAGGTAGAAGTTGAACCACGAGCCGTAGGACGCCGTCCCGGTCAGTTTGTCGAGCTTGTTCGGCAGCCGTTGCAGGACGCCCTCCACGGTCTTCTCGTTGTCGTTCAGCGTTCCGGTGAGCCGGCCCAGACCGGCGATGTCGTCCTTCAGCGGCGGACGCGCGTCCTTCAGCAGCCCCGACGTGACCTCCGTGAGGTCGCCGATGCTCACCAGCGACTGCCCGATGGGCTTGCGGTCGGCGGACAGCCCCGAGATCACCCGGCGCAGCTGCTTGAGCAGCCCGGAGAAGCGGGAGCCGCGCTTGTCGAGCGTCTTCAGCACGGTGTTGAGGTTGTCGATCACCGAGCCGATCAGCTCGTCGCGGTCGGCGAGGGTCGTGGTGAGCGAGGCGGTGTGCGCGAGCAGGCTGTTCACCGTGCCGCCCTCGCCCTGGAGGGTCTTGATGATCTCGGTGGCGAGTTGGTTGACGTCGCTCGGGCTGAGCGCGGCGAACAGCGGCTTGAAGCCGTTCAGCAGCGCGTTGAGGTCCAGCGCCGGCTGGGTCCTGGACAGCGGGATCGTGCCGCCCGGCCGCAGCCGGGTGGTCCCGTCGCCGGTGCCCTCGGTCAGCGCGATGTACCGCTGCCCGACCAGGTTGCGGTAGCGGACGACCGCGTGGGTGCCCGTGAGCAGCGGCCGGTCCGTGGTGACGGTGAACGTGACCTCGGCCAGGGTCCGGTCCTTGATCCGGATGTCCTCGACCTCCCCGACCCGTACGCCGGCCACCCGGATGTCGTCGCCGGTCTCCAGCCCTGTGACGTCGCTGAAGACCGCGTGGTAGCTGTCCTTCGGGGTGAACGAGACATTGACGATGGTCGCGGCCAGCAGGGCCGTCGCCGCGATCGTCACCAGCGCGAAGAGACCGAACTTGATCAGTGGGGCGGCGGTCTGCCGGGCTCCTGCCCTGCTCATGCGACACTCACCGCCGTTCCGCGCGCGAGCGGCCCGAACAACAGGGTCGCGACGGGCGGCACCTCGTCCGAGGGGACACCCATGACGGGCGCCACGAGTGAGCCGACGGCACGCTGCTCGGCCTCGGTTGCGGACACGTTGGCACCTCCCGGGAGCGCGCCGCCGGGACTCCGGGCGGACGTGCCGTCGTCGAGATGGGGTTTCGGGCCGGGCACCCGCGGATGCGGCAGGCCACGGCAGTCGGGACCCGACCGCTCGGCGTAGACCGGCTCCTCACCGGGCCGGTACGCCCCCTGCGGCCGGACGACCTCCAGGGTGATCCGCATCTCGCCGCCCCGGAACGCGTCCTCCGACGCCTTCTCCTGCCGGACCAGGCCCCGGAACAGGCACGGGTACTCGGGGGAGTAGCGGGCGAACAGCTCCAGCGTGGGGCGCGAGACCCGGCCCAGGGTGATCAGCCGGTCGCCGTTCTCGGACAGGAAGTCGTTCGCCGTGCCCGCCACGGCAGCGGTCGAGCGGAGCCCCGCGGCCAGCTGGTCCTGCTTCTCCACGATCGTGCGGCTGGTGGTGACCGTGTTGCGCAGGATCCGCATCAGGTCGGGCGCGGCGTCGCCGTAGACCTCGGCGACGTCGGCGAAGCGCGCGATGTCCTCCTTGATCGACGGCAGGTGGGGGTTGAGGCGGCGCAGATAGCCCTCGACCCGGGTGAGGTTGTCGCCGATCCGGTCGCCGCGGCCCTCCAGAGCGGTGGCGAACGCCGAGAGCGTGGCGTTGAGCTCGCCCGGCCTGACCGTGCGGAGCAGCGGCAGCAGGTCGTTCATCAGCTGCTGCACCTCGATGCCGACCTTCGTACGGTCCTGGGTGATCACATCCCCCTCGCGGATCGGCCGAGCCGTGGAGCGGGCGGGCGCCACCAGGTCGACGTACTTCTCGCCGAACAGGGTCTTGGGCAGCAGCCGCGCGTGCACGTCCGAGGGGATGTCCGTGACGTACTCCGGCTTGAGCGCGATGTCGAGGGTCGCCTTCGTGCCGTCGGCGTGCACGCTCCGCACCTCGCCGACCAGCAGCCCGCGCAGCTTGACGTCGGCGCGCGGATCGAGCTGGTTGCCGAGGGTGTCGGCCTCCAGGGTGACCCGTACGACGGACGTGAACGCCTGCTGGTAGACGGCCACCGCGAGCGAAAGCAGCAGCGCGAGCACGACGAGGAACGCGATGCCGTACAACCTGAGTCTCAGCACTCTCACCCTTCTCACCCCGCGATCCGGACGGTCGTGTTGGCGCCCCAGATCGCGAGGCTCAGGAAGAAGTCCAGGACGTTGACGGCGACGATGGACGTCCGCACCGCCCGGCCCACCGCGACGCCTACGCCCGCCGGGCCGCCGCTCGCGTGGTAGCCGTAGTAGCAGTGCACCAGGATGATCAGCACGGCGAAGACGATCACCTTGCCGAAGGACCAGAGCACGTCCACCGGCGGCAGGTACTGCTGGAAGTAGTGGTCGTAGGTGCCCGTGGACTGCCCGTAGTAGCCGGTGGTGATCGTGCGGGCGGCGAAGTACGAGGAGAGCAGACCGATCACGTACAGCGGGATCACGGCGACGAAGCCGGCGATCATCCTCGTCGTCACCAGGAACGGCAGCGACGGGACGCCCATCACCTCCAGCGCGTCGGTCTCCTCGCTGATCCGCATCGCGCCGAGCTGCGCGGTGAATCCGGCGCCGACCGTGGCGGAGAGGGCGAGACCGGCCACCAGCGGGGCGATCTCCCGGGTGTTGAAGTACGCCGACAGGAACGCCACGAAGTTGGAGGTGCCGAGCTGGTTGAGGGCCGCGTAGCCCTGGAGGCCGACCTCGGTGCCGGTGAAGAAGGACAGGAAGGCGATCACGCCGACCGTTCCGCCCACGACGGCGAGCGCGCCACGCCCGAAGCTCACCTCGGCCAGCAGCCGCAGGATCTCCTTCTTGTAGCGGCGCAGGGTGCGGCCCGTCCACGCCAGTGAGCGGCCGTAGAAGGACAGCTGGGTGCCCAGCTCTTCGAGTGAGCGCAAGGGGCGGTCGAGAAGTCTCATCGGCTAACCCCTCTGCGGGACGACCTGGAAGTACACCGCGGTCATCACGAAGTTGGTCACGAACAGCAACATGAAGGTGATCACCACGGACTGGTTCACGGCATCGCCCACGCCCTTCGGGCCGCCCTTCGCGGTGAGCCCCTTGTACGAGGCGACGATCGCCGCGATCGCCCCGAACACCAGCGCCTTGATCTCGGCCGCCCACAGGTCGGACAGCTGGGCGAGCGTCGTGAAGGAGGCCAGGTAGGCGCCCGGCGTGCCGTTCTGGAGGATGACGTTGAAGAAGTAGCCGCCTGCGACACCGACCACCGAGACCAGGCCGTTGAGCAGCACGGCCACGACCATCGAGGCCAGTACGCGCGGTACGACGAGCCGGTGGATCGGGTCGATGCCGAGCACCTGCATCGCGTCGATCTCGTCCCGGATCTTGCGGGCCCCGAGGTCCGCGCAGATCGCCGTGCCGCCCGCGCCCGCGATCAGCAGGGCGGTGACGATCGGCGAGGCCTCGCGCAGCACGGCCAGCACGGACGCGGCACCGGAGAAGGACTGTGCGCCCAGCTGCCGGGTCAGGCTGCCGATCTGGAGCGCGATGACCGCCCCGAACGGGATCGAGACCAGCGCGGTCGGCAGGATGGTGACGCTCGCCACGAACCACGCCTGCTGGATGAACTCCCGTGCCTGGAAGGGCCGTCGGGGCAGGGTGCGCAGGACGTCCAGCGCCATCGCGAACAGGTTGCCCGAGTGTCGGAGCGCCCCTGTCGGGGAGAGCCTCATGCGCTGTTCACCCCCGTTCCCTGGAGCTGGGCCTCGCGTCTCGCGATCGCCTCCCAGCGGGGCGGGCGGGTGATGCCGGGGCTGGGCAGCAGGCGGGGTGGCAGCGCGTCCGCCGGGCCGCCGTCGTCGATCCCGGCCAGCTCCTGTTCGACCTGCGCCGCGTCCTTCTCCTCCGCCATGCCGATCGGCCCCTGCATCCGGCCGTTCAGGAACTGCCGTACGACGGGCTCCTCACTGGTCAGCAGCTGCTCGCGCGGCCCGAACATCACCAGCTCGCGCCGGAACAGCAGCCCGATGTTGTCGGGTACCTGGCGGGCCGAGGCGATGTCGTGGGTGACGATCAGGAAGGTCGCGTCGATCTGCGCGTTGAGGTCGACAATGAGCTGGTTGAGGTAGGCCACGCGCACCGGGTCGAGGCCCGAGTCCGGCTCGTCGAACAGGATGATCTCCGGGTCCAGGACCAGCGCGCGGGCGAGCCCGGCCCGCTTGCGCATACCGCCGGAGATCTCGCCGGGCAGCTTCCCCTCGGCGCCGATCAGCCCGACCATGTCCATCTTCTCCAGCACGATCCGCCGGATCTCGCTCTCGGACCTGCGGGTGTGCTCGCGCAGCGGGAAGGCGATGTTGTCGTACAGGTTCATCGAGCCGAACAGCGCGCCGTCCTGGAACAGCACTCCGAACAGCTTCCGCACCTCGTACAGGTCGTGTTCGCGCAGGCGGGTGATGTCCCGGCCCGCGACCTTCACCGAGCCGCGCCCGGGCTTCAGCAGCCCGACGAGCGTCTTGAGGAACACCGACTTGCCCGTCCCCGAGGGGCCGAGCAGCACCGAGACCTCCCCGGCGGGCAGCGTCAGCGAGACGTCCTGCCAGATGACCTGCCGTCCGAAGGACTTGGTCAGCCCTTCCACACAGATCTCGACACCCATCCGGTCCCACCCTTCGCCCGTGGAGCAGCTCCGACATCTGCTCTACGGGGAGGGGCGCGGCGTCCGTCGCGGTGACCGCGAATTTTTTTCGGACGCGTTTACGGCGTGCTACGGCAGCTTCGGGGACGGCACGCTCGGGAGGGGTGCGGGCAGGGAGACGGACGGGACGGACGGCGCAGAGGGGAGTGTCGGCGCCGCCGGCAGGGACGGTGCCGACGGAAGCGACGGCACCGGCGGTACGGACGGCACCGGCGGTACGGACGGCACCGCGGACTTCACCGGCAGCTCGGGAAGCGCGGGCAGGACGGGCTCGCCGGAGGGCGGGCGAGTCGCCGCCCGGCCCGGCTCCGCCGCTGACGGCCCGCGCGTCTTCGCGGGGAACGCCTGCCCGGTGGTGCTGTCGCTCCGGACCTGTGCCCCGTCGGACACCGCCGGCCGCGGAGACGGAGCGGCCGGGCCACCGCCGCCGTCGAGCGCGTACGGCAGCACCAACCCCGCCACCGCCAGGGTCGCCGCCGTCGAGGTGACCGCCACGGCCTGGACCTTCCCGCCACCGCGCGGCCGCCCGCGCCCGACCAGGAACAGGACGAGCCCGAGCGTCCCGGCCAGGGAGGCGCGCAGCGTCCGCCGGGCCCGGGCGAGCAGCGACTCGACGGTCCGGTAGCTGAGTCCCATCCGCACGGCGACCTGGCTCACATCCAGGTCCTCCGACTTCAGCCGCAGCGCCTCCGCCTGCCGGGCGGGCAGCTCCCCGCTGCGCACGGCCAGCCACTTCGCCTCGGCCCGGTCACACACCGCCTCCTCGACGGGCACCGGGCCCGGCGCGACGAGCGTGGGGCGGCTGCCGACCTCGGCCTCGCGGTTGACCTGCCGGTGCCGGTCGACGCACAGGCGCATCGTCACCGTCGTCAGCCAGGCGCCGAGCCGCTCGTCGTCGAGGTCCCGGCGCTCGGCGGCCCGCAGCATCGCCTCGTGCACGGCGTCCTCGGCGTCCTCCTGGCTCATCGAGCGGCGCCGGGCCACCTTGAGCAACTGCTCACGGTGGCTCCACATCCGCTGCCAACGCTCCTCGGCGGCCGCTGTGTCCGCAGGCATGTCCGTCGCCATGAGGGCCCCTTCGCACTCACCCGCCGGTCCTGTGCTCCCGGCGGGTGGCGACATTACCGCCCGGTATCCGCGGTTGTGGAGGGGGAGAATCCGATCGTGTTCCAGCCGTTGCCGGACCTAGCTGTCGCTGGTCAGCGGGCCGGCGTCGGGCAACACGGCACCGCCGGGCAGGGTGAGGGTCGGCTCGGGGACGGGGATCGGCGGCGTCTGCGACTCCTCCGGGACGCCGGGCTTGCGGGACGGGGCGGGGGAGGGCGAGGCGGGTGGCGCCGAGGGCGTGCGCGACGGGCGCGGGTCCGGCTTCCGGTTCTTTGACGGCTTCGGAGAGGGCTTCGCGGTCGTCGGACGGGACGGCCTCGGCCGGTCCGCCCGGGACCCGCCGGGGGCGTCCGGCACCACCCGGTGTCCGGTCAGGTAGTACGCGTACCAGGCCCTCACCGTGCGCAGATAGGCCTCCGAGTGGTTGTAGCCGAGGATCGCCCGGTCCAGCTCGGCCGGGCTCGACAGGTCACGGCCGCCCGCGCACAGGTAGCGGCCGGCGGCGAGCGCCGCGTCATGGACGTTGTTCGGGTCGGCATGCCCGTCTCCGTTGCCGTCCGCGCCCCAGTGCGCCCAGGTCGACGGAATGAACTGCATCGGGCCGACCGCGCGGTCGAACGCCGTGTCCCCGTCGTACGCGCCGCCGTCGGTGTCCGGTACGACGGCGAAGGCGCCGCCGGTCAGCCGGGGGCCGAGGATCGGTGTCACGGTCGTACCGTCCGGGTTCACCCGGCCGCCCCGGGCCTGCCCGGACTCCACCTGGCCGATCGCGGCCAGCAGCTGCCACCGCAGCCGGCAGCCGGGCGCGCTCCGCGCCAGCTCCTCCTCGGCGCGCCGGTACGCGGCGAACACGCTCGCGGGCAGGGCGCCGCCCGTCACTCGCTGTGCCGATGCCTCACCGCTCGTCCGCAGCGGGGGCAGGCCGGTGCGGAAGGGGGCGTCTCCGGACACGCTGGGGCCGTGTTCGGCGGGCACCGCCCTCCGCGCCGGCTCCGGGGCCTGCGCCGACACCGCCCCGGGCGCCTGTGACGCGGTCAGCACGGCCATCGCCGTCGCCGCGACCGCCGTCCCCCTGGCACCTCTGAACACGCCGCTCCCGAATGTGCGCACCTCGCGGTCCCCTCCCTGTGTGGTCTCCGTCCTCTGCTCTACGCGGGCGGGTGGTCCGTCCGTCGCGGGAAGACCGCCGGAAGCCGGACCTTCTCGCGAGGCCGGGTGGGCACGGGCGTCCGTTAAGGTCTCCCCAAGCGGCCTGGGCGGTCGGACCCCGCCGCCGCGGACCTGGCGGAACGCGCGGGTCGGAGCAGATGCCATGGGGGCACAGTGCGACTGAAAGTGGAGTTCACGACCGAGCCCTTCGACCTGGACGAGGCGCCCGCGCACGCGCTGGCGGCCCGCGAGGTGATCGAGGCGGCGGAGCTGGACGCGGTGGACGTCGGCCCGTTCGGCAACACGGCGGAGGGCGGTGCCGACGAGGTGCTGACCGCCGTGGACGCGCTGCTGCGCAAGAGCCTGGAAGCCGGTGCCACCCGGATCTCGCTGCAGGTCAACGTGATCGGAGCGGGCGAATGACCGGCAACGGGGACGAGTCCTTCATCACGGCGGTGAAACCGCTGGTCGACGCCATGGGCGGGGAGATGCTCCCGCCGGACGAGGCCGGCCCCGAGGACGTCGTCCTCGCCTGGCAGGGCGTCGACGTCGTCGCCGTACGCCTGCCCCAGCTGGCCGACTCCCTCGACCACATCCTCGCCGCCATGGAGCGCCGGGAGGGCCGGCCGCTGGCCGACCTGGACCGCAAGGCGAAACAGGAGGTCGTACGCATGCTCGAGGCGCGCGGCGCGTTCGCCGTGCGACACGGCGTGGAGACCGTGGCGAGTGCGCTCGGCGTCAGCCGCTTCACGGTCTACAACTACCTCAACCGGGAGAAGGGGGCCTGAACCCGGGCTGCGGAATCCTTCGTGTACCCCCGAATTTTCAACAAAGTGTTGACGTCGTGTTTCGGAGGGCGTTAGCTGTTCGCAGCCCGTTCAGCACGAAGGCCGAATCCGGCCACGGAGGCTCCCGTGACGTCGACTTCCACGCCCCCGGGCCTGGCCCGGTTCAACGATCTCGGGGAGAGCGCGGCCCTCGCCGCCCTCCACGAGGCGTGCGCCTCCACCGAGTGGGCCCGGCGGCTGCTCGCCGCCCGCCCGTACGCCACCGTGGAGGACCTGTACACCGCCAGCGACGCCGCCATGGCCGAGCTGACCACCGCGGACCTTCAGGAGGCGATGGCCGGGCACCCGCCGATCGGGCGCCCCAAGCCCGGCGACCCGACCTCCGCCCGCGAACAGCGCGGCATGGCCGGCGCCTCCGACGCCCTCAAGGCGGAGATGCTCGAACTGAACCTGGCCTACCAGGAGAAGTTCGGCCATGTCTTCCTCATCTGCGCCACCGGCCGGACCGGCGAGCAGATGCGGGACGCGGTCAAGGAGCGGATCGGGAACTCGCCGGAGCAGGAGCGGGAGATCGTCCGCACCGAGCTGGGCAAGATCAACCGCATCCGACTGGCCCGACTCGTCGAAGAGGACGCCTGACACCATGAGCACCAGCACCACCGCCTCCGTGTCCACGCACATCCTGGACACCTCGATCGGCCGCCCCGCCGAGGGCGTCGCCGTCCACCTCTCCGCCCGCGGCGGGGCGGACGCGGACTGGCAGGCGCTCGGCGGCTCCGCGACCGACGCCGACGGCCGGTGCAAGGACCTGCCGGCACTGCCGGAGGGGACCACCCACGTACGGCTGGACTTCGCCGTCGAGCCGTACTTCGAAGGAAAAACTGCGAAGAAGCAAGCCGATGCGCAGCAGGACGCCCCCGCGAACCGGGACAGCGGTGCGTCGTCCGTGTTCTTCCCGGAGGTGGCGATCACGTTCGCCGTCGTACCGGGCGAGCACTACCACGTACCGCTGCTGCTCAACCCGTTCGGCTACTCCGTTTACCGAGGGAGCTAGCTAATGCCGACCATCCTGGGACAGAACCAGTACGGCAAGGCCGAGAACCGAGTCGTCAAGATCACGCGGGACGGCGCCACCCACCATATCAAGGACCTCAACGTCTCCGTCGCGCTGAGCGGCGACATGGACGAGGTCCACTACTCCGGCTCCAACGCCAACGTCCTGCCGACCGACACCACCAAGAACACGGTGTTCGCGTTCGCCAAGGAGTACGGCATCGAGTCCGCCGAGCAGTTCGGCATCCACCTCGCCCGGCACTTCGTCACCTCGCAGGAGCCGATCCACCAGGCCCGGATCCGCATCGAGGAGTACGCCTGGGAGCGGATCGAGACCTCCGACGCCAACAGCAAGTTCATCGGCGCCGACGAGGTCAAGCACTCCTTCGTCCGCAAGGGCCAGGAGACCCGCCTCACCCAGATCACCTACGACGGTGAGAAGTGGGAGGTCGTCTCCGGCCTGAAGGACCTGGTCGTGATGAACTCGACCAACTCTGAGTTCTGGGGCTACGTCAAGGACAAGTACACCACCCTCCAGGAGGCGTACGACCGCATCCTGGCCACCCAGGTCTCCGGCCGCTGGCGGTTCAACTGGACCGACGACGAGCAGAAGATGCCCAACTGGGAGAAGTCCTACGAGCAGACCAAGAAGCACATGCTCCAGGCCTTCGCCGAGACGTACTCCCTCTCGCTGCAGCAGACGCTGTACCAGATGGGGTCGCGCATCATCAACAACCGCAGCGAGATCGACGAGGTCCGCTTCTCGCTGCCGAACAAGCACCACTTCCTGGTGGACCTGGAGCCGTTCGGTCTCAAGAACGACAACGAGGTCTACTTCGCCGCCGACCGCCCCTACGGCCTCATCGAGGCCACCATCCTGCGGGACGGCTGTGAGGCCCGTATCCCGGTCGACATGACCAACCTCTGACGCGGGACGCGCGCCCCCGGCCCCGCCACCCGGGCCGGGGGCCCGCAACACCGGAGGGAACAAAATGGCACAGCCTGCGAAGGGGCCCGACACAGCCCCCTGTTCCACCCCGCCGGAGCACACCGAGGACGCCGTCACGTCCGTGCACCCGGTGGACGAGAAGCTCCACGTCTCGCGGCTCGTCCCCGCCGCGCTCCAGCACATCGCCGCGATGTACGCAGGCGTTGTCACTCCTCCGCTCATCATCGGCCAGGCCTGCGGACTCGACATCGCGGCCCGCACCCGGCTCATCGCCGCGAGCCTGCTCATCGCCGGCGTCGCGACCATCCTGCAGACCATCGGCGTCAAGGGCCTCGTCGGCAACCGGCTGCCCTTCGTCAACGCCGCCTCCTCCGCCGGCATCGCCCCGATCCTCGCGATCGCCGAGACCAACGGCACAGGCCACCAACTCCCCGCCATCTACGGCGCGGTGATGGTCGCCGGAGCCTTCTGCCTGGCCCTCGGCCCGTTCTTCGGCCGGCTGCTGCGCTTCTTCCCGCCCCTGGTCACCGGTGTCGTCATCACCCTGATCGGCGTCACCCTGATGCCCGTCCCGGTGAGCTGGGCGCAGGGCGGCGACAAGACCGCCGCCGACTTCGGCGCCATGCGGCACCTCGCCCTCGCCGGGTTCACCCTCGCCGTCATCCTGCTGATCCAGCGCTTCGGCAAGGGCTTCGTCAAGCAGATCGCCCTGCTGTTCGGACTGCTCGTCGGCACCCTCGCCGCGATCCCCTTCGGCATGGCCGACTTCAGCGGCCTGAAGTCCGCGCCCGTCGCCGCGCTGCCCACCCCGTTCGCCTTCGGCGCCCCCGAGTTCCAGCCGGCGGCCATCCTCTCCCTGTGCATCGTGATGCTGGTGCTGATGACCGAGTCCAGCGCCGGCATGCTCGCCCTCGGCGAGATCTGCGACCGCCGCGCCGACGGGAGGACCATCACCCGCGGCCTGCGCACCGACGGCATCGCCACCCTGCTCGGCCCCGTCTTCGGCGGCTTCCCCACCTCCGCCTTCGCCCAGAACGTCGGCGTCGTCTCCCTCACCCGGGTGCGCAGCCGGTACGTCGTCGCCGTCGCCGGTGGCACCCTGCTGGTCCTCGGCGCCTTCCCGGTGCTCGGCGCGGTCGTCTCCCTGGTCCCCATGCCGGTCCTCGGCGGCGCGGGCATCGTCCTCTTCGGCTCCATCGCCGTCAGCGGCATCCGTACACTGTCCGAGGCGGGCCTGGACGACAGCTCCAACATCATCCTGGTGGCCGTGGCGCTCGGTGCCGGCATCATCCCGCTGGCCGCGCCGACCTTCTACGCCGGCTTCCCGGCCTGGGCGCAGACCGTGCTCGGCTCCGGCATCAGCGCGGGCGCGCTCGTCGCGGTCCTGCTCAACCTGTTCTTCCATCACCTCGGCACCCGGAGCCGCAGGCCGGCCCCGGCACTCAAATCCTCCTAGGGTCCTGCCGTGCCCTCCCCGTGGACACCCCTTCGGTCCACGGGCCGCCACTGAAAGACAAGGAAGCACGATGGCACCATCGGCAGCCCAGCGCATCGTCATCGAGAACTGTGCGATCGCGACCGTGGACGCGGGCGACACGGAGTACGCCTCCGGATACCTGGTCCTGGCCGGCAACCGCATCGAGTCGGTCGGCGCGGGCAAGGCCCCCGAGGGCCTGGAGAACGTGGTACGCCGGATCGACGCCACCGGTCATCTGGCCACACCCGGTCTGGTCAACACCCACCACCACTTCTACCAGTGGATCACCCGGGGCCTGGCCACCGACCACAACCTGTTCAACTGGCTGGTCGCGCTCTACCCCACCTGGGCGCGCATCGACGAGCAGATGACGTACGCCGCCGCGCAGGGGTCCCTGGCCATGATGGCCCGGGGCGGTGTCACCACCGCCATGGACCACCACTACGTCTTCCCGCACGGCTCCGGCGACCTGTCCGGCTCCATCATCCGGGCCGCCGCCGAGATGGGCGTGCGCTTCACCCTGGCCCGCGGCTCGATGGACCGCAGCGAGAAGGACGGCGGCCTGCCCCCGGACTTCGCCGTGGAGACGCTGGAGGGCGCGCTGGCCGCGACCGAGGAGACCGTCCGCAAGCACCACGACGCCTCCTTCGACGCGATGACCCAGGTGGCGGTCGCCCCCTGCTCGCCGTTCTCCGTCTCCACCGAGCTGCTGCGCCAGGGCGCCGAGCTGGCCCGCCGCCTCGGAGTGCGGATGCACACCCACGGTTCGGAGACCGTGGAGGAGGAGAAGTTCTGCCACGAGCTGTTCGGCATGGGCCCGACCGACTACTTCGAGTCCACCGGCTGGCTCGGCGAGGACGTGTGGATGGCGCACTGCGTCCACATGAACGACTCCGACATCGCCGCGTTCGGCCGCACGAAGACCGGCGTCGCTCACTGCCCGTCCTCCAACGCCCGCCTCGCGGCCGGCATCGCCCGGGTCCCCGACATGCTCAAGGCGGGCGTGCCCGTGGGCCTCGGCGTCGACGGCACCGCCTCCAACGAGTCCGGCGAACTCCACACCGAGCTGCGCAACGCCCTGCTGATCAACCGCCTCGGCGCCCACCGCGAGGCGGCCCTCAACGCCCGTCAGGCGCTGCGGCTCGGCACCTACGGCGGCGCCCAGGTACTGGGCCGGGCCGAGCAGATCGGCTCGCTGGAGCCGGGCAAGCTCGCCGACCTGGTGCTGTGGAAGATGGACACCCTGGCCCACGCCTCCATCGCCGACCCGGTGACCGCGCTGGTCTTCGGCGCGGCGGCCCCGGTCACCGCGTCCTTCGTCAACGGCCGGCAGATCGTGGAGAACGGCCGTCTGGTCGCCGTCGACGAGGAGGCCATCGCCGTCTCCACCCGCGCGGAGGCCCAGCGCCTGGCCCGCATCGCCGCGCAGGCCTGACCCCGGGCCCTCACAGACTCCGGCCGGGAGGGACGGCTTCCGGCCGGGACCGTGGATCCGAGCGGGATCCACGGCACGCCGTCTCCGGGTCGCGTGCGGACGCACGCGCCCCGGAGACGGTCACCCCCACACCGTCCGCTCAACCGCTCAACCGCCACCCCCCGACGGTCCCTCCCCCAAGCTCTCGGCTTCGCTCGAGCAGGGAGGTGCCCCCATGCCCACACGCACCACCTCCATGAAACCCACGTCGAAGACGACGTGTTACCCGCCCGGAGGACCCGCCGTGGCCGCCCATCCCGTAGACGAGAAACTCCCCGCCCTGAAAATGGCGACCAGCGGCCTGCAGCACGTGGCCGCCATGTACGCAGGAGTCGTCGCCCCACCCCTGATCGTCGGCGCGGCCATAGGCCTGAGCGCGACCGACCTGACCTTCCTCACCGGTGCCTGCCTGTTCACCGCGGGCCTCGCCACCTTCCTCCAGACGCTCGGCTTCTGGAAGATCGGCGCCCGCCTGCCCTTCGTCAACGGCGTCACCTTCGCCGGTGTCGCCCCCATGACCGCGGTCGTCGCCTCCACCGAGGACAAGTCCGACGCCCTGCCGATCATCTTCGGCGCGGTCATCGTCGCCGGACTCCTCGGCTTCCTCGCCGCGCCCTTCTTCAGCAAGGCGATCCGCTTCTTCCCGCCCGTCGTCACCGGCTCGGTCATCACCCTGATCGGCGTGTCCCTCCTCCCGGTCGCCTTCGGCTGGGCACAGGGCCCCAACCCCCGGGCCGACGACTACGGTTCCACCACCTACCTCACCCTCGCCGGCATCACCCTGCTGATCGTCCTGCTGCTGCGCCGTTTCACCCGCGGCTTCGTCAAGCAGATCGCCGTCCTGCTCGGTCTGATCGTGGGCACGCTCATCGCGATACCGTTCGGCGTCACGGACTTCAGCCCCGTCGGTGAGGCCGACATCGTGGGCTTCCCGACCCCGTTCCACTTCGGTGCCCCCCAGTTCCAGCTCGCCGCGATCCTCTCGCTGTGCGTGGTGATGGTGGTGTCGATGACCGAGTCGACCGCCGACATGCTGGCGCTCGGCGAGATCGTGGAGCGCCCCGCGGACGAGAAGACCATCGCGGCCGGCCTGCGCGCCGACACCCTGGGCTCCGCGATCAGCCCGCTGTTCAACGGTTTCATGTGCAGCGCCTTCGCCCAGAACATCGGCCTGGTCGCGATGACGAGGATCCGCAGCCGCTATGTCGTCGCGACCGGCGGCGGCTTCCTGGTCCTGATGGGCCTGTGCCCGATGGCGGCCTCGCTCATCGCGGTCGTACCCCGCCCGGTCCTCGGCGGCGCCGGCGTCGTCCTGTTCGGCTCGGTCGCCGCGAGCGGCATCCAGACGCTGGTCCGGGCCGGCCTCGACAAGGACAACAACGTCCTGATCGTCGCCGTGTCCCTCGCGGTGGGCATCATCCCGATCACCGCGCCGGAGTTCTACCACGCGTTCCCCGAGACCGCGAAGATCGTCCTGGACTCGGGCATCTCCACGGGCTGCGTCACCGCCGTGGTGCTGAACCTCCTCTTCAACCACCTCGGCAAGGGCCGTGAGGCCCAGGACGTCACCCATCCGATGGAGGCGGGGGAGGAGATCGCCGCTGTGCACTGAGACCGACGGTCAGGACTTAACCGGCCGGGGGAGACGGGGACACCGTCACCCCCGGCCAACGCATGAGGTTGGCGAACAGCTCCGCCTGCTCGATCGCGTCGTCCAGGGCATGGTGCGTGTGCCGGCGCCGGGACAGCAGTGCACGCGGCATGGTGTCCTTGGCCACCGCCCGCAGCGGCAGCCGGGCCTTCGTCGCGTACAGCGTCTTCATGTCCAGGCAGCCGGAGTGCCCGAAGGGGCTGGAGCCGGTGAAGCGGATCAGGTACCAGTACAGGAACGTCCAGTCGTACGCCGCCGGGTAACCGCACATCACCGGCTGCGCCCCCGCGCTCACCTCACGCACCCACGCGGCGAACTCCGTGAGCGCCACGGCGGGTTCGGCCCCCTCGGCGGTCAGCCGGGCCCGGTCCAGTCCGCTCACCGCCAGCGCCTCCGGCACGAACTCCGCGCTGATCGGCCGCAGTTCACGGTAGAAGGTCCGCTCCTCGGGGTCGGCGGCGGTGAAACCGGCACCGTCCTGCACTCCGGCGACCGCGGCGCCGAGACCGAGCATCGAGTACGGCCCGGGAATCGGACCGTCGGCCTCGATGTCGACGGAGATGTACAGACTGGGCTTGACGCGACGTGCGGACATGACCGCGAGCATCCCACCCTCACCACGCACCCGCACGCGCATTCCGGGCCGGCGGTACGCCTGACGGCGTCCTGCGCGGCCGGCCGCGGCGGCCGGCTCGGCCCTCGGCGCGGTGGCGGCATGGGGGGCACACGGCGTACGCGGTGGATCCGGGCCTGGTGCTCGGGGGCGGGGAGACCCCGACGCCGGCCGTCCGCCGCGCGAGGTCCGCGGCCGGCGCCGGGAGCCGGTCGGGCAGCACCCGGGCCTGCCGGCCTCCTCCTCCAGGCCGAGGCCGCGCAATTAGGCGTTCACCCCTCGCGCAGTGCCTTCGCCAGGGTTCCGTCGCCGGTCACCGTCACCCGTCCGGCCCGTACCGCGTCCGGCAGGCGGGTCTCGCCGCGGGCGAGGGCCTCGCAGGTCGCCGCGTCCATCTCCAGCCGTGCGTCCGCCTCGCCGGGGGCGGGACCGTCGCCGTAGACCGGGCCGTCCCCGGCGCCTACGTGGAGGTGGAACTGCCCTTCCTCCAGGGCGACTTCCACGACTCCCTCCCCGTCCAGCGCCCGCAGCAGCGGCAGGGCGAACCAGTGGGCGCGGACGGCGTCCGTGGGGCGGCGCTCGCCCAGTTCTCCCTCGCCCCAGGAGCCCAGCGCCTGGAGGACCGGGAGCAACCCCCGGCCTTGAGCCGTGAGTTCGTAGACGTAGGCCGCGCCCGGCGGGGGGAGGCGGCGCCTGGTCGTGAGGCCGTCCCGTTCCATGTCCTTCAGCCGTGAGGCGAGTACGTCCGTGCTCACGCCGGGCAGGTCCGCGTGCAGGTCCGTGTAGCGGCGGGGGCCGGCGAGCAGCTCCCGGACGATCAGCAGGGTCCAGCGGTCGCCGACGAGGTCGAGGGCGCGGGCTGCGGAGCAGTACTGGTCGTAGCTTCGGCGAGGTGACATGCGACGCAGTGTAGACGTGTTGTTGGACTTTCCAAGCTCACACTTGGTAAAACCAAGCAACACAAGTTTCCGGAGGGGCGCATGGAGTTCCGGCAGTCCAACAAGCTCAGCGAGGTGTGCTACGAGATCCGCGGCCCGGTGATCGAGCACGCGAACGCGCTGGAGGAGGCGGGGCACAGCGTGCTGCGCCTGAACACCGGCAATCCCGCGGCCTTCGGGTTCGAGGCGCCGGAGGAGATCCTCCAGGACATGATCCGGATGCTGCCGCAGGCGCACGGCTACACCGACTCCCGCGGCATCCTCTCCGCCCGCCGCGCGGTCGCCCAGCGCTACCAGACCCTCGGCCTCGACGTCACCGTGGACGACGTCTTCCTGGGCAACGGCGTCTCGGAGCTGGTCTCCATGGCCGTACAGGCGCTGGTCGAGGACGGCGACGAGATCCTCATCCCCGCACCGGACTTCCCGCTGTGGACGGCCGTCACCACGCTGGCCGGCGGCAAGGCCGTCCACTACCTGTGCGACGAACAGGCCGACTGGACCCCGGACCTCGCCGACATGGCGTCGAAGATCACCGACCGCACCAAGGCCGTGGTCATCATCAACCCCAACAACCCGACCGGCGCGGTCTATCCGAAGGAGGTCGTCGAGGGCATCCTCGACCTGGCCCGCCGGCACGGCCTGATGGTGTTCGCCGACGAGATCTACGACCAGATCCTCTACGACGACGCCGTCCACCACTCGGCCGCCGCCCTCGCCCCCGACCTGGTCGTCCTCACCTTCTGCGGCCTGTCCAAGACCTACCGGGTGGCGGGCTTCCGCTCCGGCTGGCTGGTCGTCACCGGTCCGAAGCAGCACGCCAAGGACTACCTGGAGGGCCTGACCATGCTGGCCTCCATGCGGCTGTGCGCCAACGCGCCCGCCCAGTACGCCATCCAGGCCGCCCTCGGCGGACGCCAGTCCATCCGCGAACTCACCCTGCCCGGCGGCCGGCTGCACGAGCAGCGGAACGTGGCCTGGGAGAAGCTCAACGAGATCCCCGGCGTGTCCTGCGTCAAACCCAAGGGCGCGCTGTACGCGTTCCCGCGCATCGACCCCAAGGTGCACCCGATCCACGACGACGAGAAGTTCGTCCTGGACCTGCTGCTGCGCGAGAAGATCCAGGTGGTCCAGGGCACCGGTTTCAACTGGCCCACCCCCGACCACTTCCGCATCCTGACCCTGCCGCACGCGGACGACCTGGAGGCGGCGATCGGCCGGATCGGCCGGTTCCTCAGCGGGTACCGGCAGTAGCCGCCTGGCCCGTTTCGCGCATTCGTGCGAAGATCACCCCCGTTGCCGACCGGGGGCCGCGCGCGGAACGGGCCCATCCGCCGTGTTGCGCGCCTGACCAGCGCCGCACCGCCCGCCCTCCCCTGGTCCGGTTCCGGCAGACATACGGATCAGGGGGGATCAGCAGTGTTCTCGTACGGACCACGCCGTACGCCCGGAAGCAGAGTCGCGCCCGCCGGACGGCGTCCCGCCGTCATGGTGTTGTGCATCGCGCTGTTCGGCCTCGCCGTCCCGGCCGCGGGGGCCGCGGAGCCCACGCCGCCCGGCCCCGCCGCCGGGCAGGAGGCACGGCAGGCCGCGCGGTTCTGGACCGCGCAGCGCATGGCCGACGCACAGCCCCTGGACCCGGTACGGCAGACCCCGGCGACGCCGGGCGGGCCTGCCGCGGCGGCCCGGCCGAAGGGCACCCTGTACAAGGGAACCCGCCTGGTGGGGACGTTCTTCGGCTCCGACGGGCCGCGCGGCACCACCTGGCACTGCACCGGCAGCGTGATCGCCACCAAGTCCCGGAACATCGTGCTCACCGCGGCCCACTGCGCGCTGAACATGAAGGGCGACTATGTCTTCGTCCCGAAGTTCGTGAAGGGCGCCGCCCCCGACCGGCAGCCGTACGGCATCTTCCACATCCAGCGGGTCTTCATCGACCCCCGGTACGTGCCCGACCGCGGCTCCACCACCACCAAGAAGGCCGCGTCCGACCTGGACACCGCGTTCGCCCGGGTCTCGGCCAACCAGTGGGGCAAGTCCCTCCAGGACGCGGTCGGCGGCGGGCTCACCTTCACCCGGCCGCCCGGCTACAACCTCCGGAACGTCACCGTCGTCGGCTACCCCTCCTACCGGCACAACAGCGCCGGACGCGCCGTCAAGTGCACGGTCCCGACCAGACAACTCCGTGGCTACCGGCAGCTGGCGATGACCTGCGGCGGCTACTACGGCGGCGTCTCCGGCAGCCCCTGGATCACCGACTACAAGGACGACGCCCGCACCGGGCACGTCATCGGCAACCTCGGCGGCTACAACGGCGGCGGCAACGACGCCAACGTCGACTACATCAGCTACGGCACCGCGTTCGGCGCCGACGCCGCGAACCTCCTCGCCGACGCCGTCGCCGACCAGGCCCCGCCCGCCGACCTGCCCCCGTACCGGGGCCTGAAGGGCACCCTGCCCGGCGGCGCGGCACGCTGGCGCAAGGCCGCGCTCATGGCCTCCGGCGACTACACGGGCGACCGGCACGGCGATCTGCTCGTGGTCTGGTCCGACGGCGGGGTCACCCTGCACCCGGGCGACGGCAAGGGCGGATTCGGGGCCGAGAAGCGGCTGCGGCAGGCCAACTCCACCTGGACCCACGCCCGGACCGTGGCCGGCGGCACCTTCACCGGCGACCGCTCAGGGCTGCTGGTCCGCTGGTCCGACGGCGAGGTCACCCTCTACCCGCAGCCCGGCCCGGCCGGCCTGGGCCGGGAGATCCGGATGGCGGCACCCGGCTCCGCGTGGAAGAACGCCGTCCAGTTCACCGCCGGAGCGTTCGCGGACGGCGGCGGCACCGGCCTGCTGGTGCGCCGCTCCGACGGCGCGCTCACCCTCTACACCGGGATCGGGACCGGCGGCTTCGGCACCGGCACACAGATCCTCGCGGCGAACGGCACCTGGACCAAGGCCGCCCAGCTGACCGGCGGCGACTTCGACGGCACGGCCGGCGGGGACCTGCTGGTGCGCTGGGCGGACGGCACGCTCGACACGTACGCCGGCACCTCGGCCGCCGGCCTCGGCACCAGGACCCGGATGCGCGGCCCGAACAGCCTGTGGACGCACGCGCAGGTGCTGACGGCCGGCGACTTCCTCCACGACCGCACCGGCAACGACCTGATCGCGCGCTGGTCCGACGGGGAGACCACGCTGTACGCCGACACCGGCGCCAAGACCCTCGGCACCGAGCACACACTGGTCCACCCCGGCACCTGACCGAGGCGGCCTCCCCGCGCTCACGGCGCCGGCGCGAGGACGAGGGCGAGGACCGCCCCTCCGGTCCGCCGGACCAGCACACGGCGCCCGCCGTCCAGGGTGGGCGGGCTGAGCGTGAGGATGCGGATTCGCCGGGGCGCCTCACCGAACAGGCCCAGCCGCTCCGCCTTCACCGCGGCCTCCTTCAACGCCCAGGCCGCGGCGAGGAGTTCGGGCCGCCCGGTGACGAGGGCCCGCTCCTGCCGCAGCAGCACGTGGTCCGCGGCCCGCCGCACCGCCGCCGCCGAGGAGGTCTCGCACACGTCCACACCGACCGGTGCGCGGGATACGGCCGCCGCGACATGACGGTCCGTATGGCTGAGGGAGAGGTGCGGGACGGGCACCCGGCCGCCGGGGACGGTCGCCCGTGGGCTGCCGTCGTCCCGGGGAAGGATCTCCACCGCACCGGGCGGTGCCCCGGTCACCTCGGAGACCAGGCTCTTGGCGAGCAGCCGTCCGGCGGCCCACTCGGCCTGCCGCCACGGCGGCAGCGCGGCGAAGAGCCGGCGTTCGGCCGGGGTCAGCAGCGGCAGCGGTGACCAGGACGGCGCCCGGTCGAGGGTCTCGCGGCGGGCCACGACCAGGGTGACACCGCTCCACCGGTGGACCCGGCCCGCCGGGATCGCGGGGAAGACGCTGTGCACGGCACGCTCCCCTCACGCCGCGGCGGGCTCGGCGTCGTCGCCGGGCCGCAGCCGCCGGGCCAGCGCCGTCACCGTACGGCAGATCTGCGGGGGCGTGTGCGCGCCGGTGACGAAGAAGCGCAGCCGGGCCAGCTCCTCCGGGACCGCCGGGTGCAGGATCGGGTTGACACTGACGCCGTCCTGGAACAGCCCCTGGGCCAGCCGGAGCGTGCCCGCCGAGTCCCCGACGACGCACGGCACGATCGGTGTGCCCCCGCTGTCCCCGGTGTCCACCCCCGCCCGGCGGGCGAGCCGCAGGAACAGCGCCGCGTTCTCCCGCAGCCGGGACACCCGCTCCGGTTCGGCCCGCAGCAGCCGCAGCGCGGCCAGCGCCGCCGCCGCGTCGGCGGGGGTCATACCGGCGCTGTACACGAAGCCGGGGGCGGTGTAGCGCAGCCACTCGATCGCGCCGCGGCCCGCCGCGACGTAACCGCCGCAGCTCGCCAGCGCCTTGGACAGGGTGCCCATCCACAGGTCGACGTCCGCCCGGTCGACGCCGAAGTGCTCGCCGACACCGCGGCCGGTGGCGCCGAGCACCCCGATGCTGTGCGCCTCGTCCACCATGAGCAGCGCCCGGTGCCGGCGCTTGACCTCGATCAGGGCGGGCAGGTCGGCGATGTCGCCGTCCATGCTGTAGGCGCCCTCCGCCACCACCAGCACCCGGCGGTAGCGGTTCCGGACCCCGCCGAGCAGCGCGTCCAGGGCCGCCGCGTCGTTGTGCGGGAACGGCCGGCGGGTGGCGCCGGAGAGCCGGCAGCCCTGGAGGATGCTGTCGTGGGCCAGCGCGTCGTGGACGATCAGGTCGTCCGGCCCGACGAGGTGCCCGATCACGGTGACGTTGGTGGCGTGCCCGCTCGTCAGGGTGAGCGCGTCCTCGGTGCCGAGCGTGTCGGCGAGTTCGCGCTCCAGCTCCACGTGGAGCGGGCGGCTGCCGGACAGCAGCCGGCTGGCGGAGGCGGAGGTGCCGTACCGTGCGACGGCCTCCGTGACCGCGTCCCGCACCCGGGGGTCGGTGGCCAGGCCGAGGTAGTTGTAGCCGGCGAAGGAGACCAGCTCCCGTCCGCCGACGACCGTCCGGTCCGTCATGCCGCGCTCGTGGACCAGGAAGTACGGGTTCGGCAGGCGGAGCTCGTCCAGTACGGCGACGCGCTCGCGGTGCGCGGCGACCTCAGGGAAGCACTCGATCCGCGCGGTGCCGTCGGCGATCGCCGGTTCCGCCGGTCCCGCCTCCGCCTCGACCAGCGTGGTGACGCCGCCGACGGTCGGCCGGGCCCACCGGCCGTCGATCGTGAGGGCGGGCCACCGGCGCTTGAGGGAGGCGAACAGGTCGGTCAGCATCAGCGAGTCGAAGCCGAGGTCCTCGACCAGCCGCTGGTCGTCCCTCAGGTGCTCCACCGGGAAGGCACCGATGCGGGCGATCTGCTCCCGGACGGCTCGGCCGGCACCGGGGTCCTCGGCCGCGGAGGGCGTCGGGGGCAGGGCAGGTGTCAAGGGTGTGGCAGGCGTTCCGGGCAGCGTCTCGCCCAGGCGCCGGAGGACGGTCACCTGCTGCTGCACCAGGTCGAGCAGCTGGTGCAGGGGATTGTCGATGTCGTTCACGGGGTTCTCCGGGGCGGTAGGCCGGTGGGCGGGGAGAGGGAGGGGGAGAGGAAGAGGGCGAGGGGCTGACGGCGGCGTCGGTGCGGGGGCCGGGCGGCGCAGCCAGTAGGGCCGGGTGTCCAGCCGGGCGGCCGGCAGATCCAGCAGCCGGCGCTCGTGCTCCGGCACCAGCGCCCGGGGATCGACCGGGACGCCCAGCACCGCCAGCCGGCCCAGGGCCCGCGGCAGCGCCCACACGTCGTCCGGCTCGGCGCCGTCCACCGCGACGACGTGGACGCCGTCGTGCCCGGTCAGATTGCGGCGGACGGCGGCGAGCAGCGAACCCGCACCGGCGACCTGGACGAAGACCCGGGCGCCCGCGTCGTGGGCGGCGCGGACGGCGTCGCCGAAGCGGACCGGCGCGGAGGCGTGCCGCGCCCACAGCTCGCGCAGCCGTCCGGGGTCCTGGCACACCGTCCCGCTGACGGCCGAGACGAACGGCAGGCGGGGCTCGGCGAGCGGGCGCCCGGCGAGATCCGTGCGCATCGCCTCGTCGGCCGCGGTGAGCCGCGGGGAGTGGAAGGCGTGGGACACGTCGAGGCCGGACGTCACGACACCCGCCTCGGCGCAGCGCCGCCGCAGCGTGTCGAGGCCCTCGCGGCTGCCGCTCACCACGATCTGCCGGGGCGCGTTGAAGCAGGCGAGCCAGACGCCGTCGACGTCCCGGACGAGCCGGCTACAGGTCTCCTGGTCGGCCTGCACGGCGAGCATCCCGCCGCGCGGCTCCGCCTCGGCGCCCCGCAGCACGGCACCCCGGTGGGCGAGCAGCCGTACCGTCTCCTCGTCGCCGAGCACGCCGGCCGCGGCCGCCGCCGCGAACTCGCCGACGCTGTGGCCGAGGACCAGGTCGGGTACGACACCGCAGGCCGCCAGCAACCGGCTCGCGGCGATCTGCACGGTGCCGAGCAGCGGCTGGCACACCTCGGTGGCGGCGAGCCGCTCCTGCCGCGCCGGCCCGGTCGCCGCGCCGCCGTACAGCAGCTCGGCGACCTCGACCCCGGCCGCCGCGCCGAGGGCGGTCACGGTCCGCCGGAAGCCGGGGAACCGCTCGTACGCGGCGCGCAGCAGCCCGGGCCGCTGGCTGCCCTGGCCCGGGAACAGCAGGGCGACGCGCCGCTCGGCCGGCGGCAGCACCGCGTCGGCGGCGAAGGCACCGTCCCCGAGATCACCCCGGGCACCCTCGGCAAGCTGCCGCCGCGCCCGGCGCAGCCGCTCCGCACACCCCGCCGCGTCCGCGGCCACGACGGCAAGCCTGCTCGACAGCGCCTCACGACCACCGAGGGTGTGAGCGAGAGCCCCGGCGGACACCGCCGGATGGTGATCGAGGGCGTCGAGCAGTTCGTCGATCTGCTCGACGAGCAGGCGCGGGCTGCCGGCCGAGACGAGCACGAGCTGAGGACCGGCTCCGGTGGTTCCGGGGCTTTCGGGGGTGGTCGTGGCGCGGGCCGGGGTGGGCTCGGCGGGACCGGGCGTGGGTGCCGTGCGGCCGGAGGCTCGTCCCGGGGCCGGAGTCGGTGCGTCAGGGGAGGGCGGGGACGCCCTGTGGGGCGCGGGTTGCCCCGGTAGCGGGGTCGGTGCGCTGCCGTCGGGAGCGGGGACCACGTGGGCGGTGGTTCGGGTGGGCGCCGGTGCGGGGGCCGTCCGGACAGGGGCCGGGGCCGGGGCCTCGCGCAGGATCGCGTGGGCGTTGGTGCCGCCGAAGCCGAAGGAGCTGACGGCTGCGCGGCGCGGGGTGCCGGTGTCCGGCCACGGCCGGGCGGAGTCGGCGATGCGCAGGCCGGCGGCGGCCAGGCCGAGACCGGGGTGCGGGGCGGTGTCCGGCTGGGGGACGACCGTACGGTGGTGGACGACCAGCGCGGTCTTGATCAGCCCCGCGATACCGGCGGCGGACAGCGCGTGCCCGATCAGCGCCTTGCCGGCCGACAGGTAGCACGGGCCCGGCCGGTCCGCCCGCAACCGGCGCAGAGCCTCCACCTCCACCCGGTCACCCACGCCCGTACCCGTGCCGTGGGCCTCGATGAACCCGACCGCCGAGGGCGGCACGCCCGCGTCGGCGTACGCGCGGCGCATGGCCCGCAGCTGTCCTTCGGGCGTCGGGCACAGCGGGCCCGGCGTGGCGCCGTCGTTGGCCGTGCCGATCCCCTCCAGGACGGCGTAGACCCGGTCACCGGCGGCGAGCGCGTCCTTCAGCGGCCGTACGACGACGGCACCGGCGCCCTCGCCGAGGACGAAGCCGTCGGCCCGCTCGTCGAACGGACGGCACACCCCGTCGGCCGAGAGCGCCCCGAGCCGGGAGAAGCCGACGAGCGTGTCCGGGGTGAGGCTGAGGTAGGCGCCGCCGACGACGGCCATGCCGCAGGTGCCGGCGCGCAGGTGCAGTACGGCCTGTTCGAGCGCGACCAGCGAGCTGGAGCAGGCGGCGTCGACGGCGAAGCTGGGCCCGCCCAGACCGAAGTGCCGGCTGACCGCGGCGGACGCCATGTTGAGCAGGCTGCCCGGCACGGTGAAGGCGTCCAGCGGCGGGAGGAGCGCGGTGACGCCGTCCCGCAGGGCGCGCGCGGTGCCGGGACCCGCCGGGTCGCCGGGCGGCAGCTGCGCGAGGGGGCCGTCGGCGAGGGCGAGGGCGCGCATCCGGGCCGTGAGGAGGTCCTTGTAGTCGGACACCGACAGGCCGAAGAAGACCCCGGTGCCGTCCCGGTCGAAGCCGCCCCGGCCCAGCCCGGCGTCGTCCAGGGCCTCGCGGGTGACGTCGAGCAGCAGCCGGTGCTGCGGGTCCATGGCCTCCGCGCGGCGGGGCGGCAGACCGTAGTGGAGGGCGGCGAAGCGGTCGACGCCGTCGAGGAAGGCGACCCGGTCGGTGTAGGCGGTGTCGGGCGCCGACCGGTCCCCGGGGGCGTGGAAGGGACGATGGTTCCAGCGGTCCTCCGGGACGGGGCGGAACTGACGCTCCGCATTCCGGAGGAGCCGCCAGTACGCCTGGCTGTCGCGGGCGCCGGGGAAGCGGCAGCCGAGTCCGACGATGGCGATGTCAGTCATGGGGGACCTGCTCGTGGGTGGGGCCGTGGGGGGCGTAAGCGGGTGATGCGGGATACGCACACGGTCGCCCGTGACCGGGCCGGAGCCCCAGCCCCGGCTGTTCGTGACTTGACGGCGGACGCCCCGCGCGTTACCTCACACCGGGCGGCACGCCGTGGCGAGAGCGGCGGGCAGGGCAAGGGCCGTGGACTTCCGAAGCCGTCTGGCGCAGTCCGTCCTGCGGGCCGGGGCGGGGGTGTGCCACCGTGCCGTCATGGGTGACCTCTTTCTCGTCCGGCACGGTGAGACCGAGTGGTCGCGGTCCGGGCGGCACACCGGCTGCACCGACGTGCCCCTCACCGAGCACGGCCGGGAGGAGGCGCGCCGGCTCGTGCCGCTGATCCGCCCGCACCGGATCGGCGCGGCCTTCGTCAGCCCCCTCCAGCGGGCCCGGGAGACCGCCCGGCTCATCGGGATCCCGGACGCGCGGGTCGACGCCGACCTGCGCGAATGGGACTACGGCGGGTACGAGGGCGTGACCACCCCGGAGATCCAGCGGACCCGGCCCGGCTGGTTCCTCTTCACGGACGGGGTCGCACCCGGCCCGCCGGACCACCCGGGCGAGACCGCGGAACAGGTCGGGGAGCGCGCCGACCGGATGCTGGCCAAGGCCGACGCCGCGCTCGCCGACACCGAGGGGGTCGTCGTGCTGATCGCCCACGGCCACTTCCTCCGCGTCCTCACCGCCCGCCGCCTGGGCCTGCCACCCCGGCACGGGGCCCTCTTCCAACTGGCGACAGGCACACTGTGCCGCCTCGGTACGGAACACGGACGACCGGTGGTGGCGGGCTGGAACATCCGGCCCCCGGGGTAGCGACGGGCACCGGCGGCGCCCACACGGGGGCGACCGCGTGGGGCCTGCCCGCGGTGACACCGGGAGGTCCGCGTGCCCCGGGCGTTGTCAGACCCGGGCCGTACTCTGCGAACGGGCCGCCGTCCCGGCGGTCTCGCTGGGCCGTCGGCCCGGCGGTCCGGTGCGTGGGCCCGCCCATCGGCGGTCCCGGCTACGCGCACGGACCGCCCCCCGACGGTCCCGAGAAGCAACGGTGTCGGAAGGAGCATGCCGTGACCCGACCGCCGACCGCCGCGCAGCGGCGGGTGATCGAGGGGGCCGACCCGGTCACCGGCCGGCTGCGCGGTACGGAGGCCCAGCTCGCGGCGCTGGTGAAGCGGGGGTTGGCCTTCCGGCATCCGCGTCCGCCGCACGACCACTTCCTCACCCCGGCGGGTCACCGGATACGGGAAGCGGTGCCCGAGGCGCCGGCGGAACCCGCGCCGGACACCGGGGTGTTCGCGGCCCGCGTCGGCGGCGAGGAGGAGCCGCCCGAGTCCGGTCCGGCCCGGCGGCGCGAGGTGCACAGTGCCTGGCAGGGCCTGCTGGAGCTGCGCCGGATGACGAATCCCGACGGCGCCGTGGACCGGCCCTGCGGATGGGAGCGGACGCATCTCGTGCGGGCCGCGGCGCTCGCGCTGGAGGCGGCCGGGCACCCTCCCGCGGGCGGGGACGCGGACGGGTACCGGGTCCGGGCCACCCCGCAGCCGGAGGCGGTCGCGGTGTACGCGCCGGACGCGGAGACGCTGGCGGCCTGCGCGGCCACGTTGGAGCGGGCCGGCTGGCAGGCGGGCGAGTACACCGAGCCCCGGACGAGAGCCCGCTATCTGCTCGCCTCGCCGCGTCGGGTGTGAACGGCGTGTCAAGATCGGTCGACCGGAGATCCGAACACGAGAAGGGCACGCAGTGGCCGAACCGTTTTCCGTCCGTGTGACCGTCCGCGGCTACGAGACCGACACCCAGGGCCATCTCAACCAGGCGGTGTACCTCAACTACGCCGAGCACGCCCGCTGGTCGCTGCTCCAGGCGGCCGGGATCAGCCAGGCCCGGCTCGTGGGCCGGGGCGTGGGCCCGGTGGCGCTGGAGACGAACATCCGCTATCTGCGGGAACTCCTCGCCGGTGACGAGGTCGACGTGACCTGCGCGTTCGAGTGGGGCGGCGGCAAGACCTTCCGGATCCGGCAGGAGATCCGCAAGACCGACGGCACGCTCGCCGCCGAGGTCACCGCGGTGGGCGGCCTGCTGAACCTCGAACAGCGCAAGCTGATAGCCGACCCGCGGGAGGTGTTCAAGGAATTGGCCTCGGATGTCGGCCTGTTCGGTCTCTAGGCCACCCGGGCGTTCGGTCCGTGGGAGACCCGGGCGGAGGACGCGGGGCCGGAGTCCGGGCTGTCCGACACCGCGGGAGCGCCGCGCCCCACCCCTAGGGGCCCGCACAGCACGGAGCCCGGCCGGGGAAGCCGCCCCGGCCGGGCTCTGTCGTGTTCTGTCCCGGCGTCGGCCCGGTCACGGACCTTCGCCGTCGCTCAGGCGCCCGGCGGCA
Source organism: Streptomyces sp. NPDC028928 (assembly GCF_055564915.1). Classification (NCBI taxonomy): domain Bacteria; kingdom Bacillati; phylum Actinomycetota; class Actinomycetes; order Kitasatosporales; family Streptomycetaceae; genus Streptomyces; species Streptomyces sp. NPDC028928. The sequence goes on from NZ_JBVHVI010000004.1 coordinate 446,451, forward strand.
CCCGCGACGGCCGTCCCGAGCCGCGGGTCAGGGCGTACCCCCCGATGCCGGCGAGCGCGGCCAGTACGCCGCCGATGCCGGTCCACACCCAGCGGTCGGACCACCAGCCGGACGACCAGCCGTCGTCCTGGCCGAAGCTGGAGAGCACGGCCCCCTTGGAACTCCCCTGCGCGGCTTCGGACTTGGCGGCGATGCCGGGGACGAGCGGCTTGCCCAGGGAGCCGTCGACCGCCGCCGCGCCGCCGATGTCCTTGGAGTCGACGCGCACCTCGGCGTTGACCGGCTGGCCGAGGTCGGCGGCGGCGAGGTTCACCACCGTCAGCCGGATGTAGTAGGTGCCCGGCAGCGGGTCGTTGGCCCACGGCTCCGACCAGCCGCGCACCGTGCGCAGCACACAGGCCAGTTCGACCGAGGCGGTGCCCTGCGCGGCGGTGCGGGTCTGGGCACCGTACTGGCAGGCCTGGCGGCGCCGCAGACCGTCGTACACGTCGAGCTGCCAGGTCTCGGCGCCGTGCGTGCCGGGGAGCTTCACCGTCGCCTTGACGGTGGGACGCTGCCCGGTGTCCGCGGGGAACGACCAGTACAGGTAGTCGCCGGTGGAGCCGGAGGCGGTGGCCCGCTGCCCCTGCTCGATCTCGGTCGCCGTACGGAAGGAGGTGCCCGCCTGGGTGGGCGCGTCGCCGTCGGCGGAGGCGCTCGGGGAGGGCGAGGAGTCGGCGGCGGCCGGCCCGGCGGCCAGCCCCAGCGCCAGCAGCGCGGCGCCCAGCACTCGTGTGATCCGCATCAGTTCGTCCTCCAGACCGCGACCCGCCAGCGCGACAGCCAGCCCCACAGCAGACCGGCGAGGAAGCCGATCAGCACCAGCAGACCGAGCAGCCACCAGCCGCGGCCGAGACCGAAGGCGGCCACGTCGTGGTGCCCCGACGGCCCGTCCACGACGTCGACGGTCAGCTCCAGCGGCAGGCCGGGGCTGGTCTTGACGCCGGCGGCGGCCGAGAAGGAACTGGTGACCTGGAGGCACACCGTCTCGGCGGGCGCCGTGTCGTCGTCGCTGTCCGGCCTGGGATAGCGCAGACCGGTGGAGATGACGTCGGTACGGCCGGTGCCGGCGGCCTCGCCGCGCACGATCTCCCGGCCGTGCACGGTGACCGCCCGCAGCAGGACTCCGTAGTGCGGCTGGACCGCCCGGTCGTCCGCGACGCTCACCGAGGCGCGCAGCTCCTGGCCGGGCTCGACCTCCACCTTGTACCAGCGCTGCTGCCCGAACTCCGCACGGTCGGTGTACAGACCGGACTTCAGGCCCGGTGCCTTCTCGCACCGGTCCGCGCCCTCGGTGGCCACCGGCGTCACCACCGGATCGGCCGCCCGCTCGACCAACTGGCCGACACGGTCGGACAGTTCTTCCTTGTGCCGTACGTCGGTGTAGGTGCCGCCGGTCGCGTCCGCGATGCAGCTGAGCTGCTCGCGGGTCTTGGCGTCCGGCACCAGGCCGAGGGTGTCGATGGTCAGCCCGATGCCCTTGGCGGCTATCTCCCGGGCCACCTCGCACGGATCGAGCGGCTGGCAGGTGTCCTCGCCGTCACTGATCAGGACGATACGGCGGGTGCCGTCACCGCCGTTCAGGTCGTCCGCCGCCTTCAGCAGCGCCGGCCCGATCGGCGTCCAGCCGGTCGGCGCCAGCGTGGCCACGGCCGTCTTCGCGTCGGTCCGGTTCAGCGGGCCGACCGGGTAGAGCTGCTCGGTGTCCTTGCAGCCCTCCTTGCGGTCGTTGCCGCGGTAGTTGGCGCCCAGCGTGCGGATACCGAGCTGGACCTCCTCGGGAGTCGCGTCCAGCACCTCGTTGAACGCCTGCTTCGCCGCGGCCATCCGGGTGCCGCCGTCGATGTCCCGGGTGCGCATGGAACCGCTGACGTCCAGCACCAGTTCGACCTTCGGAGCGGCCTGCTCCGTCTCGTCGGCGACCGCTCCGGCGGGGAACGCGATCCCGGCCGTCAGGGCGGCGAGCAGAGCACACACGCCCGCCGCCAGCCGTTGTCTTCTGATCATCGCCGGATCTTATTGATCAGACGGGTCACCCTCCAAAACGAGCGGGTTGGGCAGGGAAGCCCACAGGTCACCCGGGGTCCCGGGGGACAGCCGCATCAGGGTCAGCGCCTTCGAGGGCAGCGGGCTGTGACGCAGTGCCAGGAGGTCGGGGGTGTCCGCGAGGTCCGGCAGGGCGCTGGCGAGCGCGGTGCTGAGCGCCGGCCCCGAACCCGCCGTAGCCGCCAGTGCTCCCGCCACCAGCGAGCCGAACAGCTTGCGGCGCAAGGCGGTGTCGTCGTCGGTGATCAGGCGGCCGGTGAGGGCGGGTGGGGTGATGCCGTGGTGGGTCAGGCGGGCGGGGCTGATCCGGATGTCGGCCAGGTCGCGGTAGACCAGGCGCAGCGGGGTGCCGTCGGCCGACAGGACGGCCAGGAGGTTCTGGCCGTGGGCCTCCAGGGCCACGCCGAGATCCAGCAGGCGCAGGCCCACCGTGAGCGCCAGCCGGGTGAACGCGGCCAGCCAGGCGGGGCAGTCGGGCAGGGACGTGGTGGCGAGGGCGGCCACCGGTACGACGCGCTCACCCGGTGCCGCGTACACCTCCGGCGGTTCCCGCAGCAGGGCGGCCAGGTCGGGGGAGTCGGCCGTGGCCGCGCCCAGCGTGCGGGTGATGTGGAGCAGACCTTCGGTGTGTGCCGCCAGCTCCTCGGCGAAGTCGGACAGGGCCGCGGCGGACCGTACCGCGTACGCGGAGATGTCCCGCACCGACGACGTCAGCCGGGCGCTGAGGGCCGTCTTCACGTGCGGACCGCCGGGCACCGCCAGGGTGCGCAGGGACATCAGCGGCCGGGCCGCGCGCCAGGGGTCGTACGAGCGCCCCAGTACGTGCGTGGCCTGCCAGGGGTGCACCGGCAGCAAGAGGCGGTCACCGTCTCGGAGTTCCGCCGGCCAGTCGCCGGACAGCAGGCAGTCGGCCGCCGGTACCGGTACGGTCCCCAGCTCCACCACCGGGCCGTGTTCGGGGCCGTACGCCAGCTGGTCCGCGGCCGAGAAACCGGGCCGGGAGCGGCAGTTGGGGTGGAACGGGTGCCCGTCGACCACCCGCTGCTCCCACTCCCACCCCAGCTCCGGCCACTCCTTCGAGTGATCCGCGCCCGCCCGGGACAGTGCCAGCGAGGCCACGCTGTGCGCCAGTTCCGCCGCGAAGGCGGGTCCGTGCGGCACCCCGAGCGCCGTCATCAGCCGCGCCGGATCGTCGTACCGTTCCCGGTCCAGGCGTACGGCGGTGACGTACGCGCTCGTGGCGTACGGGTCCGCGTGCGGCCCGTGCAGGGTCCGGCCGTCGGCCAGGCGCAGGGCGAGACCGTGCGCCCCGGACACCCGGCCGGTGAGCCAGGGCAGCGGCTCATGGGCCAGCGCCCGCCACAGCCGGGTCAGTACGGCGGCGCGGGCGCCGGGCAGCTCCGCCGTGTACCGGGGCAGCAGGCCGGGCCGGACGGCGGCCAGTTCCTCGGCGATCTCGGCCTCGGCGGTGGGGGGACGGTGCACGGTCGGCTCCTCGGGTACACGGGGCACGGCACGATTGTCCGGGACGGCAGCCATACTGATCGTCACCGGCTCCCGCGGAGCGCACCCGGGTGCGCGGGGAAGACCGCGGGCCCCTGGACGAAGAACGAATGGATCGCGTGGACCTCACATCCCCCACCGGCGCCGGCCGCACACCTCCCACCGGCTCGGTCGGCCGCCGCGCCGACGCCTACGCGGCCGCCCCCCTGCTCAACTGCCTGCTGCGGGAGGTGGCCGAGCCGCTCCCGGACGCCGGTGAACACCGCGTCCACCGGCTGCCGGACGGCCGGCTGCTGCGGGTGCGCGCCGGGCGGCGCCCCACCGACCCCGAGGTGTGCACGGACGGCACCTGGCGCCGGATCGGCCACCCCGAGCTGGTGAAACTGGTCGCCGAGGAGCTGCGCCGGCACACCGGTCTGCCCGGCGGTGACCTGCCCGCCGAGATGATCGACAGCCGGGAGGCGATCGCCGCCCTGCTCACCGCCCGCGCCCGCGCCACGGCACCCGCGGACCCGTATCTGCGCTCCGAGCAGTCCCTGCTCACCGGCCACCCCTACCACCCGGCCCCCAAGGCCCGCGGCGGCGGCCCGGTCGCGTCCTGGCTGCCGTACGCCCCCGAGGCGCACGCCCGTTTCCCGCTGGTGCTGCTCGGCGTCCGCGAGGACCAGGTGGCCGAGGAGGGCGACACCCGGGCCCTGGACGCCCTCGGCACCGCCCCGCCCGGCTACCGGCTGCTGCCCGCCCACCCCTGGCAGCTCGATCTCGTCGCCCGCGACCTCGCCCCCGCGTTCGCCGACGGCCGGTTGCTGCGGCTCGCCACGACCGGGTTCGACGCCTGGCCGACGGCCGCCGTCCGCACGGTGTACGAGCCGCGCCGCGACCTGTTCCTGAAGTTCAGCCTGGACGTCCGCATCACCAACGACATCCGCCGGCTCTGGCGCCACGACCTGCGCAGACTCCGCCGTACCGACACGGCCGCCGGTCACGCCTTCGCGGCGATGGGACCGCCCGCGGCCTGGCTGAGCGACCGCGGCTACCGCACCGCCGCCTTCGCCTTCGAGGAGCTGGCGGTCCTGGTCCGCGACGGACTGCGCGGCCACCTGCTGCCGGGCGCCACCCCGCTGCTGGCCGCGGGGCTCGCCGAGGGCTTCGAGGGCAGCCCGCTGGCCGACGCCACCGACCCGGGCGGCTGGTGGGAGGCGTACCTACGGCAGGTCGTGCCGCCCGCCCTGACCGCGTTCGACGTTCACGGCGTGGTGCTGGAGGCCCACCTGCAGAACACGCTCGTCGCCGTGGACGCGGCCGGCACGCCCGTGCAGGCCCTGTTCCGGGACGCCGAGGGCGCCAAGCTGCTGCCGGACGTGACCCGGGCCGCCGGCTGGGAGCGGCTGGTGTACTGCCTGGTCGTCAACCACCTCATCGAGATCGCCGGCGCCCTCGTCGACCACCATCCCGGCCTCGATCCGTGGCCCGCCGCGCGCCGCGAACTGGCCCGGCACGACCTGCCCGAGATCCCCGCCCTGCTCACCGCGCCCACCCTGCCCGGCAAGACCAACCTGCTGCTGCGCTGGACCGGCGCGGACGGGGCGGACGCCCGCTACCTGCCCCTGCCGAACCCGCTGGCCGACGCCTGATCCGCACGCCGGGCGGCATGGGCATGGGCATGTGCGCGCCGCGGGATGCTGCGGCGGGCGTCCCGGACCGGCTCGTGGACGGACTTCTCGCGCCCGCTCAGCCGACTTCGAGGATCTTGGCGGCCAGGCGGGCCAGTGTCTTGCGCTCGGCGGGTGTGAGGGCCTGGAAGACACGGTCCAGCAGCCGCGGCACCCCGCTCTCGACCTCGGCCAGGGCGACCAGCCCCTCCGGGGTCAGCGTGATCGCGTTGGCCCGCCGGTCCTTGGGGTGCCGCTCGCGGCGCACCAGGCCCGAGTCCTCCAGGCCGTCGATGCAGCCCACCATCACGCTGCGGTCGATGCGCAGCTGTTCGCTCAGCTCCTGCTGCGAACAGGGGCCCACGTCGCTGAGCATCTTCAGCACCAGATGCTGGGCCGCGGTGACGTCGTACTCGGTGAGTCCGGCCTCGACGGCGCGCGCCACCACGGTGGTGGCCCGGCACATCGCGATGTCCGGGCGGTTCACGGCCAGTGTGGCGAAGTAGCGCCGGCGGGCTGTGTCCCCGGCGTCCCTGCTCGGCGAAGTACGCCGGGCGCGTGGCGGCTTGGTGGTCATCGGCTTCCTCGTCCCTGCACGCCTTCGCCATAGGAGGTGCGAAGAATATCTGCGCGACTACATATCCCGAAAACTCAACTCTAACGTCTACCAGGTGTCCCAGTGCAGTACCTCGTCGCGCGGGATACGGCGGGCGGGCTTGAAGTCGGTTCCGACGGTGTAGGCGAGCGGCAGGAACGCGGCGAGCATGACCTCGTCGTACGGCACGCCGAGCGCCTCGGCCAGCTCGCGCTCCAGCGGGCCCTGGGCGGTCGTCCAGCAGGTGCCGAGGCCGCGGGCGCGGGCCGCGAGCATGAAGCTCCACACGGCCGGCAGGATCGATCCCCAGGTCATCGACTGGTCGAGCACGGACGCCCGTTCCGTGCGGCCCTCCACCGCCGGGACGACGAAGGCCGGAACCCGGTGGATGTTCGCGTACAGGTACTGCACTCCGTCGAAGATGCGCTCCATGGTCCCGGGGTGGGTGTTCATGCGGCGCAGGTCGCGGGCGTTCACCGGCGCTCCGCCGCCGGCGGCCACGGCGCGGCGGTAGATGTCGGCGACGACCGTGCGCCGGTCCTCGTCGGTGACGACGAGGAAGTGCCAGCGCTGCCGGTTGCGTCCGGTGGGCGCCTGGGTGGCCAGGTCCACGCACTCCTCGATCAGCTTCCGCGGAACCGGCCGGGAGAAGTCCAGGCGCTTGCGGACGGCCCTTGTGGTGGACAGGAGTTGATCCGGTGTCAGGTCCAGGGTCATGGGCGTGACCGTAGGAGCAAAATTATCTGGTGTCAAATGATTGAAGCCAAGACGATATGGGGGATGGGCGGTTTCCGGGCGTCAGTGGTGTCGGGCCTGGCGACTCGGGCGCACCCCTCGTCCGCTGTCACGCTCGGTTACTATGCTCACTTCGGGCTGCTCGGAAGGGACGGGGATCGGCATGGCACCGCTGAGGGAGGTCACCGCGGCCCGCTACGTCGCCCCCCTGCACTCCGGCGGCTCCGTGCCCGGCGTCGTGGAGGCCGACGACCTGGGCACGTACGTCGTGAAGTTCACGGGCTCGGCGCAGGGCCACAAGGCGCTGGTCGCCGAGATCATCGTCGGGGAACTCGCCCGCGCGCTCGGCCTGCGCTTCCCGGAACTGGTCCTGGTCCACTTCGACCCGGACATCGCCGCCGCCGAACCGCACCAGGAGGTGCGTGAGCTGCACAGCGCCAGCGCGGGCGTCAACCTCGGCATGGACTATCTGCCGGGCGCCCGGGACTTCACCCCGGAGATCGCCCGGAGCTTCCCGGTGGACCCGCTGGAGGCCGGCCGGATCGTCTGGCTGGACGCGCTGACCGTCAACGTCGACCGTACGGTGCACAGCTCCAACCTGATGGTGTGGCCCACGCTCGGCACCGTGCCCCCGCGGCTGTGGCTCATCGACCACGGCGCCGCCCTCGTCTTCCACCACCGCTGGGACACCACGGCCCCGGGCCGCAGGTACGACTTCCGGCACCACGCCCTCGGCCACTACGGCCCCGACGTGCGCGCCGCCGACGCGGAGCTCGCGCCCCGGGTCACGGAGGAGCTGCTGCGCGGGATCGTCGCCGAGGTGCCGGACGCCTGGCTCGCCGAGGACGCCGGGTTCGCCACGCCCGACGACGTCCGGGACGCCTACGTCGGCTATCTGCTGGACCGGCTCCGGCTCTCGGCCGAGTGGCTGCCCACCGACTTCCCGAGCCGCGAACAGCTCGCCGCCGAGGAGGCGGCCCGCGCGGCGAAGACCCAGGCGGGCCGCCCGGACTGGCTCAAGCGCGTCCCCGACCTGCACGGCAAACCGGCGGCGGAACAGGACTGGTCGGCGCACCTGGGGTGAGCCGGGAACGACGGAAGGGCCCGGGGGAAGCCCCGGGCCCGTGCGTGGCCGTGGCGGTCAGCCGTGCAGCTGCTGGTACGCCGGCAGGGTGAGGAAGTCGGCGTAGTCCTCGTCCAGGGACACCTTCAGCAGCAGGTCGTGCGCCTCCTGCCAGTGCCCGGCCGCGAAGGCCTCCTCGCCGATCTCCTTGCGGATGGCGTCCAGTTCCTCGGCGGCGACCTTGCGGGCCAGCTCCGGCGTGGCCTTGTCCCCGTTCTCGAACTCGACACCGGCGTTGATCCACTGCCAGATCTGCGAGCGGGAGATCTCGGCGGTGGCCGCGTCCTCCATCAGGTTGAAGATGGCGACCGCGCCGAGCCCGCGCAGCCAGGCCTCGATGTAGCGGATGCCGACCTGGACGGCGTTGACGAGACCGGCGTACGTCGGCCTGGCGTCGAGCGAGTCGATCGCGATCAGGTCGGCCGCCTCGACGTGGACGTCCTCGCGCAGCCGGTCCTTCTGGTTGGGCTTGTCGCCGAGGACCTTGTCGAAGGACTCCATGGCGATCGGCACCAGGTCGGGGTGGGCGACCCAGGAGCCGTCGAAACCGTCGTTCGCCTCGCGGTCCTTGTCGGCGCGGACCTTCTCGAAGGCGACCTTGTTGACCTCGGCGTCCTTGCGGGACGGGATGAACGCCGCCATGCCGCCGATCGCGTGCGCGCCGCGCTTGTGGCAGGTGCGGACGAGGAGTTCGGTGTACGCCCGCATGAACGGGGCCGTCATCGTGACCGCGTTGCGGTCCGGGAGGACGAACTTCGACCCGCCGTCACGGAAGTTCTTGACGATGGAGAACAGGTAGTCCCAGCGGCCCGCGTTCAGCCCGGAGGCGTGGTCGCGCAGTTCGTAGAGGATCTCCTCCATCTCGTACGCCGCCGTGATCGTCTCGATCAGGACGGTCGCGCGGATGGTGCCCTGCGGGATGCCGACGTAGTCCTGGGCGAAGACGAACACCTCGTTCCACAGGCGGGCTTCGAGGTGGGACTCGGTCTTCGGCAGGTAGAAGTAGGGGCCCTTGCCGAGGTCGAGCAGCCGCTGGGCGTTGTGGAAGAAGTACAGGCCGAAGTCGACGAAGGCACCGGGGACGGCACGGCCGTCGGCGTCGACCAGGTGCCGCTCGTCCAGGTGCCAGCCGCGCGGGCGCATGACGACGGTCGCCAGCTCCTCGCTGGGCCGCAGGGCGTAGGACTTGCCGGTGCGCTCGTCGGTGAAGTCGATGTTCCGGGTGTAGGCGTCGATCAGGTTGAGCTGGCCGAGGACCACGTTCTCCCAGGTGGGCGCGGAGGCGTCCTCGAAGTCGGCGAGCCAGACCCGCGCGCCCGAGTTGAGCGCGTTGATGGTCATCTTGCGGTCGGTGGGGCCGGTGATCTCGACGCGCCGGTCGTTCAGCGCGGCCGGGGCCGGGGCGACCTTCCAGGAGTCGTCCGCGCGGATCGCGGCCGTCTCGGGCAGGAAGTCGAGCGTGGAGGTGCGGGCGATCTCGGCGCGGCGCTCGGCCCGGCGGGCCAGGAGTTCGTCACGGCGCGGGGTGAACCGCCGGTGCAGCTCCGCCACGAAGGCGAGCGCCGCGTCCGTGAGGACCTCCTCCTGCCGGGGCAGGGGCTCGGCGTCGACGATGGCCAGCGGGGACGGCGCTGGTGCGGACATGAGCTGTCACTTCCTTCAGCGGTGGCACCTAGTGCCAAGTGGCACGAATAGGACAGTGAGCGCCCACTGTGCGGTCGGACGCTTCTGATCAGTGGATAGTAGTTTCCTCATCGTGGAAGTTCAATGGTTTGTTGATGTCGAGATTCTCTGGGTCGAGGCAAGGTGGCGCTCGGTGCCACCCCGTTCACTCAAGGTGGCTCAGGTCGGCCTCGGTGTCGATGTCGTACGGCTCGGCGACGTCCGCGCACTCCACGAGCCGGATCCCCGCCGCATGCGCCTTCAGGTAGTCCCGCGCCCCGCGGTCGCCGGTGGCCGTCTCCGTGATGCCCGCCCAGTGCGCCGAGCCGAACAGCACCGGATGGCCGCGCACCCCGTCGTAGGCGGCCGAGACCAGCGATTTCTCGTCCTCGTACGCGCCGAGTACCCGGGCCGCCGCGGCCGGTCCGATGCCGGGCTGGTCGACCAGGCTCACCAGGGCCGCCCGCACCCCCGTACCGGCCAGCGAGGCCAGGCCCGCGCGCAGCGAGGAGCCCATGCCCTCCGCCCAGTCCGGGTTGTCCACCAGCACACAGCCGCCCAGCTCGGCGCGGGCCCGCACCTCGGCCGCAGCGGCGCCCAGCACCACGTGGATCCGCCCGCACCCGGCCGCGCGCAGCACCCCGACCGCGTGCTCGACCAGGGGGTGTCCCCGGTGCGGCAGCAGTGCTTTCGGGCGCCCGCCGAGCCGTCTGCCGCCGCCCGCGGCGAGCAGCAGCCCCGCGACCTCGGCCTGGAGATCCTGGTTGTCCGTCATGGGTCCTGCATACCCGACGGCGCCGGAGCCGGCCGTTTTTTCCGGCGCGGATTCCGTTGGGCTGAATTTCGGTCCGCGCTGTGGCGCTCCCGCACGGGGTGGCGTTTACTGGCCCGCGCACGAGGGCGTGCCAGGGGGGAGGGCTGTGTTGCAGAGCTTGGGGCAGAGGCCAGTGACCGGCAGCGACGAGGACGCGAGGGTGGCGGAACTGCGGACCGCGGTGTCCCGGCTGCGCCGCGAACTCGCCGCGTTACCGGCGGACTTCCCCGACCGGGCGATAGCCGAGGACGAACTCGCGGCCCTGGCCGCGATGGCCGCCGGCGGCCTGCCGGAGATCCCGCGCCTGCGCAGCTCCCTGTTGCTGATCGCCGGCGCGATCGGCTCGATGAGCGCACTGGCCCGGGGGCTGTCGCAGGTGCGCGACGCGGTGGACCTGTTCGGCGAGCCGCCCCGGAACCAGGGGGTTCCGTTCGGATGAGCCCGGGTCCGACCTGATCCGAACGAGACGCCCTAGCCGTCCGTCGGGCAGCCCGACGCCGACGGCAGGTCACGGCACACCTGGTTCTGGTGGGACTGCGCCGCGGCCCCGCCGAAGACGACGAGGCAGACCAGGACGGCCATGACGGTCTGGCTGACGACGGTCACGACGGCCCCGGCCCGCGCGGCGACCGCCGCCGCGGCGACGGCGAGCACCCCGACTCCGCCGGCGGCGGCCAGACAGCCCCACAGTGAGTCGGCGGTGACGGTCTCGGCCGGGTCGAGGTTGAACCAGGACAGCCACCAGAGTCCGAAGATCACCACCAGGGCGATCAGCTCCAGCAGCACCAGTCCGCACCCGGCCCCGATGTCGGCACCCCGGTCGGCGCGGCGGTGCGGACCGGGGCCCTCGGTGGCGTCGAAGGCCGGCGGAGCCGTGGGCAGGTCCATGCCCGCCACCTTGCCCTCACGGGCGGGGCAGGCACATGAGTACGGGTACTCAGCCCGGGTCGGGAAGCCGCGGTGGCCCTGGACCGGCTCCGGCTCGGTCAGCCGTGGTTCTGGCTGGCCAGCGCCGCGGACAGTTCGCGGGCGATCTGCTGGAGCACCGGCACGATCTTCTCCGTGGCCGCCTCCGTGACCCGCCCCGCCGGTCCGGAGATGGAGACGGCCGCGGCCGTGGGGGAGTCGGGCACGGACACCGCGAGGCAGCGCACCCCGATCTCCTGCTCGTTGTCGTCGACGGCGTATCCCATCCGCCGTACGTCCGCCAGCGCCGCCAGGAACCCCTCCGGCGTGGTGATGGTCTTCTCCGTGGCGGCCGGCATGCCCGTCCGGGCCAGCAGCGCCCGCACCTCGTCGTCCGGCACGCCGGCCAGCAGCGCCTTGCCCACGCCGGTGGAGTGCGGCAGCACCCGCCGCCCGACCTCGGTGAACATCCGCATCGAGTGCTTCGAGGGCACCTGTGCCACGTACACGATCTCGTCGCCGTCGAGCAGCGCCATGTTCGCCGTCTCGCCGGTCTCCTCCACCAGCCGGGCCAGATACGGCCGCGCCCAGGTGCCGAGCAGCCGGGAGGCGGACTCGCCGAGCCGGATCAGCCGGGGGCCGAGCGCGTACCGCCGGTTGGCCTGCTGGCGGACGTAGCCGCAGGCGACCAGGGTGCGCATCAGCCGGTGGATGGTGGGCAGCGGCAGCCCGCTGGCCGCGGACAGCTCGCTCAGACCCACCTCGCCGCCCGCGTCCGCCATCCGCTCGAGCAGGTCGAAGGCGCGCTCCAGGGACTGCACCCCGCCTGCGGCGGAGGGCTTGGCGGAGTCGGTGGTGCTGGCGCTGGACGTCGGCACGGCGCGTTCCTTTCGGGACTGGCGGGAGGGCAGAAGCCTACCCGGCAGTCGGTTGACTCCCGGCTTGTACATAGCTACGTTCTGCCTGCTGGAATTCTAATTCCGCTTTGTGGAAACGTCCAGAGTGGGCGCTCCCTCCGCCCTGCCCGGAAGTGTGCCTCTTGACGGCGGGGAAGCGGGAGTGAAGACTCCTTCAACAGAACGTTGAAATCCGTTACGTGGGTGTAAATCCCGTTTCCTGGACGTAAAACGGCGGTAGAGAGAGGGGTTCGGGTGTCCGAGGCTGAACTGGTGCTGCGCTCCACGCGCGTGATCACTCCGGAAGGGACGCGGGCCGCCACCGTCACCGTCTCCGCCGGGAAGATCACGGCTGTCCTGCCCTACGACGCCGAGGTCCCGGCCGCGGCCCGGCTGGAGGACGTCGGCGACCACGTCCTGCTGCCCGGCCTGGTCGACACCCACGTGCACGTCAACGACCCGGGCCGCACCGAGTGGGAGGGCTTCTGGACCGCCACCCGCGCGGCGGCGGCCGGCGGCATCACCACCCTGATCGACATGCCGCTCAACTCCCTGCCCCCCACCACCACGGTCGACCACCTGCGGACCAAGCAGGACGTGGCCCGCGACAAGGCGCACATCGACGTCGGCTTCTGGGGCGGCGCCCTGCCCGACAACGTCAAGGACCTGCGCCCGCTGCACGACGCCGGCGTCTTCGGCTTCAAGGCCTTCCTCTCCCCGTCCGGCGTGGACGAGTTCCCGCACCTCGACCAGGACCAGCTAGCCCAGTCCCTGGCGGAGATCGCCGGCTTCGACGGGCTGCTGATCGTGCACGCCGAGGACCCGCACCACCTCGCCGCCGCCCCGCAGCACGGCGGCCCCAGGTACGCCGACTTCCTCGCCTCCCGCCCGCGCGACGCCGAGGACACCGCCATCGCGAACCTCATCGCGCAGGCCCGGCGGCTGAACGCGCGCGTGCACGTGCTGCACCTGTCCTCCAGCGACGCCCTGCCGCTGATCCGCGACGCCCGCGCCGAGGGCGTCCGCATCACCGTGGAGACCTGCCCGCACTACCTCGCCCTGACCGCCGAGGAAGTCCCGGACGGCGCCAGCGAGTTCAAGTGCTGCCCGCCCATCCGCGAGGCCGCCAACCAGGACCTCCTCTGGGAGGCCCTCGCCGACGGCACCATCGACTGCGTGGTCACCGACCACTCGCCGTCCACGGCCGACCTGAAGACGGACGACTTCGCCACCGCGTGGGGCGGCATCTCCGGCCTCCAGCTCAGCCTGTCCGCCGTATGGACCGAGGCCCGCAAGCGCGGTCACACCCTGGAGGACGTCGTCCGCTGGATGTCCACGCGGACCGCCGGCCTGGTCGGCCTGACCCGGAAGGGCGCCATCGAGGCCGGCCGCGACGCCGACTTCGCCGTCCTCGCCCCCGACGAGACCTTCACCGTCGACCCGGCCGGCCTCCAGCACCGCAACCGGGTCACCGCCTACGCCGGCAGGACTCTGTACGGCGTCGTGAAGTCCACCTGGCTGCGCGGCGAACGCATCGTCGCCGACGGCGAGTTCACCGAGCCGAAGGGCACCCTGCTCAGCCGGACCGACTGAATCCCACCCACCGAGCTTCGAAAGGAAGAACTGATCACCGTGACGGCGATACCCAGCTTCACCGGCGACGCGAACCCCTACGGAGGCGGCGACCCGTACGCGGACTACCGCACCGCCGACTTCCCCTTCACCCAGTACGCCAACCTCGCCGACCGGCAGCTCGGCGCCGGTGTCATCGCCGCCAACGACGAGTTCTTCGCCCAGCGGGAGAACCTGCTGGTGCCCGAGCGGGCCGAGTTCGACCCCGAGCACTTCGGTCACAAGGGCAAGATCATGGACGGCTGGGAGACCCGCCGCCGGCGCGGCACCTCCGCCGAGCACCCGTGGCCGACCGCCGAGGACCACGACTGGGCGCTGGTCCGCCTCGGCGCGCCGGGTGTCGTACGCGGGATCGTCGTCGACACCGCCCACTTCCGCGGCAACTACCCGCAGGCCGTCTCCATCGAGGGCACCTCCGTACCCGGCTCGCCGTCCCCGGAGGAACTGCTCGGCGACGACGTGAAGTGGACGACCCTGGTCCCGCGCACGGCCGTCGGCGGCCACGCGGCGAACGGTTTCGCCGTCTCCGTCGAGCAGCGCTTCACGCACCTGCGCGTCAACCAGCATCCCGACGGTGGCATCGCCCGCCTGCGCGTCCACGGCGAGGTCGTCCCGGACCCGCAGTGGCTGGCGGTGCTCGGCACCTTCGACGTGGTCGCCCTGGAGAACGGCGGCCAGGTCGAGGACGCCTCGAACCTCTTCTACTCCCCGGCCACCAACACCATCCAGCCGGGCCGCTCCCGCAAGATGGACGACGGCTGGGAGACCCGCCGCCGCCGTGACCAGGGCAACGACTGGATCCGTTACCGGCTCGCCGCCCAGTCCCGGATCCGCGCGATCGAGATCGACACCGCCTACCTCAAGGGCAACAGCGCCGGTTGGGCCTCGGTCTCCGTCAAGGACGGCGAGGAGGGCGAGTGGACCGAGATCCTGCCGCGCACCCGCCTCCAGCCCGACACCGATCACCGCTTCGTCCTGCCCGAGCCGGCGGTCGGCACCCACGCGCGGATCGACATCTTCCCCGACGGCGGCATCTCCCGGCTGCGCCTGTTCGGCTCCCTGACCGAGCAGGGCGCGAGCGGCCTCGCCGCCCGCCACCAGGAACTGGGCGGCTGATCCCCGTCCACGCGCGCGTGGGGCGCCCCGGCTGGACAGCACCGGGGCGCCCCACGCGTCACCCGTACGGACCCCTGTTCCGAGCTGCCGGAACTCTTCCCTCCACCTCTCGCGTTGTTTCCGCGTGACCCTTAAGCAAGAGATCGTCGGCAACGCCATGCAGATGGCGGTCGTCAACCTGAACCCCGGCCAGACCGTGTACTGCGAGGCCGGGAAGTTCCTGTTCAAGACCACGAACGTGACCATGGAGACGCGGCTGTCCGGGCCGTCCGGCAGCGGCGGGCAGCAGCAGAGCGGCTCGGGCGGCGGCATGGGCGGCCTGCTCCGCCAGGCCATGGGTACCGCCATGCAGGTCGGCCAGCGCATGCTCGCGGGCGAGTCGCTCGCCTTCCAGTACTTCACCGCCCAGGGCGGCGAGGGCACCGTCGGCTTCGCGGGCGTCCTCCCGGGCGAGATGCGCGCCCTGGAGCTGGACGGCACGCGCGCGTGGTTCGCCGAGAAGGACGCCTTCGTGGCCGCCGAGTCCACCGTCGACTTCGGCATCGCCTTCGCCGGCGGCCGGACCGGCATGAGCGGCGGCGAGGGCTTCATCCTGGAGAAGTTCACCGGGCACGGCACGGTGATCATCGCCGGCGCGGGCAACTTCATCGACCTGAACCCGGCGGACTTCGGCGGCCGTATCGAGGTCGACACCGGCTGTGTGGTCGCCTTCGAGGAGGGCATCCAGTACGGCGTCCAGCGGGTCGGCGGCCTCAACCGGCAGGGGATCATGAACGCCGTGTTCGGCGGCGAGGGCCTGTCCCTGGCCACCCTGGAGGGCAACGGCCGGGTGATCCTGCAGTCCCTCACCATCGAGAGCCTCGCCAACGCCCTGAAGAAGGCCCAGGGCGGCGACAAGCAGGGCCCGACCGGCGGACTGTTCTCCACCCACGCCGGCTGAACCGATGAGTTGCGGGCGGGCGCGGGGTCTGCACCGATGACAGCAGACCCCGCACCCGGAAGAAGGCACCCGCCATGGGCACGCTCGTCTCCACGATCTTCGTCACCCTCGACGGCGTCTACCAGGCGCCCGGCGGCCCCGAGGAGGACACCCGCGACGGCTTCACACAGGGCGGCTGGAGCTTCCCGCACGCCGACGACGACTTCGGCCGGTTCGTCACCGAGTCCTTCGCCCGCGCGGGCGGCTTCCTGCTCGGCCGCCGTACGTACGACATCTTCGCCTCCTACTGGCCGAAGGTGACCGACCCCGCCCACCCCGTCGCGGGCCCGCTCAACACGCTCCCGAAGTACGTCGTCTCCTCGACGCTCCAGTCACCCGGGTGGTCCGGTACGACCGTCGTCCCGGGCGACCTCACCAAGGAGGTCACGGCCCTGAAGGAGCGCACGGACGGCGAACTCCAGATCCACGGCAGCGGCGTCCTGCTCCGCTCACTGCTGGACCTGCGGCTCGTCGACACCCTGCACCTGCTGACGTTCCCGGTCGTCCTCGGCGCCGGCCGCCGCCTGTTCCCGGACGGTACGGTCCCCACCCGTTTCACCCACCGTTCCGGCCGCGTCACCGGCTCGGGCATCTCCCTCCAGACGTACGACGTGGCGGGCAGCCCGGAGTACGGCTCCTACGACCTGCCCGAGGAGGGCTAGCCCCGATGCCGGGGGCGTGGGAAAACCCTGGCCGAAGATCGTCCTCACCGGTACGGTGAGCGCGCCCCGCGCGAGCCGCCGAAGTCTCCGCACCCCTTTCGGAGACCGGGAGAACCGCGCCCATGTCCTCGCTCGCCGTGCCCGCCGCGCTCGCACCCCGCCGGGCCTGGCACACCGACCTGCCCGTCCTGCTCGTCGCCGTCTGCTGGGGCGCCAGCTACCTCGCGGCGAAGGAGATCACCACCGCCCGGACGGTGCTCGCCGTCCTGGTGCTGCGGTTCGCGCTCGCGCTGCCCGCCCTGGCCCTCGCCGGCCGCCGGGCCCTGCGCGCCCTCACCGGTGCCCAGTGGCGCGGCGCGGCCCTGCTCGGGCTGATCCTGGCCGGGATCTTCCTGCTGGAGACGTACGGGGTGGTGCACACCTCGGCGACCAACGCCGGACTGATCATCAGCCTCACCATGGTCCTCACCCCGCTCGCCGAGGCCGCCGTCACCCGCACCCGGCCCACGCCGGCCTTCCTCGGCGCGGCGGCCCTGGCGGTGCTGGGCGTCGTCCTGCTCACCCAGGGCGCCGGGTTCACCCGGCCCTCCCTCGGCGACCTGCTGATGCTGCTCGCCGCCCTCGCCCGCACCCTGCACGTCCTCGCCATGTCCCGGATCAGGGCCGTGCAGGGCGCCGGCGCGCTGCCGCTGACGACGGTGCAGCTCGGCACCGCCGTCGCCGTCTTCGCCCTGCTGGCGGCCGCCGGCGGGGGCCCCGCGCCGTGGACGGTCGCGACGGGGCTCGGTGCGCGGCAGTGGGCGGGGCTGCTGTTCCTGTCGGTGCTGTGCACGGTGTTCGCCTTCTTCGTACAGATGTGGGCGGTCCGCCGTACCTCGCCCTCCCGGGTCAGCCTGCTGCTCGGCACCGAGCCGCTGTGGGCCGCCGGTGCCGGTATCGCGCTGGGCGGCGACCGGCTCGGCGCGCTCGGGCTCGCGGGCGGCGCGCTGGTGCTCGTGGGGACCGCGTGGGGGCGCCGGACGGCAGGTTAACTCCCTGAAAACTCCTCGGGCTTGATGGGAAAATCTTCAACCTTGACGTTGACATGCCAACGTCTACGCGCGTCATCATGAGGAGCATGAGATTCCCCCCACGCGCCACACGCATCGGCGCCGCCGCCGCACTCCTGTCCGCCCTCCTCGTGGGCGGCACCGTCACCGCCACGACGGCGGACGCCGCGACCGCGTCGGTCGGCAGCGTCTGCTACGGCGACCTGCCGTCGCAGGCCTACGACACCCTGCGGCTGATCGCCCAGGGCGGCCCCTTCCCCTACTCGCAGGACGGAAGCGTCTTCCAGAACCGGGAGGGCGTCCTGCCCGGCCAGCCGACGGGCTACTACCACGAGTACACGGTCAAGACCCCCGGCTCCTCCACCCGCGGTGCCCGCCGCATCGTCACGGGTGAGGAGAACCAGGAGGACTACTACACCGCCGACCACTACGCCACCTTCGACCTGATCGACTACGGCTGCTGACCCACCGCCGCCGGGGGCCGCGGGTCAGCCGGGCCTGCGGCTCTCGGCGGCGGCGAACATGGCCAGCGCCAGCACCACCAACGCGATGCTCGCGTAGATCTCGTAGCCGTCGAGGATGCTCCACTGCTGGGTGATGCCCCAGCGCACCTTGCCCGTGATCTCGTACACCAGACCGCCCGTGCCCTGCGTCAGGGCGAGAAACCCGAGGAACTCCAGCAAACGCTTCATGGCACGACTCTCGCCCCGCGGCCTCCCCCCACACATCGGCCGCGGGGCGAGCGCACGCTGCCGAAAGGCTGTCCCCGCGTCGGCGGTCGGTCGCCGAAAGTCCACCGCGGTGCGACTTTGGTCGATGATTGCGGTCGACCGGTAGGCGATCGCGGGCACGGAACGACGGAACGGCGCCGCCGGTGCGTAGATTTGCCGATCGTGAGCACAGACGAGAGGGCGCCGGCCCCGAAGGAGATCACGGGCCGCCGGTGGCTGTTCCCCTCCGCGCTGGTCCACGAACTGGACCCGGACGCCGCGGCCTCCGGCCGACGGCCCCGGCGCACGGCGCGCGACTGGGTGGTCGACTTCCTCTGCTTCCTGCTGGCCGTGTTCATCGGCCTGCTCAGCGCGGACACCCTGCGGCACGAGGACCTCCCGGACGGCTACGCCGCCCTCGACCAGGTGCTGGGCGCGCTCGCCTGCGCCGCCGTGTGGCTGCGGCGCCGGTGGCCGGTCGGGCTCGCCGTGGCGATGGTGCCGGTCGCCTTCCTGTCGAACACCGCGGGCGGCGCGGGCGTGGTCGCCCTGTTCACGCTCGCCGTGCACCGGCCCTTCCGGTACGTGGCCTGGGTCGGCGGGGCCTCCGTGGCGCTGCTCCCGGTCTTCTTCCGGCTGCGGCCCGACCCCGACGTGCCGTACGTGGGGGCGGTCGCCTCGGGCGTGCTGCTCACCGCCGCGATGGTCGGCTGGGGCATGTTCGTACGGTCCAAGCGGCAGCTCGTGCTGAGCCTGCGCGACCGCGCCCGGCACGCCGAGACGGAGGCCCGGCTGCGGGCCGAGCAGGCGCAGCGGCTGGCCCGCGAGGCCATCGCCCGCGAGATGCACGACGTGCTCGCCCACCGGCTCACCCTGCTCAGCGTGCACGCGGGCGCCCTGGAGTTCCGGCCGGACGCGCCCCGCGAGGAGATCGCGCGGGCCGCCGGGGTGATCCGGGAGAGCGCCCACGAGGCCCTGCAGGACCTGCGGGAGATCATCGGCGTGCTGCGGGCCGGCGAGGCCGAGGAGACGTCCGGCGGGCGTCCCCAGCCGACGCTCGCCGCGCTGGACGCCCTCGTCACCGAGTGCCGCGAGGCCGGCATGAAGGTCACCCTGGACCATCGCGTCGCCGACCCGGGCGCCGTACCCGCCTCCGTCGGCCGCACCGCCTACCGCATCGCCCAGGAGGCCCTGACCAACGCCCGCAAGCACGCCCCCGGGACCGAGGTCACCCTCCGCCTCACCGGCACCCCCGGCGACGGCCTCACCGTCACGGTCACCAACCCCGCCCCGCCCGCCGAGGTACCGCCCGTCCCCGGCTCCGGCCAGGGCCTGATCGGCCTCACGGAACGCGCCACGCTGGCAGGCGGCCACCTGCACCACGGCGTGCGGCCCGACGGGGGCTTCGAGGTACGGGGGCGGCTGCCGTGGCCGCGGCCCTGAGGACCGCCACCACCGGCACACCGCTCGACCCGGCCCCCACACCCGCGTGTGCCACCAGCCACCACCGCGGTGCGGCCACGCACCCGCGCGCGCGGTGCCTCGGAGGCCGACGCCGTGCAGCCCGGTGTCCTGTTCCGGGCGGGGCACGCGTGTTCCTGTCACCGCCACCGTCGGCGTGCACCCCGGGCTTCCCTCCCGTCGTGCACGCGGGCGTGCGCACCCCGTTCCGGAGCGTTCCTTCCGAGCCCGGGTCCCACACCTCCTCATCCGGACCGCTCGTCCCGTCCCGCTCCCCGCCCGTGATTACGTAACCCCATGACTGCGACGCCGATCAGACTGCTCCTCGTGGACGACGACCCCCTCGTACGTGCCGGTCTGGCGTTGATGATCGGAGGGGCCGGGGACATCGAGATCGTGGGGGAGGCGGCCGACGGGTCGGAGGCCGAGGAACTGGTGCGGCGGGTCCGGCCGGACGTCGTGCTGATGGACATCCGGATGCCGGCGGTGGACGGGATCACCGCGACGCGGCGGCTGCGCGCGCGGCCGGACGCACCGCAGGTCGTGGTGCTCACCACCTTCCACGCCGACGAACAGGTGCTGCACGCCCTGCGCGCCGGAGCCGCCGGCTTCGTGCTGAAGGACACCCCGCCCGCCGAGATCGTCGACGCCGTGCGCCGGGTCGCCGCCGGCGACCCGGTCCTGTCGCCCGCCGTCACCCGGCAGTTGATGCGGCACGCGGCCGGTACCGCCGCCGACTCCCGGCAGACCCGCGCGCGTGAACGGCTCGCCGTCCTCAACGACCGCGAACGCGAGGTCGCCGTCGCCGTCGGCCGGGGACTGGCCAACGCCAAGATCGCCGCCGAACTCTTCATCAGCGTGGCCACCGTCAAGGCCCATGTCTCGCGCATCCTCGCCAAACTCGGCCTCGACAACCGGGTCCAGATCGCCCTCCTCGCCTACGACGCGGGGCTGTTGGACGGCGACGGCGGGCACTAGCCGGACGCCGTGCGCGTTGTCCGGGTACCGGCAGCTGTCCGGGACCTCGGGGCTGTCCGTAAGGGGAGGACATGGAACCAGTGATCGACCTGACGGAGCACGGCGACGCGCTCCGCCGGGACCCGCACCCGGTCTACGCACGGCTGCGCGAACAGGGCCCCGTCCACCGGGTCCGGCTGGCCACGCCGGGAGGACCCTGGGAGACCTGGCTGGTCGTGGGGTACGAGGAGGCGCGGGCCGCCCTCGCCGACCCCCGGCTGGCCAAGGACACCACCAAGATCGGCGAGGTGCCGCTGGACGAGCAGCTGATCGGCAAGTACCTGCTGACGGCCGACCCCCCACAGCACACGCGTCTGCGCAGCCTGGTCGCGCGCGCGTTCACCATGCGCCGGGTCGAGCAACTCCGCCCCCGGATCCAGCAGATCACCGACGAACTGCTCGACGACATGCTGCCGCGCGGCCGCGCCGACCTCATCGACTCCCTCGCCTACCCGCTGCCGATCACGGTCATCTGCGAGCTGCTCGGCGTCCCCGAGATGGACCGCGCGGAGTTCCGGAAGATCTCCACGGAGGTCGTCGCGCCGACCGGTGAGGACAGCGAGCGCGCCGCGACCGTCCGCCTCGCCGAGTACCTCACCGAGCTGATCGAGGACAAGCGCCGCGCCGGGCCCACGGGCGATCTGCTGAGCGACCTGATCCGCACCACCGCCGAGGACGGCGACCGGCTCTCCGCGCAGGAGCTACGGGGCCTGGCCTACCTGCTGCTCATCGCCGGCCACGAGACCACGGTGAACCTCATCGGCAACGCGGTCCTCGCCCTGCTCACCCACCCCGCCCAACTGGCGGCCCTGCGCGCCGACACGACCCTCCTCGACGCGGCGGTGGAGGAGACGCTGCGCTGGGAGGGCCCGGTGCAGAACGCCACCTACCGGTACGCCGCCGAACCCCTGGAGATCGCCGGCGCCCGGATAGGGCAGGGCCAGGGCGTGCTGGTCGGCCTCACCGCCGCCCACCGTGACGCCACCCGGTACGCCGAGCCGGACCGCTTCGACATCCGCCGCGACACCCGCGGCCACCTCGCCTTCGGCCACGGCATCCACTACTGCCTGGGCGCACCCCTGGCCCGCCTGGAGGGCAGGATCGCCCTCGGCACCCTCCTGGAACGCGCTCCCGGTCTCGTCCTGGACGGCGAACCGGGGGAGTGGCTGCCGGGACTGCTCATGCGGGGCGTCAGAAGCCTGCCGGTGCGCTGGCAGCGGGTGTGAGCCGGGCGCCCGGGCAGCCGTCGTACGCCCCTCGGCAGCCTTACGCCGGCTGACCGCCGCCCGGGATCTCCGCGAGCGGCACCGGGCGCCGCTCGTGGCGGGAGCGTTCGCAGGCCTCGGCGATCCGCAGGGCCTGCAACGCCTCCCGGCCGTCGCAGGGGTTGGGCCGCTCGCCGCGCACGACCTCCACGAAGGCGTTCAGTTCGGCCTCGTAGGCGGGGCCGAACCGCTCCAGGAACCCCGTCCACGGTTTGTCCGCGGGCGGTGGACCGGTCGGCTCGGTGGACGCGAGGGGCGTACGGTCGTCCAGGCCGACCACGACCGTGTCGCGCTCCCCGGCCAGCTCCATGCGGACGTCGTAGCCGGCGCCGTTCAGCCGGGTCGCCGTCGTCGAGGCCAGGGTGCCGTCGTCCAGCGTGAGCAGCGCCGCGCCCGTGTCGACGTCCCCGGCCTCCCGGAACATCGCGGGCCCGCGGTCCGAGCCGGTGGCGTACACCTCGCGCACCTCACGGCCCGTCACCCAGCGCAGCACGTCGAAGTCCTGGATCAGCGTGTCCCGGAACAGCCCGCCGGACAGCGGCAGCCACTCGGCCGGGGGAGGGGACTGGTCGCAGGTCATGGCCCGCACGGTGTGCAGCCGTCCGAGCCGGCCGGCGCGGACGGCTTCCCGGGCGCCGGCGTAGCCCGCGTCGAACCGCCGCTGGAAGCCCATCTGCAGGACCGTCCCGGCCGTCTCCACCTCGGCGAGCGCGTGCAGCGTGCCCAGCAGGTCCAGTGCGATCGGCTTCTCGCAGAAGACCGGCAGGCCCGAGCGGGCCGCCCGGCCGATGTACTCGGCGTGGGCCGGCGTCGCCGTGGTGATCACCACCGCGTCCACGCCCCACCGGAAGATCTCGTCCACGCCCGGCGCCGCCGTCTCGCCCAGCCGGTGCGCCAGCTCCTGCGCCCGCGCCGGGTCCGCGTCCGTGAGGATCAGGGAACCGACCTCGCGGTGGCGGCTGAGCGTCCTCGCGTGAAGGGTGCCGATGCGGCCCGTACCGATGACCCCGATGCGCATGGAAACAAAGTGAGGGCGGACCCCGTACGCTGTCAATGTGTATGTCCGGACAACCGGACTACACAACTTCCCGTCAACCGGGCACCGGACTACGCTCGGGCCCGTGCCGAAACCAGATGTGGACCCGACCGTGTCGCTCGACCTCCGTGTGGACCGAAGCTCCCCGGTGCCGTTGTACTTCCAGCTCTCCCAGCAGCTGGAAGCCGCCATCGAGCACGGCAGCCTCACCCCGGGCAGCCTGCTGGGCAACGAGATCGAGCTGGCCGCGCGGCTCGGTCTGTCCCGGCCCACCGTGCGCCAGGCCATCCAGTCCCTCGTGGACAAGGGGCTCCTCGTCCGGCGCCGCGGTGTGGGCACCCAGGTCGTGCACAGCCAGGTCAAGCGTCCGCTGGAGCTGAGCAGCCTCTACGACGACCTGGAGGCGGCCGGCCAGCGCCCCGCGACGAAGGTTCTGGTCAACACGGTCGTCCCGGCCTCCGCAGCGGTCGCCGCCGCCCTCGGGGTCGTGGAGGGCAGTGACGTGCACCGCGTCGAGCGGCTCCGCCTCGCGCACGGCGAACCGATGGCGTACCTGATCAACCACCTGCCGCCCGGTCTGCTCGACCTCGACACCGACCAGCTGGAGGCCACCGGCCTGTACCGGCTGATGCGCTCCGCCGGGATCACCCTGCACAGCGCCCGCCAGTCCATCGGTGCCCGCGGCGCCACGGCCGCCGAAGCCGAGCGGCTCGGCGAGGCCGAGGGGGCCCCGCTGCTGACCATGCAGCGCACCACGTACGACGACACCGGCCGCGCGGTCGAGTTCGGCGACCACACCTACCGCCCGAGCCGCTACTCCTTCGAGTTCCAGCTGCTCGTACGTCCCTGATCGGCTGCCCCGCTTCGTCGCAATGTCCGGACAATGCGACCGCCCGGGGCTCCCCGGTCATGTCACGTGTGTTCCTCGTGTTCGATACTGGAGCGTTTGGGGCCGCTGATGCGATCGACGGCCCCTTGCGTATGGATGGACACAGCAAGAAGGGCACGGCCTCGTGGCACGGTTTCGGACCTGGGTAGGCATAGCGCTGGCGGGGGCACTCTCCGTGTCCCTGGCGGCGTGCAGCAGCACCGGAGGCAAGCGGGCGGAGGACGCCCGCAAGGCCGCCGCCGCCCAGGGCAGGGCGGCGGTGAACACCCCCCGCTGGACCTTCGCGATGATCACCCACTCGGGAGACGGCGACACCTTCTGGGACATCGTGCAGAGCGGCGCCGAGCAGGCCGCCGTCAAGGACAACATCAACTTCCTGTACTCGCACGACGACGAGGCCCAGCAGCAGGCCCAGCTGGTGGACGCGGCCGTGGACAAGAAGGTCGACGGCATCATCGTCACCCTCGCCAAGCCGGACGCCATGAAGGCCGCCGTTGCCCGCGCCGAGAAGGCCGGCATCCCGGTGATCACGGTGAACTCCGGCTCCGAGGAGTCCAAGGCCTTCGGCGCCCTCACCCACATCGGCCAGGACGAGACCATCGCCGGCGAGGCCGTCGGTGAGGAGCTGAACAAGCGCGGCAGGAAGAAGGCCCTGTGCGTGCTGCACGAGCAGGGCAACGTGGGCCACGAGCAGCGCTGCGACGGCGTCGCCAAGACCTTCCGCGGCACCCTGCGCAAGCTCTACGTCAACGGCACCAACATGCCCGACGTGCAGTCCGCGATCGAGGCCAAGCTCCAGGCCGACACGTCCATCGACTCCGTGGTCACCCTGGGCGCGCCCTACGCCGACACCGCCGTGAAGGCGAAGACGGACGCGGGCAGCAAAGCCGAGATCGACACCTTCGACCTCAACGCCAAGGTCGCGGCCTCGCTCAAGGACGGCACCCTCGGCTTCGCCGTGGACCAGCAGCCGTACCTCCAGGGCTACCAGGCCGTCGACCTGCTGTGGCTGTACAAGTACAACGGCGACGTCCTCGGCGGCGGCAAGCCGGTCCTGACCGGCCCGCAGATCATCACCAGGGACCAGGCGTCCGCCCTCGCGGAGTACACCGAGCGGGGCACCCGATGAGCGCGGTCACGGACGAGAAGCTGCTGGACGAAAGGATTCTGCAGACCTCCGCGCTGCGGAAGCTGCTCACCCGCCCCGAACTCGGCTCGACGGTCGGCGCCCTCGCGGTCTTCGTCTTCTTCGCCTTCGCCGCCGACGGCTTCCTGCGCGCCTCCAGCCTCAGCACGGTCCTGTACGCCTCCTCGACCATCGGCATCATGGCCGTACCCGTGGCCCTGCTGATGATCGGCGGCGAGTTCGACCTCTCGGCGGGCGTCCTGGTGACGTCCTCCGCGCTGGTCTCCTCGATGTTCAGCTACCAGATGACCGCCAACACCTGGGTCGGTGTCGGCGTGTCGCTGCTGGTCACCCTGGCCATCGGCGCCTTCAACGGCTTCATGCTCACCCGCACCAAGCTGCCCAGCTTCATCATCACGCTGGGCACCTTCCTGATGCTGACCGGCATGAACCTCGGCTTCACCAAGCTGATCGACGGCACCGTCTCCACCAAGACCATCGCCGACATGGAGGGCTTCCCCAGCGCCCACGCCGTCTTCGCCTCGACGATCGGCGTCGGCGGCGTCGACGTCAAGGTCACCATCCTGTGGTGGCTCGGCCTGGTCGCCCTCGCCTCCTGGATCCTGCTGCGCACCCGCACCGGCAACTGGATCTTCGCCGTCGGCGGCAACGAGGACGCGGCCCGCGCGGTCGGCGTGCCGGTCGCCCGGACCAAGATCGGCCTCTACATGGGCGTCGCGTTCGGCGCCTGGATCTCCGGCCAGCACCTGCTCTTCTCCTTCGACGCCGTCCAGTCCGGCGAGGGCGTCGGCAACGAGCTGATCTACATCATCGCGGCCGTCATCGGCGGCTGCCTGATCACCGGCGGCCACGGCAGCGCGATCGGCTCCGCCGTGGGCGCCCTCCTGTTCGGCATGACCAGCAAGGGCATCGTCTTCGCCGAGTGGAACCCCGACTGGTTCAAATTCTTCCTCGGAGCGATGCTGCTCCTCGCGACCCTGCTCAACGCCTGGGTCCGCAAGCGCGCGGAGGCCACCAAGTGACACTCGTGGAGCTGACCGACGTCAGCAAGCACTACGGCACCGTCCGCGCCCTGGAGGGCGTCTCCCTGGAGGTCCACGCGGGCGAGATCACCTGCGTCCTCGGCGACAACGGCGCGGGCAAGTCGACGCTGATCAAGATGATCGCGGGCCTGCACCGGCACGACGGCGGCACCCTGCGCATCGAGGGCGAGGAGACCACCCTCTCCTCCCCGCGCGAGGCCCTGGACCGGGGCATCGCCACGGTCTACCAGGACCTCGCCGTCGTCCCCCTCATGCCGGTCTGGCGCAACTTCTTCCTCGGCTCCGAGCCCCGCAGGGGCGCCGGCCCCTTCAAGCGCCTCGACACCGACCTCATGCGCCGCACCACCCGCGAGGCGCTCCTGCGCATGGGCATCGACCTCCGTGACGTCGACCAGCCCATCGGCACCCTGTCGGGTGGCGAGCGCCAGTGCGTCGCCATCGCGAGGGCGGTGCACTTCGGCGCGAAGGTCCTCGTGCTGGACGAGCCGACGGCTGCACTGGGTGTGAAGCAGTCCGGTGTGGTCCTCAAATATGTGGCCGCGGCACGGGACGAGGGCCTGGGTGTTGTCTTGATCACCCACAATCCGCATCACGCGTACCTGGTGGGCGACAGATTCGTGCTCCTGAGGAGAGGCACGATGGTGGGCAATTACACACGGGACGAGATCACGCTGGACGAGCTGACGAAGCAGATGGCGGGCGGAGCCGACCTGGACGCTCTGGTCCACGAACTGCAGCGAACCTGAAGACGCGCACCCCCTGCCCCTGCCCTGCGCGGCACCGCGCGTGAGCGTGCGGCAGAATCGACCAACGATGAGCACCTACCGCGACCTCACCGCCCCCATCGGTTCCCGCCGCGCCCCGGTCCTGCGCACCGTCGGCACACGAGAGCGCCGGTCCCACCTGACCGCACCCCGTGTGCCGACGGTCGGCATCGACATCGGCGGCACCAAGGTCATGGCGGGCGTCGTGGACGCCGACGGCAACATCCTGGAGAAGCTCCGCACGGAGACCCCGGACAAGTCCAAGAGCCCCAAGGTCGTCGAGGACACCATCGTCGAACTGGTCCTGGACCTGTCCGACCGGCACGACGTGCACGCGGTCGGCATCGGCGCCGCCGGCTGGGTCGACGCCGACCGCAACCGGGTCCTGTTCGCCCCCCACCTGTCCTGGCGCAACGAACCCCTGCGCGACCGCATCGCCAGCCGCCTCGCCGTGCCGGTCCTGGTGGACAACGACGCCAACACCGCCGCCTGGGCCGAATGGCGCTTCGGCGCCGGCCGCGGCGAGGACCACCTGGTCATGATCACCCTCGGCACCGGCATCGGCGGCGCGATCCTGGAGGACGGCCAGGTCAAGCGCGGCAAGTTCGGGGTCGCCGGCGAGTTCGGCCACATGCAGGTCGTCCCCGGCGGGCACCGCTGCCCGTGCGGCAACCGCGGCTGCTGGGAGCAGTACAGCTCCGGCAACGCCCTCGTCCGCGAGGCCAAGGAGCTGGCCGCGGCCGACTCCCCGGTGGCCTACGGGATCATCGAGCACGTCAAGGGCAACATCCACGAGATCACCGGCCCGATGATCACCGAGCTGGCCCGCGAGGGCGACGCGATGTGCGTGGAGCTGCTCCAGGACATCGGCCAGTGGCTCGGCGTCGGCATCGCCAACCTCGCCGCCGCCCTCGACCCCTCCTGCTTCGTGATCGGCGGCGGTGTCTCGGCCGCCGACGACCTGCTCATCGGCCCGGCCCGGGACGCCTTCAAGCGCCACCTCACCGGCCGCGGCTACCGCCCCGAGGCCCGCATCACCCGCGCCCAGCTCGGCCCCGAGGCCGGCATGGTGGGCGCCGCCGACCTGGCCCGGCTGGTCGCCCGCCGGTTCCGCCGGGCCAAGCGGCGCCGGGTGGAGCGGTACGAGCGCTACGAGCGGTACGTCCAGGGCCGCCGCGACCGGGACACCGCATGACCTCGTCGCTGCCCCACCAGGGCGGCCCCCCGGACGAGCCGCAGCGGCCCGCCGAGGACCCCCGGCACAAGGCGAAGCGCCGGGCGCTCACCCTGCTCATCATCGTCCTGCTCATCGGCGTCCCGGCCGGCTACCTGGTGATCTCCGCGAACCAGAGCCGCAACAGCGGCAAGGACAAGGAGGCCAAGTACTCGGCGACCGGCCTCACCCCGGGCTGGCCGTCGAAGGTCCAGCGCCGCCTGTACCAGGTGTCCGTCCCGCACCCCGCCGACGACATCGCCTACTACGAGACGAACAACTGGAAGACCAGCCGGCTCTACGTCCAGTTCCGCACCAACCCCGCCGGCCTGGACAGCTTCCTGGGCGCCATGGGCGTCCGCCGCGACCAGCTGAAGAAGAACGAGATCGCCGTCGGAGAACGCGACCGGAAAGTCAGCGGCTGGACCTTCGGCGGCCCGGGCCCCTGGTGGGGCCTGACCCACGAACAGAGGAACCCGGCACCCACCCAGGACGTGGTCGTCAACCTGTCCGACCCGGAGCAGCCGGTGGTGTTCGTCGTCTCCCGCACGGTGCCGTAACCGGGCCCGTGACCGGCCTCGGAGCCGATTGTCAGACCCCGCCCGTAGAGTCGGAGACGACTGGTCCGAGGCAAGGGCGGGAGGTGGCAGGACGTATGAGCGGCACGGCTGCGGTGGCCGAGCGCACGGGTGGGTCCCGCGAGACGGGGACCGGGCACCCGCTCCCGGTGCGCCTCGCGTCCGTCTACCTGCCCGCGCCCCTGCCGCGCCAGGGCCGCCTCGCCTTCTGGGACCCCGACGGCGCCCCGCTGCCCGACGGCGCCGGGACCGCCACGGAGGAGCTGACGGTCGTACGACGGCACGGTGCCGGGGCGCGCCGCCGGCAGGTGCCCGCCCTCACCCTGCCGCTCGCCGAGGCCCTGCCGCTGCTGGTCCGTGCCCGGCGCGACCCGGCCGCCCACCCGGCCACCGCCTGCTGGGGCGCCGCCGCCCTGCACGCGCTGCGGCTCGTCGCCCGCGGCCGGCTGCTGCCGGGCCTCACCCCGGGCGGCCACGACGCCTGGCGGGCCGGCCCGCTGGAGCCCGAGGACATCGCCCACCTGCGCGCCATCGCCGCGGCCCTGCCCGCCGAGGGCCACGCCGTGCCCCTGCCCGGCCCGGGCCCGCTGTGCCTGCCCGAGCCCGAGGCCCTGGTGCGCTCCTTCCTGGACGCGGTCGCCGACACCCTGCCCCGCACGCCCGCGGCCCCCTTCACCGCCGGCCGGCCCTTCGCCGCCCGCGAGCCCCAGCACCTGCCCGAGGCCCATGAGTGGGCGGCCGAGGTCGCCGCCGGCATGGACGCGGGCGTCCGGATCTCGCTGCGCCTGGACCTGTCCGCGTACGACGTCTTCGACGCCGGCGAACGCGAGGGGACGCGTGCCGCGGGGGCGGCGATCGTGCAGGTCCACAGCCTCGCCGACCCCACCCTGGTGGCCGACGCGGCGGCCCTGTGGACGGGGGAGGCCGATGCGGCGTTCGGGCCCCGCGCGCGCGTGGACGCGGCCCTCGCCGTCCGGCGCGCCGCCCGGGTGTGGCCGCCCCTGGACCGCCTCGCCGAACAGGACGTGCCCGACGTCCTCGCCCTCACCGAGGAGGAGCTGGGCGAGCTGCTCGGCGTGGCGGCGGGCCGGCTGGCCGCCGCCGGGGTCGCCGTCCACTGGCCCCGCGACCTCGCCCGCGACCTGACCGCCACCGCGGTGGTCCGCCCGGCGCCCGGCTCGGCGACCGACGGCACCGGCTTCTTCGAGAGCGAGGACCTGCTCCGGTTCCGCTGGCAGCTGGCGCTCGGCGGCGATCCGCTCAGCGAGGCCGAGATGGACACCCTCGCCGAGACCCACCGCCCCGTCGTACGGCTCCGGGACCGCTGGGTGCTCGTCGACCCCGCCCTGGTCCGCAAGGCCCGCAAGCGTGAACTCGGCCTGCTCGACCCGGTCGACGCGCTGTCCGTCGCCCTCACCGGCGAGGCCGAGGTGGACGGCGAGACCGTCGACGTCGTCCCCGCCGGCGCGCTGGCCGCCCTCCGCGACCGGCTCACCGCGGGCCTGCGCCCCGCCACCCCGCCCCCCGGCCTGAACGCCACCCTCCGCGACTACCAGCTGCGCGGCCTGGCCTGGCTCGACCTCATGACCTCCCTCGGCCTCGGCGGCTGCCTCGCCGACGACATGGGCCTCGGCAAGACCGTCACCCTGATCGCCCTGCACCTGAAGCGGGCCCGCACCGAGCCGACCCTCGTCGTCTGCCCGGCCAGCCTCCTCGGCAACTGGCAGCGGGAGATCACCCGCTTCGCGCCCGGCGTCCCCGTCCGCCGCTTCCACGGCCCCGACCGCACCCTGGACGAGGTGACCGGCGGCTTCGTCCTCACCACGTACGGCACCATGCGCTCCACCGCCGCACAGCTGGCGCGGCAGCCCTGGGGCATGGTCGTCGCCGACGAGGCGCAGCACGTGAAGAACCCCTACTCCGCCACCGCCAAGGCGCTGCGCACCATCCCGTCCCCCGCGCGCGTGGCGCTGACGGGCACCCCCGTGGAGAACAACCTCTCCGAACTGTGGGCCCTGCTCGACTGGACCACCCCCGGGCTCCTCGGCCCGCTGAAGTCCTTCCGCGCCCGGCACGCCCGCGCGGTCGAGACCGGCGAGGACACGGAAGCCGTGGAGCGCCTGTCCCGCCTGGTCCGCCCCTTCCTGCTCCGCCGCAAGAAGTCCGACCCCGGCATCGTGCCCGAGCTGCCGCCCAAGACGGAGACGGACCACCCGGTGCCGCTCACCCGGGAGCAGGCCGCGCTGTACGAGGCGGTGGTGCGCGAGTCGATGCTGGCCATCGAGACGGCGCAGGGCATGGCCCGCCGGGGCCTGGTGCTGAAGCTGCTCGGCGCGCTCAAGCAGATCTGTGACCACCCCGCGCTCTACCTCAAGGAGCAGCCGGACCCCGATCGCCTGGCCGCCCGCTCCGGCAAACTCGCCCTCCTGGACGAACTGCTGGACACCCTGCTCGCGGAGGACGGCTCGGCCCTCGTCTTCACCCAGTACGTCGGCATGGCCCGCCTCCTCACCGCCCACCTGTCCGCCCGCGCGGTCCCCGTCGACCTGCTGCACGGCGGCACGCCGGTCCCCGAGCGCGAGCGCATGGTCGACCGCTTCCAGAGCGGCGGGACCCCGGTGCTGGTGCTGTCCCTGAAGGCCGCCGGCACCGGCCTCAACCTCACCCGCGCCGGCCATGTCGTCCACTTCGACCGCTGGTGGAACCCGGCCGTCGAGGAACAGGCCACGGACCGCGCGTACCGCATCGGGCAGACCCAGCCCGTCCAGGTCCACCGCCTGGTCACCGAGGGCACGGTGGAGGACCGCATCGCCGAGATGCTCGCCTCCAAGCGCGCCCTCGCCGACGCCATCCTCGGCTCCGGCGAGGCCGCGCTCACCGAACTCACGGACCGTGAACTCTCCGACCTGGTCTCCCTGCGGAGGACGCCATGACCGGCACCGACGGCCCCCGCCCCGCCGACGCCGCCCGCCGTGCCCTGCGGGCGGCACGCCACGGAGCCGACACCGACAGCACGGGGGCGGAATCGGGGGACCTGTCGCCGAAGGTGCCGTCCGGTGACGGCGGCGGTGAGCCGGGCGATGCGGCGCGGAGGGCGCTGTCCGGCGGTGACGACGTCGAGCCGGAGGACGTGACGCGCGCGGTGCCGTCCCCTGAGAGCGCGGCGCGGCCCGGGGACGTGGCGCGGGCGGCGCTCCGGGCTGCCTTCTCCACGCGGCGGGGAGACGCGTCGACGACCGGCGGCGCGGCGCCGGCGGATGATGCCGCCGGCCCCGTGGCGGGCGAAGGACAGGAGGAGCCCGCGCCCGCCGTGCCGGAAGCCGGGGCGGCTGGTTCGAGTGCGGGTCCGGCCGGTTCCGGTGACCGTGCTGCCGGTGTCTCCGGTGGGCGGCCCGGCGACGCGGCGCGGGAGGCGCTGCGTGCGGCCCGGCGGGAGGCGCTGCGCGCCGAGGCGGCGGAGCCCCGGCGTGAGCGGCGGGCACCGGCGCCTTCCGGTTCCGCAGCGCCCGCGCTGGGGGAGGCCCGGGCCACCAGGGCCCAGGCCGTGCAGGAGATGCGGCACTACCTGGCGACCGCCTTCCGCATGCCCACCTGGGCGGACACCTCCGACGAGCCGGAACACCCCGCGCACGTCACCCCCGCGCCCACACCCGCACCCACCGAGCCGGCCCCGCCGACGTCATCCCCGTCGCCCCCGCCCCCGCCCCCGGCCCCCGCCCCCGCGACCCCGCACGCACCCCCCACCATGGCCACCCCTCACCGCGACACCGAACTCCGCCGTACCTTCCCGGCGTTCGCGGTGCGGGAGGACTCGGGGGAGGAGGCCTCGTTCGCCGGGACCTGGTGGGGGAACGCCTGGGTGACGGCGCTGGAGCGGGGGGCGTTGGACGGCAAGCGGCTGGCTCGCGGGCGGGGGTACGCGGAGCAGGGGCATGTGGACGCGATCACCGTCACGCCGGGGCTGGTGCTGGCCTATGTGCGCGGGAGCCGGCCCCGCCCCTACCGGGTGCAGGTGCGGGTGCGGACGCTGGGGGACGAGGACTGGGAGAGGTTCCTGGACGCGGCGGCCGACCGTCCGGGGCACATCGCGGCGCTGCTCGACAAGGAGCTGCCCCACTCGCTCGCCGACTGCGGCGTGCCCCTGCTGCCCGGGCCCGGTGACCTCGCCCCCCGGTGCAGCTGCCCCGACTCCGGCCACCCCTGCAAGCACGCCGCCGCCCTCTGCTACCAGACGGCCCGCCTGCTCGACGCCGACCCGTTCGTGCTGCTCCTGCTGCGCGGCCGGGGCGAGAAGGAGCTGCTCGACGCGCTGTCCCGGCGCAGCGCCGCCCGCGCGGCCCGTGCCGCGCGGGAAGGGCAGCCGCAGACCCTGCCCGGCGTCCGGGCCACCGAGGCCCTCGCCGCGCGTGAACGTCCGCCGCTGCCCCCGCCGTTGCCGGTGCCCCCGCACCCCGAGCAGCCCCCGGTCTATCCCTCGGCACCCGGCGGCCCGGACCCCTTCGCGCTGGACCAGCTGGCCACCGACGCCGCCGCCCGCGCCCACGCCCTGCTCGGCACCGGACGCGACCCGGTCGGCGAGCTGACCCTGTGGCAGGACGCGGTACGGCTCGCCGCGGCCCGCCCCGGTTCCGGGCTGACCGCGGCCACCCGGGCGCTGTACGCCACGCTCGCCGATGCCGCCGGCCGCACCCCGGCCGACCTCGCGCGTGCCGTCGCGGCCTGGCGGCAGGGCGGTCCGGCGGGCCTGGCCGTCCTGGAGGAACCGTGGGACCCGCCGGCCGGGCGTTTCGACCGGGCCCGCCCGCTGCTGCTCGCCGCCGACCTCCCGGCGTTCCGCCCCTGGCGCAACCGGCTGACCCACCCCCGCGGCCACGTCCAGCTCCGCCTCGGCCGCGACGGCCTCTGGTACGCCTACGAGTCGGAGCCCGGCCAGGAGGACTGGTGGCCCCGCGGCACCCCGGACCTCGACCCGGTGGGCGCGCTGACCGGGCTCGGCACACCCGACGACGCCCGGTGAACGACGCCCGGTGAGCCACGCCCGCCGACCGTGATCAGCCCTGGCGCGCGTACCGGTTGCGGGGCGTCGGCAGGCCCAGCCGCTCGCGGAGGGTCCCGGTGCCGTACGCGCTGCGGAACGCGCCGCGGCGGCGCAGTTCCGGCCCCAGCCGCCGGGTGATCGCGGTGAGGTCGTGCGGCAGCGCGCCCGGCCGCAGGCGGAAGCCGTCCAGTCCGGCGGTGCGCCAGTCGAGCAGCAGGTCGGCCAGTTCACCGGGGCTGCCCGTGAAGACGAGGGCGTCCGAGGTGTACTCCGCGCCGTCCAGTGCGTCCAGGCGCTCCTTGCGGCGGGCGGCGGCGCCGGGCTCGTCGTCCAGGAAGACGACCAGGTCCGCGAACCTGCGCAGCGGCCCGTCCCGCGGGTCCCGGCCCACCCGGTCCGCGGCCTCGTCCACCTGCGCGAGGATCGCCTTGGCGTCCGTGCGGTCGAACGGTGTCACGAACACGATGTCGCTGCCACGCGCAGCGAACTCGTACGGCGTCGAGGCGTGCGCGAGGCTCGCCACCACCGGCTGGCCCTGCGGCGGGCGCGGGGTGATCGAGGGGCCCTTGACACTGAAGCAGGCGCCCTCGAAGTCGATGTGGTGCAGCTTGTCGCGGTCGAGGAAGCGGCCCGTGGCCGTGTCCCGTATCTCCGCGTCGTCCTCCCAGCTGTCCCACAGCCGCCGGGCCACCTCCACCACGTCGGCGGCCTCCGCGAACAGCGGGCGCAGCCGTGCGGCGATCAGTTCCGGGTCGCGGAGGTCGTCGTCGGTCAGCTGCGGGGTCGTACGGCGGCCGAAGTGGGCGGCGTCGGCGGCGCGCGAGGCGATCTGCGGACGCCAGCCCGCGCGGCCCTCGCTGACATGGTCGAGAGTGGCGATGCCCACGGCGACGTGGAAGGGCTCGGTGTGGGTGACGTTGACCGTGGGGACCAGGCCGATGTGCGTGGTGAGCAGGGCGAGATGGGACGCGAGCAGGACCGCGTCCAGACTGCCGCGGACCTGGTCGGTCCGGTCGTCGGGGCGGTGCGGCGCGGCCGACTGCGGACCGAGGGCGTCCTCGAAGGTGACGAGGTCGAGAAGGCCGCGCTCGGCTTCCGTGACCAGGTCCGCCCAGTACCCGGGGGTGAACAGGGCGCCGGGACGGGCGTCCTCCGACCGCCAGGCCGCGGGGTGCCAGCCGGCACCGTCGAGGGCGACGGCGAGGTGCAGCAAGCTGTCGTTCACGATGCACTCCCTTCCCGCTGGGCCGAAGCGGCGCCGGACGTGCGCTCGGTGTCCGGCAGCCGGCGCAGGCCGAGGTGGTCCCGCAGCGTCGTGCCGGTGTAGTCGGGGCGGTGGACGCCCTTCTCCTGGAGCAGGGGCACCACCCGGTCGACGAAGTCGTCGAGGCCGCCGGGCGTCAGATGCGTGGCGAAGACGAAGCCGTCCGCGCCGTCGGTCTGCACGAAGTGGTCGATGGCGTCGGCGACGGTGTGCGGGCTGCCGACGAAGGTCTGCCCGCCGTGCACCTCGATGACCAGCTCGCGGATGCTCAGCCCGCGCTCCTCGGCCAGGGCCCGCCAGCGCCGGGCGGTCTCGGCACGGCCCGTGCGGAACACGGAGTGCCCCTTGAGGACCAGCGACTCGGGCTCCGGGTCGATGTCGGGCAGCGGCCCGTCGGGGTCGTACGCGGACAGGTCGCGGCCCCAGACGGCCTCCAGATGGGCGATCGCGGTCTGCGGACTCACCTGGGCGCGGGTGATCTCGTCGGCGTAGGCCGCGGCTTCCGCGTCGGTGTCGGCGACGACCACGGTGGCGGTGGGCATGATCCGCAGGTCGTCCGGTGAGCGGCCGTACCGGGCGAGCCGGCCCTTGACGTCGCGGTAGAAGGCGCGGGCCTCCTCCAGCCGGTTGTACTTGCTGAACACCACCTCGGCGTCCGACGCCGCGAAGTCACGGCCCGCGTCGGACTCCCCGGCCTGGATGATCACCGGGTGCCCCTGCGGGCTGCGCGGGGTGGTGAACCGTCCCGCGATGTCGAAGTGCCCGCCGTGGTGGGCGAACTCACCGGCCCCGGGGCGCACGAACCGCCCGGACACCGGGTCCGCGGGCACATCCGCGCGGTCCCAGCTGTCCCACAGCTCACGCGCCGTGGCCAGGAACTCGGCGGCGCGGGTGTAGCGGTCGGCCTCGGCGAGGAAGCCGCCGCGGCGGAAGTTCTCCCCGGTGAAGGCGTCGAAACTGGTCACCACGTTCCAGCCGGCCCGCCCGCCGCTGAGGTGGTCCAGGGTCGCCAGCCGGCGCGCCACCTCGTACGGTTCGTTGAACGTGGCGTTGACGGTGGCGGCGACCCCGAGACGCGTGGTGGCGGCGGCCAGGGCGCTCAGCATCGTCAGGTTGTCCGGGCGGCCGGCCACGTCCAGTTCGTAGACGCGGCCCTTGTGCTCGCGCAGCCGCAGTCCCTCGGCGAGGAAGAAGAAGTCGAACTTGCCGCGCTCAGCGGTCCGCGCGAGGTGCACGAAGGAGCCGATGGCGATCTGGCTCCTGGAGCGCGGGTCCGACCAGACGGTGACGTTGTGGATGCCCGGCAGCTGGGCCGCGAGATGGATCTGCTTCGTCAAGATGCTCCTTCTCGAGCGCGGGGGGAAACGGCCCCGGGCGGCGCGGTGTCCGGCACCGCGCGTGCCCGGGGTCCTCGACAGGTGTTCGGGCGGTTCAGCCCGCGGACACCTCGGGTAGCTGCCCGACGTGTCCCATGCGGTAGCCGACCCCGCGCACCGTGATGATCCAGCGGCTGGAGCCGAGTTTCGCCCGCAGGCTGCTCACGTGCGTGTCGATGGTGCGGCTGGTGCTGACCCAGTTGCTGCCCCAGACCTTGGCCATCAGCTCCTTCCGGGAGACGACGGAGTCGGGCCGGGCGGCCAGGGTGTAGAGCAACTCGAACTCCGTGGCCGTCACGTCGACGACACGGTCGCGCAGCCGCACCTCCCGGGTCCGCGGGTCGATGTGCAGCGGCCGGAGCGAGATGCTGTCCGCGCCGACGGAGTGCGGACGGGTGCGCCGCAGCACCGCTTCGATCCGCGCACCGATCTCGCGCGGACTCCACGTCCTCAGCACACAGTCGTCCGCTCTCGCCTTGAGCGCGAGCACCCTTTCCAGTTCGTTGTCCCGGTGCGTGCAGGCGATCAGCGGAATATCGCTTTCCGCCCGCAGCGTGCGGCAGACCTCCAGTCCGTCGATGTCGGGCAGATCCAGGGACAGCAGCACCAGATCGGCGTCGTGGTAGGAACGCAGGATCCGTGACCCCCGGTCGACGGTGTGGGCCGCGTAGCCCTGCCGGCGCAGATCACCCGCCGTAGTCTCGGCCGCGGTGGCGTCCGGCTCTACGACCAGCACTTTCTTCACGCTCCCAGGCCTTTCGCTCCGGCGTCCGCCCAGTAGCCCGTGGCGTCGGCGCCGGCCGCGGCCAGCCCTGCGGCCGGCGCGGGGACAGCGCCGTGAGCGCCGCACAGGTGCTGGTAGGCGTACGCTGCCGAGACCATGGTCATGTGGTGGTGCCAGCCGGGGAAGGAACGGCCCTCGAAGTCGAGCACACCGAATTCCTCCCGCAGCGTGGTCACGGTCCGGCGGGCGACGGCCTGGCTCCGGGCCAGCGCCAGGACCTCCTCCACGCCCCGGCCCATCAGGCTGGTGATCCAGTACCGGGCCGGCTGGCCGCCGTCGGCGGAGAGCTGTTCGAGGACGTGGTACGTACGCGAGACGCCGTCCTTGGCGGCCCCGCGCTGGGACAGACGTACCGGCCCCGTGTACACGTTGACCCGTACGGCCCGCGACATCCCGTGCTCGGCCGGGCGCATGAGCACATGCGGCTGCCGGGCGTGCGGTTCCTCCATCAGCTCCCCGACGGTGATCACCCTCGGGGACGGGCGTCCGACGAGGACGATCTGTCCGGAGTCGACCTCGCACACGAAGTCGAGCCCGCGGCGGGCGAGTCCGGCCATGACGCCGCTCGCGTCGTCGCACCGCTGCGTGAGGTTCAGCACCCAGGGCGCCGTGGGCAGCGGCGGGTGCGCGGTGGTGACCCCGGCGGCGAAGCCGAGGACGAACGCCCCCACGGGGCGCCCGGTCTCGGTGTCCGGTATGCGCGCACGGCGCCTGCGCAGATCGTCCCAGTCCCACGCTCCGTCGAGGACGAGGCTCCAGTCGACGGGGAAGCACCGGGTGCCCGTCGACAGGAAGAGCCCCACCCCGCGCTGGCAGTTGATGGTGCGTCCGGTCGCTTGGTCGAGGCGACGGTGCACCCCCACCGAGTGCTCGCCCTGCTTCGGGATCAGGAGATCGGCGACCGTCCAGGCGTACGCCGGCCGGTTCGCCGCGATGGTCCGGCCGAGCGCGCGGCGCACCGGTTCCCAGCTCCATGTGCTGCTGTTGATGAACTGGTGCAGGCCGTGCGCCGCTCCGGCCGGCAATAATCCGGCCTCGGCCATGCGCCGCGGGGTCTTCTTGCCGGGGGTGTGGATCAGCCCCCACAAGTAGGCCCGGGCCCAGCGGCGTTGTTCCGCGCGGTGCAGCGGATTGAATACGCTTTCAACAAACGTTTGTATGCGCTCGCGATCCCCGGCAGCGACGCGCACTCCCAATGACGACATGTTTAACTACGCCCCCTCGCAGTCGTGTCGTCCCACAGTGTTCGTGTGGATGTACGGGCAGTCGTACGAGGGACAAAGCTACCGGCTGCATCGCTAAATTCACGCCTTGTGCTGTCACTTTGACATTTCGGCCGCTGACCAGCGGGAACGGGGTCGGGGGAGGGGTGGGGCCAAGGGCGGTGAAGGGGCCGGGGAAAGCCCTTGCGCCCCTTCCGTGACCCACGGAACAGGACCGGTTTCCACTGGTCAGGCGGAGGGAGCCGGGCATTCCGCCGGAGGCCGGGGCCACCGGCGGAGAAGGGCCGAAAGAAAGCCCGCGTACCGTCACCGGTCTGTGAACATCACATTGCGCGCCGTCGCGCCGGGAAGCCGTGGCGGCGCGCGGCGAGCACCACGGCCAGCACCGGCACCAGGAGCAACAGCACCGTCCAGGGGAAGGAACCGCTGCCGGTCGCGTCCAGCAGCACGCCGCCGAGCACACCGCCGCCGGCCATGGCCACGTTCCAGAGCGTGACGAGCATCGCCTGCGCCGCGTCGGCCTGGTCGCCGCCCGCGTCGCCGACGGCGGTCTGCAGCAGCGTGGGCAGTCCGCCCCAGCCCAACCCCCACAGGACGGCGGCGACGTACACCAGGGCGCCGCCGCCGTTCAGCGCCGCGAGCAGCGCGGCGGCGGCAGCCACCAGCAGGGTGCTGGCGACGGTCAGCGAGCGCAGCCGGTGCTGGATCTGGGCGCCCACGATCCAGATGCTGAGCAGCGAGGTGACACCGAAGGCGAGCAGGACCAGATCGGTCTGGTCACCCATGTCCAGGCCGTCCAGGAAGGTGGCGATGTACGCGTACAGCACCGTGTGGGCCAGCACGAAGACGAGCGTGACGAACAGTACCGGGCGCACCCCCGGGACACCCAATGCCCGCAGCATCCGCGGGCGTTCGCCGCGGGGCTGGCCCGGGTAGTCGGGCACGGCGGCGGTGATCCACAGCAGCAGCACCACCGTGAGCGCCGTCATCGCCAGGAACGCCACCCGCCAGCCGAGGGCCTGGCCGAGGAAGGTCCCGGCGGGCACGCCGAGGGAGAGCGCCACCGGAATGCCCGCCATGGCGACGGCGATGGCCCGGCCCTGCAGGGGGACCGGCGCCATGCGCCGCGCGTAGCCGGCGAGCAGGGCCCACGCGAGGCCCGCGGCGACACCG
The DNA here is from genome assembly GCF_055564915.1 of Streptomyces sp. NPDC028928. Lineage (NCBI taxonomy): Bacteria > Bacillati > Actinomycetota > Actinomycetes > Kitasatosporales > Streptomycetaceae > Streptomyces > Streptomyces sp. NPDC028928. The sequence goes on from NZ_JBVHVI010000004.1 coordinate 485,841, forward strand.
GCGAGGAAGCGGGCCACCATCGTCAGGCCGTAGACGGACGACACGGCCGTGACCGTGTTGGCCACGGCGAAGCCCGCGACGGCGGTGAGCAGCAGCCGCTTGCGCCGCCAGCCCGCGGTGGCCGCGGTCAGCGGGATCGCGGTGAGCGCGGTGCCGATGGCGTAGATGGTGACCGTCTGCCCGGTCGCGGACTCGCTCACCCGCAGGTCATGGCTCATGTCGGGGAGCAGGCCCGCGGGCAGCGTCTCGGTCAGGCTGGTGATGAACACCACGGTGGCCAGGGCGAGCAGCGCGAGCATCGGCAGTTTCTGCGGCGGCTCCTCGCTCGCCCGCCGGCTGGGCGGCGCGGCGCCGGCAGGGGTGGCGGTGTCGGGTGAGGCGCTCATGGGCTGTACTCCTGATCTGCTGGGGCGATGCCCGTGGGCCACGGCGGGGGGAGGGGGATCCGCCGTGACGCTGCCGGGCACTCCCGGCAGCCGGACATCCGGGGAGTACGACTGTGCGCGCGGCCACTTCGGGAATGCTTCGGAAAGCCTTCGGGAACGCTTCGGGGCCGGTGCCGGAACAGAACGGGCCCGGGACGGAACCGGAACCGAGCGGACGCATTACGGACCGGGTACGGTGGTGCACATGCGGTTAGGGGTGCTCGGACCACTCGCGGTGTGGGACGACGAAGGGGAGCGGCTTCAGGTCCCCGAGACCAAGGTGCGGGCGCTGCTGGCGGATCTGCTCGCGCACGACGGCGGCCCCGTCTCCGCGGACCGGCTCATCGACGATCTCTGGGGCGACCATCCCCCCGGCAATCCGTCGGGCGCGCTGCAGGCCAAGGTCTCGCAGTTGCGCCGGGTGCTCGGCCGGGAACGGCTGGTGCGGCAGCCGCCGGGGTACGGGCTGCGGCTCGGCCCCGCCGACGACGTGGACGCCGACCGCTTCGGCCGGCTCGTCGCCGAGGCCCGCTCCGTCGCTGACCCGCGCGCGCGGGCCGAACTGCTCACCGAGGCCCTCCGGCTGTGGCGCGGACCGGCGTACGCGGACTTCGCCGACGAGGAGTTCGTCCGCGCGGCCCGGGAGTGCCTCGCGGAACAGCGGCTGGCCGTGCTGGAGGAGCGGGCCGAGGCCCGCCTGGCGGCGGGGGACCACCTGCTGCTCGCCGGCGAACTGGCCGCGCTCGTGGCCGAGCACCCGCTGCGGGAGCGGCTGCGCGCCGTGCAGATGCAGGCGCTGTACCGGGCCGGCCACCAGGGCGAGGCCCTCGCGTCGTACGAGGACCTGCGCAGCCGCCTCGCCGCCGAACTGGGCGCCTGCCCCGCCCCCGCCCTGAGCGCCCTCCACCAGGCCATGCTCCGCCAGGACCCAGGCCTGGACGCGCCGCCACCGTACGCCGGTTCCCTGCACGGCGCTCCGCTGCACACAGGTCCAGCGGAAGGGGCACCGCCGCACGGCGCTCCGCTGTACACCGGGTCGTCGCATGCCGCGGCGTCGAATCCCGGGGTGTCTCCTGTCGCGCCGCCGGATGCCGGCCTGGCGCAGGACGGGCCCCGGCAGGGGGGCTTGCCGCAGGCTGGGCCACCTCACGCCGGCCCGCAGTACACAGGCCAGCCGCATGCCGCGCCGCCGCACGCTGGTCAGCCGCATGCCGCGCCGCCGCACGCCCACCCGCCGCACGCCGGCCTTCCTCCTTCCGCGCTGCCGCCCTCCGCACCCTCGCACGCGGCGTCACCGCACACCGCGCCGGCGCACAGTGGCGCGCCGCACGCCGAGGCGTCCAACCCCGGCGCGTCCCACGCCGATCCGGCGCTCGCCGGTGAGCCGTCCGCTGCGGCGCCGTACGCCGGGCTCCTGCACGCCGGCCCGCCGCACGCCGGTCGGCCGCAGGCCGCGACCGCGCCCACCATGTCTCCCTCCGCCCCGCCGGCATCGCGTCCCGGCGTCGCCCCGGCGACCAACCTGCCCGTGCCCCTCACCGCGCTCATCGGGCGTGAAGAGGCTCTCGGGCTGATCTCCCGGATGCTCGGGCGGCAGCGGCTCGTCACGCTCACCGGGCCCGGCGGGGTCGGCAAGACCCGCCTGGCGGTGGCCGCCGCGCAGGGCGTCGCCGGGGGGCTGCACGACGGGGCCTGGTTCGTGGAGTTCGCGGGGGTGCGCAGTGCCACCCCCGACGACCTCGCGGACCTCGTCGCCGCGACCCTCGGCATCCGGGACGACGCCCCCTCCGCCCCGCCCGCCACCGGCACCGGGGCCACCTCCCCCGTGCACCGGCTGACCGCCGCCCTGCGCGACCGCCGTACCCTGCTGGTGCTGGACAACTGCGAACACGTCGTCGCGGCCGCCGCCGAGCTGGTCGCGCTGCTCCTGCGCAGCGCCCCCCAGCTGCGCATCCTCACCACCAGCCAGGAACCGCTCGCCCTGGCCGGCGAGGCCGTGTTCCTGGTCGAGCCGCTCCCCACCCCGGACGCCGTACGCCTGTTCACCGAGCGGGCCGCCGCCTGCGCGCCCGGTTTCCGGCTCGGCACGGGCGAGGGGCCCGACCACGCCGCCGTGGCCGAGATCTGCCGCCGCCTGGACGGCATCCCGCTCGCCCTGGAACTCGCGGCGACCCGGGTACGCGCCCTGGGCGTACGGGAGCTGGCCGCCCGCCTCGGTGACCGGTTCCGGGTGCTGACCTCCGGGCAGCGCGGCGCGCCCGCCCGCCAGCAGACCCTGCGCGCGATGATCGACTGGAGCTGGGAGCTGCTCAGCCCGCCCGAACGCCTCGTCCTGAGCCGCCTCGCCGTGCACCGCGACGGCTGCGGCCTGGATGCCGCGGAGGCGGTGTGCGCGGGCGAGGGCGTGGCCGGCGCCGACGTGCTCGACCTCGTCACCCGGCTGGTGGAGAAGTCCCTCGTGGTCGTCACGGACGGCCCGGCCGGCCCCCGCTACCGCCTCCTGGAGTCGGTCGCCGCCTACGCCACCGAGCGGTTGCACGAGACGGCCGACGAGGACGCGGTCCGGGAACGCCATCTGCACCACTACCTCGCGCTCGCCGAACACGCCGAGCACCGGCTGCGCGGTCCGGAGCAACGGGACTGGCTCACCCGCCTGGACACCGAGGCGTGCAACCTGCGCGCCGCCCTGGACGAGGCGGTACGACGGGCCGCCGACGGGCGCGGCGAAGAGGCCGTACGGCTCGCCACCGCTCTGTCCTGGTGGTGGCTGCTGCGCGGCCGGCTCACCGAGGCCCGCCGCGCCCTGGCCGCCGTCCTCACCGCCACCCCCCGCCATCCCGACCCCGAACTCGCCCTGTTGCACGGCGGGTTCCTCCTGCTGACCGGCGAGCGCACGGTGACCTGCCGCGCCGACGCCGTACCCGACCCCGTGCGCCGCGCCCGGGCGCTGTGGCTGAACGCCTACGGCAGGTTCAGCGTCGGCGACCTGGACGGCAGCCGCGCGCTGAACACCCGTGCGCTCCTCCACTTCGAGGCCGCGGACGAGCAGTGGGGGATCGCCGCCGCGCTCGGCCTGCGGGCGGCGCTCGCCCTGGTCCGCGGTGACCTGGACGGCCTGGCCCGCGACGGACGGCGCAGCCGTGCGCTCTTCCGTGAACTGGGCGACCGCTGGGGCGAACTGCAGACCGTGTCACCGCTCGCCGCGCTCGCCGAGATCAAGGGGGAGTACGCGCAGGCGGCGCACCGCCAGCACGAAGGGCTGCAGATCGCCCGGGAGTTGAGCCTGGAGGCCGAGGTGTCGGCCCGGCTGTCCGGGCTCGGCCGGCTCGCGCTGCTCGCCCAGGACTTCGACCGGGCCCGCGAACTGCACGAGCAGGCCCGCCGTATCGCCGTCGAACAGGGCTACAAGTACGGCGAGATCCACGCCGACATGGGCCTGGCGCTCGGTGCGCGGCGCTCCGGGGACGTCGACGCGGCCGAGGCGCACCTGCTGCGCATCCGCGACGCCCACGCCGACGTCTCCTCACCGGCCGGTGACCATCTGCTCCACGCCGAGCTCGGGTTCATCGCCGAACTCCGCGGCGACGCCGCCCGCTCCGCCGCCCACCACCTGCGCGGTCTGCGCATCGCCCACAGCCTGGACGAGCCGCGCGCCCTCGCCCTCTCCCTGGAGGGCCTCGCCGGCACGGCCGCGCTGTGCGGACACCGCTCCGGCGCCACCTGCGCGGCCCTGCTCCTCGGCGCCGCCCACGCCGCTCGCCGGAGCGTGGGCGCACCCCTGCCGCCCGCGGAGCGCGGTGACGTCGACCGGATCACCGCGGCGGCCGAGGGTGTCCTGGGCGGGCGGGCCTTCACCGAGGCGTTCGAACGCGGGGTGTGGCTGAGCCCCGACGAGGCGGAGCACCACGCGCGCACCGCCCTGGCCGCGCTGGCGGACAAGGCGGCCTGAACGGCGCCGGGGGTCAGCCGCCGCCGGTGCCGGAGAGGGCGGCGGCGCTCAGGCCCTCCGACGCGGTGCTGATGACACCGTCCAGGACATCACGGGAGCGGACCAGGTCGGCGATCATCCGGTCGAGCCGGCTCCGTTCCGCGGTCAGCTCGTCCACGAGCCGGGGCGTCGCGCTCGCGCTCGGTGTGCCGTCGCCGTCGCGCATGCACGGCAGCAGCTGGGCGATCTTCTTGCTGTTCAGCCCCGCGGCGTAGAGCGCCTGGATGAGGATGACCCGGTCGACGGCCCACTCGCCGTAGTCGCGGTGGCCGCCGGGGGTCCGCTCGGACGTGAGCAGCCCCTGGGCCTCGTAGTAACGCAGCGACCGCTCGCTCACCCCGCTGCGCCTGGCCAGTTCACCGATCCGCATCTTTCAACCCCTTGTCCGAGCAGAGGACTTGAATCTGACACCGGTGTCAGCTTCTAGCGTAGCGGGGCGACGAACATCGAGCCGTCTACGGAGGAAGTCCCATGAGTGACCTGACCGGCAAAGTGGCGCTGGTGACCGGCGGCAGCCGCGGTATCGGCGCGGCGGTGGCGAAGCGGCTGGCCGACGCGGGTGCCGCGGTCGCGCTGACCTACGTGCAGGCGGAGGATCGGGCCCGCCAGGTCGCCAAGAGCATCGAGGAGAACGGCGGCAGGGCCGCGGTCGTCCGGGCCGATCTGACCCGGCCGAACGACGCGGTGGAGGCCGTGGAGCAGACGGTGCGCGAGCTGGGCGGCATCGACATCCTGGTGAACAACGCGGGCTTCCTCGCCTACGGCCCGCTGGACGAGGTGACCACCGAGTACCTGGACAAGGTGCTGGCCGCCGACGTCCGGTCGGTGTTCCTGGCCTCCCAGGCCGCCGCCCGGCACATGGGCGACGGCGGGCGGATCATCAGCATCGGCTCGTGCTTCAACGGGCGTGTCCCCGCCGGGAACTTCGTCCTCCAGGCGATGGCCAAAACCGCGCTCGTCGGCCTGACCAAGGGCCTCGCCCGGGAGCTGGGACCGCGCGGTATCACCGCCACCGTCGTGGACCCGGGCCCGATCGACACCGACATGAACCCGGCCGACGGTGACTCCGCCGAGTGGCAGGCCTCCCTCACCGCCCTGGGCCGTTACGGCGAGGCCGAGGACATCGCCGCCGCGGTGGCCTACCTGGCGGGCCCGGCCGGCCGCTACATCACCGGTACCGCCCTCGCCGTGGACGGCGGTTACACCGCCTGACGGATTCCGTCCCGCACGACGGCCTCGAACCGCCCCCGCCGGCCCAGCCGGTGGGGGCGGTTTTCATGCAAAGGCAAACGACAAGCGGTTCCCGGGATTTTCCAAGTCTGAGAATCATTCGCACTTCTTGCCGGGCGTGACATTCCCTGACAGCCCTTGACACAGCTCTGACAAAGCGAGCATCGCATCTTTGCACGGGGTCACGCAGCATGTTCGGTGTCGAAAAGGAAGCAGGCTCTGGAAAAGGAGGGAACGCAATGGCTGAATCAGAGAACGAGGGCAGCCTTCCGCAGCTGCCCCATCTGTCCGACGCGACCCTGCGCGACTCCGCACACATGGGAGGTGTCGAATTCGGTCCGAAGGACGCCACGGTCATCTCCGAACTGCTGGTGAGGACCGGTATCGACCTGGTCGAGGTCGGCATGGTCTCCGGCCCCGACTCCAAGGACGCCGACCTGGTCCTCGCCACGCACGAGGCGATCGGCCCCGAGCGCAGCATGACCCTCGTGGTGGTGCGCGACCGCGAGCAGGTCAAGAAGGCCCTGGACGAGGCCGAGCGCCTGGGCGTGCGGCACATCATGTACTCCATCCCCACCTCCGAGCAGCACGCCAAGCTGAAGCTCGGCTCGCCCAGCGCCAAGTTCCTGCAGGTACTGGCGCGTTCGGCGATATCGCAGGCCAAGGAGCGCGGCTTCCACGTCACCTTCAGCGGTGAGGACGGCGCCCGCACCCCCAAGGGCCGGCTCGTGCCCTACGTCACCGCCGGCTTCGAGGCCGGGGCCGACCGGTTCCGGCTCGCGGAGACCGTCGCGTACCTCTCGCCCTGGCAGATGGAGGAGGTCATCTCCGACCTCACCGCCATCGACGGCTCCGAGATCGAGATCCACTCGCACAACATGCTGGGCATGGCCGTCGCCAACTCCCTCGCCGCCGTCCGCGCGGGAGCACAGTGGATCTCGGCCACCGTCGGCGGCATCGGCGAGCGCGGCGGCAACGCCCCCCTGGCCGAGCTGCTCACCTCGCTGCGCGTCATCCACGGCGACACCCGCTTCGACCTGACCCACCTCACGGAGCTGTCCCGGGCGGCCCTCAAGGGCGCCGGTCTCGGCAGCGCCTTCCAGTCCGGCCCGACCACCCCGCACGCCTTCGCCTACGAGCTGCCGGGCCAGCTCAGCCACCCGGAGGCGTACGAGACCCTGCCGGCCGAACTCGTCGGCAACACCCGGGAGCTGCGGGTCCGCACCCGTCTCACCCCCGCCCTCGTCAGGTGGGCGCTGGCCGGCTCGGACATCGACGTCGACATCGAGGCCTTCACCGCCTGGCTCGTCCGGCGGCAGGAGGGCAACGGCGCCCCCGTGCTGGACCAGGAGGCGGTCCGCAAGGCCGCCATCGACTTCCAGGCCGCCTGAGCGCGTCCCGCGCCACGACCGTACCCAACCTCTCCTCATCCCTCCCACCGTCACCGTGAACGGAGTTCATCCATGAGCACCGCTGTTCTCACCGGCTCGTGCCCCGAGTGCGAGACCGACCTGACCGTGCCCGAGATGGTCGAGGGCGAGACCCTCTCCTGCCCCGAGTGCATGCTGACCCTGCGCATCGAGGGCATCGAGGACGGCCGGCTGACCCTGCAGATGGTCGAGGTCCAGCTCCGCGACTGGGGCCAGTGACATGACCAACCGAGTCGCCATCGTCGCGGACCGGGTCGGCTGGGAGGAACGCCGGCTCATCGAGACCGCCCAGGACTTCGGCCTGCGGATCGACTGGGTCAACGACGAGTCCCTGTGCGCCGGCCACCGCGACGCCCTGTCCGTCAAGGGCTACGACGCGCTCATGGTGCGCAGCCGCAGCTACACCCGGGGCGGCCTGATCGCCACCCTCGCCGAGGCCGACGGCTTCCGCGTCCTCAACTCCGCCTCCGCCATCCACTCCTGCGAGAACAAGCTGGTGCTGCGCGCCGTCCTGCGCGAGGCCGGCGTCCCGGTGCCGGACTTCCGGCTCGCCCTGTCCCGCAAGGACTTCGAGAAGGCGCTGGACGAACTGGGCGTGCCGGTCGTGCTCAAGCCGGTCTACGGCGGCATGGGCAAGCGCGTGACCCTGGTCCGCGACGCCGACCTGGCGCAGTCCGTCTACGACTACGTCGAGGACCTCGGCCACGCCTTCGAGCAGGCCTGCCTGGTGGAGCCCTACCTCGGCGGCGGCTCGATCCGCTGCCTGGTCGTCGGCCGGGAGATCGTCGCCGCCGCCGAGTTCGAGAGCGCGGGCGCCGACTGGCGCAGCAACGCGGCCCTGGGCAACCAGAGCCGGGCCCTCGCCCACGACCCCGACGTGCAGAAGATCGTGGACGGCGTCGTGGACCGGCTCGGCAGCGGCATCTACGGGGTCGACCTGTTCAGGACCCCGTCGGGCTATCTCGTCAACGAGGTCAACCACGCCCCCGCCTGGCGGGGAGTTGCCTCGACGACCGGGGTCGACATCGCGTCGGTCGTCGTCCGTCACGTCCAGGAGACACTCGAATGATCCGTGTGGGAATCGTCGGCGCCTCCGGGCTCGCCGGCGGGGAACTCATCAGACTGGTCACCCAGCACCCCGAGATGGAACTGACCTTCCTGGGCGGCAACTCCAGCGCCGGAAGGCGTCCGGCCGAGCTGCACCCGGGGCTCCGTCTCGACCTGGGCCTGACCGTCGAGCCGGTCACGGCCGACCGGGTGGCCGAGCGGTGCGACGTGGTGTTCCTCGCCACGCCCGCCCCGGTCTCCGCCCGGCTCGCCGCCGAACTCGCCGACCGCGTCCCGTGCGTCACCGACCTCAGCGGCGCCTTCCGGATCCGCACCCCGGAGCTGCACGCGCGCTGGTACCCGAAGGCCGAGCGGGCCACCGAGCTGGCCGACCGCTTCGTCTACGGGGTGCCGGAACTGGTCGGTGACCAGCTGGTGGACGCCGCGCTGATCTCGGTGCCCGGCTGCTACGCCACCGCCATCACCCTGGGGCTCGCCCCGCTGACCCTCGGCCTCGGCCTGAACCTGCGCACGGTGGTCATCGACGGCAAGAGCGGTTCCAGCGGCGGCGGTCTCCAGCTGCGCGTCCCGGACCTGCACCCGCTGCGCAACGGCGCCATCGCGCCGTACGCCCCCACCGGCCACCGGCACGCCGCCGAGGTCAGCGACTTCCTGCTGCGCGGCAAGCCCGGCAGCGTCGGCTCCCTGGCCATGTCGGCGTACGGGGTGTCGCATGTGCGCGGGCTGCTGGCCAGCTCCTACGTGTACACCGACGAGCAGGTGGACCAGCGGGAACTCCAGCGCGCGTACATCAGGTTCTACAAGGAGCACCGGTTCGTCCGGGTGCGCCGGCACAACGAGACGCTGATCCCGGTGCCCGACCCGCAGGCCGTGCTCGGCTCCAACTACTGCGACGTCACCGCCCTGCACGACCCGGACGGCGGCCGGATCGTCGTCCTCGCCGCCCTGGACAACCTGGTCAAGGGTGCCGCGGGCCAGGCCGTCCAGGCCGTGAACAAGCGCTTCCGCCTGCCCGAGGAGACGGGTCTGACCATGCAGCCGGTGATGCCCGCATGAACGGGACACAGGCACAGCTCCCCCCGACCGTGGTCAAGCTCGGCGGCAGCTGCCTGGCCGACCTCGACGGCGGCTGGTGGGACGACCTCGCCAAGCACGGCCAGGAGCGGCCGCTGGTCCTCGTGCACGGCTGGTCCAAGCCGCTGAAGCAGCTCAGCCCCCGCTACAGCGAGCCCTCCGCGATCCTGCGCGACCGCTACGGCAACCAGAGCCGCTGGACCACCCCCGAGGTCATCGAGGACATCAAGACCGTCAGCGCCGAGCTGGGCCGGGAGGTGCTGAAGCGGCTCGAACAGCGCGGCATCACCGCCCGGCGGCTGCTCGGCAGCGACGGCCTGGTCCGTGCCGGCGCCGGTGAGCGCTGGTGGTGGAAGGACAAGCAGCTGGTCGAGCTGGAGAACCTGGTCGGCCCGATCACCGGCGTCGACCCGGCGCCGCTGACCGGACTGCGGCCCGGACACGCCTGTCTGGTCACGCCGCTGGCCCGGAACGAGGCGGGCCAGGAGGTGAACACCGACGCCGACCGGGCCGCCGCCGCCATCGCCGGGGCCACCGGCGCCACCGACCTGGTCCTCGTCACCGACGTCGCGCACCTGCTGATCGACGGCAAGCCGGTGTCCGAGATCACCGCCGAGGCGGCGGCGGAGTTCCGCGACAAGGGCGCCACCGGCGGCATGCGCAAGAAGCTGCGGGCCGCGGGCGAGGCCCTGGACCGGGGCGTGGAGCGGGTCGTCATCGGCAGCGCACCCGTCACGGACCTGCTCGCCGCCCGCACCGGCACCGTCATCACGCGAACCTGAGGAGCACCACCGTGGCGAAAACCCGTGTGCTGGTTGTCAACAACCGCACCCTGTCCCTGAAACAGCTGCGCGGACGCTTCGAGACGCTCGGCTCGGACACCGACACCGTCGAACCGGCCGACGTGCCCGCCCGGCTCGACGGCCGCTACCAGGCGATCGTCCTGAGCGGCACCAAGGTACGGGCCTACGACCAGGAGTACTACAAGCCGCTCGTGGACCTCGTCATGAACGCCGACGTCCCCGTGTTCGGGATCTGCGGCGGCATGCAGATCCTCGCGGTCGCGGCCGGCGGGCAGCTGGCCGAGGGCCCGCAGCGGGTCGGCGGCTACGAGGTCCAGGTCGACAAGGAAGAGCCCCTCTTCACCCATGTGAAGCCCACGGTGACGGTCTTCCACCGGCACACCCTCTACCTGAAGGAGGCCCCGCGGGGCTTCCGCTCCATCGGCCGCTCCGAGCACGCGCCCGTGGAGTTCCTGCGCTCCGACGACGGCCGGATCCACGGCTCCCAGGCGCACCTGGAGTTCCGCAGCGACGGCCTGGAGATCCTGCGGGGCTTCGCGCAGCTCTACCAGTGAACGCACCTCACCGACTGACAGGAGTACTCGGCACATGAGCCTCGACGACACCACGACGCAGGATCCCGCGCTCGTCGTGCACCTGAACGGCAGCGGCGGCACCATCAAGAGCTGGGTCGTGATCGACACGCTGGTCGACGGCCTCGCGATGGGCGGCGTCCGGATGACCCCCGGGGTGACCCAGGAGGAGGTGGCCGGCCTCGCCCGCGACATGACCCACAAGTTCACGCTCGCGGGCCTGCGCATCGGCGGCGCCAAGGGCGGCATCGTCTCCGACGGCAGCAACCGTGAGGAGACCTTCCGCACCTTCGGACGCACCGTCAAGCCCCTGCTGCACGGCGGCATCCACCTCGGCATCGACATGGGCGTCACCCCCGCCGACCGGGCCGTCTTCTTCGACGAGGCGGGCTACGACCCGCGCTACCGGCTGGGCGCCCCGGACATGCCGATCGACTGGCGCACCTACTACGAGCCGCTCATCGACGTCACCGGGCACGGCGTCGGCGTCGCCGCCGTCACCGCCCTGGAGGCGAGCGGCCGTACCGAGCCCGCCCGGGTCGTTGTGCAGGGCTTCGGCGCGGTGGGCCGCGCGGTCGCCCGGTTCCTGGAGGACCGCGGCCACGTCATCGTGGGCGTCGCGGACGCGCAGGGCACCATCAGCGCCGACCGGCTGCCCGTGGCCGACCTCGTCGCGATCACCGACGAGTTCGGGCTGATCGACCGCTCCCGTCTGCCGCAGCACGTCACCCGCTCCAGTGGCCCCGACGCCTGGCTCGACGTCGACGCCGACCTGCTGATCCTCGCCGCCCAGAAGCACGCCCTGAACGCTGAGAACGCGCACCGGCTGCGCGCCGGCCTGGTGGTCGAGGGCGCCAACCTCGCCTCCGACGCCGAGGCGCGGGAGAAGGCGCGGGCGGCCGGCGCCACCCTGGTGCCGGGCGTCATCGCCAACATCGGCGGCGCCGGCGCGGCCGCCCTGGCCGTCACCCGGGTCGTGCCCTTCGAGCTGGCGGCCGAGGCGCGCAAGGCATGGGTCTTCGACTGGATCGGCGACCGGGTGCGGGACAACACCCGGGCCCTGCTGGAGATCGCCGCCGGACGCGCCGGCGACCCGCTGCCGGAGCTGCTCGCGGTGCGACGTGGAGAACTGCGATGACGACGATCGTTCCCCCGGCACACATACCGGCGCCGGCCCCGGCGCCGGCCACGGACCGCGCGGCCGCGTACCGGTCGCGCGGCTGGTGGAGGGACGAGACGTTCCTCGACGACCTGCGGCGGCAGGCCCGGATACGGCCGCGCAAACTGGCCGTCGCCGGGCGCCGCCTGGGCGAGGCGCGTACCGACACCTTCGACTACGCCGAACTCTCCCTTCTCACCGACCGGTTCGCCGGAGCGCTGCTCGAACTCGACGTCCGGCGGGGGGACGTCGTCGCGGTCCAGCTGCCCAACCGGTGGGAGATGGTGCCGCTGATGTACGCGTGCATGGCCGTCGGCGCCGTCATCTGCCCCATCGCGCCGGAGTGCCAGGGCGAGGAGCTGCGTCACCGCCTCGAACTCACCGAGGCCCGGCTGTGCGTCACGGTCGCCGAGTGGGACGGACACCCGCTCGCCCGGGACATCGCCGCGCTCCGCGACGAACTGCCGCTGGAGCGGGTGGCGGTGGTCGGCGGCCAGGCTCCCGAGGGCACGCTCGACTTCCACGACCACTTCGTGGCGGTGCCCTGGGAAGACACGCACATGGGCGACCTGGAGGGCCGCGCACTCGGACCCGACGAGCCGTTCGTGGTGCTGTTCACCTCCGGTACGACCGGCTTCTCCAAGGGAGTCGTGCACAGCCAGAACACCGTGCACTCGGGCGTGCGCGGCTACGTGGACACCTTCCTGCTCCGCGACGACCTGGTCGCCGTCGTCACCACGCCGCTGGTGCACTACTCCGGCTTCGGCCAGGGCATCCTCGCCGGCGTGATGCTCGGCGGGACGATCGCCTTCCAGGACGGCAGGAACCACACCAGCCTGCTGGACCTGGCGGAGCGCTACCGCGCCACCCTGCTGTACGGTCCGCCGCCCACGCTCTTCGGTGTGGCGGCGGCCCAGCGCGCCGACCGGCACGACGTGTCCAGCCTGCGCTACACCGTCACCGGGGCCCAACCGGTGCTCCAGGAGCTGGTGGACGAGCTGCGCGACACCTTCGACACGGCCACGTACTCGGTGTGGGGCATGTCGGAGTTCGGTCCGATCACCATCAGCCGGCTCGACTACGACCAGGACTGGTCCGCGCACAGCCACGGCCGGGCGATCGACGCCATGGAGATCCGCATCGACCGGTGCGACGAGCCCGGCCGGCGGGCCCGGGTGGGCCGGCTGCGGGTGCGCGGCGCCTCCCAGGCGCTCGGCTACTACCGCAACCAGCGGGCCTTCGACGCCGAGCTGACCGCGGACGGCTGGTTCGACACCGGCGATGTGGCGCGGGAGGACGGCCGCGGCGGCATCCGCGTCCTGGGCCGGGCCAAGGACGCCGTCCTGCGTGACGGGATCGTCGTACCCATGGCCGAGCTGGAGGCGATCCTCTCCGCCCACCCGAAGATCGCCGAGGCGACGCTGGTCGGTCCCACGGGGCGGACGGACGACCCCGTCGTGGCCTTCGTCGTCGCGCGCGGCGGCGCCCGGCCCACGCTCCGGGAGGTCCGGGAGCACCTGCTCGACCGCGGCCAGGACCCGCGCTTCCTGCCGGACCGGCTGGAACTCGCCGAGGCCCTGCCCAAGACCCTCACCGGCAAGGTCAAGAAGGCCGAGCTCCGGCGGCGCCTCGCCGGAGACTGACCCGCCTCGTCCCGCACGGCGGGGGGGGGGGGGGGGGGGGGGGGGGGTGTGGGTGGGGGGGGGGGGGGGGGGGGGGGGGGGGAAGGGGAGGGGGGGGGGGGGGGGTGGGGGGGGGTGGGGGGGGTGGGGGGAGGGGGGGGGGGGGGGGCGGGAGGGGGGGGG